>LNDS01000056.1 GCA_001464835.1 Rhizobiales bacterium Ga0077525 | reverse complement strand
AAGCTTGAACTCCCGTGTAAACTTCCGACGTTCCATGACGCACCTCCGGTTCCATTAAAACACCTAACTTGGTGTCTTCGAAACCGGGTGCAGGCCAGATTGCGATAGCTATGTCGAATGGTTCGAAGGCAACTTCCAGGATTACGAGAAGGACAAGATGCGCCGGCTCGGCCAGGACAGCATCATTCCGCATCGGCTGAAGTACAAGAAGTTCTCGCGCTGAGCGGCGCGAGAACTTCTTTAAGCCATTCTAGTTTTTAATGCGTCGTCCACCGCGCCGCGTACTCAGTGCTTCCCGGCATGGTGCTGGTGTGCGCCATGGCCCTTGTGGTGCTTGCAGGTCACGCGCGGGTTGAAGGGCGCGAACACGCCATTCGGATTCTCTCGGTACAGCCAGACGTGCCGGTCGTGGTGCGGCTCGAAATTGTGAGCCTCGTCGATCGCCGTGGCGGGATTGTCCATCATGGTGTCGTAGGCGACGCCGTGAAACGACGGCGGCGTATCGTTGTCCGCGGCCTCCCAGGATTTCGCGAACACCAGGTTCTCGACGCCGATCAGTTCGAGCGAGCCGTCGGCCTGCGGTTCGTACAGCAGGATGGCGGGCTTGAGAAAATCGGTGTGCGTGCTGGTGCCATCGACCCGTGGGTTCGGCGGGCTGGTGATGCCGAGCAGGTCCAGCCGGACGTAATGAATGCCCATCGCGCCTCTTTCCGCCGGCAGGCCCATCATGTCGGCGGTTTCGCACATATTGGCGGGATCGCGGATAAAGCCTTCGGCGAGCGCCACCTTGATGTCGCGGTACTTCTCGGTGACACGGCGGATATCGGCGAGACTCGGCTCGCCCGGCCGCGGCGACGATGAGGCGTCGATGCGGCTCGCCTCATTGGGAATGAGCAGATGCGCCAGCGCCGCCGTTGCGGTCACAATGACGAGCGCGGACGCCGCGAGAATGATGAACTTGCGAGACATTGCCTTTCTCCTGAGCGGGTGTGAGGGGTTCCAGGGACGGCGGCCGAGGCCGCCGCGTATTGCTTTGGTCGTCTGGAGTACGGCGGTTATCGCCGGTAATTTTCGTGGAGGACCGTGCCGATCTGGCCGCGGGTGAGGCCGACATCCTTCAGCTCGACGTCGGACATTGCGGTCAGCTCGCGGCGGGCTCGTTCGGCTTCCGCGAGTCTTCGCATCCACGCCGCGATCCGCGCGCCGCAGCGTTGCCCTTCGGCTTTGTCGGCCGCGCCGGGTGCAAGGCCGATGTCGTAAACACTTGTCGTCATGGTCAGGCCGCCTCCGCCAGCATGGCGCGGTGGCTTGCGGTCAGCCGGTCATACTCGGACGCCAGCGCGGTGAGCGCGGCGGCGCCATCGCCGGCAAAGGACGGTCCGTGCATGAGGGCGAGCGTCTTCGGCGCCAGCTTGGCGAGGTTGCGGATCGTCGATCCCATGTCCGGATTGAGCGCGGAATACTTGAACAGGTTTTCCGCCGCCATCGCCGGTCCGACGATGTCGCCACCGTGAATGAGGGCAGGGTTGTCGCCGAGCTGCGTGAACAGGTCGCCTGACAATAAGGTGCCGGTCGATTCCTCGTACATCACGCCGGCGTCCCAGCCGTGCGGCGTATGCGGGGTGTCGATGTAACGCACCCGCTTGCCGCCGCCGAGATCGATCGTCTCGCCATTGGCGAGGATGCGCGGCGTGCGGTCGGCCATGTCGTTGAGCGACACCATCACGCCGGTCTGGCCGTGGGCGACCTGCGCGTTCGGCGCTACCGCCAGCCACTCGTTCATCGCGCCGCATTCGTCGGCCTCGTAATGGCCGAACGCGATCCAACGCAGTTTCTCCGGCGGTATGATGCGGGCGAGCGCGTCGCGGTTGAGCGGAAACATCTTGCGCAGGCCGGTATGGAACATCAGCGGCTCGTCGCCGAGGACGAGAAACTGATTGAAGGCAAATCCGGCCGGCGGCGCGATCTCCGGCACGAAGGTCGAGAGGCGGTAAATGCCGTCGGCGATTTCGTCGATTTTGGTCTGCATGTCTGTTCTCCCAGGGTTGCGGCGATCCGCGATGGACAGCCGTATAATTTCGCTATACATGTGTGTGTATCGAATAATCGCACCTCTGTCAATATGAGTGCACAAGGATGTGCAATGAAAAAAACACGCTCCTACACCCTGAAAAAGCGGGCCGAACAGCAGGCGGAGACCCGCCAGCGCATCGTTGAGGCGGCGGTCGACCTGCACTCGACCATCGGCCCGGCGGCGACCACCTTGAGCATGATCGCCGAGAAGGCCGGGGTGCAGCGCCACACGCTCTATGCGCACTTCCCGGACGAGCGCAGCATCTTCACGGCCTGCTCAGGGCTGGCGCACGAGCGTGATCCGATCCCGACGGCCGATGCCTGGCGCGGAATTAACGGCCAGGCCGAGCGGCTTGCCACTGCCATTGGCGCCATCTACGGCTGGTATGGACGCAACGCCTCGCTGCTGAGCAACGTCATGCGCGACGTCGAGCGCCATCCGATGGTGCAGGAAATTCAGAGGACGCGTGCCGCGCCCGTCGTCAAAGGCTGGCACGAGTTGCTGGGCGAGACGCTCAACGCCAAGCAGCGCGCGCTACTGCATCTCGCACTCAGCTTTCACACCTGGCGGACGCTGGTGCAGCAGGCCGGGCTCGAACAAGCGGCGGCAGTTGAGGCGATGGTCGAGGTCGTGGAAGGGGCGGCTAACTAGCGCCCAGCCCGCGCGAGGGCACCCGCCAATCGGTCGTCGAAACGACCGGCCGCGCGGCGCTGATCAGTCCGCGCACGCTCAGGGGCATGACCAGTTCGTGGTGCTTCATGCCCTTGCCGCCTTTGACCGGTCCGAGGTCGCGCACCAGACACAGCGAGCCGTCGCTCATGCGCGCCAGCCGGGCATCTTTGAAATAGTTTCTCACACGCGAAAACATTGCCGGCATGAAGGCATTGCCGGGTGATTCCGTCAATCGCCGCTTCCCCGTAATCCCCGTATGACGGGCCGGTGACGAAGGCAGAAAAAGGTATCGTTATGCGACGTCTTGGCGCGCCCCCTTTGCCGCGACCGAATCGCCTATAACTCAGCGCGAGCCGGTGGCCCGCGATTTTCGCCGGGCGCCGCAGAGAGGATAATTCCATGTCGATGTCCGCCGACGACGCGATTCCGCCGAAGGAATTGGCCAAGAAACTTCGGCCCCTTCCAGCGCTCATCTTCTCGTCGCGCTGGCTGCAACTGCCGCTTTATCTCGGACTGATCGTCGCGCAGGGCGTCTATGTCGTTCTGTTTCTGAAAGAGCTGACCCACCTTGTCGGCGGCGCGATGAAATTCACCGAGCAGGAAATCATGCTGGTGGTGCTCGGGCTCATCGACGTGGTGATGATCTCCAACCTTTTGACCATGGTCATTGTCGGCGGCTACGAGACCTTCGTGTCGCGGTTAGAGCTGGAAAAGCATCCCGACCAGCCGGAATGGCTCAGCCATGTGAATGCCAGCGTGTTGAAGATCAAGCTGGCGATGGCGATCATCGGCATCTCGTCGATCCATCTGCTGCGCACGTTCATCTATGCGGGCCAGTTGGGACAGGAAGGTGGCGGGCCTTACACCGAGACCGGCGTGATGTGGCAAGCGATCATCCATGGCCTGTTCGTCATCTCGGCGATCGGCATCGCCTATGTCGAGAAGCTCGGCCAGTCGAGCTACGGTCATCCGCCGCAACACTAAAGGGTTTTCGAGCGAAGTGGGTGCCGGTTCGCGTGACGAAAACGCATCGACAAGCTTCGCGCGCTGAATCGGTGAAAGAACGCCGCGTTAATCGGCGGTTTACCGGACACTATCCGTTCCCTGATTCGCGCATGTTCTTCGAACGTTCGAGGTTTTCGCCGATGATGTGTTTGCCGCGGAGCCTTGGTCCACATCTAGCGGTGTTTGCAGTGATCGTTGCGTTGCTCGCGCCGAATCAGGTGCGCGCCGACGCGGCGTTCAGCGCGTTTCTCGAAAGCATGTGGCCGCGCGCACAGCAAATGGGCGTGTCGCGCGCCGTGTTCGACGCCTCGATACGCGGGCTTGAGCCGGACCTCACGCTGCCCGATCTCGACATTGCGGGCCGGCCGCAAAAGCCGCCGCCGGGCCAGGCCGAATTCGTGCAGACGCCGTCGCAATATTTGCGCGAGTCGAGCTTCGACCGGCTGGCGGCCCGCGGCCGCGAACTGTCGGTCCGTTACCGCGATACGCTGGCGCGCATCGAGAAGGAATTCGGCGTGCCCGGCAACATCGTGCTGGCGATCTGGGCGCGCGAAACCGATTACGGTTCCTACAAATTGCCGCACGACGCGCTACGCGTTCTGGCGACGCAGGCTTACACCGGCAAGCGCAAAGAGTTGTTCCAGAGCGAATTTCTCTACGCGCTGAAAATGATCCAGGACGGCACGCCGCGCGCCGACATGCGCTCGTCCTGGGGCGGGGCGCTCGGCCTCACCCAGTTCCTGCCGTCGGAGTTCTACAAGCTCGGCGTCGATTTCGACGGAGACGGCCGCGCCGATATTTTCCGCTCGGTGCCGGATGCGCTGGCCTCGGCCGCCCGGCAGTTGCAGAGCAAGGGCTGGCAGAGCGGCGAGCGCTGGGCTTACGAAGTGCGCGCGCCGCAAAACGCCGATTGCTCGATCGGCACGCCGGACGTCACCATGCCGGTCGGCGACTGGATCAGGCGCGGTTTTGCGCTGGCGCCGCCGCGCAAGCTTTCCGCCCAGGCCCTGGCGCAGCCGGCGTCGCTGTTGCAGCCGGAGGGCAGCTATGGCCCGGCCTTCCTGACGTCGAAGAATTACTACGTCATCAAGGAATACAATTTCTCAGATCTCTACGTGCTGTTCGTCGGCCATCTCGCCGACCGCATCGCCGGCGCCAGGTCGTTCGAGACGCCGTGGAGCAAGAGCGACCAGCTCAAGACCAAGGAGGTCGAGGCGATGCAGCAGCGCCTTATCGAACTTGGATTGTACAAGGACAAGATCGACGGCAAGGCCGGCATGCTGACGCGCGCCGCGCTCGGCAAATATCAAAAGGCCAACGGCTTGAAGGTCGATTGCTGGCCGACCGCGGCGGTGCTCAGCCATATGCGGCGGTAAAAAAATCATGCCCGGCTTTTGACCGGGCATGATCAGAATTTCAAAGCTGCGTCAGATCAGTCGCAAACTTCGACCCGGCGGTGACGCCAGCCATAACCATCCCAGAAGCGCCGGCGCTCGATGTGGCAGACCGGGCCTTCGACATATTCCTCGACATAGGCGCGGCGCGGCGGCCGGGCGACATAGACCGGGGCCGGCTCTTCGACGACATAGCGCGGCTGGCTGTTGGCGATCGACGAGCCGATGATGGCGCCGAGCGCCAGGCCGCCGACGACGGCAGCCCCGGTGGCGCAGCCGCGGCAGCGCGCTTCCGCGGTGCCAGGCAGGGCGGCGGCCGACAGCGCGGCGGCCGCGACCAGCGCGATGACCTTGAGGTTCATGTCAGTTCCTTTCGGGCCCGAAGGCCGGGGATGGTTTGGGTCCGAGTTTGCACCGGAGCGGTTACGCTATTCTTAAGGGCAGATGAAGCGCGGGCGGCTCCAGCCGCGGACATTGCCCCAGCGGTCGTAGACCGGCCGGCGGGCCCAGTAGCCGCCCCGGCAGGAATGCGGGTAGCGGCCGTAATAGCCGTCATAGGCGACGTAGCCGGGGGCCGGCGCGTAATAGCGCGGCTGGCTGTTGGCGGCGATGGCGCCGCCGATGATGGCAGCGGCGGCGACACCGCCGATGATGGCGGCGTTACGGCCGCGGCGGGCCTCGGCCTCGTACGGGGCGGCGAGCGTGCCAGCAACCACGATGGCGGCGGCGACGGTCGCGAGAATGGCTTTTCTCACAGAACCCTCCCTTCGATGAAAGACGCGACGCGAATTCGAGCCTCTGTAGGTGATTTTATTATGTCGGAACTTGGCGGCGGTCTGTGACACCGATCACACCGGCGCACACAAAAAAGAGCCCGGAAACAGGCGTTTCCGGGCTCTTCAGTGGTTAGAGCGAGAATTGGCGGCTAGTTACAGACCCGCACGCGGCGCAGCCGCCAGCCATAGCCGTCCCAGACGCGGTCGCGCTGCCACCAGCAACGCGGGCCGTAATAGACCGGGGCCGGCGCGTAGTAGCGCGGGCCGCCGTAATAGCCGTAGCCGCCGTAGCCGCCGTAGGCGTTCGAGGCGAGGCCGCCGATGATGGCGCCGGCGGCGATGCCGCCGATAATACCGGCGGCAACGCGGCCACCGCGGGCTTCGGCCTGTTGCGGCGCGGCAAGCGTCGCCACAGTCAACGTCGCGGCCGCGGCGAGGGCAGTCAGTGTCTTGCTAATTCTGGTCATAGCGCACCTCCTAGGTTCGCTGATTGTGGGCTGTGGAATTAACGGCCCGGTTCACTATTTCCTGCGGTGCTTTTTGCGGTTCACGTCTACCGAAACAACGCCGCTGTTGGAAACGAGTTTCCGATTATCGTGGTGAACACAGGGTGAATAAGCGCGCGGTCGCGGGTTCCGCTTAAACTTTTCCGCAATAATTCGAGGGCAAGGCACTGGCGGCATTTGCGGAGAAATTGTGGCGCCGAAGGCAGGCGGCGTCTCACTTGCGCTTGCGGCTTTTGTTTTTCGCTTTGTTTTTCGCTTTATTTTTTGGCTTGTTTTTGGTTTTGCTTTTGCGCGTCTTGGTCTTGCCCGCTTTCTTGCCGGCTTTCTTTCCGGCTTTCTCGACGCTATTTTTGCCGGCCTTCTTCGCCGCTGCCCGGACCGGCAACTTGCGCGGCGCCTTGCGGCCACGGCGCGGCTTGGCGGCGCGGCGGCCGACATTGCGCAGAAACAATTTCTCCAGCGGATAGCTCAAGCGCCGCGCCGCCGCTTTGAGCGGCAGCCACTCGACCGCGACGATATCGGCCATCAAATCGAGACTGGCTTCATCCTCGGCCTGCATCTGCCAGAACTGCACGATCTTGGGCCGCCCGCCGGCGCGATAGGTGATGGCGCCGAGATACTCGTTGACCTCGACGCGGTGACCGGTTTCCTCGATCACTTCGCGGCGCGCGGCGGCCATCGGGTTTTCGTCGCGCTTGAGCTTGCCGCGCGGCAGCACCCATTTGTCGTCCTTGCTGCGCTGGACGACGGCAAACAACGGGCGCGCTCCGCCGCGCACCACAATGCCACCCGCCGCCTGGATGAATTTACCTGGCACTGTGCCGTCTGTCCGTGTGGGCCGGTGATCCGGCAGAATCAGAACGCGCAATATCGCGCGGCGGCCACCGAAAATATACAAGCGGCTGTGGGAAAGCCTGTCACATGACGGCCACGTATCAGCCGCCGCTGGCCGGCCACCTCATCCGATTCACCGCGATCCCCGACACCGGGTTCTTGTCTTCGCCGGCATAGGCAAAGCCGTGCTTTTCATAGAACCGGATGGCGCGGGCATTGTCCTTGTTGACCAGCAGGTCGAGGCCATCGGGCGACAAGCGCTTGGCTTGGATGAGCAGAGCCTCGGCGATGCCCGAGCCCCAATGCTCCGGCGCGACCACGATCTGATCGAGATATTTCGTTTTTGGATCGACGGTGACGAAGCCGAGTAGTTGGCCGTCGTTTTCCGCCAGCACGACATAGGCGACTGGCAGCAGTTCCTGCCGCCAGCGTTCGCGCCACCAGTTCACCCGCGCATTGAAGTCGATATGCGGGTAATGCTGCGCCCAGGTCCGCCGCCAGAGCTCAATCGCGGCATCTTCGTCGGCGGGCGTGTAGGGGCGCAGCGTAGCCGGAGCCATCTCACGCTGCCTGGCGGCGCAATTGGCGCAGCACCATGACGATCGCGGTACGGTCGCTGGCAATGGCGCCACGCGCCAGCGCGCGGCTGCGCTCGAAGCCGGTGATGTCGTAATGCGGGTTCGCGGTCTTTGGCGGCCCTTGATAGGACGAGCGGTGCAGGCCGATCTCGCGCGCGAAGCGATGCAGTTCGTCAATATCGTCAGCGAGCAGGTGGCACCACTTGCGGCCCTGCCAGTTCCAGATTGGATCGTCGACGTAAACTGCCATGGTTTATTCCGTTCAACCTGTCTCCGTCATCCTGAGGTGCGAGCGACCGAAGGTCGCGAGCGCAAGAGCGCGCACCTCAGGGTAACGGATTAAACCTACCGCTCCGTCAGCTTGAACTCGATGCGGCGGTTGCGGCGATAGGCTTCGTCGGTGGTGCCGGTATCGATCGGCTGGAATTCGGCAAAGCCGGCGGCGACCAGGCGCTGCGGCGAGATGCCTTTGCTGGCCATATACTGCACGACCGCGATGGCGCGCGCCGACGACAGGTCCCAGTTCGATTTGAAGATCGGCCCCGAGATCGGCCGCACGTCGGTATGGCCATCGACGCGCACGACCCAGGCGATATCGGCCGGAATCTTGCCGCTCAGTTCCAGCAGCGCGGTGGCAATCTTGTCGATCTCGGTGAGCGCCGCCGGCTTCAATTCGGCCTTGCCGACGTCGAACAGCAATTCGGATTGCAACACGAAGCGGTCGCCGACGATGCGGATGTCGGGACGGTTGCCGAGAATTTCGCGCAGGCGCCCGAAGAAGTCGGAGCGGTACTTGGTCAGCTCTTCGACCTTCTGCGCCAACGCGATGTTGAGACGCTGGCCGAGATCGGCGATGCGGCTCTGCGATTCCTTTTCCTTGCGCTCGGAGGCGTCCAGGGCCTGCTCGATGGCGGCGAGCTGGCGGCGGAAGGCGGCGAGTTGCTGGTTGAGGATTTCGACCTGCGCCAAAGCGCGCGCCGAGATTTTCTTTTCGCCTTCGAGTGCGTTTTCCAGCGCGCTGGCCTGGCCTTGCGCGGCGGAGAGACCGGCGCCGGCGCCTTCGGCGACGCCTTTAAGCCGGTCGCGCTCGGTCTCGGCGGTTGCGAGCGATGCGCGCAATTGCAGCAATTGGGCTTCGGTGTCGGCCTTGCCGGTTTTTTCCATCGCCAGCAGGTCGGTGAGCTGCGCGATCTGCGCGTTCAGCCGGGTCAGCGCGGTGTCCTTGCCGGTGAGTTCCTGTTGCAGGAAAAACTGCACGACGACGAAGACGGTGAGAATGAAGATGATCGACAGGATCAGCGTCGACAAAGCGTCGACGAAGCCCGGCCAGTAGTTCATTCCTTCGCCGCCGCGGCGCGATCGTGCAAGGGGCATTCAGTTCACTCTGCTATGCGGGGGCTACCGCCCGATCTTCTCGCGCGCCATGACCTCAAGGAGCTTCTTGATCTCGCGCTGCGTCTCGGCCTGGCCGTCAACCCAGTCGCGGATCATCTGCTGCTCGGTGCGCATGTGATGCACCAGCCCCTGGATCGCTTCGGCGAGGTTGGCCATGGCGGCGGAAGCCGCCTTGCCGGAGCCGGTCTGCTCCACCGCCTCGCGCAGTTTTTCGACGGCGCCGCGCACTTCGAACGACACGCCGGCGGTGTGTTCGCCTGGTTCGGAGCTGTGATCGTAAACCGTGGTCGACAGCCAGTCTTCCAGTTCTGTGTAGAAGCGGTTCTGCGCCTGGCTCGATTGCAGATCGAGGAAGCCGAGGATCAGCGAGCCGGCGAGGCCGAACAGCGATGACGAGAACGAAATGCCCATGCCGGACAGCGGCGCGGCGAGGCCCTCGCGCAAGGTGTCGAACATCGAGCCGGCATCGCCGCCGGGTTTGAGGCCCTGAATGACATTGCCGACCGACGAGACGGTTTCGATCAGGCCCCAGAAGGTGCCGAGCAGGCCGAGGAAGACGAGCAGGCCGGTCATGTAGCGCAGGATGTCGCGCGCCTCGTCGAGGCGGGTCGCGATCGAGTCGAGGATGCCGCGCATCAGTTGCGCCGACATCGCCATGCGGCCGACGCGGCTGCCGAGGATGGCGGCCATCGGCGCCAGCAGCACCGGCGGCCGCTCGACGGCGAGGCCGGGATCGGCGAGGCGGAAATTATTGACCCAGGCGATTTCCGGATAAAGCCGCGCCACCTGACGCACCGCCAGGATAATGCCGATCAGCAGCACCGCGATGATGACGGCGTTGAGCCCCGGATTGGCCATGAAGGCCACCTGAATTTGCTTGTGGAGCAGGAAGGCGACCAGGCCGCCGAGGATGACGAAAACCATCATCCTGAACAGGAAAATGCGCGGCGAAGACAACTTCAGCGGATCGAGTTCTTTTGCCATGCGGAAATGGGTTCCGATTTAAAACCAAGCGCCGAGCCGGCTCAGAGTCCACGAATCAATATGACACAGACTGGTGACAAGGAAAAATTGGGGCGGCCGGAAACCGACTATAAAGCGGCCGATTGAGTTGAAATTGGGGTGGTCTTCACCTCTCCCGCACGCGGGGAGGGGGAGTTAGCCCTACGCCGTCTTGAGAACCTTCAGCAATTCCTTGCCGATGGTCTCGTTCCCGGCCGTGATGGTGCCATTGGCGAACATCTCTTCGCCGCCGTAGCAGTCTGAGATATAGCCGCCGGCCTCGCGCACCAGGATGATGCCGGCGCCCATGTCCCACGGCTTGATGTCGCGCTCCCAGTAGGCGTCCAGCCGGCCGGCGGCGACCCAGGCCAGATCGAGCGCGGCAGCGCCGAAGCGGCGCAGGCCTGCGACCTGCCGTTGCACGGCGCCGGTTTCCTTGTGGCCGAGTTCGGCGTCGCCGCGGCCGATATGCGGGAGGCCGCAGGCGATGACGGCATCGGCCAGGACTTTGCGGCCGGCGACACGGATGCGGTGATCGTTGAGGAAGGCGCCTTTGCCCTTTTCGGCGACGAACAGGTCTTCGCTGACCGGATTGTAGACGAGGCCGGCGACGATCGTGCCTTCGCGCTCGAGCGCGACCGAAATGGCGAAGTGCGGGATGCTGTGCAGAAAATTCGTGGTGCCGTCGAGCGGATCGACAATCCAGCGGTGCGACTTGTCGGCGCCGTCGCGCATGCCGCCTTCCTCGCCGAGAAAGCCGTAATTCGGCCGCGCCCTGGATAGCTCGGCGTAAAGCGTTTCTTCGGCGCGCCGGTCGGCGGCGGAGACGAAATTGGCCGGGCCTTTCAGGGAAACCTGGAGGTTTTCGATCTCGCCGAAGTCGCGCTTGAGGGCGCGCGCGGTCTTGCGCGCGGCGGCGATCATGACGTTGAGCAAGGCTGAATGGTGCATAAGGAGGGGGTCTGCCCGCGCGGGGGCTTGCCGTCAAGACCAGGCTGGCGGCGCGGTTAGCGGGCCATGATATCGCCGGCGAGCCATTTCTGGGCGGCCGTGTTGGCGGCGTCGCGAACGGCTTGCGGCTGGCGGGCGGCGAAAACATCGAGTTCGGGGTCGCCGGCGCCGGCCTGCTTGGCGATGGTGTGCCAGCGGATCGCGGCGGTGGCGTCGGCCGTCATGCCGCGGCCGGCCATAAGGATGCGGGCGAGCCGGTTTTGCGCGATCGGCGAGCCGCGCCGCGCCGCGATGAGAAACAGGCGGGCGGCGCCACTCTCATCCTTGTCGACCCCGTCGCCGTTAAACTGGGCGATGGCGAATTCCACCATGGCGTCGAGATTGCCGGCGATCGACGCTTTGGCCATCAAGAGCGCCGCCTGTTTGGCGTCTTTGGGCACGCCGCGGCCTTCCTTGTACATGGTGGCGAGCGCGTATTGCGCTTCGGCATTGCCGGCATCGGCGGCGACGCGCAGCAGCTCGGCGGCGCGGGCAAAGTCCTGCTTGAACTCCTGGCCCTGCAAATACAGCAAAGCGAGATTGTAGTTGGCGGCCGGGTGGCCGTGTTTGGCGGCTTCGCCCATCAGGCGCGCCGCCTCAGTGGTGTTGCGCGCGCCGGCGCGGCCCTCGAAGGCAAACATCGCCAAAGCGAACAGCGCGTCGCGGTTGCCGGCGGCGGCGGCCTGCTTGTACCACTGCGCGGCTTTCATATCGTCGCGGCCGACGCCGAAGCCATTGGCGTAAAGTTCGCCGAGCAAGGTCATGGCGGCGGCATCGCCCTGCTGCGCGCGCTTTGATGCTTCGTTGAACGCGGTGAGATAAAGGCCGCGCTGATAGGCGCCGAAGGCAGCGTCTGGGGCGGTATCTGGGGCACTTTGCGCCATCGCCGGAGCGGCGAGCGCCAAGGCGAGCGCTATGGCGAGCAGCGCCATCGACAGCCGCCTCATGCCGCGCTCTCCGGCAGACGCAGGTGGGGCATGGCGCTGGCGACGGTCGCGGCGATGTTTTGCGGATCGCGCCAGATCCAGTCGCCGAGCGCGACGAAATCGGCGCCGGCTTCGACCAAAGGCGCGATCTCGTCGATCGATGCCGCATAGGCGACGCAGGGCGCCTCGAACACTTCGGCCCACCAGGACACTCGCTCGAGGAGAGTATCGAAACCAGGCCGCTCGCCGTTCTCGTCCGGCTCGCCGAACATGACGTAATCGGCGCCGCCTTCGGCCGCCGACATCGCGTCATGACGGGTGGTCAGGTTTCCGGCACCGACGATCCAGTCGGGCTTGAGCTTGCCGAGTGCTTCGGCAATGGCATCGCTGCCGCTCATATGCGCGCCGTCGGCGCCGGAGCGCGCAATGAGTTCGGTATGGCCGTCGACCAAGAGCGCCGCGTCATGCTGCTGCACCAGCGGCGCAATGGCCTTGATGCGGTTGATGCCGGTGCGCTCGTCGCCTTCGGCCAGACGCAACAAAACGCAGGCGACATCGCCGGCGGCCAGCGCTGGCTCGAGTGTCAGCGCGAAAGTCGCGGCGTCGTCGAGCGCCGGCGTGATCAGATAGAGGCGCGGCTGCGGGCGCGGTTCGGCATTTTTCGGGCGTGGGGCCATGGTTTCCAGATGATAGGCGTTTCAGGCAGAAAATAGGCGTCCGCAAGCCGGACCGCGCCTCGTAGCATCTTGTTGGCAGAGCGCCAATCCGGGGTTCCGTCCACAGGATCGGACAGCCGTGGCCGTTCAATGCTTGACGGCCGCGTAGCGGCCAGCCCGGTGAGGCGCTCTGGAACCGATGCGGCGTGCAAACGTTAGCGGACGCTTCCCATCACCATAGGATGACGCCATGAAAGCGATTTTTCTCGCCTCCGCTCTGTTGCTGACCGCGACATTGTCTCCCGCCTCGGCTGCGCCGATGGCGCCGCTCTCCGTTGCGCCGGCCGTCGAGCAGCCGCTCGTCGACGTACAGTACGATCGCGACCGCCGCGATTATCGCCGCGACAACCGCAGCCGCTACCGCGCCGGTCAACGCTATCGCAGCGCGCCGAGCGGCTGGCGGCGCTACGACCGCCGTCCGGGCGACTGGAGCCGCCGCGGCTGCGTCCTGGTCGGGCCGGTCTGGTTCTGCCCGTAAATTTTCTACTTCATAAACGAAAAGCCCCGGCGCGCGCCGGGGCTTTTTTTATTGAGCGGCATGACTGCCTACACCGGCATTTTGATTCGCCGGCTTACGCCGGCTTTTTGATTCGCCGGCTTACGCCGGCATGGGAATCGGCCCCATGTCCTTCGGCACCGCGTAACCCTTCTGCACGGCGGGGCGCGCGGCGACCTTCAGATACCAGCGCTTGACGTTGGGGAACGCATTCAGGTCGATGCCCTGCCATTCGAAGCGCGACACCCACGGCCAGCAGCAAATGTCGGCGATGGAATACTCGCCGCAAATATAGTCTTTGCCTTCGAGCTGGGTGTTGAGCACCTTGTAGAGGCGCTGCGCTTCCTTGGAGAAACGCTCCTCGGCATAAGGCGCCTTGCCGGGATTATACTTCACGAAGTGATGCACCTGGCCGAGCATGGGGCCGAGTCCGCCCATCTGCCACATCGTCCACTCGATCACCTGGTAGCGCTCCTTGCCCGACTTCGGCAAAAGCTTGCCGGTCTTGTCGGCGAGATAGATCAGGATCGCACCCGATTCCATCAGCGTCTGTCCGGTCTCGTTATCGACGATGGCCGGGATGCGGTTGTTCGGCGCAATCTTGAGAAAGTGAGGTGCGAACTGCTCGTCCTTGTTGATGTCGATGGCGTGCGCCTTGTAGGGCAGGCCGATCTCCTCGAGCATGATGGAGGCCTTGCGGCCGTTCGGCGTGGTCCAGGTGTAGAGATCGATCACGTTGGATGTCCTTGGATGTAATGGAAGGCAGGAACCGGCGCGCAAGGTAAGGCGTTGCCGCCATGTATACAATCACGATTGCTAACCCTCTTTACGCATTGCGCGATGTGAAAAGGCCGCGGTTTTGCGGCCAAAAGCGGCGTTAACCCAGTGGCTGGTTGCGCCAGCGGAACAAGCCTCGCCTCGGCGCGTTGTCGCGCATCGATTTCATTTCAGGAGGCGACGCCATGAAGCTCACCGTGATTGCTCTCGCGCTGGCCGCGACCACCTTCGCCGCCAACGCCCAGACCACCATCATCACCGAAGAACGCGCGCCCTCGGCCGTCATCGTTGCGCCGGAGCCATCGACGTCGACCACCGTCACCACCAAGGAACGCGGCGGCCTGCTTGGCACCGAGTCGAAGACCACGACAACGACGACCGGCAGCGGCGCGCTCGGCGATTGCACGAACAAAACCGTTCGCAAGGAGGGTCTCACTGGCGAGAAGACCGTCAGCAAGACTACTTGCGACTAGTGTGACGTTCTGCGTGATTGCGTTGTAGCGTCGCGCGTAGAGTGACATGCATGGAAAAGGCCGCCCGGGTGGGCGGCCTTTTTTTGGTCTTGAATAAGCGCAAGGCTTTCTTCTATTCCCTGCTTACCCCCTCCCGATCGCCACCGCAAAGCTACGGCGATCGACCTCCCCCTAAAGGGGGGAGGTGAAGAAGAAATCACGCCGCCTTCTTTTCCAGATCGGCCTTCCACTTGCCGAGCGCGGCGAGCGAATTCATCTCGGCGCGGTGCATGAACGCCGCCTGCGCGGCCTTCACGTTCTCGGCCTTGCCGGCCCAGGCCTTCTGCGGCGCGGCTTGCAGCGCGCGGCCGTAGGAGAAGGTCAGCGCCCAGGGCAGATTGCCGATCTTGTTCATGGCGTCGAGATTGGCGGTGGCTTCTTCGTCGGTCTGGCCGCCGGAGAGGAAGGCAATGCCCGGCACCGCGCCCGGCACACAGTTCTTGAGAACGCGCACGGTGGCCTCGGCAACTTGCTCGTAAGTGGCGCGGGTCTTCGAGCCCTTGCCCGGCACGATCATGTTTGGCTTGAGCACGATGCCTTCGAGCGACACGCCGGCGTAATACAATTCCTGGAAGGTCTCTTGCAGCATCCAGGTGGTGACTTTTTCGCACTGCTCCATGTCGTGGTCGCCGTCCATCAGCACTTCCGGTTCAACGATCGGCACGATCTGCGCCGCCTGGCAGAGCGCGGCATAACGGGCCAGCGCGTGCGCGTTGGCGTGAATAGCGTTGTGGGAGGGGATGCCCTTGCCGATATCGATGACCGCGCGCCATTTCGCGAAGCGGGCGCCGGCGTCGTAATATTTCGGCAGGCGGTCGGCCAGTTTGTCGAGGCCGATGGCGATCAGTTCGCCCGGCGAATTCGGCAGCGGCTTGGTGCCTTCATCGACCTTGATGCCGGGGATCGAGCCCGCGGCCTTGATGATCTCGACGAGCGGCGTGCCGTCCTTGGCCTTTTGCCAGATGGTCTCGTCATAGAGGATGACGCCGGAGATGTGGTTCTTCATCGCTTCGGTGGTGCGGAACATCATCTCGCGGTAGTCGCGGCGATTGTCCTCGGTGTTCTCGGTCTTGATCGCGTCGAAGCGCTTCTTGATGGTGCCAGTTGATTCGTCGGCGGCGAGAATGCCTTTGCCGGGCGCGGTCATTGCCACCGCAATTTTGTTCAGGTCAGCGAGATTCATTTCAGTCTCCCCTCGTGTTCACTTGCCCCGGACGCGGTGCACCGCGAAGCGGTGCGCCGCAGAGCCGGGGCCGTCAAAAATTCGGTCGATCCCGGGTCTGCAATGCACCACAAGTGGTGCATCGCGCCCGGGATGACGCCTGCGGCGTCATTTCGTCCGCAACACTTCCACCCCCGGCAGCGGCTTGCCTTCCAGCCATTCGAGGAAGGCGCCGCCGGCGGTCGAGACATAGGTAAAGCGATCGACGACGCCAGCAACGTTGAGCGCGGCGACCGTGTCGCCGCCGCCCGCCACGGTAACAAGCTTGCCGGCTTGCGTCAGTTCCGCCGCCGCTTCCGCCACCGCGACGGTGCCGTTGTCGAACGGTTCGATTTCGAAAGCGCCGAATGGCCCGTTCCACACCAAGGTCTTGGCGCGGGCCAGAACCGAGAAAGCCTGCTCGACGCTTCTCGGGCCGATATCCAGCATCATGTCGGCGTCGCCGATATGATCGACATCGACCACGCGCGACGGCGCGTTAGCTTCGAATTTTTCCGCCACCACGGCATCGACCGGTAGCAGGATCTGGCGCTTGGCCGCCTTGGCCTCATCCATGATCTTCTGCGCGGTGTCGAGAAGATCGCGCTCGACCAGCGAGCGGCCGACGCTCTTGCCCTGCGCCATCAGGAACGTGTTGGCCATGGCGCCGCCGATGATCAGCACATCGACCTTGGCGAGCAGGTTGCTCAACAGATCGAGCTTGGTGGAAATCTTGGCGCCGCCGACGATGGCGACGACCGGGCGCTGCGGCTTGTCGAGCACCTTCTCGAAAGCTTCCAGTTCGGCCTGCAACGTGCGGCCGGCGAAGGCGGGAAGCTCGTGGCTCAGGCCTTCGGTCGAGGCGTGCGCACGGTGCGACACCGAGAAGGCGTCGTTGACATAAAGATCGCCGAGCTTGGCGAGCGACTTGATGAACGCGGGATCGTTCTTTTCCTCGCCTGGATAGAAGCGCGTGTTTTCCAGGCAGATGATCTCGCCGGAATGCATCGCCGCGACAGCGCGCTCGGCTTCCTCGCCGATGCAGTCGCCGACAAACTTGATCGGGCGCTTGATGGTGTGCGCGACTTCGGCGGCGACCGGCTTAAGCGACTGCGTGGCGTCTTTGCCTTTCGGCCGGCCGAAATGCGAGAGCAGGATGACCTTGGCGCCCTTGTCGGCGAGTTCGGTGATCGACGGCGCGATGCGTTCGATGCGCGTGGCGTCGGAGACGACGCCGTTTTCATACGGCACGTTGAGATCGACGCGCATCAATACGCGCTTGCCCTTGACGTCGGCGTGATCGAGCGTGCGGAAGCTGTTGCTCATTGAAAACTCTTACCCGGCATCTCATCCTTCGAGACGCATCGCTTACGCGATGCTCCTCAGGATGAGGGCTGAAGATAGATCCTCATCCTGAGGAGGCGGCGCAGCCGCCGTCTCGAAGGATGAGGATTGTCGTTAAATCAATTTGCCCATCGCCACCGCCGTGTCGGACATGCGGTTGGAAAAGCCCCATTCGTTGTCGTACCACGACATCACGCGCACGAAGGTGCCGTCCATGACCTTGGTCTGGTCCATGTGGAAGATCGACGAGTGCGGATCGTGGTTGAAGTCGCCCGACACGTTCGGTGCGTCGGTGTAGCCGAGGATGTTCTTCAACTGCTGCTCCGACGCGCGCTTGATGGCGGCGTTTATGTCATCCTTGGTGGTAGACTTGCTGGCGACGAACTTGAAGTCGATCACCGAAACGTTCGGCGTCGGGACGCGGATCGACACGCCGTCAAGCTTGCCGTTCAGTTCCGGCAAGACCAGGCCGACGGCCTTGGCGGCGCCGGTCGAAGTCGGAATCATGTTCAGCGCCGCGGCGCGAGCGCGGTAGAGATCCTTGTGCATGGTGTCGAGCGTCGGCTGGTCGCCGGTGTAGGAGTGGATCGTGGTCATGAAGCCTTTTTCGATGCCAACGGCATCGTTGAGCACCTTGGCGACTGGCGCGAGGCAGTTGGTGGTGCACGAGGCGTTGGAGACGACCAGGTGATCCTTGGTGAGCTTGTCGTGGTTGACGCCGTAGACGACGGTGAGGTCGGCGCCGTCTGCCGGGGCCGACACGAGGACGCGCTTGGCGCCTGCGGTGAGGTGCGCCGAGGCCTTGTCCTTGGCGGTGAAAATGCCGGTGCATTCCATGGCGATATCGACGCCGAGATCCTTCCACGGCAGCATCGAGGGATCCTTCACCGCGGTGACCTTGATGGCGCCGTTGCCGAGCGAAATGGTGTCGCCCTTGACAGTGACCTGGCCGGGGAAGCGGCCGTGCACTGAATCGAAGCGCAGCAGATGGGCGTTGGTTTCGACCGGGCCGAGATCGTTGATGCCGACCACTTCGATGTCGGTGCGGCCGCTTTCGGCAATGGCGCGCAGGATGTTGCGGCCGATGCGGCCGAACCCGTTAATGGCAACGCGGATAGTCATGAGATGTCGCTCCCGGTCTTGCTGTCGGCATGCTTCCAGCAACGTCATGCCAAAAATATGGCCGGGTGTTTACTGGATTGCCCGCGAGGTGCGGGGCAATGACACCGATATAGTTACTTTCCAAGTTTACCCAACGCCGCTTCGGCCACGGCCTCGGCGGTAATACCGAATTTCTTGTAGAGTTCCTTGAACGGCGCGGAGGCGCCGAACGAATTCATGCCGACGAATGCGCCGTCGTTGCCGATGATGGCGTCCCAGCCCTGGCGCACGCCGGCCTCGACGCCGATTTTCACCGGCGTATCGCCGATGACGGCGCGGCGCGCGGCTTCCGGCTGCGCGGCGAAAAGCTCGAAGCACGGCACCGATACGACGCGGGCGGCGATGCCCTTGGCGGCCAGCAATTTGGCGCCGTCGGCGGCGATAGCGACTTCCGAGCCCGAGGCGAAGATCGAGACTTGCGCCTTGCCGTTGGCGGCAACGATTTCATAGGCGCCGGCGGCGCAGCGGTTGTTGTCGAGGAAATTGGTCGACAGCTGCGGCAGGTTCTGGCGGGTCAGCGCCAGAACGCTCGGGCGGTCATTGTGTTGAAGTGCGAGTTCCCAGCACTCCACCGTCTCGACGGCGTCGCAGGGGCGGAACACCAGCACATTCGGAATGGCGCGCAGCGCCGCCATGTGCTCGACCGGCTGATGCGTCGGGCCGTCTTCGCCAAGGCCGATCGAGTCATGCGTCATGACGTGGACGACGCGGATGCCCATCAGCGCGGCGAGGCGGATCGACGGCCGGCAGTAATCGGAGAAAACGAGGAACGTGCCGGAATAGGGGATGATGCCGCCGTGCAGCGTCATGCCATTCATCGCCGCGGCCATGCCGTGCTCGCGGATGCCCCAATGGATGAAGCGGCCGGAGAAATCCGACGCGCTCTGCGCCTTCATCGACTTGGTGCGGGTATTGTTCGAACCGGTGAGGTCGGCCGAGCCGCCGATCATTTCCGGCAGCGCCGGGATCAGGCTTTCCAGCGCGAATTCGCAGGCGGTGCGGGTGGCGATTTCCTTCGGCGTGGCGGCAAGCTGCTCCTTCACCGCTTTCACCGCGGCGGTCAGCGCCGGCTTCGACACTTCGCCGTTCATGCGGCGGGTGAATTCAGTCTGCTGCGCCTTGTCCAGCGCAGCGAAGCTTTTGTCCCAATTGGCGTGCGCAGTCTTGGAGCGTTCGCCGGCGGCGCGCCAGGCCGAGAGAATTTCGTTCGGCACTTCGAACGGCGGATAATTCCAGCCAAGCGCTTCGCGTGCCCCCTTGATCTCGTCGGCGCCGAGCGGCGAGCCGTGCGACGACGACTTGCCGGCCTTAGTCGGCGCGCCGAAGCCGATGGTGGTCTTGCAGGCGATAAGCGTCGGCTTGTCTGAGGTTTGCGCCTTGGTCAGGGCGGCGGCGATGGCGGTCTGGTCGTGGCCGTCGACACGCACGGCGTTCCAGCCCGACGCCTCGAAGCGATTGATCTGATCGGTCGAGTCCGACAGCGACAGCGCGCCGTCGATGGAAATGCCGTTGTCGTCGAACAGGACGATGAGTTTCGACAGTTTGAGATGGCCGGCCAGCGAAATCGCTTCCTGCGAGATGCCTTCCATCAGGTCGCCGTCGGAGGCGAGTACGTACGTCTTGTGATCGACGATGGCGTCGCCGAACACGGCGGCCATGTGTCGTTCCGCCATCGCCATGCCGACGGCATTGGCCAGCCCCTGGCCGAGCGGGCCGGTGGTGGTTTCGACGCCTTCGGTGATGAAGTTTTCCGGATGTCCCGGTGTCTTCGAGTCGGACTGGCGGAAGCGCTTGATCTCGTCGATGGTCACCGACTTGTAGCCGGTCAGGTACAGTAGTGAATACATCAGCATCGAACCGTGGCCGGCGGAGAGCACAAAGCGGTCGCGGTCGGGCCATTTCGGGTTCGACGGGTCGAATTTCAGGAACTGCGAGAACAGCACGGTCGCGACGTCGGCCGCGCCCATCGGCAAGCCCGGATGGCCGGAATTGGCCTGCTGCACGGCGTCCATGGCCAGCGCGCGGATGGCGTTGGCCATGTCCTTTTCGGCCCTGTCCGCGGTCGCGGCGGCGGATGTCGGCGAAGCGTGTGCTGTCATGGAAATAGGCCTGTTTGTTGGGTTCGCATAGCATGGCGGGCCCTTGAGTCAATGTGACGGCACAGTCCGTTTGCGGCCATGCACAGGCCCGGCAAAACACCGGGGCAAAGCTGACGCCAGGCGTTGACGAAAGGATCGCGCTCCACGTAAGCTTCCCGGCCTAAACATTTGCCTCCGCACGGTTTTTTCAGATCGCGGGTCGTCCCATGAGTGAGCAGAGCGCCATCGACACCGCCGTTAAACGCCTGGCCATGGCCCTCGACGCGCTCGACGCAGCGGTCGAGCGGCGCGTCGATGCCGACCGCAATGAAGATACGTTGGCCGCCCAGGTGCAGACGCTCGGGCTCGACCGGGCGCGGCTGGCCTCGGCGCTTGACGGCGAGACGGCGCGTTCGCGCAAGCTGGAAGCGACCAACCGCGAAGTCGCCGAACGGCTCGACACGGCGATTGCGAGCATTCAATCGGTGCTGGCGGAGGACGGCGCATGATCCCGAAAAGTGGGAACCGGTTTTCGGATAAGATCATGCGCAAAAGGAAGGCGTGATGGGCACGGTCAACGCCACCATTGCCGGCCGCCAGTTCCGTCTTGCTTGTGAGGATGGGCAGGAGGAGCATTTGCAGGCGCTCGCCGCCGACATCGACGCGCGCATTACCGACCTGCGCAAGCGTTTCGGCGAAATCGGCGACACGCGGCTCACCGTGATGGCGGCCTTGATGGTGGCCGACGAGAACACCGACGTGACGCGCAAGCTGCGCCGGCTCGAGGAAGAGGTCGCCGCCTTGCAGGACGCGCGCATGGTGTCGTCCGATCGCGCGCGGGCGGCCTCCGACGCCGTGATCGGCGCGTTCAATTCGGCCGCCGAGCGGCTCGAGGGCATTACCCGGAAGCTCAATCAGAGTCGCGGCAACGGTGTGGGGATTGGGTAGCTCATGCCCGCTCGCTTTCCCTCTCCCCGCGTGCGGGGAGAGGTCGACCGCTGGAGCGGAGCGAAAGCGGTCGGGTGAGGGGGCGGTTCCGCGATTCTGAGCTTTCTGAAAGTGCCCCTCACCACAGATGCGCCATGGCGCTTCGCCCCCCGAACGCCTACATTGACCAGGCGGGGCTGCGAGGTGCGTTGGAGACACATTCCCCGGGGCCTTACGATTCCATCGGGAGCTGTCCCTGGCCGGGCTCGTGGGCTCGGTCATATGGCGCCCACCTACAACAGTAGGTTCCCGGGATCATGCTCTGACGGCCATTGCGGCTCCGCACTGAATTAGTCCGTCACCCTGAGGTGCGAGGCGCATAGCGCTGAGCCTCGAAGGGCGACGCCCGAGAGTTCGCGGCCGTCCATCCTTCGAGGCTCGCTGCGCTCGCACCTCAGGATGACGGGTTTGGCCGGGGCAGATTCATCTCAATCAAAATCAGCCCTCCGCGCCTCCGTCCTGGCCCTGCGCGACGCAATGCCGGCGGCCGAGCGCCAAGCGGCGGCGGATGCGATCGCGGCGCGCGGGTTACCCGTCGAGGTAACGCCAGGCACCATCGTCTCCGGCTTCATGCCAATGAAGACCGAAATCAATCCGCTGCCTTTATTGCGCAAGCTCGGCGGCGCGGGCGCGCTTCTGGCGCTGCCGTGCATCGCCGGGCGCGGCAGGCCGCTGATCATGCGGGCGTGGAAAATCGGCGATGAATTAAAAGCCGGGCAGTGGGGCATCCGCGAGCCTCTGCCGGAAGCGCCGGAAGTCGCGCCCGACATCGTCATCGTGCCGCTCGCCGCCTTCGACCGCTCCGGCCAGCGCATCGGCTACGGCGCCGGCTATTACGACATGACGCTCGCCGCGCTGCGCGCCAAGAAGAAAGTCACTGCCATCGGCATTGCTTTTGCCGTGCAGGAAATTCCCCAGGTTCCGGTGACGGAACGCGACGAGCGCCTCGACTTCGTGCTAACGGAACAAGAAGTCATCGTACTTTCGTAGGTATTCTCCTCTATGCGGCTTCTCTTTATCGGCGACATTGTCGGGCGGTCCGGCCGCACCATCGTGCATGAGCGTCTGCCCGGCCTGATCGCCGACTGGAAACTCGACCTCGTCGTCATCAATGGCGAGAACGCCGCCGGCGGCTTCGGCATCACCGAAACGATCTACAACGAGTTCATCGACGCTGGCGCCGACGCCGTCACGCTCGGCAATCACTCATGGGATCAGCGCGAGGCCTTGGTGTTCATCGAGCGCGCGCCGCGCCTGATCCGTCCGGTGAATTATCCGAAAGGCACGCCAGGCCGCGGCGCGGCTTTGGTCGATTGCAAGAACGGCAAGCGCGCTTTGGTCATCAATGCGATGGGCCGCGTTTACATGGATGCGATGGACGATCCTTTCGCCGGCGTCGAGCGCGAGATTTCCGCCTGTCCGCTCGGCGACGCCGCCGACGCCATCGTCGTCGACATGCATTGCGAGGCGACCAGCGAGAAGCAGGCGATGGGTTATTTCTGCGACGGCCGCGCCTCGCTCGTGGTCGGCACGCATACCCATGTGCCAACGTCCGATCACCGCATTCTGTCCGGCGGCACCGCCTTCATGACCGATGCCGGCATGACCGGCGATTTCGACTCGGTCATCGGCATGGTCAAGGACGAACCGCTGTCGCGCTTCCTGCGCAAGCTGCCCGGCGCGAAATTCGAAGCAGCGAGTGGACCGGCGACGATGTGCGGCGTCGCGGTCGAGACCGACGACAAGACCGGGCTGGCCTTGAAGGTTGGCGCGGTGCGCCTCGGCGGCTTGCTGGAAGAAGCGCGGCCGCGCTTTTGGGAATAGGGCCACGCTAAGCATTTATTAACCATAACTGCCGTTCTCTGGCCTTGAGGACGGACCCCATGGCTCTGCGCGTCAATGCCAATCTTGCGCTCGTTGCGATGGCCGACGACGCGCGCCGTGCTGACGCAGCGTCGAAGATCGATCCGCGCGCGCAACTGGCCGCGCAATTCATTCCGTCCGGCGCGCGCGTGCTCGATCTCGGCGGCGGCGGCGGCGAGACCTTGCGCGACCTGATGCCGCTCGGCTGCCGCTATGAGATGGCCGAACGCCTCGCGCACGGCAGGGGTACGCTGATTGGCGATCTGGCCGGCGGCGAATTCCCGACCCATGCGGCGACCCAATGCGACATCGTCGTCATGCTCGGCGTTCTTGAAAATATCGCAGACCTGGAAAGCCTGTTCACGCATTTGCGCTTCTGCAAACAGGACGTGATCCTGAGCTATCATCCGGCCGATCTCTTTGGCGGGCCCGAGCGCGTCGCGCAGGGCTTCGCCAATGCGCTGAGTTATTGCGAACTGACGCAATTGTTCGACCGCTACGGCTTCCGCATTCAACGCACCGCGCCGGTCGACGACCGGCAGATGCTGTTTCGTCTGACGCCGGCCGACCGCATCGCGCCGCTGGCGTCGTGCAACGTCGCGGTGGTGTCGGAAAGCGATGCCGGCGGCTTCGGCGACCGGCTCGGCCTGCACATGATCAATGCCGTGCTGCCGGGCGCCGCCAATGTGCATCATCTCACTTTCAAGACATTGGCGCAGGCGCGCGAACAGTATGATCTGGTCGTGCTCGGCGTCGGCAACTGCCTGTTCCAGCCTCTGCTCGGCGACGACATTCTGAACATCCTGGCGCGCGCCAGATCCGCTATCGGCATTTTCGGCACGCAGTACCGCGAACTCATTCCGCGGCCGGCCATAGACCGCGTCGTCGACCGGCTCGACACGTGGTACGCGCCTTACGAAGACGATGTGATGCTGTACGGCCGCGGCCGCAGCAATGCCGAACATCTCGGCGATTGGCTGATCGACCAGTTTCCGCTCACCGAGGCGACGGTTGATGAGCCCTTGCAGATCGGCGCCGAGATCGGGACAGACATTGCACTCGATCGCACCATCCAGGCGATCCAGCGCCACAAGCAGGTCTACTCGGCGCGGCTGCATCCGCTGCTCTGCGCGCTGACCTCGGCGCATTACGCCGCCTATGCCGAGCAACCGTCCGGTCATATGCCGGGCGTGGTGTCGGGTAAATTCCGCAGCATGCTGACCGATGTGTTCGGGCGGACCTATCCGGAGCGGGAATTCTTCATGGTCGATCGCGACGCGGTGGCGCGCTACAAATCGTGCGTGCACGGAAACGTCGCCAAGGTGGCCCGGCGGATCGAGGCGACGTTGCGCAATGTCGCGGTGGCCAACTAGCCCGCCACGGGCAGTTTATTTTCTTGCCCGCCCGCTCTATAACCGCGCCGGTTTCAACCGATAGCGCAGAGCGAACCATGGCCGGTCATTCCCAGTTCAAGAACATCATGCACCGCAAGGGGAAGCAGGACAAAGTCCGCTCCAAGGTGTTCGGCAAGCTGGCGCGGGAAATCACCGTCGCCGCCAAGCTCGGCCAGCCCGACCCCGCGTTCAACCCGCGCCTGCGCGCCGCGATCCTGGAAGCCCGTGCCGAGAATATGCCGAAGGATAATATCGAACGCGCCATCAAGAAGGCGAGCGGTTCGGAATCCGAAAGTTATGACGAGATGCGGTACGAGGGCTACGGCCCGGGCGGGGTCGCGGTCATTGTCGAGGCCTTGACCGACAACCACAACCGCACCGCCAGCGAAGTGCGCTCCGCTTTCACCAAAGCCGGCGGCAATCTCGGTACCACCGGGTCGGTCGCCTTCATGTTCGATCATGTCGGCGTCGTCGAGTACGACGCCAAGGTGGCGGATGCCGACGCCATGCTGGAAGCGGCGATTGAAGCCGGCGCCGAGGACGTGATCTCGGACGAGAACGGCCATCAGGTTTTCACCACCACCGAAACGTTGCGCGAGGTCGCCAAGGCGCTGGAAGCCAAATACGGCGAAGCGCGCAAGGCGGCGATGATCTGGAAGCCGCAGAACACGGTGATGCTCTCGGACGAAGCCGGCGAGAAGATGCTCAAGCTGATGCAGGCGCTCGATGACGACGACGACGTGCAGAACGTCTTCGCCAATTTCGAAGTGTCGGACGCGCTGATGCAGAAGATGGGCGGCGAATAGAGTTACCGCAGCCCGTCGAACACCGGCAAGCTCACCAGTCCGGCAAAGCCGATGATCGCATAGGCGACGCGGCGGTACAGAACGTCGCTGCTTCCGTGAAACCACCAGGCGCCGCCGAACATCGCCAGCGCGAACGGCACGCCGAACAACAGCGACAGCACGACGACCGGCGCGGTGAACAGACCGTTGTAGAAATACAAAACGAAGGTCAGCGTGCCCTGCACGACGAAATAAACCATGATGTTGGCGCGCACCGTGGTCGCGCTGTTCTTTCCGCCCAGCCAGAACACCAGAAGCGGCGGCGCGCCGATCTGCACCGCGCCGGCGCCGAAACCGGATAGAGCGCCGACGCCGAGCGAGGCCGGCAGCGTCGGCTTGCCGTGATAGCGCCAGCCGGCGGCCAATGCCGCCACCGCGGCGAGCACTAAAACGGCGATGAACCAGCGCAATGTCAGCGGGTCGATGTAAAGCAGCGCCATGACGCCGAGCGGAACTCCGACAACGGCGCCGATCGACACCGGCAGTAACTCACGCCGGTTGGCGTTCGGCCAGGCATGAATGGCGAAGGGCAGGCCGCACAGCGAATCGATCAGCAGGATGGTCGCCGCGGCTACGGCCGGCGAGTAGATCGCGGAAATCAGCGGCATATAGATGAGCGCCGAGCCGAAGCCCGAAAAGCCGCGCACCAGTCCGGCCACAATGGCGATGCCGAGGGCATAGACAAAGCGCGGATCGGCGGCGGCGTCGGCAAAAGCTGACCAAAGTGGCAGGGTGAACATGGCTTTAAGTCCCGGCGGGCGGCCTCTCTAGCAGGCCCCGGCGCCTGGGGCTATCAACAGGGCATGGGCACTCGGGCGATTCGCATTCTCGGCATCGATCCGGGCCTCCGCCGTACCGGCTGGGGGCTAATCGAAAGCGACGGCAACAGGCTCATTCATGTGGCTTGCGGCTCGGTGGAAACCAGCGAGCGCGCGGCCTTGGGGGCGCGGCTGGTGGCGATCCACGACGGATTGATCGCGGTGATCGAGCAGTACGCGCCGCATGAGGCGGCGGTGGAGAATACGTTCATCAACGGCAACGGCGCCTCGACCCTGAAGCTCGGGCAGGCGCGCGGCATCGCCATGCTGGTGCCGGCGCGCGCCGGACTGACGGTCGCCGAATATGCGCCCAATCTGGTGAAGAAGACGGTGGTCGGCGCGGGCCACGCCGAGAAGGCGCAAATCCGGATGATGATCGGCGTGCTGCTGCCGAAGGCCGATCCGCAATCGGAAGACGCCGCAGACGCGCTGGCCATTGCCATTTGCCACGCGCATCATCGGGCGAGTGTCGTGCTGAAGGTGATGGCGCAATGATCGGCAAGCTCAAAGGCATCGTCGATTCACTCGGCACCGATTTCCTGATCCTCGATGTCAACGGCGTCGGGTATCAGGTGCATTGCTCGGCGCGCACATTGTCGATGCTGCCGCATCCCGGCGAAGCCGCGACGCTCTCCATTGAAACTTACGTGCGCGAAGACCAGATCAAGCTCTTCGGCTTTGCCAGTGATAGCGAACGTGAATGGTTCCGCCTGTTGCAGACGGTGCAGGGCGTCGGCGCCAAGGTGGCCTTGTCGGTGCTGTCTACTTTGAAAATCGGCGAACTGGCGACGGCGATTTCGATGCGCGACAAAGCGGCGGTGTCGCGTTCCCCGGGCGTCGGCGCGAAAGTCGCGGAGCGCATCGTGACGGAACTGAAGGACAAGGTGCCGGCCTTCGCGGACATCGATGCCGGCGCCGCGCATCTGGCCGGCGCGCTCGACGAGAAGCGCGCGCCGCGGCCGGTGATGGATGCGGTGTCGGCGCTGGTCAATCTCGGCTATGCCCAGCCGCAGGCGGCCTCGGCGATTGCGGCAGCGGCGCGCGAAGTCGGTGACGGCGCCGATGTGCAGACATTGATCCGGCAGGGTCTCAAAGAGTTGGCTAAATGAGCAAGTTGACCGACAAGGATCAAGAGTTGATCGACGCCGCGACCGCGGCGATCAAGCAGCGCTATCGAAACGACTGGCAGGAAGTCGGCGCGGCGATGCGCACGCGCGACGGCCGCGTCGTCACCGGCGTCAATCTCGACGCCTATGTCGGGCGCGGCGCAGTCTGCGCCGAGGCGATCTGCATCGGCACCGCGCTGACCGCGAAGGGCGACCAGGGCATCGACACCATCGTTGCCGTGCGCCACCCGAAGCCCGGCGAGACAGGCGATATCGCCGTCGTGTCGCCATGCGGCGCCTGCCGCGAACTCATTCACGATTACGACGCCAAGGCGCGTGTCATTGTGCCGGA
This sequence comes from Rhizobiales bacterium Ga0077525, assembly GCA_001464835.1. GTDB lineage: Bacteria > Pseudomonadota > Alphaproteobacteria > Rhizobiales > Xanthobacteraceae > Pseudolabrys. The sequence continues at coordinate 51,748 of LNDS01000056.1, read as the reverse complement.
CGGCAACAACGGGCCGACGGTGACGAATATCGGTGAGCTGCTGCCGAACAAATACCGCCGGGGCATGACGTGAGTTCAAACCCGCGCCTGATCGCTGGCGACAAGCGCGATGATGACGTCGATGCGTCGCTACGCCCGCAGAAACTTTCGGAATTCATCGGCCAGGAGAAGGCGCGAGCGAACCTGAGCGTGTTCATCGAGGCGGCCAAGGCGCGGCAGGAAGCGCTCGACCATGTGCTGTTCGTCGGCCCGCCCGGTTTGGGCAAGACGACGCTGGCGCAGATTGTGGCGCGCGAACTCGGCGTCAACTTCCGTGCCACCTCGGGGCCTGTCATCGCCAAGGCCGGCGATCTCGCCGCGCTCTTGACTAATCTCGAACCGCGCGACGTGCTGTTCATTGATGAAATCCATCGGCTCAGCCCGCAGGTCGAGGAAATTCTCTATCCGGCGATGGAGGACTTCCAGCTCGATTTGATCATCGGCGAGGGGCCGGCGGCACGCTCGGTCAAGATCGATCTGTCGCCGTTCACGCTTGTCGGTGCGACAACGCGCGCCGGGTTGCTCACCAATCCGCTGCGGGACCGCTTCGGCATTCCGGTGCGGCTGAATTTCTATACCGAGGCCGAACTGGAGCTGATCGTGTCGCGCGGCGCCCGCGTCCTTGGCATCGGCATGACGCCGGACGGCGCCAACGAAATCGCCAAGCGCTCGCGCGGCACGCCGCGGATCGCCGGGCGGCTTTTACGCCGCGTGCGCGATTTCGCGCATGTCGATGGCGACAAGGCGGTCGATCGCAAGATTGCCGACAAGGCCTTGCAGGCTTTGGAAGTCGACGCCAGCGGCTTGGATGCGATGGACCGGCGCTATCTGCGCATGATCGCGGAGAACTATGCCGGCGGCCCGGTCGGCGTAGAGACCATTGCGGCGGGCCTGTCCGAGCCGCGCGATGCGCTCGAAGATATCATCGAGCCATACTTGATTCAGAAAGGCTTCCTCCAGCGAACGCCGCGCGGCCGTCTGCTGACGCCGCAGGCCTTCGCCCATCTCGGCATGAAGGAACCGCAGCGCGACGCCAGCCAGTTCGGGTTGTTTGGGCAGGACGACGATACCTAGGCCCTAGAAGCGAAATGGAGCCGCCGATGAAGATGCTGATCGAATTTCTGTCGCTGCGTCCGGTCTTCACGCGCAAAGCGCTTTTGATTATTTGGTATCTCTACCTTGCCGCCGCGGTGCTGCATCTGTTGCAGTACAGCGTCTTTTTGTTTGTCACCGATCAATCCTATGCATCGATGAGCCTGTATTATTATTTCACCTTGCTGCCACCATTGCTCTTCGCCTTGGCCCAACTCGCGTTAGTGAGAATATTTCTCGAAATGGCGCAGCAGTTTATCGACAAGCGAACGTTGAGCTCATGAATTCCATCGACGGCATTCTCGGCGACGGCCTGCACCGGCAAATGGTGCGGGTCTATTACGAGGACACGGATTTTTCCGGCGTCGTCTATCACGCCAGCTATCTGCGTTTCATGGAACGCGGGCGGACCAATTATCTGCGGCTGCTCGGCGCCGACCATCGCGCCATGTTCGAACAGGCGGAGAAGGAAGCGCCCGGCTTTGCCTTCGTCGTGCGCCACATGGACATATCGTTCAGGAAGCCGGCGCATATGGACGACGTGCTCGAAATCGTCACCGCGCCCGAAGAGGTCAAAGGCGCGTCGATCACTTTGCACCAGAAGGTGATGCGCGGCGAAGATTTGTTGGTCGAAGCGCATGTGCAGGTCGCATTTGTGTCCGGTGGCCGGGCGCGGCCGATCCCGAAGCCGTTGCGTATCGCCATGAAAGCCGATCAGGAAACGGGCGGCGCGTCGTGACGCGCGGTGCTAGAGTGTCAGCATCATGCCCGAACAGAACCTAGCGATCTTCGACACGGCTATCGGTCATTGCGCCATCGTCTGGGGCCAGGGCGGCCTGTTGGGCGTGCAGATCCCGGAGGCTAACGAAACGGCAACGCGGGCGCGCATGATGAAAAGGTTTCCGGCGGCGCAGGAGACGGCGCCGACACAGGAAATTCAAAGTGTCATCGACGGCATATGCGCTCTGCTACGTGGCGAGCGCCGCGATCTCGTCGACGTGGCCATCGACGATGATGGCGTTCCGGAATTCAACAAGCGCGTCTATGCGATTGTGCGGAAAGTGCCGCCGGGCCAGACCATGACCTACGGCGAAATCGCCGAACGTCTCGGCGACAAGGCGCTGGCCCGCGCGGTCGGCCAGGCGATGGGCGAGAACCGCTGCCCGATCGTGATGCCGTGCCACCGCGTGCTCGCGGCCTCCGGCAAGACCGGCGGCTTTTCCGCGCCAGGCGGCGTGACGACGAAACTCAAGTTGCTGACCATCGAGGGCGCCCCAGCCGGGCGGACCGACTTTGTTTGACGCCTTGCCTCTGGAAGCGCGTCGCTGATCTAGGCTCTCGCTATCTCGTCCGGACTCATGTAAAGCCCCTTCACATGAAGGCCACGAAGCCAGTGCGCGCATGAGATGGACCAAGGGCGATCGGGACAATCCAGCCGGGCCGGCGGGTCCGCGCGGCTATCACCATGGCAATCTGAAGGAAGCCCTGGTGCGCGCCGCGCTCGAGCTGATTGCCGAAAAAGGCCCGGCCGGCTTTACCTTCGCCGATGCCGCGCGCTGGGCCGGCGTCAGTCCGGCGGCGCCGTACCGGCACTTCCGCGACCGCGATGAACTCATCGCCGACGTCGCCCGCCGTGGCTTCGAATTGTTCAGCGCGGCCTTGACTAAAGCCTGGAACGAAGGTCGGCCGGAATTAATGGCCGCCTTCGACCGGCTCGGGCGCGCTTATCTCGATTTCGCCAGGCAGCAGCCGGCCTATTACTCGGCGATGTTCGAGGCCGGCGTTTCGCTCGATACCGATCCGCAATTGCGCGCCGCCAGCGAAGCCGCCTTCGCCGTGCTGCGCGGCGCGGCGGAGAAACTGGTGGCGCTAATGCCGGCGCAGGGCAGGCCGCCGGCCTTGATGGTGGCGCTGCACGTCTGGTCGATGACGCACGGCATCGCTTCGCTGTTCGGCCGCGGCGACGCGGCGCGCCGCGCGCTGCCGATGCCGCCGGAGGAGCTCCTGGAAGCGGCGATGCTGATTTACCTGCGCGGACTCGGCCTGACGCCGGGATCGACGTCAGGCCGATAGCCACTACGCCTTGAGCGCGGCCTTCACGCCATCGGCCAATGGCGTCGTCGGCCGGCCGATCAGCATCGACAGGTCGCGGCTGGTGGTGAACAGGGCGCCCTTCGACGTCGCGACGTCCCAGCCGGCAATCAACTTGGCGAAGCCCTCGGGCACGCCGTGGCTGGCGAGCGCGGCGGCGTAATCGGCCTCCGGGATATTCTTGTAGGGAATCGCCTTGCCGCTCTGGCGCGAGATCTCGGCGGCGAGATCACCGAGCGTGAAGGCGTTGTCGCCGGCAAGCTCGTAGGTTTTGCCTTCATGGCCTTTGCCGGTCAGCACCGCGACGATTGCCGCGGCGTAGTCGGCGCGCGGGGCCGCCGAGATTTTGCCGTCGCCGGCGCTGCCGTAGAGCGTGCCGGCTGCCACCGCGCCGGCGATCGAATTGGCGAAGTTCTCGGTGTACCAGCCGTTGCGCAGCAGTGTCAGCGGAATGCCGGACGCCTTCAGCGCCGCTTCGGTGGCGCGATGTTCGGCGGCAAGATCGATGATCGATTTATCGGCGTCGAGAATGCTGGTGTAGACGATCCGTTTCACGCCGGCCTTTTTGGCGGCGTCGATGATGGCGCGGTGCTGGACCTCGCGCTGACCGATCTCGCTCGACGAGATCAGCATCAACGTGTCGATGCCGGGCAGGGCCTTCGCCAGCGTTTCGGGCTTGGTATAGTCGGCTTCGCGTGCGGCTACGCCGAGACTGGCGGCTTTGGCGGGGCTGCGCACCAGCGCGACGATGTCGCCGGCAGGGATCTTGGTCTTGAGCTGTTCGATGACCAGCCGGCCGAGCTGGCCGGTGGCGCCTGTAATGCCGATTGTCATGGTGAGTTCTCCTGTGGGTGTTCGATAGCACCCACTTAGACCTCTTGATTACTTATAGTAAGTACATACAGTAATGTTAGTATCAAGAAGGGCGCTCGGCGCTTGGGATGGGAAGTGAAAGCCAATGTCAGGGACGATTTCGGATACGGACGTCAGTGTTTCGCTCTCGGAACAGATTGAACGGGGCGACCTCCTGGCGACGAATTGCCCGTCCCGTGAGGTGCTGAAGCAACTCACCAGCCGCTGGGGCGTGCTGGTCCTGATCGTGCTCGAAAAGCGGATGCACCGGTTCAGCGCGTTGCGCCGGGCGATTGGCGGGGTGAGCGAGCGGATGCTCGCGCAGACCCTGCACTCGCTGGAGGCGGACGGCATGGTTGCTCGCGTGGCGTTTCCGGTGGTGCCGCCACATGTCGAATACAGCCTGACGCCGCTCGGCCGCGAAGCGGCGGAAAAGGTGCGGGTATTGGCCGACTGGATCGAACTCAGTCTGCCGCGCATCGGCGCGCATTGGACCGCAGCGGCAACGACGGCGAAGCCGGCCGAACAGCCGGCGGCGGCGCGCTGAAGCGTCGCGCCCCTCGCAAACCGGGCGGCACTCCTTACGTTGAACTATCCGATGTGAAGGGTGTTGACATCGCGCTGCTGCTATCTTATTAATGTAAATGTTATTTACATTCACACGAGGCTGACAAATGCCAATCACCGCGAAGCTCGACGAATTCGGCAAGCCCGCCTGGATTGCCCTGACCGTCCTTGGGTTCATGGCCTGGTGGCCGGTGGGCCTGGCAGTTCTGGCCTTTACAATTGGGAGTGGAAGAATGGGATGCGGATTCCGTGGCGGTCCTGACCGCTGGCAGCACAAGATGGAACGCATGCAGTCGAAGATGGACTGGATGCGCGGCAAGATGAGCGGCGGCAATCCGGGCTCGTGGTCGAGCGCGCCGTCCAGCGGCAATCGCGCTTTCGACGATTACCGCACCGAGACCCTGCGCCGGCTCGAAGACGAGCAGCGCGAGTTCAAGGACTTCCTTGAGCGGCTGCGTTTCGCCAAGGACAAGACCGAGTTCGACGCCTTCATGGCCGAGCGGCGTAACCGCCCGGAGCAGGAAAGCCCCCCGCAGCAGAGCTGAACGTTCTTATCGTCCAATCTGCGTGAGACGGCCGTCGCCTTCCCCAAGGCGGCGGCCGTTGTGTTTTTGACTGCTGCCGAGCGGGGCGCCGCTAACCAATCCTTAACCATAATCAGCGCTGTTTAAGGGGCGAATACGGGTCATTGCCGGGCGCTTGCCAGCGTTTGCGCCCTCATTTGGCCAAGTTTAGCGGGAATTCCGTTCGGTCTGCCGAACGCGCCATTTTTTTGATCTACGCCGTGCCGGCCCCGACCGGACAGCGCAAAGGACGTGCCCCATGAACCCTGCCGATGTGGCACAGTCGGTGCTCCCGCTCACATCATCGGACCTCTCGCTGTTCACGCTGTTCTGGCACGCCCACTGGGTCGTCAAGTTTGTGATGATCGGGCTGATGGTCTGTTCGGTGTGGGTCTGGGCCATCGCCATCGACAAGACCGTGCTCTACACGCGCTCGCGCAAATCCATGGACCGGTTCGAGACCGCGTTCTGGTCCGGCCAGTCGCTGGAGGAACTGTATCGCTCGCTGTCGTCGAAGCCGAACCACTCGATGGCGGCACTTTTTGTCGCCGCGATGCGGGAATGGAAGCGCAGCTTCGAGGGCTCGCCGCAGAAATCCTTCGCCGGCCTGCAAATGCGGATCGAGAAGGTGATGCAGGTCACCATCGCCCGCGAGATCGAACGGCTCGAACGCCGTCTGCTGGTGCTGGCCACCATCGGCTCGGCCGGCCCCTTTGTCGGTCTTTTCGGCACGGTCTGGGGCATCATGACCTCGTTCCAGTCGATCGCGGCGTCGAAAAACACGTCTTTGGCGGTGGTGGCGCCCGGCATCGCCGAGGCGCTTTTTGCAACGGCCATCGGTCTTGTCGCTGCCATTCCGGCGACAATTTTCTACAATAAGTTCGCCGGCGAGGTGAACAAGCAGGCGCAGCGGCTGGAAGGCTTCGCCGACGAATTCGCCGCGATCCTGTCGCGGCAGATCGACGAGCGCGGGTAAGTCCGCGAAAGGAAATAAATTATGGCGGCGAATGCCGGAACACCGATGAGTGGCGGCGGCAGAAGGCGGGCGCGCCAGCGGGTGATGAGCGAGATCAACGTCACGCCGATGGTGGACGTGATGCTGGTGCTGTTGATCATCTTCATGGTGTCGGCGCCGCTTCTGACCGTCGGCGTGCCGATCGACCTGCCGCAGAGCCAGGCCAAGTCCATCGACCAGGACAAGGAACCGCTGACCTTGTCGGTCAACGACAAGGGCAAGGTGTTCCTGCAAAATGACGAAATCGGCGTCGAGGACCTGGTGGTGAAGCTGAAGGCCATCGCCGAGACGCGCGGCGGCAATGACGCGCGCATCTTTGTGCGCGGCGACAAGAACGTGAACTACGGCGCGGTGATGGCGGTGATGGGCCGGCTTTCCGGAGCCGGTTTCAGCAAGGTTGCGTTGGTCACCGAATACGATACGGGCACAAAAGCGAGATAATGCAGATCAAGACGGCATCGGCGATTTCGACCGGGCTGCACGTTCTGGTGCTGGCCTGGGCGACTCTGTCGTTTTCAAGCAAGCCGTTCGAGACCACGCCGGCTGAATCGCTGCCGGTCGATATCGTCAGCGAAAAGCAATTCTCCGAACTGACCAAGGGCCAGAAAGACGCGCCGAAGCCGATAGAGCCGCCCAAGCCAATGGTCGAGAAGATAGCCGAGGAGCGACCGAAGCCGGTCGAAGAGGTCAAGCCGAAAATCGACGAGAAACGGGAAGTCGCGCCGAACAAGGAGGCGAAGCTGGAAGCGCCGCCGCCGGACCCGATCGCCGAAAAGCTTAAACCCCAGGAAAAGCCGCCGGAGAAGATGGCGGAATCCGCCAATCCGACGCCGATGCCGCCGCGCAAGCCGCCGCCGCCGAAGCCGCCGCAGAAGCAGCCCGAGTTCAACCCGGACAAGATCGCGGCCTTGCTCGACAAGCGCGATCCGACCCGCAACTCCATCGCCGGCGCCGAAATCAATTCGACGCCGAACATGGGCGCTGCTTCCGGCGCCGCCGCGCAACTGTCGCAATCGGAGATCGACGCGCTGCGCGCCCGGCTTTACGCGCTGTGGAATCCGCCGGCCGGCGCGCAGGACGCCAGCCAGGTCCAGATCGTGATCCGCATTCGTTTCAAGCGTGACGGCACGTTGGCGACCGGTCCGCAGGTGATCACCAGCGGCAATGGCCCGGTCTTCAACGCCATGCGCGACAGCGCCGTGCGCGCGGTTCTGGTCGGTCAGCCTTATACGATGCTGCGTCCGCAGACCTACGAGACGTGGCAGGAAATCGATTTCGTTTTCGACAGCAGCAAAATGTACAGCGACCTCCCGGTGAGACGATAATGATCAGCAACAAATTGGTTTTTAATCGCCGCCGGCTTCTGGTCGGCGCCGGCGCCGGCGCTCTCGCCGGTACATTGCCGATCCTGATGCCGCGCAAGGCCGGTGCCGCCTTGCGCGTCGAGATCACGCAAGGCAATCCGCAGCCGATGCCGATCGCGCTGCCGGAATTCGTCGCCGGCTCGCCGGCTGAGACGGAAATCGCGCGCAACGTCACCGCGATCATCACCAGCAACCTGCAACGCAGCGGGCTGTTCGCGCCGATCAATCCGGCCGCCTTCACCGAGAAGATCACCAATTCCGACGCGGTGCCGCGTTTTCCCGACTGGCGCGTCATCAACGCGCAGGCGCTGGTGACCGGCCGCATGACGCGGCAGGCCGACGGACGGCTGAAAGCTGAATTCCGTCTGTGGGACGTGTTCGCCGGGCAGCAGCTCGACGGCAAGCAGTATTTCACCACGCCCGACAATGCGCGGCGCATTGCGCACATCATTTCGGACGCGATCTACCAGACGCTGACCGGCGAGAAGGGCTATTTCGACAGCCGCATCGTCTTCGTCGACGAGACCGGGCCGAAGGAGCGGCGCATCAAGCGCCTCGCCATCATGGATCAGGACGGCGCCGGCACGCGCTATCTGACGCGCGGCGACGATCTGGTGCTGACGCCGCGCTTCAATCCATCGACGCAAGAGATCACCTATATGTCCTATGGGCAGGCCGATCCGCGCGTCTATCTCCTCAACATCGAAACCGGCCAGCGCGAAATTGTCGGCAATTTCCCCGGCATGACCTTTGCGCCGCGGTTCTCGTCGGACGGCCAGCGCGTCATCATGAGTTTGCAGCAGGGTCCGAATTCGAACCTGTTCGTGATGGATCTGCGCTCGAAGCAGACGACGCGGCTCACCGATACGCCGGCGATCGACACCGGCCCGTGCTATTCGCCGGACGGCAGGTACATCTGCTTCGAAAGCGACCGCGGCGGCAGCCAGCAGATCTATGTGATGGCGGCGACCGGGGGACCGGCGCAGCGCATCTCGTTCGGCGAAGGCAATCACTCGACGCCGGTCTGGTCGCCGCGCGGCGATTTCATCGCCTTCACCGGCCAGTCGCGCGGCCAGTTCTCGATCGGCGTGCTCAAGCCGGACGGCTCGGGCGAGCGCCTGCTGACATCGGGCTTTCACAACGAGGGCCCGACGTTTGCGCCGAACGGCCGCGTGCTGATGTTCTTCCGCGAGCAGGGCGCGGGCCCGTCGCTTTATACCATCGACATCACTGGCCGGAATGAACTGAAGGTTCCGACGCCGGCCTTGGCCTCCGACCCAGCATGGTCGCCTTTATTGTCGTAACGCGCGGCCAAGGTCGCACCTCCGCCGTATTCACCCGCTCTTAACCATGAGGCGCGGATTAACCGGGTGCGCGGCCTTTAACGGGCTTTCGCAAGGTTCCATCAAGGTTGATGGAAGGTTCGCTTAACCAAGGCGCTGGTAAACGTGAGGGCTGTGGCGAAAGCCAATGCCCTTGATGGCTATGTGGCGCGCAGGTTTCAAAATCGGTGCGCGAGGATGGAGTGACAGATGATCGAGATCGGGAAAATTCTGCGTAGCGCGCGCCTTGTCGCGGTGCTCGCCACGGCATTGGCAATCTCGGCGTGTGCCAATCAGGCGGCGGACAATGCGGGCGGAGCCGGCGGCGCCGGTTCGGCATCGACGCCGGGCAGCCAGCAGGACTTCGTCGTCAATGTCGGCGATCGCGTGTTCTTCGAAACCGACCAGACCGAACTGACCGCGCTCGGCCGCGCCACGCTCGACAAGCAGGCGCAGTGGCTGACCAATTACAGCCAGTACTCTTTCACCATCGAAGGCCACGCCGACGAACGCGGCACGCGCGAATACAATATCGCGCTCGGCGCCCGCCGCGCCCAGTCGACCCGCGACTATCTGATTTCGCGCGGCATCCAGGCCGCTCGCATCAAGACCATCTCCTACGGCAAGGAGCGCCCGGTCGCGGTCTGTAACGACATTTCGTGCTGGTCGCAGAACCGCCGCGCGGTCACGGTGCTCAACGCGGGTTCGTGATCGACTTTCAAGTAAAATGAGACCGTTATGCCCGGCCAACAGGTCGGGCATTTCGCTTTTGAGCGTATGTTCAGTCACAATTCCGACACTGGCGATCTTATGCTAGCGATGTCCCGCCTAACCCAACTCGGGTATACCCGAGTTGGGCATTTAAAAGTGCCGAAGTCGGATAGATCTGACTTCGGGTAGGCGGCAACCGGACAAAACCTCTTATGACACGTCGTTTTTCATCTCTCTACGGAGCGCTCTTCGGCGCGGTTGCGGTGATTGCCATGTGCGGCGCGGCTCTGGCGCAGGATCGCGGACCGGGCTTCCTCGACAATCTGTTCTCGCGCGGCGAAGGGCAGAACGCGCCGGCGCAACAGGGCCGCGGCGGCGGCGTGCCGCAGCAAGTCGATCCAAGCGATCCGGCCGAACTCACCGTGCGGCTCGACCGGCTGGAGAACGCGCTGCGCCAGTTGACCGGCACCATCGAGCAATTGCAGTACCGCAACCAGCAGCTCGAGCAGCAGGTGCGCGGCCTGTCGCAAATGGGCGGCAATGCGCCGCCGCAACAGCCAATGGTCGGCGCGACCCCGGCCTTGCCGCCGCGCGCGGCCCCGCCGGCCGGGCAGATCCCGGTGGCGCCGGCCGGTCCTTCGGGCCGCCGCTCCGACGTGTTTGATCCTTCGCAGCAGCCGGAAGCGCCCGGCGCGCCGCGCATGCTCGGCAGCCTGTCGTCTAACGGTACTGCCGTTGCCAACGAACCGCCGATCGGTGCGCCGGGCGGACGCGACGCCGGTGCGCCGCTCGATCTTTCGACCTTGTCCGGCAATCAGCCCGTGCAGCCGTCGATCGTCGCGCCGGAGCAGGCCATGAATAATGCGCGCGCCGCCGCGACCATGGCGTCGGCGCCGATTGCCGCCCCGACCAATGCGCCGCCGCCGCGCGCCGCCACGCCGCCGCAAGGCGCGCTGGCGACGCTGCCGCCGTCGTCCTCGCCGCAGGACGAATACGACCTGGCCTACGGCTATATGTTGCGCAAGGATTACGCTTTGGCCGAACAGGCCTTTCGCGATTTCCTGAAAAAACATCCGAACGAGCGTTTGCAGCCCGATGCGCAATATTGGCTGGGCGAAAGCCTGTATCAGCGCCAGCGCTATCGCGACGCGGCCGAGTCTTTCCTCGCGGTGTCCACCAAGCATGAGCGCGCGGGCAAGGCGCCGGATTCATTGCTGCGCCTCGGCCAGTCGCTGGCGGCGCTCAATCAGAAGGAAGCCGCCTGCGCGACGTTGAGCGAAGTCGGCCGCAAATATCCGAAAGCCTCCGCCAGCGTGAAGCGTGGCGTCGAGCAGGAAATCAAGCGTGCGAAATGCTGAGCGCCGGGGCATGATGGATCATGCCCCCGCACACCTCAGTTATTAGCGCGGCGGAAGCCGATGCGCTGTTCTCCGACCTGACCGATGCGAAAGCTCTGGTTCTCGCCGTGTCCGGCGGGCCGGACTCGACCGCGCTGATGGTGCTGGCCGCGCGCTGGCGCGCCGCTCGCCAGAGCGGGCCGGTGCTGACCGCCGTCACTATCGATCATGGACTGCGGCCTGAATCGAAACGCGAAGCGTTGGACGTCGCGCGGCTCGCGAAAAAGCTCGGCATCGTGCACCGCACGCTGCGCTGGACCGGCAAGAAGCCGAAAACCGGATTGCCGCAGGCGGCGCGTCACGCGCGCTATCGCTTGCTCGGCGAGGCGGCGCGAAGGCTAAGTGCGTTGCATGTCCTGACCGCGCATACGCTCGACGATCAGGCCGAGACGGTGCTCATCCGTCTTCTGCGCGGCAGCGGCCTGACCGGGCTTTCGGCGATGGCGCGAACGTCTTTGCTTTCTTATCCCTCCCCTGAAGGGGGAGGTAAAGAAGAAGCAGGCAATGACATCCTCCTCTTGCGCCCCTTGCTCGATATCCCGAAAGCGCGGCTGATCGCCACGCTTCAGGCCGCGAACACCCCGTTTGCCGACGATCCGACCAACCGCGACGCTAAATTCACCCGCGCCCGGCTGCGCGGGCTGATGCCGCAATTGGCCGGGGAGGGGCTCGATGCCGGTCGCCTGGCGTTGCTAGCGCGGCGGCTTCGCCGGGCCGAGGCCGCTCTGGTGGCGATGAGCGGAGAGGCGGCGGACACGCTGAGCGTCAAATCCAGGCCGGGGACCGTGGCCTACGACGGCGCCAAATTTGGTTTCGCGCCCGACGAAATCGCCCTGCGCCTGCTCGGCCGGGCGATCGACGCCGTGGGCGATGAAGGCCCGGTCGAATTGGCCAAGCTGGAGGCGCTGAAATCAGCCCTGGATTTTGCCAAAAAAACGGGCAAACCGTTCCGCCGCAGCCTCGCCGGGGCGATTGTGACGCTGACCGGCGACGTTATTGGCGGTAAAATCGTCGTCGAGCGGGCGCCGGCGCGCCGCGCGACCCGGCCAAAAGCCTTAACCAAAGGCCGACCGCCCCGCGCCAAGCCCCGCAAAACGCGCTAGGATATCCCGGATTCGAGCCCTTTCCATGCGGGCTTGCGGTGCCTACATTGGTTTCGGGATGGACCACACGACCCCGAGCTAATCGGCAAATCACGCGAACAGACAAGGGCCGCTGGCGCCATGCGCCGCGGAGTAGGAACGCTCCATGAATGCCAATCTGCGCAATTTCGCCCTTTGGGTGATTATCGTACTGCTGCTGCTTGCTCTGTTCACGCTGTTTCAGAACCCGAGCCAGCGCACTGCCGCGCAGGACATTTCCTTCTCGCAACTGCTGTCGGAAGTCGATGCCGGCCGGGTCCGCGACGTTTTGATCCAGGGGCCGGAAATTCACGGCACCTTCGTCAACGGCACCGCATTCCAGACCTATGCGCCGAACGATCCGGGCCTGGTGCAGAAGCTCTACAATAAAGGCGTGGCGATCACCGCGCGGCCGCTGACCGACAATGTGCCGTGGTTCGTGTCGCTGCTCGTGTCGTGGCTGCCGTTCATCGCGCTGATCGGCGTCTGGGTCTTCCTGTCGCGGCAAATGCAGGGCGGCGCCGGCAAGGCGATGGGCTTCGGCAAATCGCGCGCCAAGCTCTTGACCGAGTCGCATGGCCGCGTGACGTTTGACGACGTCGCCGGTGTCGATGAAGCCAAAAGCGACCTGACCGAGATCGTCGAGTTCCTGCGCGACCCGGGCAAATTCCAGCGCCTCGGCGGACGCATTCCGCGCGGCGTGCTGCTGGTCGGCCCTCCGGGCACCGGCAAGACCCTGATCGCGCGCGCGGTCGCGGGCGAAGCCAACGTGCCGTTCTTCACTATTTCCGGTTCGGACTTCGTCGAAATGTTCGTCGGCGTCGGCGCGAGCCGCGTCCGCGACATGTTCGAGCAGGCCAAGAAGAACGCACCGTGCATCATCTTCATCGACGAAATCGACGCCGTTGGCCGTCATCGCGGCGCCGGCATGGGCGGCGGCAACGACGAACGCGAGCAGACACTCAACCAGTTGCTGGTCGAGATGGACGGCTTCGAAGCCAATGAAGGCATCATCCTGATCGCCGCCACCAACCGTCCCGACGTGCTCGATCCGGCGCTGCTGCGTCCGGGCCGTTTCGATCGTCAGGTCGTGGTGCCGAATCCGGATGTCGTCGGCCGCGAAAACATTTTGAAGGTCCACGTCAAGAAGGTGCCGCTGGCGCCGGACGTCAACCTCAAGACCATCGCGCGCGGAACGCCGGGCTTCTCCGGCGCCGATCTTGCCAACCTCGTCAACGAAGCCGCCCTGATGGCCGCGCGCCGCAACAAGCGCATGGTCATGCAGGCCGAATTCGAGGACGCCAAGGACAAGGTGATGATGGGCGCCGAGCGCAAGTCGCTGGTCATGACCGACGAAGAGAAGATGCTGACCGCCTATCACGAAGGCGGCCACGCGCTCGTCGCGCTCAACGTCAAGGCGACCGATCCGGTGCACAAGGCGACCATCATTCCGCGCGGCCGCGCGCTCGGCATGGTCATGCAGTTGCCGGAGCGCGACAAGCTGTCGATGTCGCTCGAGCAGATGACCTCGCGCCTCGCCATCATCATGGCCGGCCGCGTTGCGGAAGAGTTGGTGTTCGGCAAGGAGAAGGTGACCTCGGGCGCCGCCTCCGACATCGAACAGGGCACCAAGCTCGCCCGCATGATGGTGACGCGCTGGGGCCTGTCCGATGCGCTCGGGCCGGTGGCCTATGGCGACAATGGCGACGAAGTGTTCCTCGGCTATCAGGTGTCGCGCCAGCAGAGCGTTTCGGAAGAGACCAACCGCAAGATTGACTCGGAAGTGCGCAAGCTGGTCGAAACCGGCTTGGAAGAAGCCCGCGTCATCCTCACTGAGAAGCGCGCCGATCTCGAAGTGCTGGCGCGCGGCCTGCTGGAATTCGAAACGCTGACCGGCGACGAGATCAAGGATCTCATCAACGGCATCCGCCCGAACCGCGAAGTGGTGATCGAGCCGGTGACGCCGCGTTCGTCGGCCGTGCCGCCGGCTGGCAAGCAGCGCAAGAATCCCGACGCGCCGACCGGCGACGTTGCGCCGGCCCCGCAGGGCTAAAGCCCGCTCGGCAATGATCTAAAACGCCCGCCGCATGGCGGGCGTTTGTTTTTGTGGCTTCCCCATCTGCCGCGGCTGAGTTAAGCGAACCTGTCTCCGTCATCCTGAGGTGCGAGCGTGTTTTTACACGCGAGCCTCGAAGGATGGACGGCCATCGGACTTGCGGGCCGTCGCCCTTCGAGGCCCGGCTGCGCCGGGCACCTCAGGGTGACGGATTTTTGGACGGTCATGGATAGCGAAATCGAAAAGCCATCCGCACCGCGCTGGACCTTCGCCGCGTTCCGCGAGGGCGCCGTGGCGGCGCTGCCGATCCTGCCGGGGCTGGCGGCCTTCGCGATGGCCTACGGCATCGTCGCGGCGCGCAAGGGCCTGTCGCTCGCCGATGCGCTGCTGATGACCGGCACGGTCTATGCCGGGTTGACGCAAATGGTCGTCTTGGAAACCTGGCCGTCGCAGATCACGCTGTCGGCCGGCGTCGGCATCGTCGCCATCACGCTTCTCGTCAATCTGCGTTACGTGCTGATCGGCACCACCTTGCGGCCGCTGCTGCATACGTCGCCGGCCTACAAGGTCTATCCGGCGCTCTATCTGCTCGGCGAACCGAACTGGCTCTTGTCGCTGCGCTATCACGCCAATGGCGGACGCGATCCGAACTTCCTGGTTGGCACCTGCGCGATCATGTACATCGTCTGGGTGCTGGCGACCATCCCGGGTTTTTGGTTGGGCGCGGCCGCCGGCGACCCGCGCCGCTTCGGTCTCGACATGGTGGTGCCGGCTTTCTTCGTCGCCATGCTGGTGCCGATGTGGAAAGGCCCACGCCGCTCGCTGAGCTGGATCGTCGGCGGCACCGCCGCGGTCGTCGTCTATATGCTGTTCGGCGGTTACTGGTATGTCGTCGCAGGCGCGCTGGCCGGCTGCATCGCCGGAGCTTTCACCGATGATTGAGAGCGATCCCGTCGGTTTCATCGCACTTCTCGCGGCCATGAGCGCCGCCGTCTACCTGACCCGCGCCGGCGGCTACTGGCTGATCGGCCGCGTCACCATCGGCCCGCGGCTGCGCCGCATGTTGAATGCGCTGCCCGGCGCGGTGATCGCGGCGACCATCGCGCCGATCCTGGTGCAGGGCGGTTTGCGCGCGGTGCTGGCGATGGGGGCCGCGGCGGGCACCATGTATCTGTGGCGAAAGGATTTCGCCGCCGTCGCGGCCGGCGTGGCGGCGGCGGCCGGGGCTTTTGCATTGGGACTGTGAATAGTGAATGCTTGGCGCACATGCCACTGCAGAACCGGGTCACGCCTTTCGGCGAACTGACAATCGCCCCCGCGCGCGGATTGCTGATGGGCAATCGCGGCGGCCGGCTGCATGACGCACGGCGCAAATTGGGTGCGCGGCGCTGGGCGTCGAAGCAGTGGATCTGCTGCAAGCTCGATTTCAACAATCGCCATCGCAAAGTCTGGGGCGACAGCTACAGCGAATTGTTTTTTCTCGACGAGGTGACGGCGCTCGCGGCCGGGCATCGGCCGTGCTTCGAATGCCGGCGCAAGGATGCGCAAGCTTTCGCTGCGCTGTTTGCGGGCGCGCCGAAAGCGCCGGAAATGGATGCCGTACTGCACCGCGAGCGGCTCGGCGGCAGAGCCAAGCGGCTGCACAGGCGCGGCCTCGATGACTTGCCGGACGGCGCGATGATCGCGCGTGACGGCGCGGCTTTCGCCGTACGCGGCAAGAAGTTGCTGCGCTGGTCGCCATCGGGCTATGACGAGAGCCGCGTTCGGCCGCAGGCGGGGCGGGCCGATGTGCTGACGCCGCCGTCCATTATGGGTGCGCTGGCGAAAGGCTATGCGCCGTTGTGGCATCCCAGCGCGGGTGCATGATCCCGAAAAGTGGGAACCGGTTTTCGGATCGGATCATGCACAATTAAAAAGTCGCCTCATGGCGGCTCGATCGGGGTCACCGCCGGCGCGGCCGGCACGCGGCGCGCCCAGAGGAAGAAGACGATGGCGCCCATGCACATTTGTACCGAGACGATCATGGCGACGCAGGCCGGCCAGCCGCCGAAAACCCAAGCAATGCCGCCGAGTGCGGCGCCGAAACTGCCGCCGACATAGAAACTCGTCACGTAAAGCCCGACCGCCGACGACCGTCCAACTTTGGCGGTGATGGTGACGTAACCGGTGGAAATCGCCTGGCAGATCAGGCCGCAGGCAGACGACAATGTCAGGCCGCACACGATCAGCCAGAGCGGACCGGACAACGTCAACAACACGCCGAACATCCAGAGGCCAATCACCGGAATCATGAAACGTCGCCGGCCGAAACGGCCGACCGCCCAGCCGGCCATCGGCGCCAGCCCGGAGCCGACGAGATAGACGATGAAGATCGCGCCCAGCCACGTCGCCGACAGATTGTACGGCGCGGCCGCGAGGCGGAAGTTGATGTAAGTGAAGGTCGAGACGAAGCAGAACAAGACGCCGAAGCCGACCGCGTAAGTGGCGAGCAATTGCTTGTTGTGGAAGTGTTGCAGCATCTGTTTGCCCGAGGCGAGCAGGCCTTCGGAGCGGACGAATTTGCGTTCGCGCGGCAGCAACGTCATGACGACGATGCCGCCGGCTAACGTCATCAGCGCGATGCAGATCAACGCGCCGCGCCAGCCGATCATGTCGGAGAGAACGCCGGTGAAGAAACGGCCGGCGAAGCCGCCGATGCTGGCGCCCGACGTATAGACGCCGGCGGCGGCGGTCGCTTCATGGGCTTCCCACTCGTCGCCGATATAGGCAATGGTGACGGCAAAAACCGGCGGCATCACCAAACCTTGCACGAAACGCCAGACAATCAGCTCGTGCAGATTCGAGGCGAATGCGCACATCAGTGTCGGTATGCCGAGCAACAGCATCGCTGTCACGATGACGCGCTTGCGGCCGAGCACGTCGGCGACCGTGCCGGTGAACGGCGCGGTCAGCGCCACGGCCAAAGTGCTGGCCGTCATGATGTTGGCGATCTCGGCGGCGCCGGCGCCGAATTCGGTCGCCAGCAGCGGCAGGATCGACTGCGGCGAATACAAATTGATGAAGGTGCAATAGCCGGCAAGCCCGACCGCCCACTGGCGCGCACTCAATCCAAAACGAGGCGTAGTATTCATCGCGGCAACCCGGCGGGGATCGGAAACAGGTCAGCGAAGCTATGCATCGATTTTGCCCCGCGCGCCAAGCGGAAAGGCCGTGGGGCTGCGGGCCGCTTTACGCATGGCTATTCCTCGTCACTCCGGGACGGCCTCGCAGAGGCCGGACTCGGAATCCAGCGACACGCGACGAAGCCGGTTCTGGATTCCGGGTTCGCTCGTTTCACGCGCGCCCCGGAATGACGGTCGCGAGCGCCGCCCTGCTGCGCCGCAAGGTTTCCTCCGGCGTGCCGGAGGCATCGACTTCGGTCCATTCAAGCAAGCCTAGATCGTAGTGCTGCTGGGCGCGGGCCACAGAGGCATCGGCGTCAGAGGCGTCAGCCTTGCGCGCGCCGACCCGAGAGACACGGGTGTCGAGATCGGCGGTGAGGAACAGGCCGTGGAAGGCGCCGGGCGCTAGCTGCGCAATTGCATCGCGTTCGGGACGTTTGGCAAACACGGCATCGACAATGGCCGAATGGCCGGCGGCGAGAACGCGGCGCGCCTGCGCGGCCAGCGCGGCATAGACTTGTGCCGTCACCTCCGGCGTATAGGCGAATGCGGGCAGGCGTTCGGTCTCCGCGGCCTTGAACAACGTCTTTCGCAAGACGTCGCTGCGCAACAGGACAGCGCCCGGCAGCGGCATAACGGATGCGGCGAGGCCACGCGCCAGCACGGATTTGCCGGTGCCGGACAGGCCGCCGACGGCGATGAGCGAAGGCGTCGGCGGTGCGAGCAGGCGCTGCGCCAAAGCGAAGTAATCGCGCGCGCTTTTTTCCATGGTGGCGTCGCGCTTGGGCCGCGCGGCGGTGACCTTGGCGCGGATCGCCGCGCGCAGAGACATCAACAGCGGCAGCGCGGCCAGCGCATCGAGGTTGCCGTCGTGGTTGGTCGCGGCGAGATAACGGTTGAGCACGGCAGTGGCGGCGCCGATGAGATCGCGCTCGATCAGGTCCATCAGCAGGAAGGCGAGATCGTAAAAGACATCGATGGTGGCGAGCTTCGGGTTGAATTCGATGGCGTCGAACAAGACCGGCGCGCCATCGATCAACACGATATTGCCGAGATGCAGGTCGCCATGGCAGCGCCGCACGAAGCCTTCGCGTTCACGCGCGGCAAACAGCGGGCGCAGGCGCGCTAGGGCGGCGCGGCTGGCGGCGGTGAGGGCATCGACATCCCCGGCGGCGAACAGGTCGGACGCCGCGCGCAACTCACCATCATTCTGCGAAATGATCCCGGCCAAGGTCTCGGCAAAGCCGGCATCCTTGACGACCGGCACGGCCTCATGCGCCGTGGCCACGGCGCGGCCGAGCGCGTCGGCCAGTGCAAGATCGACCCGGCCGGCCTCCGCGAGATGGTCGAAGCCTTGTGTTTCATCGAAGCGCGCCATTTCGACGGCGTATTCGATCGGCTCGCCTTCGCCGCCGATAGCAAGGCCGCCGCCGGCATCGCGGGTAATCGTCACCACGCCGCGATAAATCTTTGGCGCATACAGGCGATTGACCTCGATTTCGGCCTCACAGGCGGCCTTGCGCTTGTCTAGCGTCGAATAATCGAGAAAGGGAAAGCGCACCGCGCGTTTGATCTTGAGCACGCGGCCGCCGGCCAGGAACACCGACGCCGCATGGGTGTCGATGCGTTTGACCACCGCGCCGCTATGCGTCGCCGGATCGGTCAGAAAGTCGATAATGGGCTGCTGTTCGGCGGGGTTCATTTTCTGATTCAGATCAATGCAATGCAGCGGCGTTCCGACGACAAATAAAAGATAGACTGAGGAGGATCCCCGTGACGACCCTACCGCATAGCTTCAAGCGCATCAGGCTCAATCTGGCGCGGTCCAAGGAGTTCCCCAACGGATCGGCCAAGCACGGCTACGAATTCGTCGCCCCGCTCGATGCCCAAGGCCATATCGACGCCGGGCTCTGGAAATCCGAGCGCGCGCATTGCCGCGTGCGGCGCTTCTGGAACGGTGAGGGCGATGAGGTCGGCTTTGTCGTGCACAAAGCCGGCGGGCCGGAGCACGCCCGCTGGGTGTTCGACTACGACCAGAGCGCTGAGGACGACGACGAAAGCGGTTACCGCTTCGGCGCGCATGCCTTCCGTACCGGCGAATTCGTCTCGATCCGCGATGAGGACGGCGACATGCACACGTTCGTCGTGGCGGCTGTCGAAGCGGCGACCTGAAAAGCAAAACGGCGCCCGTTGGGGCGCCGTTTCGTTATTCAATTGCTTTTGGCGCTCACGCCGCAGCCGCCTTCGGCTGCACTTCGGCGGTGTAGTCTTCCATCAACTGCTTGGTGATGGCGCCGGGCGTGAAGCGCCAATCCTTGATCTCCGACACCGCGGTGACTTCCGCCGCCGAGCCGGTGATGAAGCATTCGCCGAGCGAATTGAGTTCGTCGGGCAGGATGCGGCGCTCGATCACTTCGATGCCGCGCTTTTTGGCCAGGCCGATGACGGTCTGCCGGGTCAGGCCGTCGAGGAAGCAGTCGGCCATCGGCGTGTGGATCTTGCCGTCCTGGACGAAGAAGATATTGGCGCCGGTGCATTCGGCGACGCGGCCTTCCCAGTCCAGCATCATGGCGTCGGCATAGCCTTTGCGCTCGGCCGCGTGCTTGGAGATGGTGCAGATCATATAGAGGCCGGCGGCCTTAGCGCGGCACGGCGCGGTGCGCGGATCCGGCCGGCGATAATCGGCCAGATCGAGCCTTATGCCCCTGAGCCGCTGTTCCGGATCGAAATAGCTCGGCCATTCCCAGGAGGCGATGGCCAGGTGGATTTTATTGTTCTGCGCCGACACGCCCATCATTTCCGAGCCGCGCCAGGCGATCGGACGGACATAGGCCTCTTTGCGGCCGTTCTTGTCGACCACCAGCCGCTTGGCGGCGTCGATTTCGGCGACCGAGTAGGGGATGTCGAAATCGAGGATATTGGCTGATCGCTTGAGCCGCTCGCTATGCTCGGTCGACTTGAAAATCTGGCCGCCATAGGCGCGTTCGCCCTCGAACACCGCGCTGGCGTAGTGCAGGCCGTGGCTGAGCACATGCAGGTTCGCCTCCGCCCAGGGAACCAACTTGCCGTCATACCAGATGACGCCTTCAAGCCGGTCGTAGGATTGCGCAGCCATGGTCTCCTCCTTGAACTCTCATGAAACGGCAGGGCCTTGTCTGCCGCTGTGATGGCGCATTTTACGCGCTAATTCCAACACTTTGCGTCGCCGGGCAAGTCCCGGTAATAAGTCCGGGTATGCGTGGCAACAGTCTGCGGGTCGAGACCCAACGGGTCGCTTCCGTGAGGCCCCAAAGGACTTCCAGGAACGATCATTACGTTCGCCGACGTCTTTTTGTAACATAAAACCAAAATATGTCAATATGGCTGACATAAATTCCGGCACCAAGATTTCCGCCCCCGCCACCGGGGAAGGAACCGCCGCGCCCGGCACGGCCGCGCCTCCGCAGCCCGACACGGACGCCGCCTGGGACATTATCGAGCTTCTGTTCTTCGCCTATCGCGATTTCGTCGGCGATCCCGACGAGGTGCTGGTGAAATACAACTTCGGCCGGGCCCATCACCGCGTCCTGCATTTCGTCAACCGCAATCCCGGCATCAAAGTTGCCGACCTCCTCGACATCCTCAACATCACCAAGCAGTCGCTCGGCCGCGTGCTCAAGCAGCTCGTCGATCAGGGCTTCATCGTGCAGAAGGAAGGCGAGCAGGATCGCCGCCAGCGGCTGCTGTATGCGACGCCCAAGGGCGAGGCGCTGTCGCTCAAGCTGGCGGCCTTGCAGACCGAACGCATCAACCGCGCCTTCGGCGAGCTCGGCCCCGGCGCGCACGAGGCGGCTCGGCGGTTTCTCACCGCGATGATTGACGACGATAATCGCGAAGGCGTGCTGCGGCAGATCGCGCGCGCCGACCGCGCCAAAGTGCGGGGGTAGGGGCACCCGCCGATGCCGCACACCGTCGCCAAACCGATCGATGACGCGCCCCACCTGTTGGTGGTCGATGACGACCGCCGCATCCGCGATCTGCTGTCGCGCTTCCTCGCCGGCGAAGGCTACCGCGTCACCACCGCCGACAATGCCAGGGATGCGCGCGCCAGGCTGACTGGACTGTCTTTCGATCTTCTGGTGCTCGACGTGATGATGCCGGGCGAAACCGGCTTCGAACTGGCGAAGTCGATTCGCAACGGCTCCAGCGTGCCGATCCTGATGCTGACCGCGCGCGACGGCACCGAGGCCCGCATCGAGGGACTGGCGCTCGGCGCCGACGATTACCTGTCCAAGCCGTTCGAGCCGCGCGAATTGTCGCTGCGCATCGCCAATATTCTCAAGCGCACCCAGCCGGCGGCGCCGCCGCCGGTTGAATCGGTGCGCTTCGGGCCCTTCGTCTATCATCTGGCGCGCGGCGAACTGCGCAAGGGCGAGGACATCATCCGGCTCACCGACCGCGAGCGCGAGATGCTGCGCATTCTTACCGCTACGCCGGGCGAAACCGTGTCGCGCCTGGCGCTGGCCGGCAATGGCGATCAGGTCAGCGAGCGCGCCGTCGATGTTCAGGTCAACCGGCTGCGCCGCAAGATCGAGGCCAATCCGGCCAATCCATTATTCGTGCAGACCGTACGCGGCATCGGCTACCGGCTGGTGAGCGCGACATGACCAGCCTCGACATCGCCACCAACGTGCGCAGCGTCATCGCCCGGCTGCGCGCGTTCTGGCTGTGGTACGACGCCATTCCGCCGATCCGCCGCATTCACGAACAGCTTGCCCGCGTCCGCGATGGCTGGCGGCGCTTCGCCCGTATGCTCAACAGCGTGATGCCGAAGGGCCTCTATGCCCGCGCGCTTCTGATCATCATTCTGCCGATGGTGATCCTGCAATCGGTGATCGCCTTCGTCTTCATGGAGCGGCACTGGAACGTCGTTACCCAGCGACTGTCGGCCGGCGTCGTGCAGGACATCGCCGCGCTGATCGACGTCTATCGCGCCTATCCGCAGGACAAGGATCAAACGCTGGTGCGCACCATCGCGCAGCAGCGGCTCGGCCTTGTGGTCGATTTTCTGCCGAGCAGCGAAATGCCGCCGCCGGGGCCGAAGCCGTTCTTCTCGCTCCTGGATCAAACCTTGTCGGAGCAGTTGCGCAAGCAGATCGCGCGGCCGTACTGGATCGACACCGTCGGCAAATCGGCCTTGGTCGAAATCCGCATCCAGCTCGACAACAACGTCATGCGCATTTATGCGCGGCGCAACGCCGCCTACGCGTCGAATTCGGAAATCTTCCTGCTTTGGATGGTCGGTACCTCGGCGGTGCTGCTGTTCGTCGCCATCATTTTCCTGCGCAACCAGATCAAGCCGATTTTGAAACTGGCGGATGCCGCCGAGGCTTTCGGCAAGGGCCGCGACGCGCCGAATTTTCGGCCGCGCGGCGCGCGCGAGGTGCGGCGCGCGGCGCAGGCTTTCATCGAGATGAAGACGCGAGTCGAGCGCGCCATCGAGCAGCGCACGACCATGCTGGCCGGCGTGTCGCACGATTTGCGTACGGTGCTGACTCGCTTCAAGCTGGAACTGGCGCTGATCGACGACAGTCCGGAAGTCGAGGCGATGAAGAAGGACATCGACGAGATGGCGCGCATGCTGGAGGCCTATCTCGCCTTCGCCCGCGGCGATCTCGGCGAAAGCGCCGAGCCGACCGACATGGCGGCGTTCATCGACGAATTGCGCGACGACGCCGAGCGGCACGGCCACAGAGCGACGGTGTCGTTTCACGGCACCCCGATCGTCACGGTGCGGCCGGCGGCGTTCAAGCGCTGCGTCGGCAATCTGGTGTCGAACGCCGCGCGTTATGCCTCGTCGATCGCCATCAGCGGCCACCGCGACCACCGCTATCTGACCATCACGGTGGACGATGATGGGCCGGGCATTCCGCCGGCGCAGCGCGAGGATGTGTTCAAGCCGTTTCTGCGGCTCGACGATGCGCGCAATCAGGACGAGGGCGGCACCGGCCTGGGGTTGGCCATCGCCCGCGACATCGCCCGCTCGCATGGCGGCGACATCGCGCTCGGCGATTCACCGATGGGCGGCCTGCGCGCGATCGTGAAGGTGCCAGTTTAAGCGGCGTCCGCTTCCGTTGCGCCTTCATCTACCGGACGGCGACGACGCCGCGAACCGCGCATGAAGCGCGCCGGAATGCTGCACAAGTCGCCGACGAAGCCGTCCCAGCGCGCGGCGCTGGATAATCCTCGGTCGAGCGCCGCCATCGCGGCATCAACACCGTCTTCATCGTCGTCGAGCCAGACATTGAGCACGCGGCCGAACATCAAAGCCGCGCCTTGCGCGCGCAACGCGCCGCGCGCCCCGGAGGCGCCGATGCCGGCCGCTTCCAGCATCCAGCTTTGCGAGCGTACCGCCATGGCATTGAGCGCCAGCGCCAGGCCGGGATTGCGCCGCGCCGAGCGCATGATCGAGCGCACCGCTTCCTTGTACGGCGCCAGCGCCTCAAGACGGCGCATCTCGACATCGAACAGCCGCTCGCGCGGCGGCTCCTCGGCCATGTCGGCGTCGCCGCCATCGAGCACGATGTTGTCGATGTCCTTGATGTGCGCGCCGTAGATCGCCAGCGTCGAGCCGAATTCGGCGCGTAGCGCCGACAATTTGATGCCGGCGCGGCCGGCGACTTCGGCAAGGCCGATGTCTTCAAACGGATGCTCGGCGAGCAATTCCATTAGTGCGTCGGTGGCTTTGGCGCGATCGGATGTGCCGCGCGGTGGCACGGCGGCGGGCGTTTTGCGCTCGGATTTCGATTTGCGGGCTGGCTTGCGGGCCATGGTGGCCTCCCTTGTTGGGTAGCGCTGGCCTTAATGTAGATCCGCAAAGGCGTCGGTTCTAGGGCAGCCGCCGCACGACTAACCCGCCAGTTCGCGCGACCTTTTCGTGGCGGCGGCGACGGCCTTGGTCAGCAAATCGTCAAAACCCGCCGTACCCATTAGGACAGCCAAAGCCGCCGCCGTGGTGCCGCCGGGCGAGGTGACGTTCTGCCGCAGCGTGGCGGCGTCGAGATCGGAGCGGTGCAGCAGTTCGCCGGAACCGGCCACCGTTTCGCGCGCCAGCCGTCCGGCGAGATCGGCGGGCAGGCCGGCGGTGATGGCCGCCTTGGTCATCGCCTCCACCAGCAGGAACACATAGGCCGGTCCGGAACCGGAAGTCGCGGTGACGGCGTCGATGAGAGCCTCGTCCTTGACCCATTCGACCGTGCCTGTGGCGGCGAGCAAATCGGTCGTCAGCTTGCGTTGGCGCGCCGAGACTTTGGCGTTCGGCACGGCGACGGTAATGCCGCGGCCGATGGCGGCCGGCGTGTTCGGCATGGCGCGGACGATTGCCGTGCCGGGCGGCAGATTGGCTTCGAGGAACCGAAGTGTGCGCCCGGCCATGATCGACACGACAAGCGTCGATTTGCCGACGTAAAGGCCGAGCGGCGGCACCGCTTCCGCCGCCATTTGCGGTTTGACCGCGATGATGATCGCCGCCGCCTCGGCCTTCGATTTGGGGCCGGGCTTCGGATTGAGCGCGAGGCCGCGTTTGGCCAGAGTCTTGATCGGCTTGCCGGCCATCGGATCGAGGACGATGACGTTTTTCGGTTTAAGCCCGCGCGCCAGCCAGCCGTCGAGCATGGCGCCGCCCATCTTGCCGGCGCCGAGCAGCAGCAACTGACCAGGAAAAGCGGCGAGAGTCTTTTGCGATTTGACGGATTTTTTAGCGGGCTTCTTCATGGGCGAAGCGTATCACGCCTCGCCAGAAGTCTCGAACATCGCCGCCTCGAGCGCTTCCTTGGCAGTCTTGCCGGCCCAGACGACGAACTGGAACGCGGTGAAGTAGCGCTCGCAAGTGTCGAGCGCGGTGCCGAGCAAAGCTTCGCACTGCTTGCCGGAAGGTTCCTGTCCCGCCGGCAATTGCAAAGCGTGGCGGTACATGACGATGCCTTCGGTCGGCCACAAATCGAAATGCCCGACCCACAGCCGCTCGTTGATCAGCGCGATCAAGGTGTGCACTTCGGCGCAGCGGCGCTCCGGAACCTTGAGGTCGAAGGCGCAGGCCAGATGCAGCGCCTCGATGTCGACCATCCAGGTATAGGACAACTGATATTCGGCCCAGCGCCCGGTGACGAGAATGGTGATCTCGTCTTCGCTGGCGCGCTCGAACGACCAGTCATTGCCGGCGGCCAGACGCTCGACAATATCGAGCGGGTTGAAGCGGGGCTCGTCGGTGTAGGTCGTTAGGGACATGACGTCTCCGCTCGCCGGAATAGTGTCTATGGAAAACGCACGGCACCGCACATTATCGGGCGAGAAGCCGCCCGAACCGAACACGAACTACAATGTAACGCGGGGATACCTGTTGCCTTGACGGCGAGCACGAATCACAGAGCTGTCTGACTATAACCTTCTCGATTCAGCCCGCCAGAGGCATTCTCGAGCCCCAATGAGCAGTGATTTGCCGACTCTAGGCAACCGGCACGCATGGACTCTCCACAGCCAATGCTGCGTCACAGTGACTCTTTTGGGGATAAGTCACTTACAGGAATCCGCGTCGCGCGTTTGATTCCGGTTTGTTCTCAGTGGCGAAACTTTAGCGCGGCGGCGGCAATTTTTCGCCGAGCGCGCGGCGCCACAACCACGGCAGGCCTTTCTCGACATCGGGCCGCCTTTGCAACCTGACCGGCGGAACGATCGCGGCAAATGCGGGGCTCTGGCGCTGCGCCACCACGAAGTTGAAACTGTAATTTGGTTCCTGGCCCATGCGCAGGTCGGTGATGACGGCGCGGCCGTCCACTTCGCTCATCCGAAAAAAGCCCTTGCTGAAATTCGCGATACGCTCGACGAAGGGATTGCCGCGCAGTTGGGCGTAGAGCTCATCACCGCGCGGGAAGCCGTCGAACGTGATCGTGCGGTCGCGGTCGAGCACAGAATAGAAGCCTTCAAGATGGCCCTGCGGCGTCATCGCCACGACGCGCCAGAGAATCGTGTTGAGAGGCGCGGGCGTCACCAGCAGCCGTTCGACCTGATGGCCCTGTGCGCGCAGGCTCTCTTGCGCGACGCCCGTCACATGCTGCTGCGCCAGCGCGCTCCAGCAAAGATAGGCGGTGCTGAGGATGAGGCCGGCGGCATTCCAGCGCCAGCCGCGCGTATTGCGCAGGCTCAGCGCGACGGCGATGCCGATGAGCAGCGGCAGCGTGTAGAGCGGATCGATGATGAACATGCTGCCGAGCCCGAACGGCGTATCGGTAAAGGGCAGGCCGAGTTGCGTGCCGTAAACCGTGGTCCAGTCGAGCAGCGCATGCGTCACCAGCGCCAGCCACACCGTCAGCCACCACCAGCGGAATTGCTTCGTCTCGCGCGTGGCGAAAGCAACCAGCGCCGCGATCGGCACCGACGCCACCGTCTGCCAGAACAGCGCGTGGCTGGTGGCGCGGTGATAGATCATATTGCTGATCGGGTCGCCGTAATCGTAGAAGGAATCGAGATCGGGCAGTGTGCCGGCCAGCGCGCCGATCAGCGCGGCCTTCCACGGCCTGGTGCGCCGTCCCATGACGGCGACGCCAATGGCGGCGCCGAGGGCTGCTTGCGATAATGAATCCATGAGATTTCGAGCCTAGTCGAACAGCGACGACACCGACTCTTCGTGCGCGGTGCGCGCCACAGCCTCGCCGATCAGCGACGCGATCGGCAGAACCCGGATGTTTGCCGCGCCGCGCACTTCGGCGGTCGGCTGGATGGAATCGGTGATGACCAGTTCTTTGAGCCGCGACTTCGCAATGCGCGCCACCGCGCCGCCGGACAGCACGCCGTGGCTGATATAGGCGGACACCGCATTGGCGCCGTTCTTCAACAGCGCATCGGCGGCGTTCACCAAAGTGCCGCCGGAGTCGATAATGTCATCGACCAGAATGCAGGTATAGCCTTCGACCTCGCCGATGACGTTCATTACTTCGGATTCGCCGGCGCGTTCGCGGCGCTTGTCGATGATGGCCAAAGGCGCGTTGATGCGCTTGGCCAGGCCGCGCGCGCGTACCACGCCGCCGACGTCGGGCGACACCACCATGACGTTGTCGAGTTGGAAGTTTTCCTTGATGTCGCGCACCATGACCGGCGAGGCGTACAGGTTGTCGGTCGGAATATCGAAGAAGCCCTGGATCTGCCCGGCATGCAGGTCGAGCGTCATGACGCGGTTGGCGCCGGCATGCGTGATCAGGTTGGCGACCAGCTTGGCCGAGATCGGCGTGCGCGGGCCGGGTTTGCGGTCCTGGCGCGAATAGCCGAAATAGGGGATCACCGCGGTGATGCGGCGTGCCGACGAGCGGCGCAGCGCGTCGATGATGATCAGCAATTCCATCAGGTGGTCGTTGGCCGGAAACGAGGTAGACTGGATGACAAAACAGTCCGCGCCGCGCACGTTTTCCTGGATTTCGACGAAAACCTCCATGTCGGCGAAGCGCCGCACCACCGCTTTGGTTAGCGGGGTCTTGAGGTAGTCGCCAATCTGCTGGGCAAGGTCAGGATTGGAGTTGCCGGCGACCAGCTTGATCGCACCGTTTTTGCCCGACATCCCGACGCCCTCGTGAACAGGAGCCGGGTCATATCAAGGCGCGGGGGGCGCGGCAATATGACTCGAATTTCTGTCCCGCTCCTTTTCGCGGCAGCGTCAACAACCTGTGATTTTAAAGGCTCGCCTGGATTGTTTTTCGCTGGTTTTCCGGCCGTTGCGGCGGCAGCGGCACATCCGCCGCCTCGGCGGCGAGGTGAGAGGGCGCCGGGTCGGCATTGGCCTGGAAGGTGCGGAATATCCCGGCAGCCTCCGGCGAGGTGTCCGAGAGGCCTATCAACGCCACCGGGGTGACGTGCCCCGCTGCGGCGACTGGCACGGCCTCGGCCGAGGTGAGGAAGGCGGCGAGCTGCTCCATGCTGGAACTGGCGATCCGGCGCAGCATGGCCTCATCGGCCACGTTCCAGGCGTCGCCGGCATCTTTGCCGGACCTTTTCGCGACTTCTTCGCCATTGATGCGCAACACGCGCTGTTCGTCGCGGTCGAAGACATCCCAGACCCAGGAAATCGTGGTGCGTTCCGACGTCCGCTCTTTGGCAACCTTGGCGGCGAGGTAGCCGCGCACCCGATAGGCGGACGTGTTTTCGCGTGAGAGCACAGCGAGGCGGCGTTGTTGTGCCTCGTCGTTGAGACTGCGCACCAAGGTATTGAACTGGCCTTGCGGCGGGCCGTCGATAGATTCGAAGGCGACGGTGGCGCCACGCGGTTGCAGGGCGGCGACGCCGGGCTTGCCGTCATGGGTGCAGCCCGCCAAGGCAGCGGCGAGCGCAACAGCCAACGCAACTGACCCCAAACCGAGTCGCATCCACACCCCTGCGGCCGCTTTTATCGTCGTCCCCAACCGGCCAGGGCGGAGGTTAGCGGCAGGAACATGGTTAAGTCTAGGTTAACGGCGCACCAATCTTGGAAATCTCAGGCGCCGAGCGCGATCGCATTGATATGGCGGCCATAATCCGGCTCGTTCAAATGCGTCGAGCGGCGGAAGCTGTAGAACCGCTCCGGCTCGGCATAAGTGCACAGGCCGAGATCCTCGAATTTGACAACGCCGGCCTGTTGAAGGCGCGCTGCGATATAGCCGTTGAGATCGAACATCGCGTGCGAGGGGCGCTCGGCGTCCTTGAAGAAGCGGGCATTATCCACGTCGGCGGCCAGGAAGCGTTCGACGAATTCGGCGCCGACTTCGTAGTTCGGCTGGCTGATGGTGGGCCCCAGCGCCACGGTGATATTGCCGCGATCGGCGCCGAGTTTTTCCATCGCCGCCAACGTCGCGTCGATGACGCCGGTGAACGCGCCGCGCCAGCCGGCATGCGCCGCGCCGATGACGCGCGCACGATGATCGGCGAACAGCAGCGGTCCGCAGTCAGCAGTCGAGACGCCGATGGCGAGGCCCGGCTCGCGCGTGACGACGGCATCGGCGCGCGGCCGCGTCTCGGCGGGCCATGGGTGATCTGCGATGACGACGTCGGGCGAATGAATCTGGTACGGCGTCAGAAAGCGCTCCGGCTTAACACCTAGCGCCCGCGCCATGCGGGCGCGGTTTTCCGCGACATGATCGGGCGCGTCCTTCGAGCCGACGCCGCCATTGAGCGAGTCATAGACGCCTTGCGACACGCCGCCGGTGCGGGTGAAGAAGGCATGGCGGATGTCCGGCAGGACGGCGAGGGATGTGGATTGCAGCAAAGATATGTACCCCGGCGAGAGCGATAGAGCGTTTCCGATTAAATCATAAAGAAAGCTATGGTTCGAATCCCGGCGGCGCGCCGACCGACGGGTGGGTGAAGGCGGCGACCTTGAACAACTCGCCCATGCCCGTGCGGCCATGCCCGATCAAGCGCGCCACGGCGGCGTCGATGTCGGCAGCGACGGCGCGCGTCGCTTTGGCCTTGAGCGTATTGGCGCGGGTTTCAATGCCGAGCCGGCGCAGGAATTGCGCCTGCTTGATCGGGCCATAGGCCTTGGCGCCCATCGCTTCAGTGGCGCGGATCAACTGCTCGAAATCAACATGCGCGGTCAGGTCGACCGCGCCCGGCGCGCTCAAGGGATCGGCATAGCTATGCTGCCCGACCGCTTGCAACGTGTCGCCGGCGCCGCTCGCCGCATGGCCGTAGTCGATCACCAGCGCCGCGCCGCCTTCGTCGGCAATGCGTTTGCCGAGATCGAAGGCCGCGGCATCGTTGCGCCATTCATAGATCGAACCGACAGGCGCGGCGCGCACCGCGGGCGGCAACAGCCGGTCGAAATGCGGGATCGGCTCGGCAGCCGCGACGAAGACGAGCTTGCCGTCGTCGCCAACGCCGATCTGCCTTTCGTGCCAGCCATTGTCGCCTCTGACCGCCTGCTTGACCGGCAGCGCATCGAAGAACTCGTTGGCAATAATGATGGCGGGGCCGTCCGGCACATCGGTCAGCGACGGATGCCAGAACATCGGCATCGACAAGGATTCAAGCGTGCGTTCCTGCTGCGATTCCAACGTCGGGCTGATTTCGATCAAATGCAGCGCGATTGCGTCGCGGAACGCCGGCACTACTTGCGCCGCGCGCAAGGCATCCTTCATCAAGGTGCCGCGGCCGGGGCCGAGTTCGATCACGCGGACATGCGGCGGCGCGCCCATTTGTTTCCACACCGCGGTCATCCACAGCCCGATCAGTTCGCCGAACATCTGGCTGACTTCCGGCGCGGTGATGAAATCGCCGCGCGCGCCGAGCGGATCGCGCGTGATGTAGTAGCCGTAGTCCGGGTGCGCGAGGCACAGGCCCATATATTCATCGACCGGCATCGGACCGGCGGCGGCGATGCGCTTGCGGATTTCGATTTCCAGCGGCGCGTGGTTGTCCATTACGCAGCCTGTTTGATCGGATGCTTGATGGCGTAGAGGATAAATCCAACGCCGGCGAGAAACAGCGGGATCGACAGCAATTGTCCCATCGTCGCGCCGCCCCACAGGAAGCCGAGTTGCGCGTCGGGTTCGCGGAAGAATTCGCTGATGCTGCGGCCGATGGCATAGACGCAGGCGAAGGCGCCGATGATGAAGCCCGGCCGCTTCAGCGCGCCGAAGCGGACCAATACGGCGAGCACGACGAACAGCACGAACCCCTCGAGCACGGCCTCGTAAATTTGACTCGGATGGCGCGGCAGCGGCCCGCCATGTGGAAACACGATGGCCCAGGGAACGTCGGTGGTTCGGCCCCACAATTCGCCATTGATGAAATTGGCGAGACGGCCGAGGAAAATACCGATCGGTCCCGCGGCGCAGGTCAGGTCGCCGAGCGACAGGATCGGGATCTTGCGCGACCGCGCGAACAGCACGACGGCGACGACGCAGCCGGCGAAGCCGCCATGGAACGACATGCCGCCGTTCCACAGCTGGAAGATTTCCAGCGGGTGCTCGATGAAGTGCGGCAGGTTGTAGAACAGCACATAGCCGGTGCGGCCACCGAGAATGATGCCGAGCGTCACCCACAGCACGAAGTCGTCGAAGTCGGTGACGCTGAGCGGAGCCGGACCACCCCATAGTTTGGCGTTGCGGATCAGCGCGCGTGAATAGGCCCAGCCGCCGAGAATGCCGCAGATATAGGCCAGCGCGTACCAGCGGATGGCGAAGGGCCCGATCTGGACCAGTACCGGATCGATGTAGGGGAAGGGAATGACAAATAAAGGCATTATGAGTCCGTGATGAGGGCCGCCCGCCTCAAACAGTTAGCACGACAGGCCTTGCGGCGGGATGACCGTGCCGCCATTGTTATCCGGTGAGCCGCGGAGACGAAGCATGACCCAGACCAGCAACCGGATTTTCGACGAAATGGCGCGCCTGATGAACGACGCCGCCGGCGTCGCCCAGGGCGTGAAGCGTGAGGCCGATACATTGTTCCGCACGCAGGCCGAACGCATTTTGCGCGACCTCGATTTGGTCCGGCGCGAAGAGTTCGAGGCGGTCAAGGACATGGCCGCGCTGGCGCGCGAGGAAAACGAGGCGCTCAAGGCGCGGATAGAGGCGCTTGAGGCAAAGGGCGCCAAACCAGCCAAAAAGGCCGCCGAACCGCCGGCGGACTGATTTTCGGCCAAGCCGGCTTTCCTTGCCCTTTTCGGCCCCCAAAGCTATAGACAAGCGCGAAACGCAGCCCCCGGCACCCCTGGAGGCTTGCTGCGTTCGCGGGCGGCCCGAAAAGCCGCCTTTTTCCATTGGGTTAGACAAGGATTTGCGAAAATGGCTACCGTCCAAGAGATGAAAGCGACGGTGCGCCCGAAAGGTGGCAAGGGGGCCTCCCGGGCAGCACGGTATTCCGGTCACGTACCGGGAGTGATTTACGGCGACAACAAACCCCCGGTCATGGTCACGATCGAGCATTCCGAACTGCGCAAGCGTATTTACGCCGGGCGCTTCCTCACCACTCTGTTCCACCTCGATGTCGATGGCACCAAGCATCGCGTGATTCCGCGCGACTTCCAGCTCGACGCCATCAAGGACCTGCCGATGCATGTCGACTTCCTCCGCGTCGCGGAAGGCGCCACCATCCGCGTCAAGGTCGCGGTGCATGTGCAGGGCGCCGACCAGTCGCCCGGCGTCAAGCGCGGCGGCGCGGTCAACATCGTGACCCACACCGTCAACGTTGAATGCCCGGCTGAATCGATTCCGGAATCGATCGACGTCGACATCTCGGACGTCGATATCAACCACTCCAAGCATCTCAGCGACGTGACGCTGCCGCCGGGCGTGCGCGTTCTTGCCCAGGGCGACATCACGCTGGTGACCGTCGTACCGCCGTCCGGCTACGCCGAAGAACTCAAGGCCGCCGCTGCCGCGACCGCCGCGGCCGCTGCCGCCGCTGCCGCCGCCGCTGCCGCGCCTGCCGCGCCGACCGGCGCGCCGGGTGCCACGCCTGCTCCGGCTGCCGCGGCGTCTGCCGCCGGTGCGCCGGCCAAGAAGTAACGCTGGGCCGTCCGGCGTTTCTTTTCGCCGCGGGCCGTGCGTGAAAGATGAAAATGCCCGCCCCGGATTTTTCCGGGGCGGGTTTTTCAAAAACAGGGCGCCGTGTCACCCATGCTGCTTTTCGTCGGCCTCGGTAATCCCGGCGAGCAATACGCCGGCACGCGCCACAACATTGGCTTTATGGCGGTCGATGCGATCGCCAAACAGCATCGCTTTGCGCCGTGGCGGCGCAAATTCCAGGGCGTCGCGACCGAAGGCAATCTCGTCGGCGACAAGGTGCTGCTGCTGCTGCCGGGTACCTACATGAACGAGTCCGGACGCGCGGTGTCGGAAGCCATGCAGTTCTACAAGATCGCGCTTGGCGACATCGTCGTCTTCCACGACGAACTCGATCTGCCGGCGGCCAAGCTGCGCATGAAGCTCGGCGGCGGCAATGCCGGACACAACGGCCTGCGCTCGATCTCGGCGCATGTCGGCAACGATTACCGCCGCGTCCGGCTCGGCATCGGCCATCCCGGTGACAAGCGAATGGGCGCGTCCTATGTGCTGCAGAATTTCGCCAAGGACGAATGGCCCTGGGTCGAGGCTCTGTGCGATACGGTGGCCGATAACGCGGCCTTGCTGGTCGAAGGCAAGGACTCGACGTTTCAGAATAAAGTGCATCTCGCCATGGCTGCCAAAGGTTTCGGCAGCGGCACGGCGGACGACAGTTAAGGACGAGGCGCTATGGGTTTCAAATGCGGTATCGTCGGTCTGCCGAATGTCGGCAAATCGACTCTGTTCAACGCGCTGACGCAGACGGCGGCGGCGCAGGCCGCCAACTATCCGTTCTGCACCATCGAGCCGAATGTCGGCGAAATCGCGGTGCCCGATCCGCGCCTTGAGAAGCTTGCGGCCATCGCCAAGTCCGAGCAGATCATCCCGACCCGCATCACCTTCGTCGATATCGCCGGACTGGTGCGCGGCGCCTCGAAAGGCGAGGGCCTCGGCAACCAGTTTCTCGCCACCATCCGCGAAGTCGATGCCATCGTCCATGTCGTGCGTTGCTTCGTCGATACCGACATCACGCATGTCGAAGGCAAGATCGACCCCATCGCCGACATCGAGATCATCGAAACCGAATTGATGCTGGCCGATCTCGACTCGCTGGAAAAGCGCGTCGACAATCTCGAAAAGAAAGCCAAGGGCTCCGGCGAGGACGCCAAGCTGTCCAAGGAAATGCTCGATCTGGTCAAAAGATCGTTGGTGTTGTTGCGCGATGGCAAGCCGGCTCGCCTCGTCGAGCGCAAGCCGGACGAAGAAAAGCTTTTCCACTCTCTCGGCCTGCTGACCTCGGCCCCCGTGCTCTATGCCTGCAATGTCGAGGAAGGCTCCGCCGCCACCGGCAACGATTTCTCCAGGCTGGTCGAAGCGCGCGCCAAGGAAGAGGGCGCGGTTGCTGTCGTCATCTCGGCCAAGATCGAATCGGAAATCGCCGCCCTGCCGGAAGCCGAGCGCGCCGATTACCTGGAAGCCGTCGGCCTCAAGGAAACCGGCCTCGACCGCCTGGTGCAGGCCGGCTACGCGCTCTTGCATCTGGTGACCTATTTCACCGTCGGCCCGAAGGAAACGCGTGCCTGGACCATCGTCCAGGGCACCAAGGCGCCGCAGGCTGCCGGCGTCATCCATTCCGATTTCGAGAAGGGTTTCATCCGCGCGGAAACCATCGCTTATGACGACTACATCCGCTTCGGCGGCGAAGTCGGGGCCAAGGAACACGGCAAGATGCGGCTGGAAGGCAAGGAATACGTGGTCGCCGACGGCGACGTGCTGCATTTCCGGTTTGCCAATTAGTCATCCGTCACCCTGAGGTGCGCGCTCTTGCGCGCCTCGAAGGGCGACGGCCAAGGTCTTGAAAATTTGGCCGTTCATCCTTCGAGGCTCGCTTCGCTCGCACCCCAGGATGACGGGTTTGGTGCATGCGCGCCGTGCCTACCTGCCAGCTGATGTTTTCATGGCAGTTATGTGACAACGCCCGCGCCGCGCGGTAAAAGCGTCCCCGTGCCGGATAAAAAACTCCATTGGGAAGACTTCGAACCCGGCGCGGTGACCGTTTACGGCCCGCGTCTGGTGACGCGCGAGGAAATTGTCGCCTTTGCCGCCGAGTTCGATCCGCAGCCGATGCATCTCGACGAGGCGGCGGCCAGCGCCACGCTGCTCGGCGGCCTCGGCGCCTCCGGCTGGCACAGTTGCAGCCTGATGATGCGGATGATGGCCGACGGCTTCGTGCTCAATTCCGCATCGATGGGTGCGCCCGGCGTCGATGAGGTCACCTGGCACAAGCCCTTGCGGCCAGGCACCCGCATCCGCCTGCGCGCCACCGTGCTGGAAACGCGGCCGTCCGGCAGCCGCCCGGGAGTCGGGCTGATCAAGTTCCGCTTCGAGATGCTGGACGAGGCCGACGCCATCATGATGACGCAGGTCAATACGTTGATGATGGGCCGCCGCACGCCGGGGGGCGCGGCGTGAAGTATTACGACGACATCAGGATCGGCGACGTGCTGATGACCGGCCGGCATGTCTTCACCGCCGACGAGATCAAATCCTTCGCGCGGCGTTTCGATCCGCAATTGTTTCACCTCGACGAAGAGGAAGCGGTGCGTTCGCATTTCGGCGCGCTGTGCGCGTCCGGCTGGCACACCGCCTCGGTCTGGATGCGGCTCAATGTCGATTATCGCCGCGCCGAAAGCGACGCTGCGCGCGCCCGTGGGGAAGCGATCGCTCAAAGCGGCCCGGCGCTCGGCGTTCGCGATCTGAAATGGTTCAAGCCGGTCTATGTCGGCGACGCCATCGACTACAAAAGCGAAGTCAGCGACTTGCGCGTGTCGAACAGCCGGCCCGGCTTCGGCCTGATGATGGTCCTGACCACCGGCGTCAACCAGAACGGCGTGCCGGTTATTTCATTTATCAGCACCACATTCGTCGAGCGCCGTCCGGAAAAGCCATGACCGCCGCTGCCGAGACGGTCGACGATCCGGTGCAGCGCAAGCACGATGAAAAGCGCGCCATCGGCGTGGCCTGCGGCGCTCATGCGCTGCACGACGGCTATACCGACCTCATTTATGTGATGCTGCCGATCTGGCAGGCCGAGTTCGGTCTCGGCTATGCCGCGCTCGGCGCCATGAAGTCGGTGTTCTCCGGCGCGCTGGCCTTCTTCCAGATTCCATCCGGCTTTCTCGCCGAGCGATACGGTACGCCGATCGTGCTGGCGCTCGGCACCGCGCTCGCCGGCGTCGGCTATATTCTCGCCGGCTTCAGCCACGGCTTTCCCCTTCTGGTCGGCGCGCTTCTGGTCGGCGGTCTGGGGGCCAGCACGCAGCACCCGCTGGCCTCGTCGCTGATCGCGCACGCCTTCTCCGGCAAGCGCTCATTGAAGGCGCTCGGCACCTATAATTTCGCCGGCGACATCGGCAAGATGGTGGTGCCGGTCGCGGCCTCGCTATTGTTTCTCATTCTGCCGTGGCGCGAAGCGGTGGCGCTGCTCGGCCTCATCGGCCTTTTGGCAGCGGTCGCCATTTACATTCTCATTCCGCGCTTTCGCTATCACTCTGTCGCGGCGGAGAAAACGACCGGCACCGAAGGCGGCGCGCGACAGGTCAGGCGCACTGATTTCCCACTATTGCTGTCGGTCGGCGTCATCGATAGCGCCACGCGCATGGCCTTTCTGACATTCCTGCCTTTCGTGCTGACCGCGAAAGGCGCCGGCATCCAGACCGTCGGCGTGGCGCTCACGTTGGTGTTTGCCGGCGGCGCGGTCGGCAAACTGGTCTGCGCCTATATCGGCGCGCGCATCGGCGCGGTCGCCACCGTCTGGCTCACTGAAACATTCACCGCCGTGGCGATTGCCGCGATCCTGCCGCTGTCGCTGGAAGGCGCACTGGTGCTGCTGCCGATCGTCGGCATTGCGCTCAATGGCACATCGTCGGTGCTGTACGGCTCGGTGCCGGAACTGGTCGAGCCATCGAAGCGGCAGCGCGCCTTCGGCATTTTCTACACCGGCACGATCGGTGCCGGCGCGGTGTCGCCGTTTCTCTATGGCTTGCTCGGCGACGCGGCCGGTATCCCAACGACGTTGCTGGTGGTCGCCGGCGTCGTGCTGCTGACCTTGCCGATCACTCTGGCGCTGCGGCCGGCGCTTAAAAACATTGCTGCGTGACTTAAGGCCTGGACTTTACCTTGACCTGCTTGACCACGGCGGCGGGCAGCACGTCGAGATAGGGGCCGAGCAAAAACGCTTCGCCGGTGCCGTAGCCGTACATGCGGTCGTGGGCGTCAATCATCGCCCGCACAGGCCGCGCGCAGGCGCCGATTGAATCGACGATAATGTCATTGACCACGGCGGGGCGAACGTCGCCGTAGTAGCGCCGGTCGGCCGATACCTTGCGCATGATGCAGTCGGTGGCGCGCAGCACCAGCGGCAGCAGCGCCGTTTCTTTCTCACGAACCGACAGTTGCGTCCACGCGGCCGCATCGGCCGGTGGCGGCGTCTGGGCATCGAGCGAGACATTCAACACAAGCGACAACCCCAACAGGGATTCGACGATCATTGTGAGCCCCGCGAATCAGCGTCTGCCTCTTTGGTAACGCAGGCAGTGAAAGGCAGCGAGCGGGATATTTGAAGCGTCATGCAAAGAAACTCTTTGCTTCTTGCGCAACCGAGCGAAGCGCAACACGGCATTGTTCGCATTGGCGCCCGGCAGACGCCGTTAACCGATTCATATGACTCGCGTTTCCTGAATTGTTTTGTGACGAATCGTGAAGCCTTGGGTTCCCGCGAAGGCGGTGGCGCAGGGAACGGTCGCCAGGCGAGGGTGTTTCATTTGTTGAAAATAAAATGAGGAGACAGCCATGCCGATCGTTCATCAAAGTATTCGCTCATCCGCGATCCGCACCGCGGTCCTCGCCGTCACGGCAGCGAGCCTTGCCGGACCGGCGCTGGCGCAAACCACCATCATCACGCAGGAGCCGGTGCAGAGCCGCACAGTGGTGACCACCGAGCCTTTGCAGTTGACGCCGGTGCAGCGCCAGACCGTTTACCGAACCATCGTGCGCGAACGCGCCGTGGCGCCGCCTCAGGCTACGGTTGAGTATCGCGTCGGTGCTCGTATTCCGGCTAACGCCGAGCTTTATACCGTGCCGCAGGAGGTTGCCGTCGAAGTGCCGGCGATCCGCTCGTACAAATACATGGTCGTGAACGGCCAGGTGCTGCTGGTCGATCCGGCCACCAGCGAAGTCGTGGCGGAATTGGCCGACTAGCTCGGATTGCGATGGGGCGGCGCGGACGGGATGTCCGGCCGCCCCCGACGCTCCCGGCACCGAATACGGTATACCTTCCTCGCTCCGGCGCGGCGATAACAACCGCAAGCGCTGGATTTTTTGCGCTCCAGGGCCCATATTAGGGGCCGAGGAGTTAGTTGTATGCCGATGATCAATTACCGGGCGCCTTCCGAACTGTTTCCGAGCCGCAGCCGCAAGTCCCGCCGTCCTATCGGATACAAGCGTTTTCCGACCGCGGCGGAAGCAATCCGCTTTGCCATTGAGGAATTGCCGCCCGAATTGCTGCTCGGCGCCTATCTGGAAGTCGAGGAAAAGCGCTTCGACGGCAACGGGATTCGCCAGCTCTACGAAAGCGTCGACTATCCGCTGCCGCGCAAGGCCGTGAAGCCCGACAAGGCCGTCGCCGCCAATTAACCCTTTCTTTATTAGCCTTTCGGTTTGTGTTGGCCATCACAGCGAAAATGCTGTGGAACCGCCATGCTTCAGCCGCGTTTACCCGGCGATAACAACACCCCGCTAAGCGATTAGCTCAGATTTCTGGAATTGGTTGGAGCCCGACGATGGCCGATAGAAGCGCACTTGGAATGATCGGCCTGTTGTTTGGCGCGACCACTCTTTTCGTCATGATGATGGGCGCGGTCGTCGTTGCCGACCATTTGTCCGGCAAGGCCAATCTCGAGGATGGCTTCGCCGTGACGCAGTCGGCCGAGCAGCGCTGATTTTATTTATCTGAAGTTTATGCGCCATCGCCGGTTACCGGCGATGGCGTTTCGCATTGTGGACTTTTACCCGCCGGAGCGCTGGTTCTGGTTCGGCCTCGGCGCCGGATGCGGCGCTTGTTGTGGTGCTTGCCGCGGCGGCTCGCCCTTCCATTGCGTCAGGCTGTCGGCGATCACCGACATTGCCGTCATCGCTGCGTGGCTGAGGCTGGCATAGCCGGAGACTTCGCGGCTGACGCGGTCGCCTTCATGGCGCAGCATGTCGCGCACGCTTTGCAGCTCGAGAATGACGCGGTCGATCTCTTCCATCGAGGCGCCGGAGACGCGCCTTATCAGCGCGTTGAGATTATCGGTCACCGGGTCGCCCGCGATGTCGCCATCGCCACGCGGCCGGCGCGCGGCGGTGACATCGCGGCGGACGAATTCGCGGATCTCGCCTTCGAAGGCACTGGCCGCGGCCTGATCGATCTCACCAAGCCGTTCAGGAACAGGTCGTTCGGGAGCAGGCCGTTCGGGCGCAAGAGGTGCGGAATTTTTCTCGGAGGGCCGCCGCTCCGGCGCATAGCGCTCCGGACCGGATTTGTCGGAACCGTTCTTCTCCGCGCGAAGCCGATCGGAAATGATCGCCGTCATGGTTTACTCCTGTACAGGCGCAAAAGGCATTTGCGCGAGATGCTCCCCAGCGGCAACGATTGCCGCATGTCAGTGCGGCGGCGGTGGGGCAGGGTGGCGGCGGGATCGGGGCGCGTTTGGGCGCGCATTGGCGGCGCGGCGCGCTACCAGTTGAGCTTGAGGCGGGCGCTGACGCTTTTGGTTTCGCTGGCGCGGCCGAGATCGGTGACAGCGGTCGTCAGGCCGAGCGGACCATAGATTTTCTGCTCGGCGCTGAGGCTGTTGTGCGTGACCGGGTCTGTGCTGGTCGTGTTGATGCCGGCGCCCAGCGTCGTGCCGGTCGGCAGGATGGAAAACTTGGCGACGTTCTCATTGTCCCAGACGCGCAGGGGCGGCGCCGCTGTCGCCTGCGGCTGGCTCAACGTCTCGGTCAGCGAGGCGCGGCTTTGCAGGGTAACGGCGAATGTGTCGCCGACCGGCCGCGTATGTTTGAACGTGGTGCTGACGCGGCCCTGATCGCTGTTGGGATCGATGCGGGCATCGACGCTGGCGAAATTCGGCACGCCGAGCGTGGCCCAGGCCGCGCCGGAGCTTCGATCGTTACGGATTTCGCCGAGCGGATTGTCGCGGCTGTAAGCACCGGGCTTGTCGGCGGCGAGGCCAAGATCGGCGCCGACATTGGCGTCCCATTCGCTCGACAGCGGCTTCTTGACGATGACGGTGCCGGAGCCATCGGGCCGGTCGTTGCGGGCGAGGTCGAGGTCTTTGATTGTGGCGAGCGTTGGCAGCTTCAGCGGCTTGAGCGGCGCATTGACCAGGCTGTTCGGATCGAGCGCCAAGGCCTTGTCGATGATGGCGGTGTCTTCGGCGCTGAGGGCGAGCTCAGCGTCATGGGTGTCTTGGGCATCTTGGCCGTCCTGCGCCAAAGCCGGCATGGCGCAGGCGCACAGCAAAACGACGGCGGTCCATACGCCTGCTGCCTGCCGTCCCGATTGGATGTCCCGACCCCCGTCCATACGGGGGGTCGTGACACCGAACTTTGGCGAAGGTGTGGAATTTTACTTCTTGGCCGCCGGCCCCGACGACAGCGACGCCTTATAGGCGGACACCTGTTTCGGCTTGTCCTTGTCGGCCTTCGGCTTTTTCTTTTCCTTCGGCACGCGCATTTGACCCTTTGCCATGACGAAACCTCTGATATTGGCTGGGCCACGATGAGAGAATCATGACCCGCGGTGGTGAACACATGGGATGTTGATACGCCCGCCCTTTTTCGGCAAGTGGGGGCCGCGCCGCTCACGGAACTTTCTGCGGCCACCCAGTCGTTATGGCGCCGCCCGTGTGGGCGTCTGAAGAATTCACGTCTTGGGCGCTTCGGCTTTTTTCAATTTGTCGTCGATGCATTTGTTGACGATATCGGCGCGCTTATCGAGGTTGGCCGAGGCGCTGCCCTTCTCGGTCTGCTTCCAGCATTCCATCGCCGCCTGCGAACGGGTCATCGGCGGCTCGGCCGGTTTGGCGGCGGGCTTTGCGTCGTCGTCCTTCTTGCCGGTCGCGGCAGCAAGCTCGGCCAGCGGATTTGACGGTGCTCCGTCGGTCTGGCAGCCGGCCAACAGGCCGCCGGCGATCGTCAGCAGGGCCAGCATCGAAAACGAACCATAGCGCATCGTCAGGCTATCCAGGTTGTGCGCGCGTGATTCGCGCGGCGCGTTAGTGTCGCTGAAATCGGCCCGTTCCGGCAACCGCCCGCCCGGCGTCCCCGATTATCACAATCGCGTGCCCGCCTGCGCCATTTGCGTGTTCACGGCGTTTGTATCTGAGCCGGTCGATGCTTTTGGAGGCGATCATGCGACGTGTTGGGGCTGCGGGTTTCGTGTTGTTTGCGGCGGCGGTGATGACGCCGGCATCGGCCCAATCGGTCAGCGCGCCGTCGAATAACGGCATCGGCGACCCGGGCGTCGGAGTCGGCATTATCTGCAACACGCCCGAACAGGCCGAGCGCTTTGTCGGCCTGCGCGGCAAAGGCGCGGACGTCCCCGTCGCGCTGAACGCGGTCAATGCCGAGGCCAGGGATACCAAGGCTTGCGGCGTTGCCGCCGTCGCCTTCCTGCGCGACCAGACCATCGCCACACGCCCGATGGGCGACAGGTTGGTGCAGATCGTGCGTATCAATGTGGTCGCTGGTTTTAATGGCACCGGCTGGCAGCGCGCGTCGGCGATGAGCGTGCAATACGCCGTCATCGAAGCCGAAGGCCAGTCGGTCTGAGCCCGCTTTAAGCATGTGACTTTGCCCTCCGATCTGTTCTAGATTGGCTCACGTTCAATCGGGGAAATTCCATGCCGAATTATACTTGGGATCATGTCCATTTGCGTACGCCGGACGCGGAAGCGACCGCGCAATGGTTCGAGCGCATGTTCGGCGCCGAGGTCATTCGCTCGACGCAACAGGGCACGCCGCGCATCGACATCAAGCTCGGCGGCGCGTTCATTTTTCTCGCGCCGGTCAAGGCGGGCGACGGCGTCAATCCGCCGCCGGTGACGCCTTATCAGGGCCTCGATCATTTCGGCTTGAAGGTTTCCAATCTCGATCAGGTTGCCGCGGATCTCAAAGCCAAAGGCGTGGAGTTCACGATGGAACCCAACGTGCCGCGCCCCGGCATCAAGGTCTGTTTTCTGCGCGGGCCGCAGGGCATTTCCATCGAACTGCTCGATCGCGATCCGAAATATACGTGAGACGATGCCGCGGTTCTGAGGGGTTGTGTTGACCGCCGCGACCGCGTAAATCGCATGCGGGGCTGAAGGCGAAGCGAGAGGGCGTCGGCATGCGCGTTTGGTTTTTGGCGATGGGTATTGTCTCGACCTTCGCCATCGCGGCACAGGCGTCCGGCGCCAACGACGCCCGATTTTTCAGAAGCCTGCAAAAACTGGGACCGGCCGAACGGCTCGAGCAGCTTTGCGACTACACCGCGCTGTCGCAAATTCGCAAGGACCAGCGCGATTTCCGTCCCGAACGCGCGGTCGCCAGCGCCGTCGCCGATGTGAAAGTGAAGAACGACACCATCGAGGCGAAAAGCGGAGCGTTTCGCAGCCGCGGCAAATGGTACGCGCTCAGCTATACATGCACCGCCGCGCCGGATCATCTGAAAGTGGTCTCGTTCAGTTACAAGATCGGCGATGAAATCCCCGAAGAGAAATGGGCGACCTACGGCCTCTGGGAGTGAAGCGGGTCAACGCTTGCGCCGGTTCTGTGTGGCCGGCCAGTCGATCACGCCGGCAGAGAACAAGCACCACCAGACGATGACCGGCTGAAAGGCCAAACGAGGTGCATGATACCACCAGCTCGACGGCAGGCCGGCGAGATCGATGGCATCGTAGGCATGCTTGAAATTGGCCGGCCAGACGCACAGCGCATAAAGCGCCAGCGCCATGCCGGCATAGCGGCGCAAGGGTTTTGTCACCAGGGCAACGGCGCCGGCGAGTTCAAGGAGCCCGGTGACAAAGATGACCGCCGGCGCGAACGGCACCCAGTCCGGCGTAATCGGCAGGAGTTTTTCCGGCGCGACGATATGCGCCACCCCCGCTGCCACGAAAAACGCCGCGATGATCCACCGCATCGCGGCGCGCAAGACGGGTTGGCTCATCGCGGCGATCGGCGTCGCGCTAGCTCTTGTCCTTGACCACGGTTTCGGGCCGGTCGCTGCCGCTCGCGGTT
Source organism: Rhizobiales bacterium Ga0077525 (assembly GCA_001464835.1). GTDB lineage: Bacteria > Pseudomonadota > Alphaproteobacteria > Rhizobiales > Xanthobacteraceae > Pseudolabrys. The sequence continues at coordinate 8,532 of LNDS01000056.1, read as the reverse complement.
TCGGTGTGCCAGCGGCCCTTGTCATCCTCGAACTGGATTTCCTCGGTGTGACCGGGGACTTTCTGCTCGGCGGCGGCGCGTTGCGCGGCCTTCAGCGCCGCGGCGTGGGTCGGGAACGGTTCGGAAAATACACCATCGACCTTGTAGGCCCAGCCGCCATCATGCTCGACGATTTCGTAAGTGACCTTGGTCATGTGCGCCTCTCGCATGGACAATGATTGCAGGGCGTCAACGTAGCCGGGCGGGGGATGGTTGCACAGGATAATCGGGCCGGTATCCGGGGAGGCGCCGAGGTCCTGTGGCTGCGATCGATCATAATCCGCGTTCGCGCTTCATGCGATCGATGAAATCGGTGACGTCCGCCGGCAACTGGCGCAAGCCTTCCTGACCGGCCTGCGACAATATCGGCCGCAGCTTCGACGTTGAAAGGAATGCGGGCTCGCGTCCGGGCGGAATGATGCGCTCGAAGATCATGACCATCAGCACCGCCAGCAGCACGATGCGGATGGCGCCCAGAAAGGCGCCGGCGGCGCGATCCGGCGCGCTGATCTGGTTGCCGGAAAGTTCTCCGACCGCGCCGCGCAGCAAGGCACCGACGATAAAGCCGATGACGAGAAAGACGACAAAGAACGCCAGCGACATCTGCGCCGGCGGCAGCCCGAGGCGTTCGGTCAAGGTCGGCGTCAGATACGGCATCAGCGCCACCGCGACCGGCGCGGCGATGACATAGCCGAAGATGGTCGCCAGGCTGCGCAGCAGGCCGGAGCGAAAGCCGGAAATGACGGCGATGGCGAGGAAAAGATAGATCGCGCCGTCGAACAGATTGACCGGCAGGTCGGCATTGAGCAAAGCGTTCATGTCAATGAGTCCAGGGTGAAAAGAGACAGGTAGGCACTTTGCCCGCGCTCGGCTAACCTTTGATGAACCGGCGGCAAGCAATACTGGACAAAGGGAGACGGACCATGGCTTTCAGCGTCAGCAGCAACAGCTTCAAGGACGGCGACTATCTCGGCAAGGACTTCGTCCTGTCGGCGGATTTCGGTTTCGGCTGCGCCGGCGGCAACACGTCGCCGCACCTGAAATGGTCGGGCGCGCCGGAAGGCACCAAGAGCTTCGCGGTCACCTGCTACGACCCGGACGCGCCGACCGGCTCCGGCTTCTGGCACTGGGTGGTGGTGAACATCCCGGCCGATGTGACGGAGTTGGCGGCCGGGGCGGGCAGCGCGGGTGGTACGTTGCCGAAGGGTGCGCTGACGACGCGCACCGATTACGGCAAGCCGGGCTATGGCGGTCCGTGCCCGCCGGAAGGCGACCATCCGCACCGCTACCTGTTCACGGTCTTCGCGGTCGCCGACAAACTTGACGTCGGCGCCGATACCTCTGCCGCCGTGGTCGGCTTTAACCTGCATTTCAAGACCTTGGCCAAGGCCACGATCATGGGCCTCTTCAAGCGCTGAGGCGTACGCCTTCGCACCTGCACAAGGCATGACCTGGGGCGTAATTTGGCTGTTATCTTTTGGCCCACCTCATGGAACTTTCCCGTTCGGGGCGTATTGTGCCTATGCGATTCAAACCCGCGGCTTGCAGAGCCCGCTTGAACCTTCAAGCGGCTTGAGCCGCATATCCCTTGTGCTTGCGGCAAACGTCGCAAGTGCACGGGCTTCCAGGAGAACTCCCCATGCGTCTTACTCGCGGTATCCGTGCCGGTCTCGTCGCGCTCACAGCGCTGTTCGGCGTCAGCGTTTCCACCGCTGCGATGGCCGACAGCGGCCGGATCGATATCCGTATCGTCAAGGCCGGCTTCGTCATCGGCGGCTCGGGCGGCAGCGGCACGCTGACCTTCAAGGGCAAGCGCTATCCGCTGTCGATCGGCGGCATCAGCTACGGCTTTACCTTCGGTGCATCGGAGACGCGCTTCAGCGGCACCGTCACCAACATTCGCCGTCCGTCGGACGTGGCTGGCGTTTATGGCCAGGCCGGCGCCGGCGCGGCTGTCGGCCGCGGCGCGCAGGCTGTGGTGCTGACCAACCAGAACGGCGCCGTGTTGACTTTGTCCGGCCGTCAGTCCGGCCTGATTGTCAGCGCTGATCTGAGCGGTCTGGCATTGTCGATGAAGTAGGCGCCTGTCGCGCTAGCTACGAACGGTTGTGCGATGGCCGGGCAGGGTAACCTGTCCGGCCATTTTATTTTGCGGCGAGCGGCTTGCACGAGGCGGGAAAAAATGCGGCATTCCCCGCAACACAGTCTAGTGAGGAAACGAAAATGCCGCATGATGAAACAATCGAAAGCTCCGGCTTTCCGCTCGCCTTCAAGATGCGCCAGGGTGGTAACCGTTCGCCGCTGATCGCGGGCTACAGTGGCCGCGATGTGTTTCTCGCCGAGGCGCGGCAGATCGGCGGCCACCAGAAGGAATGCGTGGTGCATGAAGGCGCCAAGGGTACGGCCTTCCGCACCGTCAGCGATGAGGGCGCGCAACTCAAGGGCACCGATCTGGCGCCGTTTCCGCTCGGCTTCTACAACGCCGGCCTGAGTGCCGATCTCGCCAACCGCGTGATGGCCATCGCGCGCGCCCGCGCCATCCCACTCAGCGACCTGACTATCGACCTGCACAACCGTTATTCCATGACTGGCTCGTTCTTCCAGGGTACCGGCGTCGGCGCCGCCGAACCGGCGCGGATCAAGGTGCGGGTGGCGTCGCCGGCGACCGCGGCGCAGATTGACGCGCTGGTGCAGGATGCCGGGGCAGCCTCGCCAGCACTGGCCACCATGCGGCTGCCGCTGGAGAACACATTTGCGCTTTACGAGAATGGCCGGCGCCGCCAGGTGACTAGCCTGCCGGCCTCGACGGCGCCCGATGCTGCGGATCCTTACCTCACTTACCGCACGGCGCCGGCCCCGCTTGATGGCGACGCCGCGCCGCGCGACCTGATCTACAAATCGGGCCAGACCACCGAGGGCGAATTCATCTATCAGGCGGCGGAGACCAAGGGCCGCGTCGTCATCGACGTGTCCGGCACCTGCCGGCTGCGCGACACCGCCGGCCTGACTGAGACCGTTGTGCGGCTCGGCTTTCCGCGCACCAGTCACTTCGTCATCCGCTCCGACGAACGCGGTGGGAATGACGCGGCGCCGAGCGGGCTATCGCTGACGACCAGCGGCATCGTCTACTGTTACATCACCCAGTTGCTGCGCTACATCGAGCATCAGAAGCTGAATATCCGCGGTGTGCGCGTGGTGCAGGCCTCACCCTATACCCTCGCCGGTGTGCCGAAGGACGGCTGGCGCGGCGGCGCGGAGGCGGTCGATACCCATCTGTTCCTCAATGGCGAGGAAAGCGAAGACGTCTACGAGAGGCTGATGACGGTGGCGGCGCGCACCTGCTATCTACACGCCGCGCTCGGCGCGACACTGCCGCCGCACATCGAGGTCGAGCACGTCGAACAGATGGCAGCGGCAAGCTGACCCAAGGACAATCTCGCTTGTCTTTGAAGTCGTTCAAGGCGCCAGCGACACCTTCAAGATTTCGATCAATTTGCGGTCGCGCCATTTCTGAAGTTCAGGAATGGTGCGGCCGTTTGCTTCTGCGGCAACGCCGTCGATGATTGTTTTCTGAACATCGGGCGTGAGGCGCGGCGCGCCCAGATCGTCCATCCAGTCCTGCACCGCCGGGCCGATATGTGCCATGAAGTGCGGCATGCCGCCTTCGCCGCCGGCCAGATGAAACGTCAGATGCGGGCCCATCAAGGCCCAGCGCAGGCCTGGGCCATAGGCGATCGCTGCGTCCGCATCCGCCACCGAGACGACGCCTTCAGCGACCAGATGCACCGCCTCGCGCCACAAGGCTGCCTGAAGGCGATTGGCGACGTGGCCGCGCACTTCCTTTTTGATGTGGATCGGATGCTTGCCGAGCGCGCGGTAGAAATCCATCGCTTTGGTGATGGCCTCAGGCGAGGTCTTGTCGCCGCCGACCACTTCGACCAGCGGAATGAGATGCGGCGGGTTGAACGGATGGCCGATGACGCAGCGCTGCGGGTGCTTGCACTTGACCGTAACGCGCGAGATCAGAAGCCCGGACGAACTCGAGGCGATGACGACATCGTCGGGACAGGACGTATCGATGGCGGCGAAGGTCTCGATCTTGACGTCCTCGCGCTCGGGGCCGCTTTCCTGCACGAAGCTTGCGTCCTTGCAGGCATCCGCGATGCTGGCGTGAAACGTGAGGCGCGACGGCGAAGCGCCGGCCACGACGAGCCCGAGCGTTTGCAGGGCCGGCCAGGCATTGTCGACAAAGCGGCGGATGAAGGCTTCGCCCTGCGGCGACGGATCGTGCGCCGATACTTCATGACCGAGGGCCAGGAAGCTGGCGGCCCAGCTGGCGCCGATGGTCCCTGCGCCGATGACGGCGATGCGTTGCGACATTGATCCCCCCAGTCTCTTATCGTTCAAACGTCAGGCGCGTTCGGCAAGACCGGTGCCGGCTTTCTCGACGATGCCGGCGATCTGCAAGAGGATTTCCTCGCGTAAAGCGGCGAGATCGTCCTTGTTGCGGGTCGTCAGCCGCGCGATCAATTCCAGATCGAGTGATAGCGCGCCGAACTCGATCAACCGCAAGGTCGAGGCGTTGCCTTCGATCAGCGGATGCTGCGCGAAGAATTTTGCGGTTTCGCCGAGGATCTCGTTGAGCTGCGCGCGGGTGGTGCCATAGCGCAGGCCGACGCGGCCGGTGACCACCAGCCGGTCGCGGCGGTCGGTGTTGACGAGACGTTGCTTGGAAAAATCGCCGTTCGGAATCGTGATCAGCGAGCGATCGGCGGCGCGAATGCGGGTCGAGCGAATGCCGATTTCCTCGACCGTGCCGGAAATGTCGCCGAATTTGCAGAAATCGCCGACGCGCACCGGCCGGTCCGCATAGATCATGACGCCGCCGATGAAATTCTCGATGGTCGGCTGCGCCGCCAGCGCGATGGCGAGGCCGCCGACGCCAAGACCCGCGACGATGCCGACCAGCGGCAGGCCGAGTTCGGAGGCGCCATAAGCAAGGATGCCGGCGCCGGCGGCAATGCCCAACATGCGCAGTGCCAGGCGCAACATGCCGGCATCGATGCTGCGCGGCCGCAGGCCCGACGCGCTCGCGGTCCAGTCGGCGAGGCTCAGCAAAACGACGGCGGCAAGCCACGCTGCCGACATATACCTTGCCGCGACCAGCGCGACATGGGCGATGGCGTAGGGCGCGCCGGTGATGTTCAACTCGTCGATCATCGCCTGCGCCAGCGCGGCGCCGATCAGAATGCCGAGCGGCGCGGGCAGGCGTCTGATCGAGTCCGGCAAGAAACGGCGCAATGTCTTGCCGCGCGTGAATGCGAACAACGCGGCGGAGGCGGCGGCGAACAACAGCAGCGTCAGGCCGTAACCGAGCCATTGCCAGACCGCCTGATCGCCGAATTCGGTCAACAGCCACGACGGCCAGGTTCGCACCCAGCCGTACCATTTCGGCGGCATCAGATCGCCGGGCGACAGCGAATAGAACTGATAGAAGTCGAATCTGTCGGCGTCCGACCGTGCGCGCAACATTTCATAGAATTGCGGAATGCGCTCGACCGTCTCGGCGGTGAACAGGAATTCGCCGGCGCGCGGGCCGGACGCCATCTTGGCGATGCGAATCTCGGTGTTCGGCACGGTCCACTGGCCGCGCTCGGCAGCGCCGGCGAAATCGGCCTCGGCGATCGGCGGCAGGCGCTCGAGCACTTCGCCGAGCATCAGCACCCGCTCGGTGCCGTACTTCTCGCGGTTGGCGGGGGCGATGTTGGACAGATCGAGACAGCGCACCGCGCGCGCCAGATGCGCTTTGGCGGTCGCGGCGGCGTCGCGCGTCGCCTCGCTTTCGAACAGGCCGGGGGACCTGATGTGCTCCTCGAAAGCCGCGGTGATGATGCGGGCGCCGGTGGTGACCTCGGTGCGCAAACTGAAAAAGGTGCCCTGCGGGCTCGCCGTGTCGGGCGGCGCGAGCGGATTGGGCATGGCGATATTGGCGGGCGAGGCGAAGATGTTCGCCGCCCAAAGCAGCAGGATGACGACCGCCGCGCCGATGACCGTGGCCGATGCGCCTTGCGCCAGACGGCGCGCGCGGCCCGATATTTCCTTTGTCACTGGACCCCCTTCTTTGATGGCGCCGCCAGATTTCGCCATTCCCGGGCAGGGCGCAAGCCGGGCTTCGTCCTCTCCATAGCGAGAGGTGAGGCAAAAAGGGAACCCCGGCGCGGATTGCCCGTTAGATTCGGGTGCACGCCGCCACGATCTGGAGCTTGAGCCATGGAATTCATTTTTGCGCTGATCGTTCTCGCCGCCGATATCTGGGCGATCATCCAGATCCTTCAGAGCGGCCACACCCGCGGCACCAAGGTGTTCTGGGTGCTGATCATTCTGTTCCTGCCGGTGCTTGGCCTTTTGGCCTGGCTGGTCGCAGGACGGCGCAGCGCGCCGGCGACCTGACGGCGGCAAACGGCTTACTGGTGCTGGACGATGACCTTGGTGCCGACCGGCACGCGGGCATACAGGTCCTGCATGTCTTCGTTGACCAGCCGGAAGCAGCCCGACGACACCGCCTGGCCGATCGTCTCCGGCGCATTGGTGCCGTGGATGCGATAGACCGTGTTGCCGATGTACAGCGCCGCCGCCCCCATCGGATTGCCCGGGCCGCCGGTCATGAAGCGCGGCAGATATGGCTGGCGCTCGATCATTTCCGGCGGCGGCGTCCAGTCCGGCCACTCCGCCTTGCGCGTGATGGTGTGGGTGCCGCCCCACTGGAAGCCGTCGCGGCCGACGCCGACGCCGTAGCGCAGCGCCAGGGTGTCGCTCTGGATCAGATACAGGAAGCGGTCATTGGTGTTGACGATGATCGTGCCCGCCGGATAGCCGGAGCGATAGAACACCGAGGTGCGGCGCAATTCGCGCGGCAGCTCGACATCGCGGCCGGTGTTATCGACGCCCGGCGGCGGCTCTTCCATGGTTGGCGTGTACTGGCCAGAGCGCCACGGCTGCGCCGATGCGGTGCCCGGCAGCGCCAGAACCGCGGCGAGCGACAGAATAGCGATAGCAGAGAGAATGATGTGTCGCATGGCGGCCCCGGTGAACGATGCGCGGAGCCTATCATAGACCAGTGACCGAAAGTGGATGTCACGTCACGAACGTGACGGGGCGCGCTATTTCTTGAGCGCGTCGCGCTGCGCGATCAGTTTGTCGAGCTCTTCCTGCTGCGCGGCGATGCGCTCGGCGGCGCGCTCCTCGTCGGCGGCGCCGGAGAAGGCGGCCGCCTGTTCCGTCAACTGCCGCAGGTTGTCGCGGATGATGGCGATGCGGTCGTCGAGATCGGGCAGCGAGATCGAGGTGTCCAAGTTGAAAGTATCTTTGGCCATGGTGTCCTCAAGGGTTCGGCGGGCGAGATGCTGCACCCGCGTTTCAAGCGCCCGCAGGCGCGTTTCCGCCTTGAAGGCACGCTCGCGCCAGTAGGCGGCGCTGGCCTGCGCCTGCGCGGCGGCGCTCTCGCCATTGTCGGGCCGCAGGCGGCGCGGCGCGTATTTCAAAACCGCCGCCGTCGCGCCGATGCGGGAGGCGCGCGCCGCGATCTGTGGCGGCGCGGCGGGCTGGGGCTGGTCGGTGAAGAAAGCCAAGGCTGATCGATCCGTGTTGCGGGGTTGTGACGGGCAACGCGGGGGACGCGGGGGTGGTTCCGCCCTAAGGACTCTCGGTGCCCCTTGTTACGGACATTTCCAGTTCGGGATGTCGCGAAACATCTTGCCGGACGATGAAATGACCAGTCCCCGGTCCTCGCAACTGCTGTAGCGCCGCGGGCCGGGAACGTTGAAATGGAAGGAGCCTGTCGCGTTGCAGGCCGCGCGTCGTTGATTGCATTCCCCAGCACAATCGCCGACGCGACAGGTGCGGAGGCACACTCTTTCCCAGCCCATGCAGAAGTTCGGCAGGGTCGGCCGTGCGCCCTGAGCGAGCGCTTCGCCGCCGCTTGTAGCGGCCAGGATGGAATAAGTGACGAGAACCGCACCCCAAACCTTTTTCATCCCCTGCCCCCTTGTATCGCCGGCTCGCCGGCCGATGAGCGAGGGTAGACCGCCCTCTCGGCAAAGAGAAGTGTGCCTTGGGTCGCGCGCGGCAACCCATTGCCGAAGCAGGCTACACCGTTCGTCCAACGGCGGCGACGCACTCGATCTCGATCAGCATTTTCGGATCGGGCAATTGCGCGACGATGCAGGTGGTGCGCGCCGGATAAGGCGGCGGGCCGAAGGCCTCGGCGTAGAGCGCGTTCATGGTGGCGACGTCGGCGGCGCGCGTCAGCAGCACGTTGACCTTGACGAGATGCGCGGTGTCGGTGCCGGCGTCGCTGAGGATTTTCTTGATGGTGGCGGCGACAAAGCCGAACTGGGTGGCGAAATCATTGGACAGTTTGCCCGCGTCATCGAAGCCCGGAATGCCGGAGACGAACAACAGATCGCCAACGCGCGTGGCGTAGGAGAGAGGCGG
>LNDS01000055.1 GCA_001464835.1 Rhizobiales bacterium Ga0077525 | reverse complement strand
GGTATCCGGTCTACGAGAAGATGGTCGAGCTGGATGTGCCGGCCATGATTCACGTCAGCGCGTCGTGCAATGCCTGCGTCCACACCACCGGCGCGCATTACATCAACGGCGACACCACGGCCTTCATGCAGCTCATCCTGTCGGACCTGTTCAGGGACTTCCCGACGCTGAAATTCATCATTCCGCATGGCGGCGGCGCGGTGCCCTATCACTGGGGCCGCTACCGCGGTCTGGCGCTCAACAACGGCAAGCCGGAGTTGACCGAGCACCTGATGAAGAACGTGTTCTTCGACACCTGCGTCTATCATACGCCAGGCATCGAGCTGTTGACCAAGGTGCGCGGCATCGATCCGGCCACCGGGCATGAATTCGACGACACCAAGCGATATGTCGAGAACGTGTCCTGGCTCACCGAGGCCGACAAGTCGAAGATTTATGCCGGCAACGCGCTGCGGGTTTATCCGCGCCTGAAAGCGCGTCTGGCGGCGGTCGGGTTATCCGCGTAATTGTGACGATGCGCTACCAGCAAGGATTGTTCGATGACGACGTCTGACAAGGTCAAATTGTTCACGCTGCTCGGCAGCTACCCCAACACGCTGCCGATCAAGCAGGGGGACGTCAAATCCGACCTCGTCGAATTCGAGTTCGCCGACATCAAGGTGGCGAACAAGGGCTTCAAGCCGCTGGTGCGCGAACACAAGTTCGACCTCGGCGAACTGGCGATCGTGACGTTCTTGCAGGCAAAGGCGTTCAATAAGCCCTATGTGCTGTTGCCGGCGCTGGTCGTGGCGCGCAGCCAGCACCACACGCTGGCCTATAATCCCGAGCGCGGCGAACTAACGCCGCAGGGCCTGGCCGGCAAGCGCGTCGGCATTCGCGCCTATAGTGTCACCACCGGCGTCTGGGTGCGCGGCATCCTGCGCGAGCAGTATGGGCTCGACCTGGACAAGGTGCACTGGGTCACGTTCGAGGATCCGCATGTTGCCGAATATACCGATCCGCCCGGCATGGAGCGCGCGCCCGCCGGCAAGGACATGGCGCAGATGCTGCTCGACGGCGAACTCGACGCCGCCGTGCTGGGCGACAAGTTGCCAGACCCGCGGCTGAAGGTCCTCATTCCCGACAGCGAAGCGGCGGCCAGCGCCTGGGCGGCCAAGCACGGCAATCCGATCAACCACATGCTGACAATCCGCAGCGAATTGTCGGCGACGCGGCCGGATGTGGTGCGCGAGGTGTTCCGCCTGTTCAAGGAAGCCCGGGACATTGCAGTCGCCGCCGGCAACAAGAACGCGGCGCAGCTGACATTCGGCGTCGAGGCCAACCGGCCCTCGCTCGAGGCGATCATCGACATCGCCGTTCAGCAGAAGCTGATCCCCACACGCTTCAGCGTCGACGAGTTGTTCGACGACACGACGCGGGGGCTCACCTAAGGCGGACCCGAACCGAGGGCGAGCTGGCGGTTGCGCCGATGCCAGGCTTTCTCACACCCGGCCGAGCGACA
>LNDS01000054.1 GCA_001464835.1 Rhizobiales bacterium Ga0077525 | reverse complement strand
AACGTCGGCACTCGACGATCGGATATATGAGCCCTGTGGAGTTCGAGCGGAAGGCCGGATTAGCTTAAGCGGGTGTCAACCGAACCGGGTGCAGGCCATACACTAGGGCCCAAATAACCTCGAATTCATCGAAATAGGTCTCGTAGCTGCGGCCAAGAAATAAAGAGTCCTCAATTTCCGGCTGCAAAAACTTAAACAAGTACTCACTTCTTGGAACCAGATGCCTTTCATGGCCTGGCAATAATCTGAACCCGTCGATTGTCCTAATTACACCGTCAGTCACCGGGATGATCAAGGGAGTATCGGGGACGCCTGTTCGATGCTCTTCTCTGACGCGAGTTAAGAATACGGTACGAAGCAGATCAGCCTTATTCGCGGACAATGCCGCAATGCCAGATGCGTACATAAGCAATTGAATAGGATGCCAAGACAAACCAAGGTAGACTGTTAATCCGCTTCCAGACTTTTCAATCTCTGCCAAGCGTAGAAAAATCCTTTCGAGCAGATTTTGTTGCTCAGTATTGGCCCATCGGGCTAACAAGATCGCAATCGTTCGCAGATCACCGACCGCGAGCTCATACTTTTGAACCTGCCCCTCGAATTCCTCTTTTGAAAAATTACCGGGGATCGGAAATTTTTCTGGATTGAGATTCTGCATCGCCGCCCTGACATGCGCCGACACGAAATCATCGAGTCGGATTTGTTGAGTTGGCGCAGGCAGGAAATCTTTCAGAGTCTCGGCTATTGATTTATCGCCTTCCGCTCTATCTTGCCCGGCGGCAACCACCTGGACCAAGATATCCCTCCCTTCTATCTGGTTTTCGTCAACTTCATCGAATCCATTTGCATTAAAAATGAAATCACCATCGCCATCTACGAATCCAAAATGCGGCGTTTGCTGTGAATGCGGATCGTTACCCACCTTCTCATAAACGTAGGCCATTACTGAATTCGCCGTGACTATGCCTTCCGTAGTTGCCGCGGCTCCTTCCATTGCGTCCAATAAATGCCCTGTGAAAATCGAATGGCCCATTCTAGGTCCGCCAGCATCCGCAACAACCTCATCAGCTTTGCCGGCAGTTATGACTTGGCGTGAATATCTTTGAAGCATGTTTTTGAAGAACCGCGCGCTACCAGGCTTAGGCGCTTTTCTCATTAAAGCCAGACCGCCATAACAGGCATCCATGAGAAAAAGGACGTGTTTCGCAGGGACCAATTCGGCGTTTCTAGTTAGCTCGTCCCACCGAATAAGCGTCGAGAGATCATCAGCCTTGCCGTCTACGGGGACTAAGAAACCGGTCTCACGCACTCTCGCGGTAACGGTATGTCCATGACCGGCAAAGAAGAACAGGACCCTATCGTCCCCATCCAATCTTGAATAATTTAGGAATGCGGAACGAATGGCGGCGCCACTCGCGTCCTTGTCAACGAGAAGAGTAATATTGCCTTTTGGAAAATCAAACTTATCGACCAACAGAGCAGAAATTGCTTCAGCATCGTTTCGCGCGTATTCAAGCGGCGATACGTGCCTGTATTTATTTATACCAATTACCAAAGCGTGGCTGTCGGCATAGTTTGGTTCATATAACATCTGAAAGGCCTTGGACCGATTCTAACTCGGCTATTGTTCCACACCCGATGGCCGCTTGATCGGCTTTTTAGACCGCCCCGCGCATAATTTCCCTTTGTCCCCGTCACCCTGAGGTGCGAG
>LNDS01000053.1 GCA_001464835.1 Rhizobiales bacterium Ga0077525 | reverse complement strand
CTCGCTGCGCTCGCACCTCAGGATGACGGGCTAAAAGATTTTATTCCCGCCGAAGCGGCAGCGAAGGCGGGTCGGTGAGGGGCCGCCTGTGAGGGTGCAGCAATTTCGCCCCTCACCCGGCTCGCGCTTACGCGCGCTCGCCACCCTCTCCCCGTGAAGAACGGGGAGAGGGAAAGCACGCGCCCTTGCCCTGCCCCAAACATCGCGTCTCATCATCAAACTGATTCGTTTCTGCGCGTCGCGCATCATCGAAGCCTTGGAGTTCCGCAATGCCCTGGTTCCGCAATCATTATGTCTGCACGTCGTGCGACGGCCATTGGCTCGCCGAACATGCCGAGGCGATGGAAGCCGATTGCCCGCATTGCCGCGCCTATGGCGTCGCGCCCTATCGCAGCGACGACTGGACCTGCGTGATCGAGCCGCTCGGCAAGGGCTTCGTGGTGCTGGAATGCACGCGCGTCAACGCGCACGGCCCGGATTACAAAAGGCGCAAGCGTTTTCCAACGCGCGAGGCGGCGCAGGAATTTATCAAGTCGAGGGCTGCGTGAGGCATGCTTGTCGTCCCCGCGCCTTACTGTCATCCCCGCGAAGGCGGGGATCCAGTAACCCCTGTCTGGGATTGAGCCGCCGACTCCGTGCGTACTGGATCCCCGCCTTCGCGGGGATGACGACGAGTGGCCGCCTGCGCGGGGACGACAGTGAGTACGCGGGGACGACAAATCAATGCGTCTCAAACTGCAGCTTCGCCAACCTTGCATAAAGCCCACCCGCCGCCGAGAGCTGCGCGTGCGTGCCCTCCTCGACAATGCGGCCTTTGTCGATCACCAGAATGCGGTCGCACGACAGCACCGTGGCAAGCCGGTGCGCGATGACGATGCTGGTGCGCTCCAGCATCAATCTGGTCAGCGCCTGCTGCACCAACGTCTCGCTCTCGGCGTCGAGCGCCGAGGTCGCCTCGTCGAGCAGCAGCAGCGGCGCCTCGCGCAGAATCGCGCGGGCAATGGCGATGCGCTGGCGCTGGCCGCCGGACAGAGTGATGCCGCGCTCGCCGACCTGCGTGTCGTAGCCTTGCGGCATGCGGTCGATGAACTCGGCGGCATGCGCCGCCTGCGCCGCCGCTTTCACTTCATCATCGGTCGCATCGAGCCGGCCGAAACGGATGTTCTCAGCGACCGAAGCCGCGAACACCACGGCGTCCTGCGGCACCAGCGCGATCGCGCCGCGCACCTCGGCAGGATCGGCCTGCGGCAGCTCGACGCCGTCGAAGGTCACGGTGCCGCTGTGCGGATCGTAGAAGCGCAGGATGAGATGAAAGATCGTGCTCTTTCCCGCGCCGGAAGGCCCGACCAGCGCCAGCCTCTCGCCCGGCTTCACCTTGAACGACAGCCCGTCGAGCACATAAGCGTCCGGCCGCGTCGGATAGGCAAAGCGCACGTTGTCGAATGCCACTTCGCCACGCACCGGCCTCGTCAACGCGAGCGGTTGCGCCGGCGCCTTGATCGCCGGTTCGATCTCGAGGATCTCGAACAGGCGCTCGGCCGCGCCGGAGGCTTGCGCGATCTCGCCCCAGACCTGCGAGAGTTCGCCCAATCCGCCGGCGGCGAACACCGCGTACAGAATGAACTGGCCGAGCCGTCCCGGCGTGATGTCGCCGGCCAGCACATCCTGCGCGCCGACCCACAGCACGAGCACGATGCTGGAGAAAATCAGAAAGATCGCGATCGCGGTGAGGATCGCGCGCGCCCGCGTCGCGCCGCGCGCCGCGTCATAGGCCTGCTCGACGGCGCCGCCGAAGCGCCGCCGCGCCAGCGCCTCGTTGGTGAAGGCTTGCAGCGTACGCACCGCGCCGATCAATTCGCCGGCATAGCCGGACGCATCGGCGAGCGTGTCCTGCGCGGCGCGGCTTTTCTTGCGCACGGCACGGCCGAAGCCAACCAGAGGCAGCACGATGATGGGAATGGCGCCGAGCACGAACAGCGACAGCCGCGGGCTTGTCACCACCATCATGGTGGTGCCGCCGATGAACAATACGAGATTGCGCAGCGCGATCGAGACCGAGGCGCCGACCGCGGATTTGATCTGCGTGGTGTCGGCGGTCAGCCGCGAGATCATCTCGCCGGTCTTGGCGGTGTCGAAGAAAGACGACGACAATTTCGTCAGGTGCGCGAAAACATCGGCGCGCAAATCGGCGACGATGCGCTCGCCGAGCGTGATGACGAGGTAGTAGCGCAGCGCGCTCGACACCGCGAGCACCAGCACCACGGCGATCATGAAGGTGAAATAGCTGTCGATCAGCTCGGCCGCCTCGGCCGAGAAGCCGAAGTCGATCATGCGGCGCACCGCGACCGGCACGACCAGAGTTGTCAGCGCGGCGACCGTCAGCGCCAGCAAAGCCGCCAGCACGCGACCGCGGTAACGGCCGATATAGGGCATCAGCCGGATCAGCGGCTTGACGTTCAGTTTGCGTCTTTCCGCGGCCTGGGCCTCGGCACTCAGCCCGCGTCCCTCGTTGGCAAAACTCATCCGGCGCAGCGCCTTTTTCTCGCAAAAAACGCCGCATTCCGGCGTCGCTTCGGGCCTGTACTGGGGCCTTCGGTAGCTGGAACCATGCCCCGGGCGCTTGATACCGGTCAATTGGCGCTAGGCGCGGGCGGCTTGCCGGGCGGCGTTTCGTCCTGTATAGACCGGCCAAATTCAGCATTTCGGCGCCATTCTGGCTGCCAAAACAGCCCTAACGGAACCTGAGACATGAAAGCCGATATCCACCCGGACTACCACACCATCAAGGTCGTGATGACCGATGGCAGCGAATTCACCACCCGCACCACCTGGGGCAAGGAAGGTGACACGATGAACCTCGACATCGACCCGAAGTCGCACCCGGCCTGGACCGGCGGCCAGGCGCAGATGATGGATCGCGGCGGCCGCGTGTCGCGCTTCCAGAAGAAGTTCGCCGGCTTCATCAAGGAAGAAGCGAAGTAAGCTTCGCTCCGACATCGAATTCAGAACAAGAAAAACCCCGGGCATGACCCGGGGTTTTTCAGTCTTGAGCCTTGATTGGATAGGTCAGACCTTCTCGGCGCCGAAAGCCGCCTTCAACAGCCCGAGTTGATGCTCGACCGGATTGATCGACGGCGCCTGGTCGGCGGCGATGTTGTGAATGGTGTTGTCAAGGCGGCGCACCTTCATGTGCAAGGCCTGCGACCGCGCGATCAGTTCGCGCAGCACCGCCGGCAGCAATTCGATGTTGTTGGGGTCGTGGCTGTCGGTGGCCGCCAGCTTGACCTTGGTCTTTTCCTTGTTGGCCTGCGCCAGCGACATCTCGCCTTCCTTGACCGCGCGATGCAGCAGCAGCCAGGACGCCAGCTGCATCAGCCGCGTCGTCAGGCGCATGCTCTCGGTGGCGTAAGCCAGCGCCGCGGAGCGCTCCAGCGTTTTGGATTCGGCGCGGCCGGGACCGTCGAGATAGGTCGCGGTCTCCTCGACCAGCGTCATGCCGTCGCGAAACAGATCGGCGAAAACCTGCGAATTGGCGAGACGCTCGCCAAAGGAAACAGGGTCGGCTGGACTATTGAACAATGAGTTCTCGGACATAACGCTACGCCTCACCCTACTCTGTACTCTGACGCCATAAATTATTCTTGCGCGCTGCGGAGCGGCTCATCGGCGCCCCGTTCACGATTGAGTAAGCATGGCGCGGCGGACGGCGAATTGTCCAGACTATGGCACGCCAAACCTTCCGACATAGTTGCCGCGGAAGCCTAAGAGGTACGCGGCTGCCAGAGGTGCCCCGAAACGGCACAAAAAAGAGCCGCCGTCGCCGGCGGCTCGAAGTTGATAACAGGGAGGCGTCAAACAGAGTGGACAGGAGCCACTCAAAGTCCATGAAGATGGACGCCCACAGTAATAGTCGAGAAAGCTTACCGGGCCGTTAAGGACGAAAATTATCGGCTTGGTCACTTTTAGCCCGCGAAACGGCGGTTTTTTACCTATCAACGCTTGAAAAACTGGTCGGCCGCCGCCCGTTTAGCGCGTTTTTGCGCCATGTCGGCTTCCAGCCTTTTGATCTCGTCCTGCATCAGTTGCACACGCAATTGCAGTTCCTCGACCGAGAGCAAGCCTAGGTCCTGCCCGATCTCATGCGCGGTCTTCTTTTTCGGCCGGTCGTCGTCGTCGAATGCCGCCATCGCTGGCCTCCCTTTTTGCAAAAACCTAACCGGGCCGCACCGGGTTGTCACATCGTTGAGCGCCGCATAAAAAGCGGCACGCGCGATCCAGCCAATGAGGATTTCATGACCGCCCTTCCGACCACCATGACCGTCATCGGCATCAAGGAACCCGGTGGTCCGGAGGTTCTAGTGCCGGAACAGCGCCCGGTCCCCGCCCCGCGCGAAGACGAAATCCTCGTCAAGATCGCAGCCGCCGGCGTCAATCGTCCGGACGTGCAGCAACGCAAGGGCCTCTATCCGCCGCCGCCCGGCGCGCCGGATGTGCCAGGTCTCGAAATCGCCGGCGAGATCGCAGCGCTCGGCTCCGCCATCAAGCGCTGGGCGATCGGCGACCGCGTCATGGCGCTGGTTGTCGGCGGCGGCTACGCGCAATACGCCGTCGCGCACGCCAGCCACGCTATGCCGGTCTCGGGCCTGTCGATGGTCGAAGCCGCCGCGGTGCCGGAAACATTCTTCACCGTCTGGCACAACGTGTTCGAACGTGGTGGCCTCAAGGAAGGCGAAACCTTGCTGGTGCATGGCGGCTCGTCCGGCATCGGCACGACTGCGATCCAACTCGCCAAGCAGTTCGGCGCGCGTGTCATCGTCACCGCCGGTTCGGAAGAAAAGTGCGAGGCCTGCCGCAAGCTCGGCGCCGACGTCGCCATCAATTATAAAACGGAAGACTTCGTCGCCGCCGTCAAGACCGCGACCGACGGCAAAGGCGCCGACGTCATCCTCGACATGGTCGGCGGCGAATACATCGGCCGCAATTATGAAGCAGCTTCCGTCGAAGGCCGCATCGTGCAGATCGCCTTCGCCGGCTCGCCGAAAGCGACCGTCGATTTCCGCCGCATCATGTTGAAGCGCCTGCATCATACCGGCTCGACTCTGCGCTCGCGCGCGGTCGCCGATAAAGGCGCGATCCGCGACGCCATCGAGCAGAAGGTGCTGCCCCTCTTGGCCGCCGGCACCGTCAAGCCGGTCATCTACAAGACCTTCCCGCTGGGCAAGGCTTCGGACGCACATGCGCTGATGGAGAGCAGCGCGCATATCGGCAAGATCGTGCTGGAGGTTTAGTGCCGAAACGGGCCGAATTCGCCCGTTTCGACTGTCCGATACCGCATAAGCGGCCGGACAGGCGTTAAGCCTATCCCCCGCCACAATCATGGTTAATCGCTAAACGCTTGCCCGCCCCCCCGGCGGCCCGCTACTCCTTTGGGAGGCGGGCCGGCGGATCGCCAGCCGGGGGGTAACGTTTGAATTCGAGGCGTGCCGTTCACCGACTAGCGACCATATTCGTGCTGACCGCCGCCGTGCTCATGGCGTCGCGCGCGCATGCCGTGGAAGCCGTGAACGTGCGGCTCGATACCTCGGCCATCGACATCACCGCCGCCACCGAGCGCGTCAAAACCGAAGCCGACCGCATCCAGGTTTCGACCGCGCCGGGACCGGACGGCATCGTTCGCCGCATCGAGGTGCGCGCTCGTGAAGGCAACACCAACTGGGCGACCTTCGCGCTCACCAACAATTCCGACGAACAGATCGACCGCCTCATCGTCGTGCCGCATTACCGCATGGTCGGCTCCGGACTGATCTGGCCCGATCTTGGTCTGTCGCGCCTCGCCGGCATCACGCCATCGACCGGCGACCGCCCGGTGCGGCAGGAATCGACGACGTCGGATATTTTCCGCGTCACGCTCGATCCCGGCACTGTCGTCACTTACGTCGCCGAACTGCGCACCGACCGTCTGCCGCAGATCTATTTGTGGGAGCCAGATGCGTACAAGGACAAGGTCAACTCGTTCACGCTCTATCAGGGCATCGTCATCGGCATCGCCGGATTGCTGGCGCTGTTCCTGACCATTTTGTTCGTGGTCAAGGGCTCGGTGATGTTTCCGGCCGCCGCCGCGCTCGGCTGGGCGGTGTTGATCTACATCGGGATCGACTTCGGCTTCTGGGGCAAGGTGTTCGACATGTCGGCCGGCGCCGAGCGCGTCTGGCGCGCCTGCGGCGAAGCCATCCTGTCGGCGACGCTGCTCGTGTTCCTGTTCGCCTACCTCAATCTGTCGCGCTGGCATGTGCGCTACGCGCATATCACCATCGCCTGGCTGGCGGCGCTCGCCGCACTGATCGCGGTCGCCGTGTTCGATCCAGCCGTCGCCGCCGGCATTGCGCGTATGTCGCTCGCCGGCATCGCGGTGATCGGCCTCGCGCTGGTCATCTATCTCTCGACGCACGGCTTCGATCGCGCGGTGCTGTTGATCCCGACCTGGCTTTTGCTGGTGGTGTGGACCTTCACCGCCGGCATCGCTGTGATGGGCGGCGCGCAGAACGACATCATCGGCCCGGCGCTGCTCGGCGGCCTCGTTCTGATCGTCATGCTGATCGGCTTCACGGTCATGCAGCACGCCTTCGCCGGCGGCATCACCCATGGCATCGTCTCCGACGTCGAACGCCGGGCGCTGGCCTTGACCGGCGCCGGCGACATGATCTGGGACTGGGACGTCTCGGCCGACAAGGTGTTCACCAGCCCGGAAACCGAACATGTCCTCGGCCTCAAGCGCGGCGCGCTCGAAGGCCCGGCGGCGCAGTGGCTCGAAGTGCTGCATGCGCTCGACCGCGACCGCTTCCGCGCCTCGCTGGACAGCATCGTCGAAACAAGGCGCGGCCGGCTCAACCAGGATTTCCGCCTGCGCACCACCGACGGCCACTATCTTTGGTTCACGCTGAAGGCGCGGCCCGTGGTCGGCTCCGACGGCGAGGTCGTGCGCGTTGTCGGCACATTGACCGACGTCACCGACTTCAAGAACGCCGAGGAGCGGCTGCTGTTCGACGCCGTACACGACAACCTCACCGGCCTGCCGAACCGCGAATTGTTCATCGACCGCATGGAAGCGGCCTTCGCCTTCGCCCGCTCCGACAGCAACATCCGCCCGTCAGTGATGGTGATCGACATCGACCGCTTCAAGCAGGTCAACGACTCGGTCGGCATCGCGGTCGGCGACTCGATCCTATTGACCATCGCGCGCCGCCTATCGCGCCTGCTCAAGCCGCAGGACACGTTGGCGCGGCTATCCGGCGACCAGTTCGCCGTCATCCTGCTGTCCGAGCGCGAGCCGGCGCGCATCGTCGCCTTCAGCGAAACATTGCGCCGCGCGCTGCGCGCGCCGATCGCCTTCAACGATCGCGAAATATTCCTTACCGCGTCGATCGGTCTGGCGCTGGCCGAAGGCGCGCCGCACCGCACCGAGGAAGTCCTCAAGGATGCCGAACTGGCGATGTATTACGCCAAGCGCATTGGCGGCGACCGCATCGAAATCTTCAAGCCGGCGATGCGCGCGCGCAAGACCGACCGCCTCACGATGGAATCCGAACTGCGCCGCGCCATCGAGCGGCAGGAAATCAAGGTGCTGTTCCAGCCGATCGTGCGGTTGGAGGATCGCGCCATTGCCGGCTTTGAAGCTTTGGCGCGCTGGGATCATCCGAAAATGGGGCGGCTGTCGCCGGCCGAATTCATTTCGATCGCCGAGGAAATCGGCCTGATCGTCGATCTCGGACTGTTCGTGCTCGATCACACCGCCAAGCAACTGGCCGGCTGGCAGGCCGCCACCAAGGGCCGCGAGCCGGTGTTCGCTTCGGTCAACGTGTCGTCACGGCAATTGCTGCGCCACGACCTGATCCAGGATTTGCGCGGCGTTCTCGCCCGTACACCGGTGGCGCGCGGCTCGCTCAAGCTCGAGATCACCGAATCGCTGGTGATGGAAAATCCCGAACACGCGGCGCAGATGCTGACCCGCATCAAGGAACTCGGCGCCGGCCTGTCGCTCGACGATTTCGGCACCGGCCATTCGTCGCTCGCCTATTTGCAACGCTTCCCGTTCGACACCATCAAGATCGACCAGTCTTTCGTGCGCACCACGACGCGCGGCACGCGGCCGGTCATCCTGCGCTCGATCATTTCACTGGCGCATGATCTCGGCATGGAAGTCGTCGCCGAAGGCGCCGAGACCGACAGCGATGCCGTCGAGCTGTACCAGCTCGGCTGCGAATATGCGCAGGGTTTTGCCTTCGGCGAGCCGATGACCTCGGAAGCCGCCCGCGACCTGCTGCTCGGCAAGCCGCCCAGCGTTCGCGCCTTTAAGGTTGCGTCTGAATAATTTTCTCTCTTGAGTTGCACTTCGCTTTTCGGCATGCTTCCCCCCATTGGCTTGAGCCTTGGGGAGAACGCCGATGACTTTCGTCAAATCGCTGTTGCTTGCCGCCGCGCTCGCATTGTCGCCATTTATCGCCGCCGCGCAGTCGCCGCCGCCGCTCGGCAAGCCCGTCTTCTGCAACGGCACCTACGCGCTCTGCATCAAGGCGCTTTGTCAGCCGGTCGTGGGGCCAAATCAAACCGTCAGATATGCGAATTGCTCGTGCGATGTGCGTCAGGGCTGGTCGATGGGTCCGGGCAGCTGCCAATCGCGTGTGCCGGTTGTCCGCAACGCGCGGACCTTTTTGGTCTCGACCTATTCGAATCTCTACAACGAGACCAACAAGACCATGAGCTGCGGCAATAGCAATCAATTATGGGCCTGGTGTTACGGTGCGCCTTGTGTCGTCGATCGCGCCAACCCGAACAAGACCACCTGCACCTGTCCGGTCTATACCGGCGCGATGAATACGCTCGGCGGCGAGTGCGGCAATGACGGCAATGACGGCTGCAACAGTCTGTGGTCGGCGGCTGCGCCGAAAGCCGATGCCGCCGCCAATGGGCTGTTTGCCGCCTACATGAAAAAGAACGGCTATCCGCACTTCGGTCCGGCCGCGATGTGCCCGGCGTCGCCGGCGAAGTAAGCTGCTCCAACATTCCGGGGCGCGCATGAGCGCGCACCGGAATCCGGATATAGCTGTCGGAATCTAACAACTGGATTCCGGATCGCAGCTTCGCTGCGTCCGGAATGACGAGTCAGGCGTGCCCGGCTTCGTTTGACAAATGGCTGAGGTCGATGCCGATCTTGCGCAGCGCCTTGTCGTACTTGCCGCCGGTGTCGGCGCCGAAAATCAATTCCGGATCGGCCGCGCAATGCAGCCAGCCGTTCTGCTGAATTTCCTGCTCGAGCTGGCCCGGCGCCCAGCCGGCATAACCGAGCGCGAGAATGGCGCTCTCCGGGCCGTCGCCATGCGCGATGGCTTTGAGAATATCCAACGTCGCCGTCAGGCAGATGCCGTCGTCGATCGGCAATGTCGAGTTCTCGATGAAGAAATCGGCGGAGTGCAGGACAAAGCCGCGTCCGGTTTCGACCGGCCCGCCTTTGAGCACCTTGACCGCATCGGCACCGGTCGGCAGTTCGATACGCTCGGCCGCCGGGATCACTTCGAGCTGCACCAGCAGATCGGGAAACCGGATGTTCGATGCCGGCTGGTTGACGACGATGCCCATCGCGCCTTCTGTCGAATGCGCACAAACATAAATCACCGCGCGTTCGAAGCGCTCGTCGTTCATCGTCGGCATGGCGATCAGCATCTGGCCGTCGAGATAGCCGCGCGCGATGTGCGTTGCCGAAGCGGTCGATTTGCGGCGTGATGCTTTCATGGCGAAAAGGTACCCCCGATCGACCGACCTTTGCAAACGATGGTCGCGGCTAAAAGTTCATCGGACATTTCGATTCTGGCCGCCAATTGTGGCAGAGTGGAAAGCCGCCTGCGCGGCGGTCACCCGGTAGTCACAAGGAATTCAATGGCGTTGCATGGCATTCCCCACTAGATCGGGCGGCATGATCGACCGTCACATATCGCAGCGCGGCTTCGCGCGGCTGGCGCTGCTGCTGTGTGCGCTTGCCGCCACGCCGATAACACCGGCCGTCGCCGCCGACGCGTCCGCCTGGAGCCAGGACTTGAAATCGGCGGTCCGCCTGATTGCCGGCGCCAGCACGGCCGGAGACGCAGCGCTGCGCGCCGGCGTCGAGGTAAAAATGCAGCCAGGCTGGCATACGTATTGGCGCTATCCGGGCGATGCCGGCGTGCCGCCGCGCTTCGACTTTTCCGGTTCGGACAATGTGCGCAGCGCCAAAGTACGCTATCCGGCGCCGGTTCTGTTCAAGGATGGCGGCGGCCAATCGATCGGCTACAGCGACAGCGTCATTTTCCCGGTCCAGGTCGTGCCGCGCGACGCCGGCAAGCCCGTCATCTTGCGGCTGAAGCTCGATTACGCCGTGTGCGAGAAATTGTGCATTCCGGCGGAAGCGCGCGCCGAACTGCCGCTCACAGCCGGGCCGAGTGCGAATGACATATTGCTGGTCGCGGCCGAAGCAAAAGTGCCGGCGCCGGTTGCCGCCGCCGAACTGGAGCTGACCGCAAAGCGCGTCAACGACGCGGCCAAGCCGCTGGTCGCCGTCGATCTGAAAACGCCAAGCGGCGGACAGGCGCTGGTTTTCGTCGAGGGCCCGAGCGCCGAATGGGCCCTGCCCATTCCCAAGCCGGCACAAGGCGCGCCGGCCGGCCGCCAGCATTTCGGCTTCGAACTCGACGGATTGCCGCCCGGCGTCAGCCCGAAAGGCGCGTTCGAACTGACTTTCACCGTGGTCGAAGGTGGCCGCGCCGTCGAGATAAAAACTCATCTCGACTAGGCCGCGTAAACGGGGCTATTTTGCCGCCGGAAACTAAAATCCATAAACGCTCAGAGGAAAACCCATGCCCATCAAGGTCGGCGACAAACTCCCCTCCACGACGTTCCGCGTCATGACCGCGGAAGGCCCGAAGCCGAAAACCACCGACGAGATTTTCAAGGGCAAGAAGGTCGCGCTGTTCGCCGTGCCGGGCGCCTTCACGCCGACCTGCTCGAACCTGCATATGCCGAGCTTCCTCGGCAATCTCGATGCCTTCAAGGCCAAGGGCGTCGACACCGTCGCCGTGACCGCCGTCAACGATCCGTTCGTCATGAAAGCCTGGGCCGAGAAGACCGGCGGCGACGGCAAGATCGATTTTCTCGCCGACGGCAGCGCCGATTTCGCCAAGGCCATCGACATGACTTTGGATGCGTCGGGGAACGGCCTCGGCATCCGCTCCAAGCGCTATTCGATGCTGGTCGAAGACGGCGTCGTCAAGCAGATCAACATCGAGGAAGCGCCAGGCAAGTGCGAAGTGTCCGGCGGCCAGGCGCTGCTCGGCCAGATCTAGATTTTTCAAATTTCAAATGCGACGCGGCCGGGCTTTATGCCCGGCCGTTTTTATTTGCTCATGGCACCCTTGGCCCCGGCGCGCGCGGCGACAAGACCGTCGCGCGCCAGTTGGTCGGCGCGCTCGTTCTGCGCGTGGCCGGCGTGGCCCTTGACCCAGTGCCAGTGAATCTTGTGCTGGCCGAGCGCATCGTCGAGCCGTTTCCACAGATCGACATTCTTGACCGGCTTTTTGTCGGCGGTGCGCCAGCCGTTCTTTTTCCAGCTGTGAATCCAGCTCATGATGCCGTTGCGCAGATACTGGCTGTCGGTGTGCAGATCGACGGTGCACGGCCGCTTCAACGCCTCGAGCGCCGCGATCGCCGCCATCAACTCCATGCGGTTGTTGGTGGTGTGCGCTTCGCCGCCCATCAATTCCTTTTCGGTGTCGCCGAAAGACAGGATCGCGCCCCAGCCGCCCGGCCCCGGATTGCCCGAGCAAGCGCCGTCGGTGTGAATTGTGACGCGCTGTTCAGACATCAAGATAACCCGTAATCGCTCGCGCTCTTCACCGACTGATGAAAGCGCAGCTTGCCGCGATATTCCAGCGGGTTCTTCGGCTTGACCAAAGCGCCTTCCGGCACCGCCAGCCAGTCGACCAAGCGCGTCAGCAGGAAACGCATCGCCGCGCCGCGCGCCAGCACCGGCAGCGCCGCGCGCTCGGCGTCCGACAGCGGCCGTACCTTCTCGTAACCCTTGAGCAGCGCGCGGCCCTTGGTGACGTTGAAGGAATGATCCGGCTCGAAGCACCAGCAATTCAGGCAAATGGCGACATCGTAAGCGAACATGTCGTTGCAGGCGAAATAGAAATCGATCAGGCCGGAGAGTCTGTCGCCGAGAAAGAACACGTTATCAGGAAACAGATCGGCATGAATGACGCCGGCCGGCAGATCGCGCGGCCAGCTTTTTTCCAGCACATCGAGTTCGCCGACGATCTCATTGCACAGGCCTTCGCGTACGCTGTCCCCGCGCGCTCCTGCATGCTCGAACAATGGCCGCCAACTTTCGACCGACAGCGCGTTCGGCCGTTTGATCGGAAAATCCGCGCCGGCCAGATGCAGCCGCGCCATCGCTTCGCCGACCGCGGCGCAATGGCCGGCGTTCGGCTTGCGAATCCACAGGCCATCGAGAAACGTGACGATGGCCGCCGGACGCCCGGCGACGACACCGAGCATGCCGCCTTCTCTGTTCTTCACCGGCTGCGGACAATTAAGCCCGCGCGCGGCGAGATGCTCCATCAGCCCGAGAAAGAACGGCAGGTCGGCTTCGGCGACGCGCTTCTCGTACAGCGTCAGAATGAAATTGCCCGCCGACGTGTGCACGAGAAAATTCGAATTCTCGACGCCTTCGGCAATACCCTTGTAGGACAACAGTTCGCCGATATCGTAACGGGCGATAAAGCGCGCCAGATCGTCGGCGGAGACGTCGGTATAGACGGCCATGAAGGTCCTACTCCGCCGCCTGATTTTCGCGCAGCGGACGGGGCAGCGGAAAAAACACGCCCTCCTCGGCGGCAGAGACGGTCTCGACACTGACGGTGTAACGCTGCGCGAAGGCGCCGATGATTTCCTCGACCAGGATTTCCGGCGCCGAAGCGCCCGCCGTGATGCCGAGCCGCGCGATGGCGCCGAACTCGTTCCAGTCGATATCGACGGCGCGTTGCACCAAAGCCGCGCGCGGACACCCCGCGCGCTCGGCGACTTCCTTCAGGCGCTGCGAGTTCGACGAATTCGGCGCGCCGACGACGATCATCGCATCGACGATGGGCGCGACGCGCTTGACCGCTTCCTGGCGGTTGGTCGTCGCGTAGCAGATGTCTTCCTTGTGCGGCCCGACGATGGCCGGAAACCGCTTCTTCAACAGGTCGATCATTTCCGCCGTGTCATGCACCGACAATGTCGTCTGCGTGACGTATGCGAGATTGGTTGCTTCGCGCGGCGTAAATTTTTCCGCATCCGCCAAAGTCTCCAGCAGCGTGACGCTGCCGGCAGGAAGCTGGCCCATGGTGCCGATGACTTCCGGATGGCCGGCATGTCCGATCAGCACGATTTCGCGGCCGCGCTTGTGATGGATTTCGGCCTCGCGGTGGACCTTGGTGACCAAAGGGCACGTCGCATCGAGCGCGAACAGGTTGCGCTCGCCCGCCTCCTGCGGCACCGAGCGCGGCACGCCATGCGCCGAGAAGATGACCGGGGCGCCGGTGCCTTCAGGAACCTCGCTCAGTTCCTCGACGAAGATCGCCCCCTTGGCGCGCAAGCCTTCTACGACGTAGCGGTTGTGCACGATTTCGTGGCGGACATAGACGGGCGGACCATAGATCTTGAGCGCCTGCTCAACCGAATCAATCGCACGAACCACGCCGGCGCAGAAGCCACGCGGCGAGCACAAAAGCACCTGCAGCGGAGGCAGCCTTTCGACCGCTTTGCCGGAATCGGGCATTTCAGGCTGTAGCGCCATTCCATCCTCGAAAACGCGCGAAAACCGCGCAAAATCCACCCCCGACATGGGATGGGCCGCCCCGCCCTGTCAAGCCGTAGCGGTTGCATGGGCCGGGCCATGACCCTATATTCCCGGCATTCCCGATCATCGCCGATGATCTGCTGCTTCGCCCCCAAAAAAGGGCGGGCGAAGCCTAGAGGAGATATGCCATGTCGACAGCAGCCCCCCTGATGCCGAAAGCCACCGCGGTCTGGCTTTTGGACAATACCGCGCTGTCGTTCGACCAGATTGCCGAATTCTGCAAGCTGCACCCGCTCGAGATCAAGGCCATCG
This sequence comes from Rhizobiales bacterium Ga0077525, assembly GCA_001464835.1. Taxonomy (GTDB): domain Bacteria; phylum Pseudomonadota; class Alphaproteobacteria; order Rhizobiales; family Xanthobacteraceae; genus Pseudolabrys. Next base: position 114,971 of record LNDS01000053.1, on the reverse strand, counting down.
CCGACGGCGATTCGGCGCAAGGGATCAAGGGCCTTGACCCGGTCGCCACCGGCCAGCTGTCGCGCGAGCAGATCGCCGAGGCCGAGGCCAATCCGTCGATCGCGCTCAAGCTGACCGAGCCGAAAGTGGCGATGTCGAGCCAGGCGCATGGCGGCAAGAAGGGCCCGCGCTATACGCCCGTCTCCCGCCGCCAGGACCGGCCGAACGCCATTCTGTGGCTGGTGCGCAATCATCCGGAACTCAAGGACGCGGCGATCATGCGCCTCGTCGGCACCACCAAGTCGACCATTTCGGCGATCCGCGACCGCACCCATTGGAACGCCGCGGCGCTGGCGCCGATGGATCCGGTGACGCTCGGCCTGTGCTCGCAGATCGACCTCGATTTCGAAGTGTCGCGCGCCAACAAGGAAAAGCCGCTGCCGACGTCGGCCGGCGCAACCTTGCTGCCGGCCTCCGAAACCACCGCGCGCAAGGAAGCCGAAGTGGCGGCCGCGGCGGAAGAGAAAGAAAAGTCCGGCGGCGACCTCGACGTCAGCGCCGTGTTCGCCAAGCTCAAGCAGCTCGGCGGCAAGGGCGAGACGGAAGAAGAATAGTTCGTGCTGTCATGCCCGCGAAGGCGGGCATCCAGTAATCCCGGGACCGACAAATCGCGAGCGCCGTGAGTACTGGGTCCCCGCCTTCGCGGGGACGACACCTGTAATCAATACCCCCGCACGCCATTGATCGCCGCGATGTAACGCGCCACCGAACGCTCGACGACATGCTTGGCATTGGCCGCGATATATCGGTCAAAGTAATGGCCGTAGATCCGCTCATAGGCGAACGGCGCCAACGCCGCATCGATGCGGCCGACCTCGCCCGCCGACAGCGGAATGAAATTCGGATAGCTGCGCATGAACGACACCCATTTGCGGTCGGCCGTGACAGAAAGAATATCGCCCGCGCCGATGACGCCTTCCGGCTTTTTACTATCCTGCCAATGCAGCACGGTGCCGCCGGGGAAATGACCGCCGCAGCGGATGAGCGTGACACCATCCCACAATTGAAACGTATCGCCTTCCCAGTGCCGCACCGCCGGCGACGGATTCATGATCCAGTCCTTGTCGGCGGCATGCAGATGAATCGGACAATCGAAGGCTTTCGCCCATTCGCCCATCGCCGTGCAGAAATGCGGATGCGAAATGGCGATGGCCTGGATGCCGCCTTTCGCCTTGATCGCGGCGACGGTGGCGTCGTTCAAGGTCGCCACGCAATCCCACAGCACATTGCCGCCTGAGGTCTGCATCAGCACCGCGCGCTGGCCGATGGCGAAACCGGCGCCGATGCCGGTGATGCCCGGCTCATACTCGCGGAACTGGTTGACGTGGGTTCGTGAAAGTTCGTCGAGCGTGGTCCAGGTCTGGCCCTGCTCCGGCACGTATTGCCGCTCCTCCTCGCAGATGATGCATTGCGCCGGCGCTTGCGCGCTGTCGGGATATTGCGTGCCGCAGGCGGTGCAGATGAAAGCGGGCATTTCCTAACTCCTCGTCCTTCGGGGAGGCGAGCATAAGCGGTGCACGCGCGACTTCAACGCGCTATTTCAAGACCCTAAGCCGACCGCCCTCTTCCATTTTTTGGAATTCAGCGGTAGGCTGGCCGCATGATCGTGATCGGCACGGACCTCGTGGAGCGATATTTCGCGGCGCGCACCGGCCACAAGGCGATCCGGGCGGCGCGGGCGCAATATGACGTCTGGCTGGCCATCGCAACGCAGGCGGACTGGCGGACGCCGGACGATGTGAAGCGCGCACATCCGAAGGCCAGTATCCTCAAGGGCGGCCGCGCGGTGTTCAACATCAAAGGCAATAATTTCCGGCTGGTCGTCGTCATTCAATATGCGGCGGGCGTTTTGGTCATCCGGTTTTTCGGCAGCCATGTCGAGTACGACAAAATCGATGCGGAGACGGTGTGATGGATGCAACCTTGATCTTGATCGACAGCGACAAGGAACTGGCGCGGGCGCGCACGCTGGTCGAGAAGCTAATGACGTCGAACGCCCCCGGCGACATTGCGCGGCTGACCGCGCAGGCGCGCCTGATCGCCGCCTATGAAGAAACGAAATGGCCGCGCCGCGCCCCGAGCACCGCCGAGATCATTCGCTACCTGATGGATCAGCACGGGCTCACGCGCGCGGACATGGCGCCGATTCTCGGTACCGCCAGCCGCGTCAGCGAAGTGCTGCGCGGCAAGAAGGGCCTGAGCATGACGATGGTGCAGCGCCTGCGCGCGCGGTTCAATGTGTCGGCGGATGTGCTGTTGCCGGCGGTTGGTGGGAAGCGGGCGGCGAAGCGGAAGGCGGCGTGAGTTTTACGACCTCATGTGAGGAGCGCTCCGAAGGAGCGCGTCTCGAACCATGGCGTTGCATCTTGTAGGGCGGGTTAGCCGAAGGCGTAACCCGCCGCGAGCAGTACTCATTAGGAATGAAGTGGCGGATTACGCTCGCTAATCCGCCCTACGGGCTAAGCCGGGCTACTATTCGGGCACCTCGTCCCTCTTCTTGATTGCCTCGAGAGCAGCCATTGGAAGATTTTCATACAGCGAATCGATTTGCTTACTAGTGCTGATGGTAGCGACGACAATGGCATTGATCACTTCGAACAACCCCATAGCAGTAGCTTTGTCGTCTTTCAGATCGATTTGTCCAGGATGCACCGCGTTGTTGCCAATCACCCGAACAACATCGAGAGCCTTCTGAACACGAGGGTCGAGACCTTTCTGTACCAGATTCTTAATATCCTCGTTTATATTTTTGCCTTTTTGTCCAAGCTCAACCATCAGCTTTTGCAAACATAAGCGCAACAATGCCGCAGCGCCTCTCGGAGACTCATGCACGATTTTTGCCGCCTCATCGAAGTCGGCTCTGATATCATTTGGCATATCGTCGTTCGAAATAATTTCAGTCGAGCGGGATGGATATAAAACATCATCGAATACCCAAATGCTGAATCCTGAGCAGCTAAAACAGCTACTCAGCCACATGTTCAACATTTCAATTCGGCAGTTCTCGCCATACTTCTTCAGTTCATACGTAAGTGGATTGTCTTCAAGCCGCTTTAAGAGCTTCTCAAAATTTGACCTTATATCGTCGTCTTCGACCTTCTCGATCTCGAAATCCTTGAAATCTTCAAGGCTTATTGTTTGAGGGGATCGGCCAGCATCGAACTGATCCAAGAAAACTTTATACCAAGTTTGGTGCGCAATCGCGCCGCAATGCGGGCATGAAAACGACCTGGCTCCCAACTGCGGTTGGATTACTTTCATGCCCCCACGCCCTTGCCCTTCAACGCGCCCTCGATCTCGCCCAATATCGCGGGATCGTCGATCGTCGCCGGCATGGTCCATTGATCGCCGTCGGCGATTTTCTTGATGGTGCCGCGTAAAATCTTACCCGAGCGGGTTTTCGGCAGCCGCGCGACCGTGACCGCCAGCTTGAAGGCAGCCACGGGCCCTATCCTGTCGCGCACCAGCTGCACGATTTCCTTTTCGATCTCAGACGGCTGCTTGGTCACGCCCGACTTCAACACGATGAAGCCGCACGGCACTTCGCCTTTCATGTCGTCCTTGATGCCGAGCACGGCGCATTCGGCGACATCGGGATGCGAGGCCAGAACTTCCTCCATGCCGCCGGTCGACAGCCGGTGGCCGGCGACATTGATGATGTCGTCGGTGCGGCTCATCACATAGACATAGCCGTCCTCGTCGCGGTAGCCGGCGTCCGCCGTCTTGTAGTAGCCGGGAAACTCGTCGAGATAGGCCTCGCGGAAGCGCTTGTCGTCGTTCCACAACGTCGGAAACGCGCCAGGCGGCATCGGCAGCTTGACCACCAGCGAGCCGATCTTGTTCGCCGGCAACTTGTTGTTCGCCTCATCGACAACGTCGATCTCGTAGCCCGGCATCGGCACCGTCGCCGAGCCGTGCTTCACGGGCAGTGCGCCAAGGCCCACCGGATTGCCGGCAATGCACCAGCCAGTTTCGGTCTGCCACCAGTGATCGATCACCGGCACTTTCAAAACCTGTTCGGCCCACGCCAAAGTCGGCGGATCGGCGCGCTCGCCGGCGAGGAACAGCGCGCGGAAATTCGTGAGGTCGTATTTCTTCAGCAGTGCGGCGTCCGGGTCTTCCTTGCGGATGGCGCGGAACGCAGTCGGCGCGGTGAACAGCGACACGATCTTGTGGTCGGCGCAAACGCGCCAGAACGCGCCGGCGTCCGGCGTGCCGACCGGCTTGCCTTCGTAGAGGATCGAGGTCGCGCCGTGCAGCAGCGGCGCATAGACGATGTAGGAATGGCCGACCACCCAGCCGATGTCGGAGGCGCACCAGAAGACCTCGCCGGGATCGATGTTGTAGAGATTCTTCATCGACCATTTCAGCGCGACCATGTGGCCGCCATTGTCGCGCACCACGCCTTTCGGAATGCCGGTCGTGCCCGAGGTGTAGAGAATGTACAAAGGATCGGTGGCGGCGACCGGCACGCAGTCGCTCGTCTTGGCGTAATTGACCGCATCCTCCCAGACGCGCCGCCAATCGTGGTCGCGGCCGGCGATCAGCTGCGCCTCGGCCTGCGGCCGCTGCAGAATGAGACAGGCGTCCGGCTTGTGCTTGGCCATAGCGATGGCTTCGTCGAGCAGCGGCTTGTAGGGGATGACGCGCGCGCCTTCGATGCCGCACGACGCCGACAGGATCAGCTTCGGCTTGCAGTCATTGATGCGGGTGGCCAATTCCTTGGGCGCGAAGCCGCCGAACACGACGGAGTGCACGGCGCCGATGCGGGCGCAGGCCAGCATGGCGAACACCGCCTCCGGCACCATCGGCATATAGAGGATGACAGTGTCGCCCTTGCGCACGCCGAAGTCGCGCAGCATGGCGCCGAGGAGTTGCACCTCGGAGAGCAGCCGGCCATAGGTGAAAGTGAGCTTCTGCCCGGTGACCGGCGAGTCGTAGATGATGGCGGCCTGCTGGCCGCGCCCGGCCAGGACCTGGCGGTCGACGGCGTTGTAGCAGGTGTTGCAGGTGCCGCCGGTGAACCAGCGGCCGTAAATGCCGGCGTCCTTGTCGAAGACTTTTTTTGGCTTTTCGTACCAGTCGATGGCCTCGGCCGCCTCGCCCCAGAAGCCCTCGGGATCGCGCTGCCAGCGCGCGTAGATTTCCGGATAGCGGCTGGTGGCGGCGGTCATCGGCTTCCTCCTCAAGGCTTCTTTGCCGGCGATTGTGTCTTGCCCGACATATTCAGACAAGCATTGCACAAACAAGGCTGGCAAATCGCGCCCGGCTCGGCTTTGATCCCGCGCAAATCAGCCCGCGGCGGCCCTTTTGACCATCATCACCGATCCCCTGTTCTATGCCCTGGCCATTCCGGCGGTGATCGCGCTCGGCCTGTCCAAGGGCGGCTTTGCCGGGGTCGGGCAGATGGCGACGCCGATGCTGGCGCTGGTGATGCCGCCGCTGGAAGCCGCCGCCATCATGCTGCCGATCATGATCGTGCAGGACGCCAACGCGGTCTGGGTCTACCGCAAGGACTGGAACAGGCGAGTCGTCGCCATCGTCGTCTCCGGCGCGATCTTCGGCATCGGCGTAGCCTGGCTGCTCGCCGCCTATATTTCGGACGCCGCGGTGCGCATTTTCATCGGCGTCACCACCATTTTGTTCGTCGCCTACAGTCTCGTCGGCATGCTGCGCATCCCGCGCGAGCCGAAGCACCCCGGCGTCGCCTCGGGCGTGTTCTGGGGCGCGCTCGCCGGCTTTACCTCGACCATATGCCAGGCCGGTAGCCCGCCTTATCAGATGTATGCGCTGCGGCTGCGCCTGGCGAAAATGACCTTCGTCGGCACCACGGCCATGGTCTTTGCCCTCATCAACTGGATCAAGGTGATCCCTTATTTCGCCCTCGGCCAATTCTCCACCGAGGGCCTCGGCACCTCGCTGGCGCTGCTGCCGCTGGCGCTGGCCGCCAACCTGTTCGGCTTCTGGTTGGTGCGGGTGACGCCGCAGGAGATTTTCTACCGGGTGACCTTGGCCGTCATGCTGCTGATTTCCATCGAACTGACCCGCGAAGGGGTGGTCGGGCTGTCGCAATAGTTGCTGCCATCTCGCTCAGGCGGGCGATGACAAGACAAAGGTTGATCGCTAACGTCTCCGCAAGAGGGGAAACAACATGGCGAAAACGCCTTACGATACCGATCTCGACCGCAACCCGGCCAATTACCAGCCGCTGACGCCGCTCGGCTTTCTTGAGCGCGCGGCCAGCGTATTTCCGGCCCACACCGCGATCGTCCACGGTGCGCTGCGGCGCAGTTACGCGGAGTTTTATGCGCGGACACGGCGGCTGGCCTCGGCGCTGGCGAAAGCCGGCATCCAGCGCGGCGATACGGTGACGGTGATGCTGGCCAACACGCCGGCGATGCTGGAATGCCATTACGGCGTGCCGATGACGCAGGGCGTCTTGAACACGCTGAACACGCGGCTGGACGCGGCGATCCTCGCCTTCACGCTCGATCATGCCGAGGCGAAAGTCGTCATCATCGACCGCGAGTTTTCCAAAGTGATGAAGGAAGCCCTGGCGCTGGCCAAGGTGAAGCCCTTGGTGATCGACTATGACGACCCGGAGTATAAAGGCGCCGGGGAACGGCTCGGCCAAATCGAATATGAGGACTTCGTCGCCTCCGGCGATCCCGACTTCATGTGGGCGATGCCGGACGACGAATGGGACGCGATCTGCCTGAATTACACGAGCGGCACCACCGGCGATCCGAAGGGCGTGGTCTATCATCATCGCGGCGCGCATCTCCTGGCGATGGGCAATGTCATCACCTGTCACATGCCGCAGCATCCGGTCTATCTGTGGACGCTGCCGATGTTCCACTGCAACGGCTGGTGCTTTCCGTGGACGGTGTCGATTGTCGCCGGCACGCATGTCTGCCTGCGCGCCGTGCGCGCGGCGGCGATGTATGAAGCGATTCACCAGCACAAGGTCACGCATATGTGCGGGGCGCCGATCGTCATGTCGGTCCTCCTCAACGCCACCGACGCCGAGAAGAAGCCATTGCCGCATGTCGTCAACTTCACCACCGCCGCGGCGCCGCCACCGGAGGCGGTGCTGGCGGCGATGAAGAGCGCCGGATTCAACGTCACCCATGTTTATGGCCTGACAGAGTGCTACGGCCCGGCCGTGGTCAATGAATGGCATACCGATTGGGACGCGCTCACCGGGCCGGAACAGGCGCAAAAGAAGGCGCGCCAGGGCGTGCGCTATCCGGTTCTCGAAGGCCTCGACGTGCGCGATCCGGACACGCTGGCGCCGGTCAAACGCGACGGCGAAAGCATGGGCGAAGTGATGATGCGCGGCAATGTGGTGATGAAAGGTTATCTCAAGAACAAGGCCTCGACCGGCAAGGCCTTCGAGGGCGGCTGGTTTCACACCGGCGATCTCGGCGTCATCTATCCGGACGGCTATGTCCAACTCAAGGACCGCTCCAAGGACATCATCATTTCCGGCGGCGAGAATATTTCATCCATCGAGGTCGAGGACGCGCTGTACAAGCACCCCGCCATTGCCGCCGCCGCGGTGGTCGCCAAGCACGACGACAAATGGGGCGAGACGCCCTGCGCTTTCATTGAGTTGAAGCCCGGCGCGCAGGCGACCGCCGAGGAACTGACGCAATGGTGCAAGGCGAATCTTGCCGGCTACAAGGTGCCGCGCACCATCGTCTTCGCGGAAATTCCGAAGACCAGCACGGGGAAGATTCAGAAATTCAGGCTGCGGGAGATGGCGAAGGGGGTGTGATTCTCCGCGCCATGCCGACGAGCAGGAAGGGCGGTGCGCCGCACTTAACCCGCAAATCACTATAAAATCAGTGATTTAATCCTGAAATTTTTCTGAATTCCCCTGAAAATGGCGTTCGGAAGGGCATCGGCATGTTGCGAGCGCGAGAAGTCCCTTGTTAATTTGAGTTCAGGGCCGTGCTGAATTGGCGCGTCTGTGCATGTCTTGGGGGCTTTGTCGTGAAGTACACACCGCTGTTCCTGTCGCCGCTGGGGCTGATCCCCGCCGGCCATCCTGCGCTCGCCGGCGACAACGCCGCTTTGCCCCCTAACGCGCAGCCGGTGAAGTTCGAAAAATTCGCGCCGGCCTGGCAGGGCTTCTATGCCGGCGTTCATGCCGGGGTGCTGTCGGCACGCTCCGAACTGAGTTCGTTCACGGGATCGGGCGGGACCATCATCAATGGCTGCTTGACCAACAACTGCGCCTTTTCGCAGACGGATAACCCGTCCTCGCTCATCGGCGGCTTGCAAATCGGCTACAATTTCCAGTCGGGCGCCATCGTGTACGGCGTGGAGGCCGACTTCAGCATCGCTGACGCCAAGAAAGATACCAGCGTTGTCAGCGTGTTCGGATACAACGCCTCAACCGGCATCGACAATTTCGGCACAGTCCGCCTGCGCCTGGGTTACGCCTTCGACAATAACCTGATGCTGTTTGGCACCGGCGGCTGGGCCACCGCCAAGACCCGAGATGCTGTCTACGCCACGTCAACCTTTGTCGATACGTATTCGTGGGTCGAGGCCAAGCGGCGAAACGGCTATACCTTGGGCGGCGGCCTCGAATACAAATTCGCCCGCAACCTGTCGGTCAAGGGCGAGGCGCTCTACTACAATCTGGGCACCAAGGAAGGCCTGACGAATTCCGCAAGTGGTGCCTATTCGTTCGGCGTGCGCGACAAGATGACCGGCGTCATCGCCCGCATCGGCCTGAACTACCTGTTCCACTAGCCCTCCGCGGCGCGGAAAGTTATGACGGTGGCCCGGCGCCTTGGTGCCGGGCCGCTTTGTTTGTGGGATTGACCATGCTTGACGCTCCGCCGGTTGCGCCGGAAAAACTCGTGTCGTTTGTCGACGCGGTGCTGTTTCACGCATCCAAATCGCCGCACAGCCCCGCGATCGGGCTGGAGAGCGGCGTGCTGACCTATGCGCAACTGGCCGACGCCATCTTCGCCGCCACAGCCGCTTGCGAAAATGCCGGCCTGCGCCCCGGCTCGCTCGCCGGATTGATCATTACCGACCCGGTCTGGCACCTTTGCCTGGTCGCCGCTTTGTACCGGTTGGGCGTCGCCTCGGTTTCGTTGTCGGCGGATGAAGTAGCCGTATTCGCCGGCAGCGACCTGGGAGCGGTGCTGCATGATGGCACGCCGCCGGCCAAATTTGCCGGCAGCGCCATCCTGGTCGATCCGACCTGGTTCACCCACCGCGCATCCATCATGCGCGCCGGCGACAACGCCTTCCGCGCCCACGACCTGTGCCGCGTCGCGCTGTCGTCGGGCACCACCGGCATGCCGAAGCCGATCGCGATGGATTCGCAGATCCTCTGGCATCGCCTGACGACCTATTCGCTTCGTGGCCGTTTCGCCGCCAGCGAGCGCATCTATTGCGGGCCGCAGTTGCGCTCGCATTTCGGTTTCGCCATCGCGTTTTCGGCCTTGGTTTACGGGAAGATGGTTTGTTTCTCGAACAGCGCCGGGACTTCGGTGCCGGTGATGTCCTACTTCAAGGTCGATCTTGCCATCATTTCGGTATTCCAGCTCAGCGGCATTGTCGATGTGTTGTCGAAGAATTACGGCGGCTTGAGCGGCCTGCGCGAAATCCAGGCCGGCGGCGCGCTGATCTCCGACGTGCTGCTGCAACGGACGCGCGCCTGCGTCTCGTCGGAGATCGTCAGCGCCTATGCCTCGACCGAAGCGGGCACCGTGGCCTTCGCGCCGGTCGAGCAACTCGGCGAAGCGCGCGGCGAAGGCGCGGTTGGCTTCGTGGTGCCTTGGGCTTCGGTCGACGTCGTCGACGACGACAACAAGCGCGTGCCGGCCGGGCGCGACGGCAATATCCGTATCAACACTTTGGGCCTGGCGCCGGCCTATACGCCGGGCATGCGGCAGGTTGCGACACCTGTCCCGTTCTTCCCCGGCGACTTCGGCCGGCTGCTGAACAACGGCATGCTGGTAGTGTCCGGTCGCTCGACCGAATTGATCAATATCGGCGGCAACAAGATTTCGCCGGACCGCTTTGAGAACATCCTGATGCAATGCGAAGGCGTGCGCGACGCCGCCGTGTTCAGCGTCGATATCAAATCGGCACTGCCGCAGGTATGGGCCGCGATCGTCGCCGATCAAAACGTCAACATGACGGAGATCATGAAGCGCTGCTTCGCCGCGCCGATGATCGGCGCGCCGACCGTGATCCGCTCGATTGCCGTGATCCCGCGCAACAGCGCCGGCAAGATTCTCAGAGACCAGTTGCGCAATGAATTGACCAAGAGCGGCGGCTAACGAGGAAGTGCGAACCGTGAAGTCCTTCGGTCAAAAAATTGCCGCCATCCTTCTGCTGGCCGCCGTCACAGCGACCGGCGCCGCCGCGCAAAATTTTCCGAACAAGCCTGTCAGATTCATTCTCGGCTTCGGCACCGGCGGGCCGACCGACGTGATTGCCCGCACGCTCGCCGATGAGATTTCCAAAGATCTCGGCCAGCGCGTCATCGTCGAGAACAAGACTGGCGCTTCCGGCAATATCGCCACACAGGATGTCGCCAGCGCCGAAGCCGACGGCACGACGTTTCTGATCGCCGCCACGCCGCTGGCGGTCAATCATTCGCTGTTTCCGGAATTCGGCGTCAAGTTCGGCAGGGATATTGTTGCTGTCGCGGCCATTGGCGCCAACGAGAACGTCCTGGTGGTGCGGCCAGCGCTCGGCGTGTCGACACTGGCCGAGTTCGTTGAGCGGGCGCGGACCAAGCCGAATGCGCTGAGCTACGCCACGGTCGGCGTCGGCTCGTCATCGCATCTGGCCGGCGTCGCCTTCGATCTGCGTACCGGCGCGACGATGCTCGCGGTCAGCTATCGCGGCGGCGGCGACGCGCTGAAGGATCTGCTCGGCGGCCAGGTCGATGCATGGTTCGCGCCGATACCATCCGTGCTTGGCGCGGTGCAGTCGGGGCAATTGATCGCTTTGGCAACGACGGGCCCAGCACGCGCCGGACTGCTGCCAGCAGTGCCTACGATGGCCGAGGCCGGTTTCCCGGGCTTCGATATTCGCCTGTGGGTCGGACTGTTCGCGCCGAAGGGCGTGACGGCGCCGGTGATGCAGACAATCGAGAAGGCCGCCGCGCGTGCGATAGCTTCGCCGGAGATGCAGACTGCGCTGCAGCGGCAAGGCATTTCGCCACTGCCCATGAGCCGTGAAGAATTCACCGAATTCGTCAATCTGGAAATCAGCCGCTGGAAGGCGGTGGTCGCGGCGATCAAGAAGTGACTGCGTCCGTCAATCCGCTAGTATGGCGCAGCCCATTGGAGCGAGCCGCATGCCCGACATCCTCATCACCGACGACGGCCCGGTCCGCATCATCCGGATGAACCGGCTCGACAAGAAGAACGCGCTGACGCTGCCCATGTACGAGGCGATGGCACAGGCCATCGGCAATGCCGCCACCAACAGCGCCATCCGCTGCCTGATGTTCGCCGGCGGGCCAAATGTGTACTGCGCCGGCAACGACATCGGCGACTTCATGAAAGCGGCGCAGGGCGGCGGCCTCGGCCAGCCGATCCTGAATTTCCTCTATGCGCTGGCGCGCTGCGAAAAGCCAATCGTCGCCGCCGTCAACGGCAACGCCGTCGGCGTCGGCACGACGATGCTGATGCATTGCGATTATGTCGTCGCCGGGCACGAGGCGAAACTGTCGACGCCGTTCGTCGCGCTCGGTCTGGTGCCGGAAGCCGCTTCGAGCCTGATCGCGCCGCGGCTGATGGGACACGCCCGCGCGTTTTCGCTGCTGGTGATGGGCCAGCCGCTGAACGCGCAGGAGGCCAAGGAGGCCGGCATCGTCAACCTCGTCGTCGATGCGGCCGCGACCGACGCGCAAGGCTTGGCCGCCGCGCACAGAATCGCAGGCCTGCCGCCGCAAGGCGTGCTGGTGTCGCGGCTGTTGATGCGCGGCTCGCCCGACGAGATCGTGGCGCGCATCGACGAGGAAGCCGAAGCCTTTAAGGTGCGGTTGCGCTCGCCCGACGCGCAGGCCGCGTTCATGGCGTTCATGACAAGGAAGAAGTGAGGCTTAAAGCCCCTACCGCCCCATCAACACGTTCGGATTGAAATAACGATCCGCGGGGCTGCGATAGTCGGACGATTCGCGGGTGCCGAATTGCAGCGTGGTGTTGCCGTTGCGGAGCGTGGTCTTGTCGCCGCTGTCGCCGGTCATACGCGATTTCGTGCGGTCGGCGGGATCGGTGAATTTGGCGCCATTGCTGCTGCCGGTGCTGGGCTGGTCGTTAAACGTGAAAGCCTGCGCCGCGCTGCCGGCCAGCATAAGGATACCGATCGCGCCGGCGGCGATCCGGTTGCGGCGGCAAAATTGCAGGCCAAATCGCGGGTGTGTCATGGCTGCCCTTTCGGTCTTGCAATGCGGATCGAACATCGCCGAAGCGAAGCCTGAAAATACGGCCAGATCGGGGCTTTGGCAAATGAGACTTCGGCGAACTGAGCAGGTGGTCGGCACGGGCGGCGGCGAACCGCAAAACAAAACCGCCGGCCGCGCCTATCAAGGCGCGCGCCGGCGGTTAAGCCGTAAATGTCAAATTGGATTCGGCCCGATCAGTGCAGACTGTCGTGCCCATTATGCCGCAGACGTTCGATTTCGTCCTTGAGCAGCAATTTACGCCGTTTGAGTTCCACAACTTCCAGATCGTCGACCGCAGGGTGCGCTTGGCAATCGTTTATTTGTTCGCTGAGTGCCCGGTGCTTTTTTTCAAGTTCCGCAAGATGCGATTGCAGCGACATGCCGAATGTCTCCTCAATCTCTGGTTTGGGATGATGATGCTGGTCTTTTGATTTGGCACGCTCTCAAATAACGCAACACGATGGATGTAAGTCTAGCCCAAACGGGGCGCAAGGGCGACGGTAAAGCCAAGGTTAGCGAACGATCAATATTGGAACCGAAGTCCTTGATCGGGGAGGTATTTTCGCCCGGCTTGAAGCGTCCTGTGGAAAACGCAATAATTCCGGTCGCTTGCGTCCCCCAATACCTCGCAAGGTTCCCTGTGGCCGGACGGCAAGCAGCAAGCGGTGGCGATGAACGACAACGAAGAAGTCGCCTTGCGTGAGCAACTGGCGCGCCTGCAACAGGAGCACCGCGACCTCGACGCCGCGATCGACGCGCTGGTGTCGTCGCCCGGTTCCGACCTGATCCAGGTGCAGCGGCTGAAAAAGCGCAAGCTGGTCTTGCGTGACAAGATCCGCCAGATCGAAGACCAGATCACCCCGGATATTATTGCGTAGCTGTCATACCCGCGAATGCGGGTATCCAGTACCCCCTGCCTGCCTTGTAAAACGAAAACCGGGATTACTGGGTCCCCGCCTGCGCGGGGACGACAAGGGAGATTAGCCACCCCGCCGCGCCCGCTTCCGCGCATACATCGCCTTGTCGGCGGCATCGATGATCGCCGCCGCCGTGGCGCCCGGATCGAGCGCAACCGCGCCAGCGCTGGCGCCGACCGACAAGGCCGCGCCGCCGTGTTCGGCGCGCAAGCCCGCGATCAGGTTTTCCACCTCGGCCGCCTTGGCGTCGGCGCTCGCGGCGTCGAGATTCCACATCAGGACGCCGAATTCGTCACCGCCGAGCCGCGCCACCACGTCGGACGCACGCACGTGCCGGCTCAGCGCCGCCGCGACCGCCTTGAGCAGCGCATCGCCGGCGGCGTGGCCATGTTGATCGTTGACGCCTTTAAAGCCGTCGAGATCGATGAACAACAGCGCGGCGCTGGTGCCGTAGCGAAGGACATAGGCCAGCGAGCGCACCAGTTCACGCTCGAAGCCGCGCCGGTTGAGAATGTCGAGCAAGGGATCGACGTCGGCGCGCGCTTCCAGTTCGGCGATCTTGCGGTTCGCCTCGCACAGGTCGCGGCGCAACTGCTCGACTTCGGCCAGCAGCCGGTCGGCCGGCGTCGCCAGCAAATTGTCCAGACTTTCGGCGTTTTGGACGCTCAAGGGGAATCCCGTTCTGCGCTTCCGATTCTTCCACAACCGCTGACACTATAGCGCGTTCCACACGGGCAATTCACCTTGCCAGCGGGGGTTCCAGACCTATAATCCGCCGCTTCCTTCCGCCGGGGCGGTGGATCAGGGGCGCTTAATCATATGGCTACAAAACCGGTCGCAATCATCATGGGCAGTCAATCCGACTGGGCCACGATGAAGCATACCTCCGAGACGCTCGATGCGCTCAAGATCGGCTACGAGGCGCTGATCGTCTCGGCGCATCGCACGCCGAAGCGGCTGTACGATTTCGCCCATGGCGCGCGCGACAAGGGCTTCAAGGTGGTGATCGCCGGCGCCGGCGGTGCCGCGCATTTGCCGGGCATGGCGGCGTCGATGACCAGCCTGCCAGTGCTCGGCGTGCCGATGAACACGCATGCGCTGGAGGGCAAGGATTCGCTGCTGTCGATCCTGCAAATGCCGGGCGGCATTCCGGTCGGCACTTTGGCCATCGGCAAGGCTGGCGCGATCAATGCGGCGCTGCTCGCCGCGGCGATTTTGGCGCTGTCGGACAAGGCCGTCGCCAAACGGCTCGATGCCTGGCGCGCCAGACAGACCAAGTCGGTCGCAAAGAAGCCGAAAGACTGAATTTTGCTCAAGCCCGGCTCAACGATCGGCATTCTCGGCGGCGGCCAGCTCGGCCGCATGCTGGCGCTCGCGGCAGCAAGGCTTGGCCTGCATTGCCATATCTATTCGCCGGAAAAGAACTCCGGCGCGTTTGAAGTGACACGCGCTTCGACCTGCGCCGCTTACGATGACGAAGCCGCGCTGGCGAAATTCGCATCAAGCGTCGATGTCATCACCTATGAGTTCGAGAACATTCCGGCCAAGACCGCGGCCTTTCTCGCCAAGCGCAAGCCGGTCTATCCCGATCCGCATGTGCTGGAACTGACGCAGGACCGGCTGATCGAAAAGAATTTCATCGACGGCTTGAAGATCGCGGTCGCGCCCTACGCGCCGGTGCATTCGGCGTCGCAACTGATGACCGGCATCGAAAAGGTCGGCCTGCCGGCGGTGCTCAAGACGACGACGATGGGTTACGACGGCAAGGGCCAGGTCAAGATCATGCCCGGCGACGACGCCAATGCGGCGTGGCGCAAATTGAAGAACGCGCCGTGTATTCTCGAAGGCTTCGTCGCGTTCGAGCGCGAAGTCTCGGTGATCGCGGCGCGCTCCGCCGACGGCAAGGTCGAATGCTTCGAGGTGACCGAGAACGAGCACCGCGATCATATTCTGAAGATCTCGACGGTGCCGGCCAGGGTATCGCCGGCGCTGGCGGCGGAGGCCAAACGCATCGCCACCAAGATTGCGAAAGCGTTCGATTATGTCGGCGTGTTCGCGGTCGAGATGTTCGTGGTCAAGACGGGCAAGAAACAGGTCGTGCTGGTCAACGAGATCGCGCCGCGCGTTCACAATTCCGGCCACTGGACCATGGACGGCGCAACGGTGTCGCAATTCGAGCAGCACGTCCGCGCGGTCGCTGGCTGGCCCTTGGCCAAGCCGCTGCGGCTCGGCCGCAAGGTCGAGATGACCAATCTCATCGGCAGCGAGGTCAACGATCTCGGCGAATGGCTGGCGACGCCAGGCACTTCGGTGCATCTTTATGGCAAAGCCGAAGCACGGCCGGGCCGCAAGATGGGCCACGTCACGCGGGTCTATCCGAAGTAGCGAGGCAGCATGTCGCTGACGCTTTATCTGCATCCGCTGTCGTCGTTCTGCCACAAGGCGCTCATCGCGTTTTATGAGAACGGCACGCCGTTCACGCCGCATGTCGTCAATCTCGGCGATCCGGCATCGCTCGCCGCGTTCAAGAAGATCTGGCCGGTTGGCAAATTTCCGGTGCTGCACGATGCAGCGAGAGACCGGCTGGTGCCGGAGTCGACCAGCATCATCGAATATTTGTCGTTGCACTATCCGGGCCTCACGAAGCTCGTGCCCGAAGATGCCGAACGCGCCGCGGCCGTGCGCGAAGCCGACCGGTTTTACGATCTCAACGTCCACGTACCGATGCAGAAGGTCATCACCGACCGCATCCGGCCCGAGGGCAAGCGCGACACGTTCGGCGTCGAACAGGCGCGCGACCTGCTGCACATCGCGTTCACGCTGGCGGAGAAGAACATGGCGTCGCGGCCCTTCGCAGCAGGCGACCGTTTCACGATGGCCGACTGCGCGGCGGCGCCGGCCTTGTTTTACACCGACCTGGCGATCGCGCCTTTGGCCGGCGCCTATCCGCATCTCGCCGCCTATCTCGGCCGGCTCAAGGAGCGGCCGTCCTATGCCCGCGTCCTCAAGGAGGCCGAGCCGTTCCTGCACTGGGTCCCGCACGAAAAAGTGTAGATTTTCGTCTGTTCGTGCCATAGTTGCATTTCTGCCGGAGATGCAACCTTGAGCCCCATTCCCTTCCCCGACCGCCTGCACCTGCCGCTCTCCTTCGATCCCGCCCGGCTGGCCGCCGATATGGCCGCGATCGCCGGCAGCGGCTGGATCGCCCATTTCGTCACCCAGAACTATGACGGCGACTGGAGCGTCATTCCGCTGCGCGGCCCGGACGGGGCGCGCCACCCGGTTCAGATGATCTATTCCGACCCGACCTGCCCGGCTTACGAGGACACCCCGTGGCTTGCGGCGGCGCCCTATCTGCGGGAGGTGCTGGCGGCGTTTGCCTGCCCGCTCCAGGCGGTGCGGCTGATGCGGCTGTCTCCCGGCTCGGTCATCAAGGAACACCGCGACCACGACCTATGCTTCGAGGATGGCACCGTCCGCATCCACATACCGGTCGTGACCAATGGCGGCGTCGATTTCCGCCTCAACGGCGTCCGCTGCGCCATGGCGGCCGGTTCCGCCTGGTATTTACGGCTTTCCGACCCGCATTCGGTTGCCAACCGGGGCACCAGCGACCGGGTGCATCTGGTCATCGACGGCACGGTCAATGACTGGGTGCGCGGCCTGTTCGAGCGGGCGGAGGGGGCGGAGCCGCCTTCTGTCGCCAAAACCGCGGTTTTTGGCGCGTTCCAATAGACTCCGCCAAACATCTCTGCTACAGCCACCCGACTCAAAGAGCCCGATTTGCCTAGGCAATCCTTGGCTTTTGACCGAAATTCGATCCACGAAGGAGCATGCGTGCAAGTTCTCGTCCGCGATAACAACGTCGATCAGGCCCTCAAGGCGCTCAAAAAGAAGATGCAGCGTGAGGGTATCTTCCGCGAAATGAAGCTTCGCGGCCACTACGAAAAGCCGTCGGAAAAGAAGGCGCGCGAAAAGGCTGAAGCCGTCCGCCGCGCCCGCAAGCTGGCGCGCAAGAAAATGCAGCGCGAAGGCCTGCTGCCGATGAAGCCGCGGATCGTGCCGGGCGCGGCCGGTCCGGGTGCCGGTGGTCCTGGCGGCGCTGGTGGTCGTGGCGGCCGTGGTGGCGCCGGCGGCCCGCCGCGCTTCTAGTTCGCTTAAGGAATTCACTGCAAAACGCGGGTCCTTACGGGCCCGCGTTTTTACTTTGCGTGTCGGCGAGAAACGCGCGCACCGCCGCAAGAATGCCGGCGTCGTCGCTGTGCACATGATCGACGTCGGCGAAGCGAACCATGCGCTTGGGCTCATTGGCCAGCGCAAAGATTTTCTCGCCGAAACCGATCGAAATCACCCGGTCCTTGGCGCCATGCATGACCAGCACCGGCGCGCGCACGCCGCCGATGCGGCGGTCGGAACGGTAGCGATCGCGCAACAGCCAGCGCACCGGCAGATAAGGAAACGCCGCCGCCGCGACATCCACGGTCGAGGTGAAGGGCGCTTCCAGAATAAGCCCGCCGACCGGGTGGCTCGCCGCCACCGCGACCGCGATACCGCTGCCGAGCGAATAGCCCCATGGCACGATGCGCGCGGGCGAATAACGCGCGGCGGCAAATCGATAGACCGCCTCGCCGTCGGCGATCAGGCCGGCTTCGCTTGGGCTGCCGGTCGATCCGGCATAGCCGCGATAAGACAGCGCCACGAGCCCGGTGCCGTCCGCCACCAGTTCGCGGAAGCGCGGCACGCGCCACGCCAGCACCTCGCCATTGCCATGAAAGAATAAAACGACCGGCCTGCCCGCGCCCGGCGGGACGTGCCATGCGATGACCTTTTCGCCGTCGGCGGTATCGAGGATGAGCTCTTCCGCTTGCGGAAAACCGGCCGCTGCCGGCGCCGTACGCCCGACCGGCGGCGCCGGATACATGATCGAGCGTTGCATCAGATAGAGCGCCGCCAGCAGGCCGCCATAATTGAGCACAACGACAATCGCGAGCCATTTCAATAGGGTCATGGCCGCAGGCTACCACGCCAGGTTCTGGCAGCAGGCATAAGGCTCCATCGGCCCCGGCCGGGGCCAAACTTTTACGCCGACAACCCTCGCGGCCGGCATCGACGCCCGTAAACCATAGGAAGAAAAGAAGATTTTGCCGTTTCCGGCGGAACCATATGTGCATACCCGGCTTTAATCAGATTGGGCCATGGATTGGCTCAAGGGGTGGATCCGTCGGGGATTATGGACAAACAGATCGGCCGTCTTGAAAGCGAACTGGACCGCGTCGTGAACACGCGCGCCACGGATCACACCGTGCCGCCGCAAGCCGGCCCGCGCGACAAGAGCGCCGGGCACGAGGGCGACCGCCGGTTTCGGGAGTTGCTCAGCGCGCTGCCCGCCGCCGTGTTCACGACCGACGCCGAAGGCCGCCTGACCTATTACAACGAGGCCGCCGCCGAGATGTGGAGCGATCGTCCGCAGGCCGGCAGCAGCGTGTGGAGCGGATCGTGGAAGCTCTATTGGCCCGACGGCACGCCGATGAAGCCGGAAGACAGCCCGGTCGCCGTGGCGTTGCGCGAAGACCGCCCTGTCCGCGGCATGGAGGCGATCTGCGAACGGGCCGATGGAACGCGGGTGCCGTTCATCCCCTACCCGACGCCGCTGCATGACGAAGCCGGCCGGCTGGTCGGCATCGTCAACATGCAGATCGATATCAGCGAGCGCAAACGCGCCGAGCAGCGCCAGCATCTGATGGTGCGCGAGCTGCATCATCGCGTGAAGAACACGCTGGCTACCGTGCAGGCGATCATGGGCTCGACCGCGCGCACCGCCACCAGCATCGAGGAATTCCAGACCGCGCTGATCGGGCGCATCGCCGCTTTGTCCAAGACGCATATCCTGCTCAGCGATGACAGCCGCCCGGTGTCCTTCGCCGATATCGTGCACAGCGAACTCGACGCCTTCGACCATGGCGGCGAAGGCCGCGTCAGCATTTCCGGGCCGATGGTGGAAATCGCCGCGCAGGCCGCGGTGCCGCTCAGCCTGGCGGTGCACGAGCTGGCCACCAATGCCGCCAAATACGGCGCGCTGTCGGATCACACCGGCAAGGTGCGCGTCACCTGGAGCGAGACGATCAGCGCCGACGGCCGCCAGCTCGACTTCGACTGGCAGGAAAGCGGCGGACCCGCGGTCAGGCCGCCGGAGCGGCAAGGCTTCGGCACGCGGCTGCTGCAATTCGTGCTGCCGGGCCAGATCCAGGCCAAGCTCAAGATCGACTACCGGCCCGAAGGCGTGCATGTGCATGGCGCGGTGCCGCTGCCGGCCAAGCCTGTGGCGTAGACTGGCGGATCACGCCCGGCGGGGCATCGCCGCCAGCGGCGGTAACAGGGTAAATTAATTCTCAATTTAACCGCTTGCACACCATAAGCGGCTATCACCGGAACGTGCCGGATGGCGAAGCCATCCAGAGCGCGGGAAGGATCCCGCTCAGGACTCGTTATGGTAACGGCCCCCGCAGCCTGCGACAGCATTATCCTGCTGACCGGCCCGATCGAGGCCGCCGCTCTGGCCGGCGTGCTCGGCCTGCGCAATTCGACCATCGATATCCGTCACGTCGCCACGCTGGACGAGCTTGAAGCGCTTAGCCCCGCCGACCTGGCGCGCTCCCGGCTGGTCGCCTTCTCGACGACCGTGATCGTGCCGGGGCCGATCCTCGATGCGCTCGGCTACGGCGCCTATAATTTCCACCCCGGCCCGCCGGATTATCCAGGCTGGTGCCCGGCGCCTATGGCGATTTACGACCGCGCCGCCACCTTCGGCGTCACCGCCCACGTCATGCTCGACCGCGTCGATTCCGGGCCGATCGTCGGCGTCGAAATTTTCTGCGTACCCGCCGGCACGACGGTGGCGAAGCTCGAGCAAATGGCGTTCGTCGCGCTGGCGCGGCTGTTCTGGAATCTGGCGCAGTCGCTGACCGGGCGCGAGCCGCTCGCCACGCAGCCGATCGCGTGGAGCGGCGTCAAAAGCACGCGGCGGCTCTATCAGGATTTGCGCGAGGCAACGGCGTCGATTTCAAAAGACGATCTCGACCGCCGCGTCGCGGTGTTTGGCGACGCCGGGACCGGCGACGACCTCACGATCATGCTGCACGGACATCGCTTTCGCTACGTCGCGCCGGAAAACGCGGCCGCCGCCGCGCGGCCCGAGATGCTGGCGATCGAGCGCTTCGCCAAAAGCGCGTAATGGCGACTACAGCGACTTGACGATGGTCTCGGTCATCTTCTTGGCGTCGCCGAGCAGCATCATCGTGTTGTCGCGGTAGAACAGCGGGTTGTCGATGCCGGCATAGCCGGACGCCAGCGAGCGCTTGATGAACATCACGGTGCCGGCTTTCCAGACCTGCAGCACCGGCATGCCGTAGATCGGCGAGGTCTTGTCTTCTTCCGCCGCCGGGTTGGTCACGTCATTGGCGCCGATGACGAAAGCGATATCGGCCTGGGCAAACTCCGAGTTGATATCTTCCAGCTCGAACACTTCGTCGTAGGGCACATTGGCTTCGGCGAGCAGCACGTTCATGTGGCCGGGCATGCGGCCGGCCACCGGATGAATGGCGTATTTGACCTCAACGCCTTCCTTCTTGAGACGGTCGCCCATTTCGCGCAGCGCGTGCTGGGCCTGCGCCACCGCCATGCCATAGCCCGGCACGATGATGACCTTCTGCGCGTTCTTCATGATGTAGGCGGCGTCTTCCGCCGAGCCGAGCTTGACCGGGCGCGCTTCGGCCGCGCCGCCGGGGGGCCCCGCGACTTCGCCGCCGAAGCCGCCAAGAATGACCGAGATGAAGTTGCGGTTCATCGCGTGGCACATGATGTAGGACAGGATCGCGCCGCTTGAGCCGACCAAAGCGCCGGTGATGATCAGCGCGGAATTGCCGAGCGTGAAGCCGATGCCAGCGGCGGCCCAGCCCGAATACGAGTTCAGCATCGAGATGACGACCGGCATGTCGGCGCCGCCGATCGGGATGATGATGAGAACGCCGAGCACCAAAGCGATGATCGTCACCAGCCAGAAATCGATCTGGCTCTGCGACACGACCAGGCCATAGATGAAGAACACCAGCGCCAGAGCCAGCGCGATATTGATGATGTGGCGGCCGGGCAGCATGATCGGCGCGCCGCTCATGCGGCCCGACAGCTTCATGAAGGCGACCACCGAACCGGTAAACGTCAGCGCACCGATGGCGACGCCGAGCGCCATTTCGAGCAGGCTCGATTTGTGGATGTTACCGAATGTGCCGATGTCGAAGGCCGACGGCGCATAGAACGCCGCGCCGGCGACCAACACCGCCGCCATGCCGACCAGCGAGTGGAAGGCAGCGACCAGTTCCGGCATCGACGTCATCGGCACCTTGCGCGCAATGACCGCGCCGATGCCGCCGCCGATGGCGAGGCCGCCGACGACCAGCACCCAGCCGATCGCGTCGGTCGGCGGATGCGCGGCGAGCGTGGTCACGACCGCGATGGTCATGCCGATCATGCCGAGCATGTTGCCCATGCGGCTCGAGGCCGGGCTCGACAATCCGCGCAGTGCCTGAATGAACAGGACGCCGGCGACGAGATAAAGCAGCGCTGCGATGTTGGCGTTCATGGCTGCTTACTTCTTCTTCTTTTGGTACATCGCCAGCATGCGCGAGGTGACCAGGAAGCCGCCAAAGATATTGATCGAGGCGAAGATCAAAGCGACGAAGCCGAGAATGCGCGCCAGCATCGGGCCATTCGAGTCGGTGGCGAGCGGCACCCCGACCGCGAGCAAGGCGCCGACCACGATGACGGACGAGATCGCGTTGGTCACCGACATCAGCGGCGTATGCAGCGCCGGCGTCACCGACCAGACGACGTAATAGCCGACGAAGACGGCGAGGACGAAGATCGACAGGCGGAAGACAAAGGGATCGACGGCGTTTGCGATGTCATGCATTGGTGACGCCCCTTAGGCTGCGGTCTTCGGCATGAAATTCGGGTGGACGATGGCGCCGTCGCGGGTCAGCACCGTGCCCTTGATGATTTCGTCGTCCCAGTTGATCGCCAAGTTCTTTTCCTTCTTGTCGATCATGGTCTCGACGAAGGTGTACAGGTTCTTGGCGTAAAGCGCGGACGCCGACGCCGCGAGCCGGCCCGGCACGTTGAGATAGCCGACGATCTTGGCCGGGCCCACCACGGCGATCTCGCCGGGCTTGGCGCCTTCGACATTGCCGCCGCGTTCGACCGCGAGATCGACGATCACCGAACCGGGGCGCATCGACTGCACCATCGCGGCAGTGATCAGCTTCGGCGCCGGACGGCCGGGGATCAGCGCGGTGGTGATGACGATGTCCTGCTTCTTGATGTGCTCGGCGGTGAGCGCCGCCTGCTTGGCCTGGTACTCCGCCGACATCGGCTTGGCGTAGCCGGCCGCCGTCTGTGCGTTCTTGAATTCCTCGTCCTCGACGGCGAGAAACTTGGCGCCGAGACTTTCGACCTGCTCCTTGGTCGCCGGGCGCACGTCGGTGGCGGTGACGACGGCGCCGAGGCGGCGCGCGGTGGCGATCGCCTGAAGACCGGCGACGCCGACGCCCATGACGAAGACCTTGGCCGCCGGCACGGTGCCGGCCGCGGTCATCATCATCGGCAGCGCCCGGCCGTATTGTTCGGCGGCGTCGATCACGGCGCGGTAGCCGGCAAGATTGGCCTGGCTGGACAGCACGTCCATCGACTGGGCGCGGGTGATGCGCGGCATCAGTTCCATGGCGAAGGCGACAAGGCCCGATTCCGCCATCTGCTTGAGCGCGGCTTCGTGGCCGTAAGGATCCATGATGGCGACGACCAGCGCGCCCTTCTTGTAGGCGGCCAGTTCATTCGGCGCCGGACGGCGCACTTTCAGGACGAGGTCGGCATCCTTGACGACGTCTTCGCCGATTTCAGCGCCGGCCGCCTCGAAGTCGGCGTCGGGAATGCCGGAGGCGATGCCGGCGCCGCGCGCCACCACGACGTCGGCGCCGAGCGCCTTGAATTTCTTGACGGTTTCAGGCGTGGCCGCGACGCGCGGCTCCTGGGCTTCGGTTTCACGCGCTACGGCAATTCGCATCCACGCCCCCCGCTTCGCCGATATCGTCAGGCCGGACAGTACCGCCCGGCCTCTCGACAATTATGCGTTAATGCGACAGCCCTTTGAAGGCAAAGATCAGAAAGCACAGCGCGAAAGCGACATAGCTCGAGGTCTTCGAACCGGTCACCAGGCCCGGGATCAGGCCGATAATCGCGATCAGGAAAATTGGGATGGAGGCCATCCAATGCCCCATCACGCCACCGACGGTGAGGCCGAGCAGCAGGTTGATGACATGGATCGACCCCACGAAGGTGAACTTGATGAAGGTATCGTAGGTCTCTTCATGCGCCGGATAATCGTTGCCGGTTGCGGTCTCGTATTGGACGGTGCCGTGGTCGGCCATGGGGGAATCTCTCCGAATTGCTCAAATCCCTGACGGCAAAGGGGTTAGCGCAATCGGGGCGTCAGGGCAACGCCCGGCGGCGGCATGGCGGCCTGCGTCAGGGGACTGTGGACGGCCGCAAGGCCACGGCGTCGAGCGCGGCGGCCTGCCGCGCCGCCACCTCGGCGGCGTCGAAATTCTCGATCGCCTCGTTGAACAATCGATAGAAATTCAATTCCGCCGCCAGATGCAGGAATACCGCCCCTAACCCCACGGCGGCGCGGTCCATGAAGACGAATTCGCGCGGCACCTGCACCGGACCGAGCTTTTTCAGGGCCTGATGCACCTGAAAGGCCTGCTTGCGGCCGTAGTCGGCGGGCTTCACCCCGTCGGCGATGGTGCGGACGCGGTCGTCGAGCAGCGGGCCGTAGATGAAGCGCGCCCAGATATTGAGCGCCTCGATCAGCGGCTGGGTCAGGCGCTTGAAGCCCCAGGTCTCGTAGGCATGGACCACGCGGGCGTCATCGCCCTCCAGCAGGCCGCGGTAAAGATCGACCACACCACCGACAAAGCGCGGCGGGAAGATGCGGATGCAGCCGTAGTCGAGCAGGTTGATACCGGCGGCTTTCCCTTTCGCATCGTCGAACACCGTGTAGTTGCCGAGATGCGGGTCGCCATGGATGACGCCGAAGCGGCTGAACGGAAACCACCAGGCGGTGAACATCGCGGTGGCGAGATGATTGCGGATGTCGAGACTGTCCTGCGTATGCGACAGCATTTTCGAGCCGTCCATCCACTGCATCGTCAAAAGCCGGCCGCTCGACAGGTCCGGCCAAACGCGCGGCACGCGGATCGCCGGCTCGTCCTTGAGCATGATGGAATAGAGCGCGGCGTGTTTGGCTTCGCGCGCGTAGTCCAGTTCCTCGCGCAGCCGCGCGCCGATCTCGACGCCCATTTCCGATGTATCGATGGCCGGATCGAAACGCTTGCGGATGTTGAACAGCAATTGCAGTTGGGCGAGGTCGGCTTCGACCGCCGACTGCATGTCCGGATATTGCAGCTTGCAGGCCAGTTGCGACCCATCGAGCGCTTGCGCGCGATGCACCTGGCCGAGCGAGGCGGCCGCCGCCGGCTGATGCTCGAAATTTTTAAATTTGCTTTGCCAGTCGGCGCCCAATTCCGCGTTCATGCGGCGCTTGACGAAAGCCCAGCCCATCGGCGGCGCCTGGCTTTGCAGCTTCATCAACTCGGCGGCGTATTCCGGCGGCACCGCGTCCGGAATGGTGGCGAGCAGCTGCGCCACCTTCATGATCGGGCCTTTGAGGCCGCCAAGCGCGGCGGCCAGAGCCAGCGCGTTGCCGGAACGGTCCGGCTTGGCGCCGAGAAATCTCTGGCTCGCGACCCGCGCGGCGACGCCGCCGACGCGGGTGCCGACCTTGGCGTAGCGCCTGGCGCGGGCGGAGAAGCGGTTTTTCTCGGAATCGATGGGAGGCGTTGGCTTTGCCACCTACTCTAACCCCTCCAGCTCCGTAATCAGCCCGGCAATCACCGACAACCCGCCATCCCAGAACTTCGGATCGGTGGCGTCGAGGCCGAATGGCTTGAGCAGTTCGGAGTGATGTTTGGTGCCACCGGCTGAAAGCATGGCGAGATAACGCTCGGCAAAGCCTTCGTTGGATTTCTCGTAAACCGCATAGAGCGAGTTCACCAGGCAATCGCCGAAAGCGTAAGCGTAAACGTAGAACGGCGAATGGATGAAGTGCGGGATATAGGTCCAGAAGGTTTCGTAACCTTCCTTGAGTTCGATCGCCGGGCCGAGGCTCTCGCTCTGCACCGACATCCACAATTCGCAAAGCTTGTCGGCGGTCAGTTCGCCGTTGCGGCGCTCAAGATGCACCTTACGCTCAAAACTGTAGAACGCGATCTGGCGCACCACCGTGTTGATCATGTCCTCGACCTTGGCGGCGAGCATGGCCTTGCGCTGCTTCTTGTCGGTGGTCTGCGCCAAGAGTTTCTTGAACGTCAGCATCTCGCCGAACACCGACGCGGTCTCGGCGAGCGTCAACGGCGTCGGCGCCATCAGCGGCCCGTTCGGCGCCGCCAGCACCTGATGCACACCATGGCCCAACTCATGGGCCAAGGTCATGACGTCGCGCGGCTTGCCCTGATAGTTGAGCAGCACATAAGGATGTGCCGACGGCACGGTCGGATGCGCGAAAGCGCCGGGCTGCTTGCCCGGCCGCACGCCGGCGTCGATCCAGTTTTTCGTAAAGAAGCCGTCGGCGACTTCCGCCATTTTCGGCGAGAACTTGCCATAGGCGTCGAGCACGGTGGCGCGCGCGTCCAACCACGGAATGGCGCGCTGCTCGACCTTGGGCAGCGGCGCGTTTCGGTCCCAGTACGGCAGGCTTTTCTTGCCGAACCATTTCGCCTTCAGCGCATAATAGCGATGCGACAATTTCGGATAGGCGGCGCGCACCGCCGACACCAAAGCCTCGACCACTTCCGGCTCGACGCGGTTGGATAAATGCCGTGCTTCGGCGACATCCTTGAAGCCGCGCCAGCGGTCGGAGATTTCCTTGTCCTTGGCCAGAGTGTTGGTAATGAGCGTGAACGGCCTTAAGTTTTCCTTGAAGGTCTTGGCCAGCGCGTTGGCTGCTTCCTTGCGCTTCTTGCCGTCGGCGTCCTGCATGAAATTGAGCGCCTGCTCGATGCCCAGCGCCTTGCCGCCGATCTGGAATTTCAGCGCGGCAATGGTGTCGTCATACTGCCGGTTCCAGGCCGAATAGCCGGTCAGCGACTTCTCGTGAAACAACTGCTCGATACGGTCTTCGAGCTGATACGGCTTCTCCTTGCGCACGTCCTCGATCCACGGCCGGTAATGGCCGAGCGGTCCGTCGTTCATCGCCGCATCGAGCACCGCGTCGTCGATACGGTTCAATTCGAGATCGAAGAACAGAAGATGCGAATAAGCCTGCGTGATGCGCTCGCTCATGTCGCCGTAGAATTTGGTGATCGTGGCGTCGGTCGAATTGCCGGCATGCAGCAGGCCGGAATACGAACCGATACGGCCCAGCCTGTCGCCGATCGCCTCGTAGCGCTTGACCGCGTCCAAGAGGCCCGGTGCGCCGGGCGCGGCGGCCAGTTCAGACAATTTGCCTTTGAAGTCTTTCTCGAAGGCGGCGCAGTCGATGTCGGCCTGTTCCAGATCGCGCTTCAATTCCAGACTGTCGATCCCGGGATAAAGGTCGTTCAGGTTCCACAGCGGCAAGGTGCCGAGTTTGACCGCCGGTTTCGAAACCGGCTTGGCTTGCCGCCTGCCCGGCTTGGTGCCGGCCTTAGCGATGAGTTTGGCCGCGGGCTTTGCCTTCTCGGACATCGCGGTCGGACGGGCACGGCTGGACGCGCGCTTCGCAAGCTTTGACATTCTACCCTATCGCAAAGTTGGAGATTCGCTGTTGCCACAAGATAGGGACGATCGCGGCCGAGGCAACCGCGCAGCGCTTCCCTATACTTGCGGCTTTAGGCCAACGACGCGAATTGCGGCGCCACCAGCGGCAACATCTCGATCGGCTCGGCCAAAGCTGGCCGGCCTCGGTGACGCTGGCTTCCCAGCCGAGCGAGCCAGGTTCCCGCCTCCCGGCGCCGCAGGTTGGCTTCCGCCGGCCCTTTGCGGCATTCGGCTGCTAGCGCGGTAATCCTGCGTTCATTGACGTTTCAAACTGATTAAACTATCATTCGCGAATTATTACTGGGACGTCTCCGGCGCGCTGACTTTGATCGGCTGCGCCGCGGCGATGATGACCGAGCCGGTTGAACTGAGGCAGAAAAACTAAACCTATCTTCCCACCGCCAGACCGGGCCCCTCTGGCAGCCGCGAGGCTGCGATGTCGGCTGGAAATCGAGAGCACGGCCCGCTTTGTCGAGCATACCGTTTGATCACCATTCGGCATTAACCGCTGCGCCCCTTTGGGCGGGCAGCGAACAAGCTCGTCTCAGCGCGCGCCCTCACAACTTTACGAGCAGAGGTACGCGGTCATGATGGAATTTCTCGCTTCACCGGTCGTCGTCGCATTTCTTCAGGTTGTGATGATCGACCTTGTGCTCGCCGGCGACAACGCCATCGTCATTGGGCTGGCCGCGGCCGGCCTGCCGAAAGACCAGCGCACCAAGGCGATTCTCGCCGGCATCGCCGCGGCGACCGTCCTGCGCATCGTCTTTGCCGGCATAACGACCCAGTTGCTCCAGATCGTCGGTCTGCTGTTTGCCGGCGGCATCCTGTTGTTGTGGGTGTGCTGGAAGATGTGGCGCGAACTGCGCACCTCGCACAAGGAAGAGCAGGACGCGCAAGAAGCGCTGGAAGACGCCGACCTCAATGCCGACGGCACCATCGCCGGCGGCGCGCCGCGCAAGACCTTCCGCCAGGCAGCGATTCAGATTCTCATCGCCGACGTCACGATGTCGCTCGACAATGTGCTCGCCGTTGCTGGCGCCGCCCGCGACCATCCCTACGTCCTGATCTTCGGCCTGGTCCTGTCGATCGCCCTGATGGGCATCGCCGCGAACTTCATCGCCAACCTGCTGCAAAAGCACCGCTGGATCGCCTATGTCGGCCTGCTGGTGATCCTCTATGTCGCTGTTGAAATGGTCTGGCGCGGCATCGTGGAATTGCAGCCGGTGGTCGGCCCGGCTCTCTCTGCATTCTAGGTACCGTCCCGGCTGCCGGCCTAAAAAGCCGGCGGCCGGGAGAGCCTCGTTTGCGGCACGGTCTTAACAGCCTCTTAAGCCGGATCGCGGACACTGCACCAAATCGGCACAGGTTGAGCCGCGCGCTTCGCGCGGGCGTCGGTGGTGGAGTGATTCATGTCGGAAGTGGTGTTGATCGTCGACGACGATCCGGTACAGCGTCGCCTGGTCGAGGCCATGGTGCAGCGTTTCGGCTACCAGGCCGTCATCGCCGAAGGCGGCGACCAGGCCCTTGCCCTCCTCATCGGTGAAACCGCCCGCCGTATCGACTGCGTCGTGCTCGACCTCGTGATGCCCGACCTCGACGGCCTCGGCGTCATGGCGCGCATGCGCCAGGCCGGCCTCGATACGCCTGTCATCATCCAGACTGCGCATGGCGGCATCGACAACGTCGTCTCGGTGATGCGCGCCGGCGCCACCGATTTCGTGGTCAAGCCCGCCTCGCCCGAACGTCTCGAAGTCTCGTTGCGCAATGCGCTGGCGACCAAAGCGCTGGCCGGCGAGTTGCAGCGCGTCAAGCGCAGCCGCGACGGCACCCTATCGCTTGCCGACGTCATCACCCGTTCGCCGGCGATGAAGCCGGTGCTGGGTGCGGCGGAAAAATCCGCCGCCTCGACCATCCCGGTGCTGCTCGATGGCGAAAGCGGCGTCGGCAAGGAATTGATGGCGCGCGCCATTCACGGCTCAGGCGAGCGCCGTGCCCGGCCCTTCGTTGCGGTCAATTGCGGCGCCATGCCGGAGAACCTCGTCGAATCGATCCTGTTCGGCCACGAGAAAGGCTCCTTCACCGGCGCCACCGACAAGCACACCGGCAAGTTTATCGAAGCCGATGGCGGCACTCTGTTTCTCGACGAAGTCGGCGAACTGCCGCCGGCCGCCCAGGTGAAACTGCTGCGCGCGCTGCAAGAGGGCGAAGTCGAGCCGGTCGGCTCGCGCAAGACCGTCAAGGTCGATGTGCGCATCATCTCGGCGACCAACCGCGACCTGATCGCCGATGTGAAGGCCGGACGCTTCCGCGAGGACCTGTTCTATCGCCTGCATGTGTTTCCGATTTCGATCCCGCCTTTGCGCAAGCGGCCGGAAGACGTGCCCGAACTGGCGCGGCACTTCCTCACCCGCATCGCCGCCGAACAGGGCAAGCGGCTGCGCGCGCTCGACGGCGCGACCGTGGCGCAGCTTGCCGCCTTTCGCTGGCCGGGCAATGTGCGCCAACTTGAGAATGCGATCTTCCGCGCCGTCGTGCTCGCCGATAGCGACACGATCGGCGTGAATGAATTTCCATTGCTGGCGGGGCAGCCACCGGCCGAGGTCGGACCGCAGCAATTGATGGAGGCGTCGCCGGACATGCAGCCGGCGATGAATGCTGAATTGCCCCTGAGCATCAGCGACCGCATGGCGCGCCTGAAGCCTGGCGCGACGCTGATCGCGCCATCTTTGGCGTTAACCGATTCTCACAATGACGTGAGACCCCTCGAGGATATCGAGCGCGAAGCGATCCGTTTCGCCATTAAGCATTACCGCGGCCAGATGTCGGAGGTCGCGCGCCGGCTGAAGATCGGCCGCTCGACGCTCTATCGCAAGCTGGAAGGCCTGGGTTTGAGCGAACAGGGCCACGATTTGCAGCAGGAAACCGTCAACGTGGCGGTTAACGAGACGGCGGCGGCGGAGTAATCGTTAAAATTTTAACGATCTCGTTCCGCGTTCACTTTGATAAAAGGTAAACACCTCCAGGGCCGCAAAAAACTTTGAATCGCCTGTGCATTTCGCCGCATAATGGCGATGCAGATTGGGTTCTGGCGCGTCGGGGGTCGCACCGGTTAAAGCACTGCACGGCATTTGAAGCATTCGGTTTGCGAATGCGTGTGGAGTTAAGTGACATGCGTAACCTTCGGCTCGACCAACTTCTCGCCGGCACCATGCTGGCGCTGATTGTCGCCACGCCTTCGATCTCGGTCGCGGCGCCCGAAAGCATTCGCCAGATCGCGCCGCCGCCGCCGATGCTCAACGGCCAACCGATGCGCCGCCGCGAAGCCGCGCCGGTGCCACCGGCGCCGATCCAGCAGCGCATCATCAATGTGCCCGAGCACGTCACGCAAGAGAGCGTGCCGGAGCCGAAGCGCGAACCGGTCGTGCAAGCCCTTCCAGTTGCCGCGCCGGCTCATGCCGCCAATGCCAACGCAGAGGCCGTCGACTTCGACCGCGCATCGCTCGACAAGCAGCTTGCCGCCAACGATCCGCAGATCGCGGAGCGCCTGCGCGACCAGCTCAAACAGGCCCGCATCGATAACGCCGCCGAGCGCAAGGCGATCGACAGCGCCTATGCCGCGCGCCAGTTTTCGCCGCTGTGGATTCGCGACGGCCGCCTCACCGGCGCCGCCAAGGCGGCAATCGTCCGCATCAAGAGCGCCGCGACCGACGGCCTCGATCCGCAGGATTACGCGATCCCGGAATTTGCCTCCGCCAGCAGCGCCGATGCGCTCGCCGCCCACGACCTCAAGCTGACGCAGACCGTACTGACCTATGCGCGGCACCTGTCGCTCGGCCGCATCGCGCCGACGCGCGTCTCAGCCGAGGTCGATTACGGGGTTCGTGCCTTTGATCCGGCCGACGCGCTCAAGCGCACCGCTGAAGCCCGCGACGCCAGCAGCGCGTTCAACAGTTTCGAGCCGCCGCATGACGGCTACAAGGCGCTCAAGGCCAAGCTCGCCGAAATGCGCGGCGGCCCGCGCGCCGAAGTCTCAGACCGCATCGGCAACGGCCCCGCCATCAAACTGGGCGACAAGGACACGCGCGTGCCGCAATTGCGCGAGCGCCTCAATGTCGCCTTCAAGCCCGGCCCGGAAACTACGCAAGTACGCGACAAGCGCACCGGCCAGATCAAGCTGGTCAAGCTCCCCAAGGATGACAAGGCCGAGCTGGTTTATGACAAGTCCTTGTTCAATGCGATCAAGAACGTCCAGGCGCGCGCCGACATCAAGCCGACCGGCGTGATCGACAACCCGACGCTCGCCGCCATCAATGGCCCGAGCCAGTCGCAGAAGACCGACGCCGTCGTCGCCACCATGGAACGCTGGCGCTGGCTGCCGCGCGACCTCGGCAAAGTCTACGTCATGGTCAACATTCCGGATTACACGCTCAAGGTGATGCGCGACGACCGCCAGGTCTGGAACACGAAGATCGTTGCCGGCAAACCGCAGACGCCGACGCCGCTGCTGACCGCCGCGATGGACAATATCATCGTCAATCCGTCGTGGTATGTGCCGCAGTCGATCATTCAGAACGAGTATCTGCCGCTTTACGCCAGCGATCCGCTGATTTTCGATCGCCTGGGTCTGGAAGTGAGGCGCGGCCCGGACGGCCACATCAACGTCGTGCAGCCGCCCGGCGCTGCCAATGCGCTCGGCCGCATCAAGTTCAACTTCCAGAACAAGTTCCATGTCTATCTGCACGATACCCCGGAGAAGCGTTTGTTCGCCGCCGAGCGGCGCGCCTTCAGCCACGGCTGCATGCGCGTCGAAAATCCGACCAAGTTCGGCGAAGTCATGCTGAGCATGGCGCTGGCTGGACCTGCGCCGGACTCGCGGCAGATCGAACGTCTCGTCGGCCAGGAAGAAAAAATCTTCAAGCTCGACAAGCGGCCGATGGTGCACCTGACCTATCAAACCGCTTATGTCGACGACGCCGGCAAGCTCGTCGTGCGCGACGACATTTACGGCTTCGATGCCCGCATCAAGTCGATCATGCACTCGGACGAGCGCCGCGTCGCCGACATTGCGCCGCCGCAGGACCCGAAGCGCGACCTGCAGACGCTGAAGAGCAATCAGGAAATCCTCAGCCGCGTCGAGCGCCGGGAAGCCTCGAACCCGTTCCAGTTCTTCGAACGGTTGTTCCGGTAAACCTCGCTTCAAATGCGAAATGGCCGGGCTGTAAAGCCCGGCCATTGTCGTTTAAAGCCCAAAGTTCCCTGCGTTGGCCGCGGCACGGGCATTTTTCTGCCCATTTCCTGAAATATCCAGAGCGTCTTCCGGGGGTAAAACCCGCCCGTTAAAGGGTCGGTTAACCAAAGCCCGACAACACTACGCCGTCGTCGCGACGGCCTGAACAGGCTTTGCGATGGCTGTGGGGCAGCGGTATCGACGGAAGTGGCCTGTGTCAGTGCGTGCGTTGCGTGGGGAAAAGACAGTGCTGACCAGACTGCGCCAAAGTGCGCGTTTTGGCGCGCGCATCGGCATTCCGGTCAGCCTCGCTGTCGTCATCCTGATCGGCGCGAACAATTCGCTCAGCACCGCCTCCGCCGAAAGCGACACCCGCACGCTGTCGTTCCTTCACCTGCATACCAAAGAAACCATCACCGTCACCTTCAAGCGCGACGGCCGCTATGACGACGCCGCGCTGAAGAAGCTCGACTGGTTCATGCGCGACTGGCGCCGCGACGAATCCGTCAAGATGGACCCGCAACTGTTCGACGTTCTCTGGGAGGCCTATCGCGCCGTCGGCGGCAAGGCGCCGATCGAAGTGATCTGCGGCTATCGCGCCCCCGGCACCAATGCGATGTTGCGCGCCCGCTCCACCGGCGTCGCGCAGAACAGCAATCACACCACCGGCCACGCCATGGACTTCGCCATCCCCGGCGTCGATCTGGAAAAGCTGCGCGAAGTCGGCCTGCGCCTGCAACGCGGCGGCGTCGGCTTCTATCCGACATCCGGCTCGCCCTTCGTCCATATGGACACCGGCACCGTGCGGCACTGGCCGCGCATGACGCGCGATCAGCTGGCAAAAGTGTTTCCCGACGGACGCACCGTGCATGTGCCGTCCGACGGCCAGCCGCTGTCCGGTTATGCCTTGGCCCTTGCAGATGTCGAGCGGCGCGGCGGCGAGCCTTCCAACGTTTCAATGGCCGCCGCGCGTGACGCCGGCATCGTCACCGCCAGCACAGACGGCAAGCCCAAGCGCAGCCTTCTCGCCAGCCTGTTCGGCGGCGGCAAGCAAGATACGGATGAGTTGAGCGACGAACAGCAGCAGCAGCCAGCGGTAACGCCGAAGCGCACGCGCGCGCCGGTCGTGCTGGCGAGCGCCGCGCCGGTTGCCGCGAAGCCGATTGCGGTTGAGCGTGTCGTGCCGCTGCCGTCGGCCCGTCCTGCCTTGGCGCAGACTGTGGTGGCCGCCGCCTCGATCCCGACCGCCGCGCTATGGAGCAGCAAGATCGAAAGCAGCGAGCTTGAGGCCCTGATCGAGAAGCCGCCGGTCGCGGCGCAGCCGCCCTTCGCTTTGGCCAGCGCCGATCCGGCGACCACTGCCAGCACCGCGGCACTGGCTTACGCCGCCGAGACACCGCTGCCGAAGCCGGCGTTGCGGGCGAAACCGATGGGCGCGGTTGCCGCAATGCCGAAACTGCCGGCGCCCGTTGTGAGCGCTTCACCGTCGATGCTGGCATTCGCCGCGCCGTTTACGCCGCAACTGACCGGCGGCGCAGAGGCCCCCGGCGGTCCGTGGCTGCGCGCCGCCATGCTGACGCCGAGCGTCTCGGACTTCATGAGCGCCAGCAGCATGGGCGCGCCGCACATGGGCTCGCTCGCCGAACTGCTGCACAAGCCGTCGCAATCGCTGGTAATGACGTTCTCGGACGACCCGCATCTGGGCCTGACTACCGCGCGCTTCGACGGCGGCCACGCCGTGGTTTTCCTGGCAACAGCGACGTTCACGACGCAGATGACGGCGTCGTTGAGGTAGGCAACGTTGTCGTCCCCGCGAAGGCGGGGACCCATACGCTGTGCGCCATCGATAGACTGCGGAGTATGGGTCCCGGCTCGCCTTCGCTTCGCTCGGCGTCCGGGACGACGGAATTTCTACTGCAACATCCCCAGGGCGTGCATGTAGGTTTCCAGGATCTCTTCCTGCTCGCGGCGCTCGTCTGAATCCATCTTGCGCATGCGAACGATGGCGCGCAGCGCCTTGGCGTCGAAGCCGTTGCCCTTGGCTTCGGCATAGACGTCGCGGATGTCCTCGGACGTCGCCTTCTTCTCTTCCTCAAGCTTTTCGATGCGCTCGATGATCGCCTTGAGCTGGTCTTTGGCGAAGCGGGTTGAGGGTGCTTCTTGTTCGGCCGCTGCGGAAGAAGGCATCGAGAACTCCTTGAAAGCGTAAAGTGCGGCCGTTGAGGTCGCCAGATTAGCAAGAAGGTTTCGGAATTACCGGGCGTCACGTCAAGGACATAGGCCCGTCATCCACGTTGTTCACATGGGGAAGTGAAAAAATCTTGGCCCGCGAAAAATACTTTTATTAATGCTTGTGCGACGTCTCGAACGCCGCTTTCTGCTCCGGCGAGGCCTCTTTCTGGTTCTGGGCGCGCCACTCGTCATAGGGCATGCCGTAGACGATCTCGCGGCTCTCGTCCTTGGACATCGGCAGACCCTTGGCGTCCGCTGCCTCCTTCATCCAGTTCGACAGGCAATTGCGGCAAAAACCGGCGAGATTCATCAGGTCGATGTTCTGCACGTCATTGCGGCCGCGCAGGTGCTCAACCAGGCGCCGGTAAACGGCGGCTTCCAGCTCGGTGCGGGTCTTGTCGTCCATGATCGGTTCCTTTCACGACCACCGATACATAAGCCTCCGCGCGCCCCAGTTCCATAGAAAAACCGCCATTGTCGGCAATATCAGGCCTTGAGCGTCGCCTGCACCCGTTCCGGCGAGAACGGCAAGTCGCGCAGCCTCTTGCCGGTCAAAGCAAGGAAGGCGTTGGCGACCGCCGGCGCGGCGACGCCAATGCCGAGTTCGCCGACCGGCAGCGGGATGTCGCCGGAGCGAACCACCTCAACCTGGATCTGCGGCACATCCGACATGCGCATCACTTCGTAGTCGTGGAAATTCGACTGCTCCACCGCGCCGTCCTTGATCGAGATGTTCTCCTTCAGCGCACCGCCGAGGCCGTAGATCATCGCGCCTTCGATCTGGGCGGCGACGTTGTTCGGCTGCAACGGCAGGCCGACATCGGCGACGCTCCACATGTTGTGCACCTTGATCTTGCCGGTGACCCGGTCGGCGGAAATCTCGGCAACGGTGCCGATCATCGAGAAGCCCACCGGCGGCAGGCCAAGCTTGGAGAAGGCCATGCCGAGAGCGCGGCCGTCGGTCCGCTTGCGCTTCCAGTCTGCCATTTCCGCCACACGCGTGATGATGTTCTTCGCGCGCGGATCCTTGAGCAGAGCCAGGCGGAACTCGAACGGGTCCTTGCCGCTCGCGAGCGCGATTTCGTCGATCATCGCTTCATTGGCCAGGTTGGTGTAGCCGGCGCCGATACCGCGATAGGCCGCGACGCGCGCGCCGCGATCCTCGTACAGGTGCTCGGTGACATGCGCCGGCACATCGTAGAAGGGCATGTCAGCGCCGTAGATGACGATAAGATCGACGCCCTTGTCGGCATCGAGCCGCGCCTGACTGTAGACATACGGTGCGACCGGCTCGGCAGCCAGGCGATGACGCCACGCCACCACCTTGCCGTCGGCATCGAGACCGACATCGACCTTCTGGGCCGACATCGGCCGGAAGCGGCCAACGCGGATGTCGTCCTCGCGGCTCTGAATCATCTTCACCGGCTTGCCGACCGCTTTGGACAGCAGCACGGCGTCGGTGACGTATTCCACAAAGGCGCGACGGCCGTAGCCGCCGCCCATCTGAAGGGTATGGAATTTCACCTTGTCGGGCGTGGTGCCGGCAGCCTTCGCCGCTTCCTCGACCGATTTGGTCGGCCATTGCGTGCCGGCCCAGACTTCGACGCCATCAGCCGTCACCGATGCGGTGCAGCTCATCGGCTCCATCTGCGCGTGATAGACGTAAGGCGAGGTGAACTCGCCGGAGATCACTTTCGCGGCGCCAGCAAGCGCCGGTTCGGCCTCGCCCGTCTTGCGCACGACGACGCCCTTCTTTGACGTGTCGCGCACCACCGCGAGAAATTCCTTCATGTCGCGGTCGGAATCGATTTTCGAGCCCTTCACGTCCTTCCAGGTGGCTTTCACCTTGTGCCGCGCCTCGAATAACTGCGGCACCGTCTGCGCGACGATGCCGATGGCGTGGTCGAAGGCGACCGCATCGACGACACCGGGCTGCATCTTGATTTCATCACGGTTAAACGAGACCGGACCTGAACCACGTGCCGGCGCGCGTACGATGGTGCCGTAAAGCATGCCCGGCACTTGAACGTCGCTGGCATACTTCTGGTCGCCGCGGGATTTGTCGGCAATATCGATGCGCGGCACGTCCTTGCCTAGCAGGCGGAATTGCGCCGCCGGCTTCAGCTGTTCCGGCTTGATCTCCGGAAGCTTGTCGGACACGACGGCGAAGGAGGCAATTTCACCGTAACTCATCTTCCGGTTCGATGCCGCATGGACGACCGTGCTCGGCTCCGTGGTCAGTTCCTCGACCGGCACATTCCATTTCGTCGCGGCCGCATCGAGCAGCACGCGGCGCGCCTGCGCGCCCGCGGTGCGCAGCGGCATCCAGTAGCCACGGGTGGTGAGGCTCGCCACCTGATACTGGGCGCGAAAGACCGGGTGGTTATAGGCGGCATTCACCGGCGCCTGCTCGACCTTCACCTTCGACCAGTCGGCGTCGAGTTCTTCGGCGATGATGAGCGGCAGCACGGTGTTGACGCCCTGCCCCATTTCCGGCGCGGGCGTCATGATGGTAATGGCGCC
This sequence comes from Rhizobiales bacterium Ga0077525, assembly GCA_001464835.1. Taxonomy (GTDB): domain Bacteria; phylum Pseudomonadota; class Alphaproteobacteria; order Rhizobiales; family Xanthobacteraceae; genus Pseudolabrys. Next base: position 77,692 of record LNDS01000053.1, on the reverse strand, counting down.
GTCACGCCCGATGGTGACATAGGCGTTGAGCTTGCCAGCCGCGCCCTGTGCCAGCGCCTCGATGCCGTCCATCGCCGGCATGAAGGCAAAGGCGAACGTCAGGCCGGCGGAGCCGGCGAGCATTTGACGGCGGCTGACGCCGCGCTTCGTATGCAGTTTCTTGTCGATCATGTTCATGGTTCAGGCCTCCTTCGCGGCGCGTTCGATGGCGCGCACGATGCGCGGATATGTGCCGCAGCGGCAGATGTTGCCGTCCATATGCTCGACGATCTGTTCGCGCGTCGGCTGCTTGGTGGTGGCGAGCAACGCCGCCGCTTGCATGATCTGGCCGGATTGGCAGTAGCCGCATTGCGGCACCTGCTCGGCAACCCAGGCCTTCTGCAATGGATGCTGGCCGGTATCCGACAGGCCTTCGATCGTGGTCACCTTGCGGCCGGCGACTTTCGACATAGCGGTCTGACAGGAGCGAACGGGCTGGCCGTCAATATGAACGGTGCAGGCGCCGCACAGGCCGGAGCCGCAGCCGAATTTGGTGCCGGTCAGTTTGAGCTGTTCGCGCACCGCCCAGAGCAATGCAGATTCGGGCTCAGCCTCGACGCTCGCCGCTTTTCCGTTGATCGTGAAAGAAATTGCCGCCATGTGTCCTCCCCAGGATTTGTCGTAGTGCATTATTGCGTCACGCCGTTCTTCAACGGGCGTGCGCAGGTCGTAACTAAAGTCTATACGATGACTTGTATCGACCTTCTCGAATGAGAGAAATTATAAACTGAATCCAACAACGTGGCGAGACAGGAACAACGATGGGCGGCCCTTTGCGTCATTTTCTCGCGGAACTGTTTCGCACCGCGGTAGAAGCTGCCCACCCGGCTTCGTTTCTGCCGCAGTTGTTGCCGGCACTGCCGGTGGGCCGCGTCATTCTGCTCGCCGCCGGCAAGGCCGCCGGCTCGATGGTCGAAGTCGCGGAAGCGCATTATCTCGATAGGCTGAAGTTGCCGCCGGAGCGTCTAACCGGCATCGCGGTCGCGCGTCACGGCTATGGCCGGCCCACCCGCGTCGTGCCCATGATCGAGGCGGGTCATCCGATGCCCGACGCGGCCGGGTTGGAAGCGGCCGAGCGCGCGATCGATTTCGCCGACGGCGCGACCGCCGACGATCTGGTGCTGGTGCTGATGTCGGGCGGCGCCTCCGCCAACTGGATTGCTCCCGCGCCCGGCGTATCGTTTGCCGACAAGCAGGCGGTGACGCGGGCGCTGCTGCGTTCGGGCGCGCATATCGGCGAGATCAACACAGTGCGCAAACATCTCTCGCGCATCAAAGGCGGACGATTGGCGCGCCATGCCTTCCCGGCCAAGTTGGTAACGATCGGAATCTCCGACGTTCCCGGCGACGATCCGGCGGTGATCGGCTCGGGGCCGACCGTGCCCGATCCGTCGACGCTGGCCGAGGCGCGCGCGATTGTCGCAAAATTCAAGCTCGAGCTTCCGCCAAGCGTCATCGCCGCGCTCAAAGATCCGGCCAATGAATCCGCGAAGCCGAACGAGCCGGCCTTCGCCGGCTCGCGCTTCGTGCTGGCGGCGCGCCCGGCCGATTCGCTGAAAGCCGCGGAAGCCGCCATCCGCGCCGCCGGCTACGAATGCATTTCGCTGGGGCCCGATGTCGAGGGCGAAGCCCGCGACGTGGCATTGGCCCATGCCGGCATGGCGCGCACGTTGCGCACGCAGGGCAAGCGCGCGGTTATCGTGTCCGGGGGCGAGTTGACCGTCACCATGCGCGGCAAAGGCAAAGGCGGCCCGAACCAGGAATACGCCCTGGCGCTGGTGCCGGCTTTGGCCGGCATGCCCGGGATCGCGGCTCTCGCCGGCGACACCGATGGCACCGATGGTGGTGGGGGCGATGCGACCGACCCGGCAGGGGCCATCGTGGATGGCGACAGCATGGCCCGGGCCAGGGCGCTTGGCCTCGATCCTGCCGCCTTCCTCGCCAATAACGATTCAACGGGCTTTTTCGCCAAAATGGGCGATTTGCTGGAGCCTGGCCCGACCTATACCAACGTCAACGACTTTCGTGCCATCGTCATCGACAGGCCCTGACCGGCCGCCAGCGATTCGCCCCATTCCGATCCTTTAAGCCAAACGCGTGACCGAATTTCTTTCCCCCATCGTCCGACGCTGTTTTTCCCGGCTCGCCAAGTCCGTCGCCTTGCGCGCCGTGCTGCCGGCCGTGCTGCTGGCCGCCCTCACCTATCCGGCGCTGGCCGACTTCAGGCTCTGCAACAACACCGGCAGCCGGGTCGGCGTCGCGCTCGGCTACAAGGACGCCGAGGGCTGGATCACCGAAGGCTGGTGGAACGTCTCGGCGCGGGCCTGCGATACGCTGCTGCGCGGCGAACTGGTTGCGCGATACTATTACATCTATGCTGTAGACTATGACCGTGGCGGCGAATGGTCCGGCCACGCCTTCATGTGCTCGCGCGAGAAGGAATTCACCATTCGCGGCACCGAGAACTGCCTGGCCCGCGGCTACGACCGCACCGGCTATTTCGAAGTCGATACCAACGAGCAGCGCTCCTGGACGGTGCAACTGACCGACACTGCCGAACAACCGCCCGACCGCCCGCTGCAATCGCGCACGCCGAGCGGCCCATCACGACCGCCGTCCAACGCGCCGCAGGCGCCACAGGACGGCAGAGAAGGCTTGAAGCGATGAGACGTCTGCGCCGCGCCAAGATCGTCGCCACTCTCGGCCCCGCCTCCTCCAGCGCGGAAATGATCGGCAAACTGTTCGCCGCCGGCGCCGACGTGTTCCGCATCAACATGAGCCACACCAGCCAGGATCGCATGCGCGAACTGATCGCCATGATCCGCGAGGTCGAAAACGATACCGGCCGCCCGATCGGCATTCTGTGCGACTTGCAGGGCCCGAAGCTGCGCCTCGGCACCATTGCCGGCGGCTCGATCGCCGTGAAAAACGGCGACACGGTGGTGCTCGATTCCAATCCGGCGATCGGCGGCACGGACCGCATCTACCTGCCGCATCCGGAAATTCTCGCCGCCGTGCAGGTCGGCCATACTTTGTTGATCGACGACGGCAAGGTGCGCCTGACCGTCACCGCGGTCGAGCCGGACCGCGTCACGACCAAGGTCTTGATCGGTGGCAAATTGTCCGACCGCAAGGGCGTCAGCGTTCCGGACTCGACCATTCCGCTGTCGGCGCTGGCGGCCAAGGATCTGTCCGATCTCGAAGCAGCGCTCGAAGCCGGCGTCGACTGGGTGGCGCTGTCTTTCGTGCAGCGGCCGGAAGACGTCGCCGAAGCCAAGAAGCTGACGCGCGGCCGCGCGCTGCTGATGGCCAAGATCGAAAAGCCGCAGGCCGTGCAGCGGCTCGCCGAAATCCTGGAAATCGCCGATGCCATCATGGTGGCGCGCGGCGATCTCGGCGTCGAGATGCCGCTGGAGAAAGTGCCGGGCGTGCAAAAGCAGATGACGCGGCTCGGCCGCGCCACCGGCAAGCCGGTGGTGGTGGCGACGCAGATGCTGGAGTCGATGATCTCGTCGCCGATCCCGACGCGCGCCGAAGTCTCCGACGTCGCCACCGCGATTTACGAAGGCGCCGACGCGGTGATGCTGTCTGCGGAATCGGCGGCCGGGCAATTTCCGGTCGAGGCGGTCTCCACCATGAACCGCATCGCCGAAGAAACCGAAAGCGACCCGCTTTATCGCGGCATCCTGAATGCGCAGCGCCCGGCGCCGGAAGCGACCGGCGCCGACGCCATCGCCGACGCCGCGCGCCACATCGCCGATACGCTCGATCTGGCGGCGGTGATGTGCTGGACCTCGTCGGGCTCGACCGGATTGCGCATGGCGCGCGAGCGGCCGCGTCCGCCGGTCCTGGCCTTGACGCCCAATCTCACCACCGGGCGGCGGCTGGCCGTCGCCTGGGGCGTGCATTCGGTGGTCACCGAGGATGCGCACGACCAGGACGACATGGTCGACCGCGCCTGCCGCATCGCCTTCAAGGAAGGCTTCGCCAAGCCGGGCCAGCGCGTCATCGTCGTCGCCGGCGTTCCGTTGGGCACGCCGGGCGCGACCAACATGCTGCGCATAGCATATGTCGGGGCCGACGATAGCGGCGATTGAGATTGCACTCTCGCTGCCGCGCGCTCAGAGTGAGCGCGGTGCCAGAAATGCAGCGGGGGCTGAGATGAGTTCACTGACACCTGTCGATAAAGTCGAGATCCAGGTTCTCGTCGACAACACGACCGATGGCCTTTCATCGACACCGGGCAATGTCGAGAGCGAATTCGTTTCGCTGACGCGCCGGGGATTGCGGGCGTCTTCCGGGCGCTGCCTCTGCTGCGCCGTGCACGGCCTCGCCTGTCTGATTACCGTTCAGCGCGGCGACACGCGCCACACCGTCCTGTTCGACAGCGGCCCGGAAGATTACGCTTTCGAGCGCAACACCACCCGCCTCGGCGCCGACCTCGGCAAGGTCGAGGCTATTGTGCTGTCGCACGGCCACTGGGACCATTCCGGCGCGATGCTGCTGGCGCTCGACGCCATCCGCGCCCGCAACGGCGCCCGCGAGGTGCCCTACTATGCCCATCCCGGAATGTTCCGGACGCGCGGCGTCAAGACGCCGAATGGCGGCGTGCGGCAGATGGACGACGTGCCGAGCATCGCCGACCTGACCGGCCGCGGCGCACAAGTTATCTCGACGCCCGAGCCGCGGACTTTCCTCGATGACATGTTCATCGTCGGCGGAGAAATTCCGCGCATCACGCCGTTCGAACGGGGCATGCCGGGCCAGGTGCGGCGCACCGACGACGGCACAGGCTGGGAGCCGGACGAACTTTTGATGGACGAACGCTGGCTTGGCCTGCACGTCAAGGACAAGGGGCTGGTCGTGTTCAGCGCCTGCTCGCATGCCGGCATCGTCAACGTGCTCAGCCATGCGCGCGCCAGCTTCCCAGGCGTTCCTTTATATGCGGTGATGGGCGGCCTGCATCTGTCCGGCGCCAATGAAGAGATCATTCCGCAAACGGTGGAAGCGCTGAAAGACTTCAGCCTCACCACCATTGCCGCCGGACACTGTACCGGCTGGCGCGCGATGGCCGCGCTCGCAGGCGCTTTTGGCGATAAGGTGCTGGCGCCGACGGCTGTCGGCAAACGGTTTACATTCTGATCGGCGGCCCGGTCAAAACAAGCGCGGAATAATCGATGGCATCGCCGATCAATATCGAGGCCTACAGCGACGCGCTGGTCTTGCTGGCGACGGCCGGGGTCGTCGTGCCGGTGGTCCGCCGCCTTGGCATCAGCCCGGTGCTGGGTTTTCTCGCCGCCGGCGCTGTGCTCGGACCGCTTGGCCTCGGCTCGCTGATCGGCACTTTCCCGTTTCTGTACTGGGTCACCGTCGTCGATGCCAAGAACGTCGCCGGCATCGCCGAATTGGGCGTCGTCTTCCTGCTGTTCCTGATCGGCATGGAATTGTCGTTCGAGCGCCTCAAGGCGATGCGCCGGCTGGTATTCGGCCTCGGCAGCCTTCAGATCGTGCTATCGACCGCGGTCATCGGCGGCATCGCCTGGTTGTTCGGTAACAAACCGGCAGTGGCGATGATCCTCGGCGCTTGCCTGGCACTGTCGTCGACGGCCATTGTCATCGAGGTTCTGTCGAACCAGGGCCGCATCGCAACGGCGACGGGCCGCGCCAGTTTTTCCGTGCTGATTGCGCAGGATCTGGCGGTGATCCCGCTGCTGGTTTTCGTGTCGCTGCTTGGCGCCAGCAACGGCAGTTCGCTGATCGAAAGCCTCGTGCTGGCGCTCATGAACGCGGCCTTCGCGGTAGCCGGAATCTTCATCGTCGGCCGCCTGATGTTGCGGCCGCTGCTCCGAATGGTGGCATCGACGGGTTCGACTGAACTGTTCGTGGCGGCCACGTTGTTCGTCGTCGTCGGCACCGGCGTGGCCGCCGCGATGGCCGGCATGTCGATGGCGCTTGGCGCTTTCATCGCCGGCCTGGTGCTGGCCGAAACCGAATTCCGCAAGGCGATCGAGACCACCATCGCGCCGTTCAAGGGCCTGCTGCTCGGTGTGTTCTTCTTTACCGTCGGCATGAATATCGACGTGCGCGAGGTTGCGCGCGATCCGTTCTGGCTTTTCGCGTCGGTTGCCGGATTGATCGCCATCAAGGCGATTCTGCTGATCGGGCTTGCCCGGCTGTTTCGCCTGTCCTGGCCGGCGGCGGTCGAGACCGGCCTGCTGCTCGGCCCCGGCGGCGAGTTCGCTTTCGTCGCCATCGGAATGGCCGCCGGCCTGGGCCTCATCGAGCCGCAGGTCGCGGCCTTCATCCTGGCGGTGACGTCGATTACGATGGCGCTCATTCCGGCGATGGCGCTGGTGGCCCATCGCGTGGCGCCGAAGTTCAAGGCGGCCGAAGTCCTCGATCCGGAGTTGGCGATCGCGCCCGAGAGCGCAACCGATCATGCCATCGTCATCGGCCATGGCCGCGTCGGCCAGGTCGTCTGCGCGTTGCTGGACCGCCACGAATTCCGCTACCTCGCCGTCGACAACGACGCCCGCGTCGTGCCGGAACAGCGGCGCAGCGGCCGCGAGGTCTATTACGGCGACGCCAGCAACCCGGACTTTCTCAAGAGCTGCGGTGTCATGAATGCAAAAGCCGTCATCGTCACCGTCGCGGCGCCGGAAGCCATCGACGACATCGTCGCGCAGGTGCGCGCCTTGCGCGGCGACATCGTGATCGTGTCGCGCGCGCGCGATGCCGCCCATGCGCGCCACCTCTATGCCATCGGCGTCACCGACGCCGTGCCGGAGACGATCGAAGCCAGCCTGCAACTTTCGGAAGCCGCGCTGTTCGGCCTTGGCCGGCCGAGCGGCCTGGTCATCGCCTCGATCCACGAGATGCGCGACGAGTTCCGCCGCGAATTGCAGCAGGCGGCGGGCAAGGTTCAGGCGGAGAATACCCACGCGGTCCGCCCCAAGACCCGGCCTGCGACAACTAAACCCTGAGGTATCGCGGAACCTTAACCGCACAAATGTTTCTTAATGCCGGTTCCACCTGAACGATCCGGCGCGGCCGGCATTGCCCCAATGTCAGGTATCCGACGGAGGGCGACGTATGGCACAAACGACACCGTTCAAGCCGATCGCTTTGGTGGTCGAAGACGATGAGTTGCAGCGCGAAATGGTCGCCTTGCTGCTCGAAGAGTGCGACATGGGTGTCATCCAGTGCGAAAGCGCCGAATCCGCCTGCGAAGTGCTGGACAAGCTCGGGCCGTCGCTGTCCATGCTTTACACCGACGTCAATCTGAGCGGCAGCATGACCGGGGTGGAACTCGCTCACGTCGCCGCCAGGGACTACCCGAACATTCATCTCGTGGTGACCTCGGGCAAGGCCTTGCCAAAGGAACTGCCGCACGACGCTTTGTTCATGCAGAAGCCGTGGCTGACGCTCGACCTGTTGCGCGAGGCGGAACGGTCGCAGGTCGCACACTAGCGAGCAGCCATCTCGTCAATCGCCTGAACTGCGGCGTCGGCCGCGACATAGTGCACCATGTGGCCGACGTCCGGCAGCACCATCAGTTTCGCCTGCGGCGCCTGCTGCGCAATCGCGCGCGAATGAATGGCGGTATAAACAACCGGATCCTTGTCGCCGGCGATGATCGTCACCGGCACTTTTATCTCGCCGTAGCGCGGCGACTGCGCCCGCACGAATTCCTTGAGCTGTGAAAGGTCCTGCGCGTTGGCGATGAATTCGCGCGGCCGCAGCAGCATGGCGACACCGGTGCGTTCCCCGTAATTTTTCGGCGGCGCATCGGGCTTAAACACGGCGGCGACACCGGGCTTCAACAGGAAATAACCGCTCGGCAGAATGAATGTCCGTGCGATCAAAGGACCAATGACCGGCAGCGCGACAACATCGTTGATCCAGCCGATGCCGCCCGGCCACGGATGCGTCACCGGCGCCAGCAGAACGAGACCCCTCACGTCGTCTGGATAAGCCAACGTATAGGCGGTTGCGAGCGCGCCCGACCAGGAGTGACCGACGACGATAGGGCGCTTCACGCCGAGGCGCGTCAGCGCCTGATGGATGAGCGCAGCCTGCGCCGACGGCAGCGCATCGGCGGCGCCGCCGGGACGATCGCTCCAGCCATGGCCGGGCCGGTCAACGAGAATGACGCGATAGCGCTGCGCCAGCCGCTCGCCCAAAGCCACGCGCATGTCGGCGAGATTGCCGCTGGCGCCGTGCAGCAGCAGCACCGGTGGCGCATCGGCCGCGCCCAGTTCGACAATATGGAGACGGCCGCCCTCAACCTCGACAAAACGGCCCACCGGCGGGTTGGCGCGCTCGATTGCCCGTGCGCCGACGAGCGTCACCACGGCCAGCGCCGCGAGCACGGCTAGAACGGAGACGACAATCATTCGAAAACGGCGCACGGCACGGACCACATTCAATCACTACGGTCCTGAGCGGGCATTGGATGAAGCCGGGCGGAATTAAATATCGCGGCCTTCGACTTTTTCCTGCAGCGTCTTCACCAGATCGGGCACGCGCTGCATCTTCGGATAGACCGCGAGCAGGCGGCGATAGACTTCAAGCGCCTGCTTGTCGTCGCCTACTTCCGACATGATCATGCCCAAGCCCATCAACGCGCCGAAGTGGCGCGGCTCGCGCTTGAGCACTTCGCGAATATCGGCGAGCGAACTGCCGAAATCCTTCTTCACGAAATAGAGCGTGGCCCGCCGGTTCCAGGCTTCGACGTAGTCCGGCTTGATCTTGACGATGCCGTCCAAAAGCTTGATCGCCAGATCGGTATCCTTGGCCTCGATCGCGGTGCGCACGCGCGTCATCAAAAGATTGGCGGTGTCGCTCGGCGATACGGCCCACAAAGCCCAGATGCGCTGCTCGATTGCCTTGGCCGAGGTCTCGTCGGGCGCCACTTTGAGCGCGCCGAACAGGAATTCCAGATTCTGGGTGCGGTTGCCGCGCGCCATTTTCGGCAGGGTTTGCGACGGCGCCTGCGGCGTTGCCGCCGGACGCTCAAGCCAACTGCCCGGCTCCGCCGAAGCGGGCACGGCCCAAGAAAAGGCCAAAGTGGCGGCGAAGGCCGCGGCTATAACAGGCGCGAGGAATCGAAAGCGCATGGCTGGAGATTAATCGCTCCAGCCGCGAAGGCAAATCAACGGCTTTTGATCGGGTTCCGGCCAAAGGCCGGGAGGGGCCTAGAGGGCGAGATGCCCAGCCGAGAACCTAGCCCTGGCGGGCCTTAAAGCGGGGATTCGTCTTGTTAATGATAAAAACGCGGCCCTTGCGCCGGACAATCTTGTTGTTCCGGTGGCGCGCACGCAGCGATTTCAATGAGTTACGAACTTTCATCACAGTCTCTCAATGCAGGTTTGGAGGGGTTCATAAGGGTCATAAGCCCCCCTGTCAACGCAGCGCCTTGGCAGGCCTCGGGTAGTGGTAGCCGTGGCATCCCTGCATTAAGGTCCGGCCAAACAGACCTATGGGGGGGGCCAAGAGCCATGCACCGGAGCCGTGACCGCTTTCTGACCACGCATACCGGCAGCCTGCCCCGTCCGGACGACCTGATCCGCATGATGTACGCCAAAGAGGAAGGCGTCCCGGTCGATGCCGGGGCGCTGGCCGCCCGGGTCAAGGACGCGGTCGCGGAACTGGTCAAGAAGCAGGCCGACGCCGGCGTCGACCTGATCAATGACGGCGAAATGTCGAAGCCGAGCTACGCCACCTACGTGAAGGACCGGCTCAACGGCTTCGGCGGCACCGGCAACACCTTCGTCTATCAGGACGTCCACGAATTTCCGGCCTTGGAGAAGAAAGTCTTCGGCGATCCCGGCCGCTCACGCCGCAAGACGCCGGCCTGCAACGCACCGATCTCGGTGCGCGATGCCGACGCGCCGCGGGTCGATGCCGATAACCTCAAGTCAGCATTGAAGAATGTGAAATCGACCGGCGGCTTCATGAGCGCCGCCTCGCCCGGCGTCGTGTCACTGTTTTTCCGCAACGACTATTATCGGGATTTCGAGACCTACATCTACGCCATCGCCGACGCCATGCGTCATGAATACGAAATCGTCGCCAGGGCCGGCTTCGTCTTGCAGATCGATTGCCCCGATCTCGGCATGGGCCGGCACATTCAATATGCCGACCTGAGCCTCGCCGATTTCCGCAAGCGCGCGCAATTGCACATCGAAGCGCTCAACCATGCGGTGGCCAACATCCCGGCCGAGCAACTGCGCATGCATCTGTGCTGGGGCAATTACGAAGGCCCACACCACTTCGACGTACCGCTCAAGGACATCATCGACATCGTCTTCATGGCCAAGCCGAGCGCGATCTCGCTGGAGGCCGCCAATCCGCGCCATGCCCATGAATGGCAGGTGTTCGAGACCGTCAAGTTGCCCGACACAAAGGTGCTGATACCGGGAGTCCTCGAGTCGAAATCAAATTTCATCGAGCACCCGGAGCTGATCGCGCAGCGCATCGGCCGCTACGCCAGGCTGGTCGGCCGCGAAAACGTCATCGCCGGTTCGGATTGCGGCTACGGCACTTGGGTCGGACAAGCGGCTGTCGATCCGCAGGTCGTCTTTGCCAAGCTTTCCGCCATGGCTGAGGGCGCCCGCATCGCCAGCAAGCAATTCTGGCCATTATAAGGGTTGTATTTCTTTTACTAGACAACCTATCAGTGTTTTGCAATCCTTCCGCACCTGAGGCGCGCGGGAGGGTGCGATGGCGGATTGGTCGGTCAGGATTGTTGTCGACGCCAACGGCAACACGGTTTTCCAGACCCAGCTACAGCCCGGCAATTCCAGCACGACCTATATGGCGCCCGGCGACACGCTGAGCTGGAACAACACCACCAAGCAGACGATGCAACCGGCCCTGACAATAGGGACGACGCAGGTCTTCCAGACCGATCCCATTGCCCCCGATCAGTCGTCGAAACCGGCCTGGGTCGCACCGGGAACGCCGGTGCCGGCGACCTATGCCGTCAACGCCGGCCTGCCCGGCGGCGGCGGCGTCAGCGGTTCGATCGTCGTCAACACGGCGCCCAAATAAACCTCGCCAGACGCTTCACAGAAGGTGATGCCATGAACACATCGACCATCAAGCGCGCGATCGGACGGATCTGGCTGGCCGCACTCGCGGCCTTCGTCGCGGCGCTGCTGCCGCCGACGCCAGCGCAAGCGCAGGCTCAATACATGCCCTGCGTCGCGCCGGGTCAGCCGCTGCTGAAAATTCCGGAAATCGTTCATGTCAACGGCGTGCTCAATGGCGTGCTGACGCTGACCGCCGAAGCCAACCGCATGATGCTTCTCAAAGGTGCGGGCGATAACTGTGTCGCGCAATTCGTCCGCGCTTACCGTGCGCCGCACGCCACCCTGCCCGATTATCCCGGCGCCATTCCCGCCGGCTTCCCCGGCGCGACGCAGCCCACACCGCCGAGCCAATATGCCGATCCGATGCCCGGCCCGACATTGCGCGGCAAGGTCGGCGGCCTCGTGCAACTCACTTTCCTCAACCAGATCGACGTCAACGACTTCAACTATTCCATGGACCGCGGCGAAAATCCCGACGGCAAAAATCCGCAGGCCGGCTGCGACGAGAGCTCGGCGCCTTATCCGTCGATCGATACGTTCCCGGACTGCTTCCACGGATCGAGCACCGGCAACATCCATTTCCACGGCACCCATACCAATCCATCGACCACTGCCGACAACGTCTTCATCGAGATCAGGCCGTCGCCGCGCGTCAACGGCCAGCCGGTCGTGACCGAAGCCAGCGTCGCCAAGGACTTCAAGGAATTCTTCGATGCCTGCGCCGCAGCGCTGAGCAAGAGCGCGGTGTCGCAGTTCCCCTATAGCTGGAACGATTTGCCCAAGTCATGGACCGCGACCCAGGAAGAACTGCTCAAAGCCTACGACGCCAATCCCGCCAACGGGCAAAAGCTGTGGCCGAAGGATGAGGAGCAACTGAAAGCCGGCCAGTGGCCGCAGTACTACATGGGCGCCTACCCTTACTGCTTCCACCTGCCGCAATATCCCTCGACCGCGCAGCCCGGCGAGCGGGCGCTGGTCATGGGCCAGGCGCCCGGCACGCACTGGTATCACGCGCACAAGCACGGCTCGACCGCGATCAATGTGTCGAACGGCATGACCGGCGTCTTCATCATCGAAGGCCAGTATGACGCCGACTTCGACGCCTATTACGGCGCCGGCTGGATGCGCAAGCAGCCGATCTTCATGATCAACCAGCTTGGCGTCAGCCCCAATCTGTTCGCCGGCACGCGCGGGCCCCAGCCGCTTTCCGTCAACGGCCGTCCGGCGCCGACCGTCACCATGAATTCCGGCGAAGTCGGCATGTGGCGCATCGCCAATGGCGCGTCGCGCAGCGGCGCTTTTTTCGTTGGTCCGCCGGCCGGTTTTGAATGGAAGCAGACTGCACAGGACGGCGTGCAGTTTTCACCCGACAATTATGCCGCCAACCATAACCGGCCGTTCCTGCTGGCGTCCGGCAACCGCGCCGATTTGCTGGTCAAGGCGCCGGTCGTGACCGGCACGACGCCGCAATCCTTCGATGTCAAGATCCGTCAGTCGATCAACGATGCGCAATCGCTTGGCATCAAGAACGCCGAGGTGACACTGTTCACGGTGGTGGTGCAGCCGGGGCCTGCGCCGAGCGGGCCGACCGGCACCTTCGTGCCGAGGGACCGCGCGCCGTCCTTCCCGAGCTACCTTGCCGACATCCAGCCGAACGAAGTCACCGGCACCAAGGTCGTTAATTTCAAGTCGGCAAATCCGCCGCCGCCGCCGGCCCCGCAACCGGCCTCGACCGGCGGGCCTTTCATCCGCCACACCATCAACGGCAAGCAGTTCGATGACACGGTCGGCGAGCAGGTGACGCTGAACACGGTGGAGGAATGGACCATCGTCAACGAGACGCCGAGTTCGGGCAATCTTGGCCCGGGCCCGATCAATCATCCGTTCCATATTCACATCAACCCATTCCAGGTGGTCGAAGTATTCGACCCGCTGGCGCCCTGGATCAATCCTGCGACCGGCAGACCGGTCATCCAGAATGAAGGCACGCCGAACGCGACCTACACGCCGCAATACATCGTATCAGCGACGTCGCCGGCAACGCCAACCAACCCGATTGTCGATGGCACGCAATACCGGTTGACCAACGGGCAATGCTGGCTCAACCCGAACGCGCCGGCGAGCTGGCAGCCTTGCATTCCACCGAACTCCAGAAACGCGATCTGGTGGGACGTGTTCCCGATCGCCAACGGCGTGACGACGACAGTAGCCAACGGATCGACAATTACCATTCCCGGCTACTTCAAGATGCGCAGCCGCTTCGTCGATTTCACCGGCCAGTTCGTCATTCACTGTCACATCCTCGCCCATGAGGATCGCGGCATGATGAATATCGTTGCCGTCGTCCCGCCCGGGACCGCGGCGGCGTCGGTCAGACCATACTCGCATCATTAGAAACGGCGCAGCATTTGGTATCCGGCATGTCCGTCTTCGACGCGGTGGCGCCCCAGTTCGATCGCCACCGCGCTTTGCCTGACGCAGCCGCCAAGGCGGTGCGCGGAGGGATAATGAGCGCGCTGCCGCCGCACCCGAAGCTTCTCGATCTCGGCGCCGGATCGGGCCGCATCGGTTGGCCCTTCGTGCGCGCGCATGACGATTACGTCGGCGTCGATCTGTCCTTCGGCATGTTGCGGGCGTTCCGGCAACGCTGCGCCGGCGCGGCGCTGGTGCAGGCCGATGGCTGCGCCCTGCCCTTCGCCGACCGCAGCTTCGACGGCGTACTGCTGGTGCAGGTCTTCGGCGGCCTCAAGCGCTGGCGCGCGCTGATCGAGGAGAGCTTGCGGGTATTGCGGCCGCAAGGCGCACTGTTGCTCGGCCGCACGCGCAGGCCGGACGGCGGCATCGACGCGCGCATGAAGCGCCAGCTCGATTTGATCTTGCACGGCAGCGCGCCGCCCGCCGAGGCCGGCAATTCGCGCGCCGAGGCCGAGCTGCAGCTCGAAGAGCGCGCCGCGACCGTCAGCGTCATTGATGCAGCAACATGGGACGCGACATGCACCCCGCGCGATTTTATCGAACGTCATGACGGCGGCGCGCGCTTTTCGAAACTGCCGGCGGAATTGCGCGGCCGCGCTCTGCGTCAGCTCGCCGACTGGGCGGTGCGCCAGTTCGGCAGTCTCGACGCCCGCTTTCCGGAAACGCACCGCTTCACGTTGCGCATATTTACATTTGAAAGGTGACGCCATGCAGCCGACGACACTTGCTGACAACTCGCTACTGACCGATCTCGGCAAAAGACTGGTCGGCGGCTCGCTCAGCGACCTGGATCTGCAGCGCGCCACCGAGGCGACGCCGGATGTCGCCATCCTGCCCTGGGCCAATGTCGTCAAGATCGGCGGCCAGTCTATCATGGATCGCGGCAAAGCCGCCGTCGGGCCGCTGGTCGATGAGATCGTCGGCAATCTGGCGAAGCACAAGATGATCCTCGGCACCGGCGCCGGCACGCGGGCGCGACACATCTATTCGCTCGCCATCGATCTCGGCCTGCCGGTCGGTGTCCTCACCGTGCTCGGCACCGCGGTCGCCTGGCAGAACGCGCAGATGCTGCAATATCTCTTGGCGCGGCACGGCATCGCGTTCCTGGAGCCGGAAGGCTTCCCGTCGCTGCCGCATTACCTGATGGAGCGCGGCGCCGTCATTTGTCAGGGCATGCCGCCGTACAAATTATGGGAGCAGAACCCGGAGATCGGCCGCATTCCGCCGCAACGCACCGACACCGGCTGCTTTTTGATCGCCGAGGTCTATGGCGCGCGCAAGATGATCTACGTCAAGGACGAAGACGGACTCTACACCGCCGATCCGAAAAAGGACCGCGACGCGCAATTCATTCCGCGCATCAGCGTGCAGGAATTGCTGAAGACCGATCAGGACGATCTGATCGTCGAGCGCGCCGTGCTCGATTTGATGCTGAGCACGCGCCACATCCGCGAAATCCAGTTCGTCAACGGCCTGCGGCCCGGCCAGTTGAGCGCGGCGCTCGATGGCGAGCCGGTCGGCACCATCATCTACAACGCGGAATTCAAAGGCCGAGGTGCCCAATGAACGTCATCCATAGCGCCCAACACGTCGCTTCAAAACTGATGCGCGAGTCGCTGGTCGATAAAAGAGTCATCGCCGGCACCGAGGCGCCGGTGCGCGCGATCTTGCCCAACCTCAACGTCGTCCAGATCGGCGGCCTGTCCATCATGGACAGAGGCCAGAGCGCGGTGCTGCCGTTGCTCGATGAAATCATCGCCAATCAGGAGAACCACACCCAGGTAATCGGTGTGGGCCCTGGCGTCAGAGCACGGCATATCCTGTCGGTCGGGCTCGATCTCGGCATGCCGACCGGCGCGCTCGCCGTTCTCGCCGGCAAGTCGTCGGCGCAGAACGCCTATATGGTGTCGTGCCTGCTCGCCAGTCACGGCTTCGTCTATCTCGAAGCGCCGTTCATCGTGCAGCTTTTGCCGGCGATGCTGGCGGCGGCGCGCGGCGCGGTATTCAACGGCATTCCGCCTTACGATCTGTGGGAGCATCCGCCCGCCGTCGGCAAGATCCCGCCGCATGGCAGCGATGCCGGCTCGTATCTCATCGGCGAAGTGTTCGGCGCGCGCTCGGTGACTTTGTTGAAGGACGTCGATGGCGTTTACACCGCCGATCCGAAGTCCGATCCGGACGCCCAATTGATTGCCGAGATCAGCGCCGCGGAGTTGATCGCGCGCCAGCTGCCGACCTTGCCGATCGAACCGGTGGTGCTGCAATTGCTGACGCGCGCCCGGCTCGCCAAGTCGATTCGCATCGTCAACGGGCTGGTGCCGGGCAATCTGACCAAGGCGCTGAACGGCGAGCCGGTCGGCACGCTCATCTACAGTTGAAGCGTTGGCACACCTAAGGCGTCTTGTTGCGGAACCGCTTGTAGAAGCGCGGCGCCATGACCAGGACCGCCACCAGCGCCAGCACGATCAGCGCGTAATAGATGTTGTCGGTTTTGCCGGCGACTGCTTCGCGGCCGGCGTGGCCGATCCATGTATAGGCGATCGTCGATGGCAGAGCGAAGACGATGGTCGCCAGCATGTAATGCAGGAACGGAATGCGGGTCAGGCCGAGCAGATAATTGGCGAGCGGATAGGGAAAGACCGGCACGAGGCGGATGAAGGCGACGAATTGCCAGCCGTCGGTTTCGACGCTCTTGATGACCTGTTGCACGCGCGGCCCGGCGCGCCGCTGCACCCAATCCCCGGCGACATAACGCGCGATCAGGAACGACACGGCGGCGCCAAGCGTCACGCCAGCGAGATTGAGGACGCTGCCCCAGATCGGGCCGAACAGCGCGCCGCCCGCCAGATCGAAGAAGCCGCCGGGCAGCATGGCCACGGTCGAAATGGCATACAACAGAATGAAGCCGATGGGGGCCCAATAGCCGAGGCTGGATATGCGGGCCTGCACCGTTTCGACGCCGGTGGCGCCGTCGAACAGCCAGAACAGCGCCAGTCCCCCGGCCGCGACCAGCAGGACGATCAGCGCAAGAAGCCATCGTCTTCGCGTCATGGGCCGGCTTTGATGAGGATAAGTCCGCGACACGGTTTGCGGCTATTGGAAGCGGCTAAAGGATGGTGGGCGCGACAGGGATCGAACCTGTGACCCCCTCCATGTCAAGGAGGTGCTCTCCCGCTGAGCTACGCGCCCTTTAGTGCTGTGGTCTTATCGGCTCCAAACCGGCGAAGCAAGGCCGGATGGGGAGCGATTTTTTGACCCCTCAGGCGGCCAGCATCTTGTGGACCTCGTTGACGAGGTCGCGCAGATGGATCGGCTTGGACAGGACCTTGGCCTGCTTCGGCGCGGTCGAATCCGCGTTCAGCGCCACAGCAGCAAAGCCGGTGATGAACATGATCTTGATGTCGGGGTCGAGTTCGGCGGCGCGGCGCGCCAGCTCGATGCCGTCCATTTCCGGCATCACGATATCGGTCAAAAGCAGCTCGAACGGCTCTTCGCGCAGGCGCTGATAGGCCGACAGGCCGTTGTCGTAAGAGGTGACGTCGAATCCGGCATTTTGCAGGGCCTTGACCAGAAAGCGCCGCATATCGGTGTCGTCTTCAGCCAGCAGGATTTTCGACATCGTTTTAAACGCCCCTAACGCCCAGAATTACACTTGTACGCCCGGCCCAAGTACCGGCATTTCGCGGCCCATAAGACCGGTAGCGGGTAAATAACGGGTGAACCAAAACCAATGCTTGGCTTTATCCCCCGGCCTATGGACAATAGAACGTATAATGCGCCTAAAGTTGGCGTATTCCCAATAGAATCGTCCCGTCTGATGGATGCCCCCGCTGATGACTGATCCAAAGGACGAACTCGACCCGCCATTCGAGATTGTCGAGCCGGAGGTATGCCGCGGCCCGGCTCTGTTCAATTCGCCGCACTCGGGCTCGACCTATCCGTATGAATTCCTGCAGCTGTCGCGGCTCGATATCGGCACCTTGCGGCGCTCGGAAGACAGTTTCGTGGACGAATTGATGGCCGGCGTGGTGGCGCAGGGCTACCCGCTGATGCGGGCGCATTTCCCGCGCTGTTTCGTCGATGTGAACCGGGAACCCTACGAGCTGGACCCGCGCATGTTCGACGGCCGGCTGCCCTCTTTCGCCAATACCCGCTCGATGCGGGTGGCGGGCGGCCTCGGCACCGTGGCGCGGGTGGTTGGTGACGCCCAGGAAATCTACGACCGGCGCATCCCGATCGACGACGCGCTGGCCCGCATCGAGAGCCTGTACAAGCCGTATCACCGGGCGCTGCGAAAGCTGTTCACCCGGCTGCACCGCGATTTCGGCGCCGCTTTGCTGATCGACTGCCATTCCATGCCGTCGACCGCCGGTCACAAGGACGAACGGCCGCGGCCGGAATTCGTTATCGGCGACCGCTACGGCACCAGTTGCGTCGGCGTCGTGGCGGAAACCGTCGAACAGACCCTGCGCGGCATGGGCTATACCGTGAGCCGCAACAAGCCCTATGCCGGCGGATTCATCACCGAGCATTACGGCAACCCGGCCGCCGGGCTGCATGCCGTCCAGCTCGAGATCAACCGCGCCCTCTATATGGACGAGCGGCGCTATTTGCGGGTCAGCGGCTTCAGCCGGCTGGCGGCGGATATGGTCACCCTGGCAAATCGGCTGGGCGACATCCCGCTCGAGGAACTGCGGCCCTATCGCGCCGCCGCGGCGGAATAGCTTGATAGGTTTGCTCGGCACAAAAAAAAGGGCCGCTCACGAAGAGCGGCCCAAGTCTAGGGAGGAAACGCCCAAGGAGGGCAACAATAGGAGCAGAAGCTCACTATCGCATTGCAATAATCTACACCGCACCGCACAAAAATCAAGGCGAAGAACGCGATTCTCCATGCATTATTGCATGGCTGAGGACCAATATCGGCCAATGGCCCGCTTTTCAGGTCTGGTTGGCACCCATTTTGGTCTGCTTTGATGGTGGGTCGCGCCTTCAATAGCCAATCAAGCAGGCCAGGGGCCGACCCCGGTTGCCGCCGCGCCTCCTCTCCGTTAGGTCGAGGGGGCAAGAGGAACCATGACCGCCATCGACTTCACCAGTTTTGTCGACAAGCTCGCGACCGCATCCGGCGAGACCATTCTGCCGTTCTTCCGCACCGCGCTGACGGTCGAGAACAAGCTGCAACGGGGCTTCGATCCGGTCACTGCCGCCGACCGCGCCGCCGAAGACGCCATGCGCAGCCTGATCCGCGGCGCCTTCCCCGAACACGGCATCCTCGGCGAGGAATACGGCTCCGAGCATGCCGACGCCGAATATGTCTGGGTGCTCGACCCGATCGACGGCACCAAATCCTTCATTTCCGGGATGGTCGCCTGGGGCACCTTGATCGGCCTGATGCGTTTCGGCGAGCCGGTCTACGGCATGATGCACCAGCCGTTCACGCGCGAGCGCTTCACCGGCGACAGCGGCGCTGCCCATTATCGCGGACCGGCGGGCGACCGCGACCTGCATGTCCGCAAATGCGAAGCCTTGAGCGACGCGGTGGTGTTCACGACAAGTCCATTGTTGATGAATGCCGCCGACCGCGCCAGTTTCGTCAAGGTCGAGAACAAGGCGAAGCTCTCGCGCTACGGCGGCGACTGCTACGCCTATTGCATGCTGGCGGCCGGGCAGCTCGACATCGTGATCGACACCGAAATGAAGCCCTACGACATCGTCGCATTGATCCCGATCATCCTCGGCGCCGGCGGCATCGTCACCACCTGGGAAGGCGGCCCGCCGCAGGCCGGCGGCCGTATTATCGCTGCCGGCGATGCGCGCACGCATGCGGCGGCTTTGGAGCTTCTCAAAAGCTGATGAACGGTGATCCAGCGGCGCGCCTGGCTCGTAGAGAGCTGAAACGCCACTGAATACCGCGAGGCTCGATTGCATCTGCGTCCGTTTATCGTCCTTGCCATTCTGGCCTGCCCGACAGCGGTCAGCGCCCAGCCGAACGACATTCTCGGCACCTGGCTGCGCGGCGACGGCGCCGCGCGCGTCAAGATGGCCAACTGCGGCGACGCGATCTGCGCCACCAATGTCTGGATCAAGGACCCGGCCGGGCAGAAGGAAAAAGTCGGCGACAAGCTCGTCTTCAAGATCGCGCCCAAAGGCGATGGCTGGTCAGGCTCGGGCTATGACCCGCAACGCAATCTCAATCTGTCGGCCACCTTGAAGGCATCCGGCGGTACCATGACCACAACCGGCTGCGTGCTGGGCGGGCTGGTGTGCCGATCCACGCAGTGGACGCGCAACTAGCGCAGTTACGACTTGGCTCCGTTCTTGCGCCGCCGGCCCGGCGCCTTTTTCTTCAATCCGGCCAGCGCCCGCGTCGATGGCATTTTCATATCGATTGCCGTTTCGTCGCGCGCCATGTTCTCGATGATGGAGATGAGTACGCCGCGGGTCGTGGCGATGGCCGTGGGTTTGACGCCGTGCACGGCAATGCGGTTGACATCCTCGGCAAGCGGCACCAACACCCGCCGCAGAGAACGCCCTTTTGCGGTCAGCAGCACATAAACCTTCTTGCGATCGCCGGCGAACTTGCGCCGCCGGATATAACCGAGCCGCTCCATCGCCTTGAGCGCGGAAAATGTCGTTGGCTCCATGACGCCGGCGCGTTCGCTCAGTTCGCGCTGGGTCAAGCGGTCGCCTTCCCAGAGAATGCGCAGGAACGTCCAATGCCCGAACGAGACCGCATGCTCGGCCAACCGCATCGTCAGGGCCCGCACCAGCGCGCGCGTCGCATCCTTCACCAAATGCGCCAGGCGGTCGTTCGGCACGGCCTCGCGCCAATGACGCAGGATCGCTTGCGTATCGGGCTGTGAGTTAGATCGCGACATCGCGGCTTTCGCGCGCCGAGCGCAGCATAGCGATGATGACGTTCATGGTCCCCATCGCCCAGGCGCCGTCATGCAGAGGTTTTTCGCCGAACACGACGGCGCGATAGAGTTCGTCGATGACCTCGCTGCGGGGCACGGCGGGCGGCGGCAGCGCATCGAGACGTCCCGATCCATTCTCGTAAATCATGACGCCGTTCGGCATGGCGCGCAGGTCGGCGCGATCGCAACTGACCAGCACGGTACCGAAGTGGTTATGTGCCACCGGCGCCGCCGCTTGTTTGTAATTATCGCCACCATAGTTGCGCGCATTCTTGAAAGCGGTTTCTTCCGCCGCACTGGCGAAGCGCTGCCGCGGCGTCCCCTGCGGCGGCTTTTGCTGGCCCAACTCCCCGACCCAGTTTTGCCATTCGTCGGAATCGAAATGGCCGAAACCATTGTAGCTCAGCGAAGCGAACGCGCCGCCGGAAAACGTCAGCAAGGCGGCATAGGCGCCTTCGGTCGGCCGCGCTTTGTCCCACGCGCCGGTCATCGCACGCACGCCGGTCACCTGCTCGCCGGCAATAAACCGTACGACATCGACCTGATGCGCCGCCTGATTATAGACCGCGCCGCCGCCCTTTGCGGTGTCGAGTTCTTCCGGACGCCGCGGGCGAGACAGATAGTCGGTGTAGTTGATGGCGTTGATCATGCGCACCGCGCCGAACGCGCCGCTTTGGACAAGCGCGCGCAACCGCTGCACCGGCGCGTCGAAGGAATGCGAATGCCCGACGACGAGGTGAACACCCGCCGTGCGCGCCGCCGCAACGATGGCGGCGCAATCGTCGAGCGTCAGCGCCAGCGGCTTTTCGATCAGGAGATGCTTGCCTTGCCGCGCCGCCAGCACAGCCTGTTGCGCATGAAACTGATGCGGCGTCGCAACATAAACGACCTCGACATGCGGATCCGCGCACAGTTCCCCCGCCGTCGCATAGGCTTTGCCGCTGAAATCTGCGGCAAAGCGCCGCCGCGCGGCCTCGCGCGTATCTGCCGCAGCGACCAGCGATATCCTCGAATCGCCGGCGAATGTCGGCAACATCAGGCTAAAAGCACGGCCAAGGCCGATCACGCCCAGTTTCAGCGTCCGATTTTCGACGTCGTTCAAGGGGGGCCCGCCTCGACAAGATTGCCGTCCACGGTTTATCTTAGATATCTAAGAAAAAATGCGCGAGCGAAAATTGCTGCCATCGCGCCGGACCGGAGGACGCCGCCATGATGACGCCGGAAGAAAACGATCTGCTGTGCCGCGTCGAGGGCGACGCCCCGATGGGCGCGATCATGCGCCGTCACTGGATCGCCGCCTGTCTTTCCGAGGAAGTGCCGGAAGCCGACGGCAAACCTATCAAGGTGCGTCTGCTCGGCGAAAGCCTCGTCGTCTTCCGCGACAGCCGCGGCCGCATCGGCGTGCTCGACGAATATTGCTCGCACCGGCGCGCATCGCTGGTGTTCGCACGGAACGAGGAATGCGGGCTGCGCTGCCTCTATCATGGCTGGAAATTCGACGTCGATGGCAACATCGTCGAGATGGCGTCCGAACCGGCCAATAGCCTGATCCCCGATCGCGTCAAACACAAATCCTATCCGGCACGCGAGGCCGGCGGTTTCGTCTGGTGCTACATGGGCCCGCCCGAAGAGATGCGCGAATTCGAGCCGCCGGCTTTCGCGCCGACGAAGGATGCCAAGGTCAGCGCCACCAAGGTGCGGGTGAATTGCAACTGGGCGCAGATCCTCGAAGGCCAGATCGACTCGGCGCATTCGTCCAGCCTGCATTCTTCCGACATGCTGCCGGCCGATGTCGAAGTCGCCAAAGCGACCGAGGCGGCATGGCTGCGGCCGTCGAACGACAAGGCGCCGCGCTTCCAGATCGAGCGCACCAGCTACGGATTTCGCTATGCGGCGATCCGGCGGCCGATCATGAACGAGGCGACGCACGACTACATCCGCACCACGGTCTATATCGCGCCCTACACCGCGCTCATTCCACCGAACAGTTCCTACAACGTCGCGACCTTGCTGACGCCGGAAGATGACAACACGACGATCTTCTACTTCATCGCCTGGGCCGGAGCCGACAAGCCCGGTATCGACGCCGACACCTGGCGCAAATTCAACAGACTGGAATGGGGCGTCGACGTCGACGAACATTTCAACGGCATGCGCAATCGCGACAACCTGTACGGCCAGGACCGCGCGGCGATGAAGGCCGACAATTTTACCGGCATCAGCGGCATCCCCAACCAGGACATCGCTATGTGGGAATCGATGGGGCCGATCAGCGACCGGTCGAAAGACCGGGTCGGCGCCAGCGATACGGCGGTGGTGGCATTCCGCCGGTTGATGGTGGAAGCCGCGCGCGCTGTGCAAAGCGGCGGCGCCGCGCTCGGCACCACCGATCCGCATATCGCGCACGCCACCATCAGTTCTTATGAAGGCGTAGTACCGAAGACGACGAACTGGCGCAGCCTCGGCGGCGGCAGCGAGGCCCCGCTCGAACGGGTCCGACAGACGGCCAAGTAGAACATAAAACTCAGGGAGGACGAAATGAACAAGAGAACAGTCGTTGGTGCACTGACGGCGCTGTCGCTACTGGCGGCATCGGCGACAACCGCTTCCGCCGAAGACACCATCAAGCTGGCCGTCGGCCAACGCGGCAATTGGGACACCTCGGTATCGGAGGTCGGTCAGCTCGCCGGCATCTTCAAGAAGCATGGGCTGAAGCTGGATATCGTCTACACGCAAGGCGCCGGCGAAACCCAGCAGGCGGTGATTTCCGGCAGCGTCGATATCGGCATCGCCGCCGGCGTGATGGGCGTGCTCAGCGCCTATTCAAAAGGCGCGCCGGTGCGCGTCATTGGCGCCGAGACCACTGGCGCCGGCGATCTCTATTGGTACGTGAAGGCGGACTCGCCGATCAAGACCTTGAAGGATACCGACGACAAGATACTCGCTTATTCCACCAACGGCTCGTCGACCCACGGCGTCGTCAAGGCGTTCATTGATGAGTACAAACTCAAGGCCAAGCCGACGGCGATGGGTGGGCCGGCGGCCAATATCACGGCGGTAATGTCCGGGCAGATCGACGTCGGCTGGGCGGCGCCGCCCTTCGGCCTCGATCAGCTTGACGCCAAGCAGATCCGGATCATCGCCACCGGCAATGATGCGTCGGTGTTCAAAGGCCAGACGGTGCGGCTCAATATCGCCAACGCCGATTATCTTAAAAAGAACAAGGACGTCGTTGCCCGCTACATGAAAGCCTATCGCGAGACGGTGAACTATCTCTATACCGATCCGAACGCGCTGAAGGTCTATGCGGACTGGCTGAAAATCTCCGAAGCGAAGGCCAAGCGCACGCGTGACGACTTCTTCCCGCGCGCATCGATTGAGCCGGACAAGATCGTCGGGCTCGATACCATCGTCAAGGACGCGGTCACGTTGAAGTTCACCGCCACCGAATTGACCAAGGCGCAGCTTGACGAGTTGATCCAGATCCCGCCGCGCTGATTCAAGCTGCGGAAGAACCGATGAGGCGCCGGCGGCCGCGGAGGCTGCCGGCGTTTCCTATTGACGGCGGCTAATACCGCGGCGTGCCGGGCACGAAGGCGTCAAACGCCGCCCAGAACTGCGCGCGGAAGGCATCCTGCTCCTGCAAAATCTCGTGCTTGGCGCCGGGCAGAATGAGATGCCGCCCGGCGAGCAGATTCATGCCGAAGGCTTCGATCGCCGAGGTCGAGACCACTTCGTCGTAACCGGCCGCCACCAGCAGCATCGGCTGGCGGATGCGCGCTGCATAGGACGGCACGGCGAATTTCTTCATCAGGCGGATGGCGCCGTCGGCCCAGGCGATGGTCGGCGCGCCGAGCCCGAGATCGGGCTCTTCCTGCAACACCGCCGCGTTGCGCGCGAAGCGCACCGGATCGGAGGTCAGCACATTGCCGATGAAATTTTCCGTGCCCGACAATTGGCTGTCGCCGGTCGGCACATAGGCCGCACCGCGGCCGAAGAAACGCATGACGCGCGCCAGCGGGCCGGCGATGTGCGTCAGTTTGCCGGGGCGGAGCGCGATCATCGGCGCGGTCAGAACGACGCGCTCGAACCAGCGGCTGCCATCATGGCAGGAGGCGATGACGATGGCGCCGCCCATCGAATGTCCGAGCGCGAAATACGGCGGCGGACAATCCGGCAGCACGACCTGCTCCATGAAGGCGGCAAGGTCGGTGGCGTATTGCGAGAAGTTCTTGACGTGACCCTTGCGGCGGTCGGACAGCGCACGGTCGGACAGGCCTTGCCCGCGCCAGTCGAAGGTCGCCACCGCGAAGCCGCGCGCGCGCAGATCGCGCACCGTCTCGAAGTATTTTTCGATGTATTCCGAGCGGCCCTGCAGGATCACGACGGTGCCCTTGCGGCCGGGCGGCGGGTCCCAGCGGCCAAAGCGCAGCGTCACCCCGTCCGGGGTCTTGATGACGCCGGCCAACCCGTTATCGGGCACCGGATTGGCAGGAATGGAAATGAATTTCATGACGCCGCAGTTAAGCCGGTGCGCGAAGGGCTTTGCGCCTTATAGAGTATTGCGGTCGGATTTGTTAAGCCGCGCCGGAAATTGAAAAAAATGTCATTATTTCAAATATTTGGGGCAATGGCGCCAACCTCTTGCAGGGCCGAAATGGCGTTCCCATATCTGTTTTGCGCAGGCCATAAAGGCTGCGCCTCGGGCTTTAAGGTTCGGCCATTCGGCGGACTTGCCCGGGGACACTTCACGAAGTCGCTCAAAAGGAGGACTTAGACATGCGTACTTTCGACCTCTCCCCCCTTTACCGTTCCACCGTCGGTTTCGACCGGCTGTTTTCGCTGATGGACGGCGCCGAAGCCGCTCCGGGCTACCCGCCTTATAACATCGAGCGGACCGGCGAAAACGACTACCGCGTCACTGTCGCTGTGGCCGGCTTCAGCGAGAACGAGCTTTCAATCGAATCGAAAGAGAACACGCTGACCATCAAGGGCGCCAAGCAGACGACCTCCGAGCAGAGCGGCGAAGTTCTGTACCAGGGCATCGCCGCGCGCGCCTTCGAGCGCCAGTTCCAGCTCGCCGACTACGTCACGGTGAAGAACGCGGTGCTCGAGAACGGTTTGCTGCACGTCGAACTGGTGCGGGAAATTCCCGAGGCCAAGAAGCCGCGCCAGATCCCGATCGGCAACGCAAACGCCAAGCCTCAGGTTGTTGAAAACAAAGTCGCCGCCTGAACCTCGGCGAACTCCAGAACATGAAAACATCGGCGCCCCGGAATTTCCGGGGCGCTTTATTTTGGACTGACGTGTGAGATCACTCCGCCGGCGCTGACTCAGCCGGGACAGCCTGCGTTTCCTCGGGCGGCGTTGCCGTTACCGCCGTTGCTGCCGGCGTTGCCGGCGGCGAATAGCCGAGCGGCGGCTGGCTTTCGCTCACCATAGGCGCGGGCGAGACCGGTTCGACAGGTGCTGCGAATTTCTGGCCATTCTCGGTCTTGGTATCGAAGCGTTTGGCCTCGAAGCGCGGCGTCGGCCGCAACGGCGTCGGGCCATCGGCGCTTGGCGGCGGCGCACTCAGGATCGCGCGGCGCGGGCCAGGCGGTGGCGGCGGCGGGGATTCACTGCGCAATTTCCAGCGCGGCGTGATTGCGGCGGGCGGTTGCGGCGGCGTCGCGGCCAGGCGCGGCTTGGGCGGCACGACCGCACGCGGGCGCGGCGGCGGCGCGGCCTCGATGACGTCGTCCTCATCGTCGTCTTCCTCGATCGCGGCGGGCGGCGGGCGGCGTTCGATGCTGGCGCGCGCGGCGGGCCTACCTGCCACACGGTCGCCGGGCTGCGGCACATGGATGATGCGCGGCCCGCGTTCGTAGTCAAACATATAGGGCTGAGTGACCGCCAGTTGCGCCATGCGGACCAGCACAGGCTTCGGCTCACTTTCAGCGGCCGCGGCTTCCGTCACGATGGCGGCAGACGGCGGCGGCGCCTTGTCGAACGTGTCCAGTGCCAGCGCGCCGGCGATCATCGCCGCGAAGGCCAGGCCGATGGTCAATGGCTTTGTCAAAGCGCCTGCCTTTTGCCCGGCCTTTAGCGCCGGGCAAGTTTGCGGATGATGTGGTCGATCGAGATCTGGCCGGGGCCGCGCGAGATTAGCACCATCAGGATTGCCGCCCAGAAAATGTGGGTCGTAAACAGAGCATGCGGCAGCACGAAGTACGAAATCATCGCCGTCATGATCAGCAGGCCGACCGCCGCGAAGCGCGTGCCGAGGCCAAGCACCAGCATGATGGGCAGGATGAACTCGGCGTAGCTCACTAGATAGGCGGCCAGCACCGGCGGCACCGGGATCGGCGGATATTGCACGGAGAATGCCGTGAAAGTCTGCGCATTCACCTGCATCGGCAGCACGACCGAAAAGTCGAAGCCGCGCAGAAAATCGAGGCTGGCATAATCCAGCGGATTGAACGACAGGCGCGGACCGTCGACGCGGGTCTGGCCGTCGAGGAAGAACAGCCGCGCCATGATCAGCCGCAGGCCAAGGGCCACCAGCGCATAGGGCACGTACGAACACGCGGAAATAAAGCTAGGGCGCGCTCGTGGGCGCGGCGCGCGATCGCCGCGCTGGCACTGAGCGCCGGCGACGGGGTGAAAGCCGGCCGCACGATATCGGTCGGCGACAAATTCATCGGCGGTGGCGCCATCGCGGTCAGCCGGTCGGCCAGCCGCGCCATGGCGGCCTCGCCGGAGGCGCGCTCGGCCAGATTCGGCAAGGTGGATGTGTTGTTGATCATGTCGGCCACTCCGTCGGGAATTTCAGGTTTCCATGACCATAGCCAAGGCCTGCCGGGACGCGGCGATTTCCCGGATTCACCGTTAAACGGTTAATCCGGCAGGCGATTTGCCGGTGGGCCAAGCGCAACGCCATTGCGCAAAATGCGTGCCCGTGGTCCTGTTCTTGCTTGGCCGGAAGGCTAGCCCGCAATAAAGCGCAAGCGCCGGTCAGTTTGGACGTGGACCAGTCTTGTGCGGCGGGGCAAAATTTGGCATGGTCCATTAGGACAGCAATGCTGTCCTAATTGCGAATAGCCCGCGATGCTGAGCGTCTGGAATTTGGCGCGCGAAAATCGCGGGTTCCGCGGACGGGCGAGTACGCCGGAAGTCACCGGCGAGGCAGGACGATATGAGCGAGCAAAAGCACGGCGCAGGATTTTCCCGGATTGACGCATCGCGCAAAAGCGATGACGCCAACGCGCCGTTTATGGGCTCGACCGCCGATCCGGGCACGCCGGAAGCCCAAGGTCTTTACGATCCCGCGCTCGACAGCGACGCCTGTGGCGTCGGCTTCGTCGCCAACATCAAGGGCCTGAAGTCGCATCAGATCGTGCAGGACGGTTTGCAGATCCTGTGCAACCTCGAACACCGCGGCGCCACCGGCGCCGATCCGCGCATGGGCGATGGCGCCGGCATTCTGGTGCAGATCCCGCACAAATTTTTCGCGAAGGAAGCAACCAAGCTAGGATTCACGCTGCCGGAACCCGGCCAGTACGCCGTCGGCCAGCTTTTCATGCCGCAGGAGGAGACCTGGCGGCAGATCATTCGGGACATCTATGCCGATGTGATCGCGCGCGAAGGCCTCACCCTCATCGGCTGGCGCGACGTGCCGAAGGACAACTCATCGCTCGGCGTCTCGGTCATCCCGACCGAGCCGTGGCACATGCAGGTGTTTATCGGCCGCGGCAAGAAGAAGCTGACCGAAGACGAATTCGAACGCCGGCTCTATATCCTGCGCAAGTCGATCTCGAACGCGATCTATCGCCGCCGTGAACGACGCACCTCGAGCTATTACCCGGTGTCGATCTCGTGCCGCACGGTCATATACAAGGGCATGTTCCTCGCCGACCAGCTCGGCAAGTACTATGCCGACCTGCACGACAAGGATTTCGAAAGCGCCATCGCGCTGGTGCATCAGCGTTTCTCGACCAACACGTTCCCGACATGGTCGCTGGCGCATCCGTACCGCATGGTCGCGCATAACGGCGAAATCAACACATTGCGCGGCAACGTCAACTGGATGGCGGCCCGCCAGGCTTCCGTGTCCTCGCCTTTGTTCGGCAAGGACATCAAGAAGCTGTGGCCGATCTCCTATGAAGGCCAGTCCGACACCGCCTGTTTCGACAACGCGCTCGAATTCCTGACGCAAGGCGGCTACTCGCTGGCGCACGCCGTGATGATGATGATTCCGGAAGCCTGGGCCGGCAACCCGCTGATGGATGAAGAGCGCCGCTCGTTCTACGAATACAACGCCGCGCTGATGGAGCCGTGGGACGGCCCGGCCGCGATTGCCTTCACCAACGGCCGCCAGATCGGGGCTACGTTGGACCGCAACGGCTTGCGGCCGGCGCGCTATCTGCTGACCAAGGACGACCGCATCATCATGGCCTCGGAAATGGGCGTGCTGCCTATTCCGGAAAAGGACATCGTCAAGAAGTGGCGCCTGCAACCGGGCAAGATGCTGCTGGTCGATCTCGAGGAAGGCCGCCTCATTCCCGACGAGGAACTCAAGGCGACGCTGGCCAAGAGCCATCCGTACCGCGAGTGGCTGACGCGCACGCAGATCGTGCTGGAAGAACTGCCGGGCGCGGCGAGCGCCGCGCCGATCTCGAACCTGGCTTTGCTCGATCGCCAGCAGCTGTTCGGCTACACTCAGGAAGACGTCAAGGTCCTGATGACGCCGATGGGCTCGACCGGCGAGGAAGCCATCGGCTCGATGGGCAACGACACGCCGATCTCGGCGCTGTCGGACAAAGCCAAGCCGCTGTTCACCTATTTCAAGCAGAACTTCGCGCAGGTCACCAACCCGCCGATCGATCCGATCCGCGAAGAGCTGGTGATGAGCCTGGTGTCGATCATCGGGCCGCGCCCGAACCTGCTTGACCACGAAGGCATGTCGAACACCAAGCGCCTCGAAGTGCGCCAGCCGATCCTCACCAATGAGGATTTAGAAAAGATTCGCTCGATTTCGGAGATGACCGGCGACCACTTCAAGTCGCTGACCTTCGACGTCACCTATCCGTCGGAGCATGGCGCCGACGGCATGGACTGGGCGATCGACGAATTGTGCGTGCGCGCCGAGGAAGAGGTCAACGGCGGCTGCAACATCATCATCCTTTCCGACCGCAAGGCCGGCGCCGACCGCATCCCGATCCCGATGCTGCTCGCCTGCGCCGCCGTGCATCACCACCTCATCCGCAAGGGTTTGCGCACCGCGGTCGGCCTGGTGCTGGAAACCGGCGAGCCGCGCGAAGTGCATCACTTCGCTTGCCTCGCCGGCTATGGCGCCGAAGCGATCAACCCGTATCTCGCCTTCGAGACTCTGGTGGCGATGAAGGACACGCTGCCGGCCAAGCTCGAGCCCTACGAAATCGTCAAGCGCTATATCAAGTCGATCGACAAGGGCCTCCTCAAGGTCATGTCGAAGATGGGCATTTCGACGTATCAGTCCTATTGCGGCGCGCAGATTTTCGACGCCGTCGGCCTGCGGCAGGATTTCGTCGCCAAGTACTTCACCGGCACGCACACCCAGATCGAGGGCGTCGGCCTGCCGGAAATCGCCGAGGAAACCGTGCGGCGCCACCGCACTGCCTTCAGCGACGCGCCAATTTACCGGACGATGCTCGATGTCGGCGGCGATTATGCCGTGCGCGTGCGCGGCGAGGACCATGTCTGGACCGCCGAGACGGTGTCGCGGCTCCAGCACGCCGTGCGCGGCAACTCGCAGGATCACTATCGCGCTTACGCTAAGCTCATCAACGACCAGAGCCAGCACCTTCTGACCATTCGCGGCCTGTTCGAGATCAAGACCGCCGAGCAGGCCGGCCGCAAGCCGGTGCCGCTCGAGGAAGTCGAGCCGGCCAAGAACATCGTGCACCGCTTCTCGACCGGCGCCATGTCCTATGGCTCGATCTCGCGCGAGGCGCACACGACGCTGGCGATTGCGATGAACCGCATCGGCGGCAAGTCGAACACCGGCGAAGGCGGCGAAGAATCGGATCGCTTCAAGCCGATGCCGAACGGCGATTCGATGCGCTCGGCCATCAAGCAGGTGGCGTCGGGCCGCTTCGGCGTCACCGCCGAGTATCTCGTCAACTCGGACATGATGCAGATCAAGATGGCGCAAGGCGCCAAGCCCGGCGAAGGCGGCCAGTTGCCCGGCCACAAGGTCGATAAGACCATCGCCGCGGTGCGCTACTCGACGCCCGGCGTCGGCCTGATTTCGCCGCCGCCGCACCACGACATCTATTCGATCGAGGATCTCGCCCAGCTCATCTACGACCTCAAGAACGTCAACCCGTCGGGCGACGTCTCGGTCAAGCTCGTCTCCGAAATCGGCGTCGGCACGGTCGCCGCCGGCGTCTCGAAGGCGCGCGCCGACCACGTCACCATTTCGGGCTTCGAGGGCGGCACCGGCGCCTCGCCGCTGACCTCGCTCAAGCATGCCGGCTCACCGTGGGAAATCGGCCTCGCCGAAACCCACCAGACGCTGGTCATCAACAGGCTGCGCAGCCGCATCGCCGTGCAGGTCGATGGCGGCATCCGCACCGGCCGCGACGTCGTCGTCGGCGCGCTGCTCGGGGCCGACGAATTCGGCTTCGCCACCGCGCCCTTGATCGCCGCCGGCTGCATCATGATGCGCAAGTGCCATCTCAACACCTGCCCGGTCGGCATCGCCACCCAGGACCCGGTGCTGCGCAAGCGCTTCAAGGGCCAGCCCGAGCACGTCATCAACTATTTCTTCTTCGTCGCCGAGGAAGTGCGCGAGATCATGGCGCAACTGGGCTATCGCACCTTCAACGAGATGGTCGGCCAGATGCAGATGCTCGACCGGCGCAAGCTGGTCGAACACTGGAAGGCCAAGGGCCTCGACTTCTCGAAGCTGTTCACCAAGCCGAAGGCCGACGACAAGACGCCGATCTTCCACTGCGAGAAGCAGGATCATCACCTTGAGGCCGTTCTCGACCGCAAGCTGATCGCCGGCGCCCAAGCCGCGCTCGACCGCGGTGCGCCGGTGCGCTTGCAGACCGTCATCAACTCGACCAATCGCAGTTGCGGCGCGATGCTGTCCGGCGAAGTCGCCAAGCGTTACGGCCATACCGGCCTGCCCGACGGCACCATCCATGTGCGCTTCGACGGCACCGCCGGTCAGGCCTTCGGCGCCTGGCTGGCCGCGGGCGTCACGTTCGAACTGGAAGGCGAAGCCAACGACTATGTCGGCAAGGGCCTGTCGGGCGGCCGCATCGTCATCCGCCCGTCGGCGGATGCCGGCATCGTGCCGGAAGAATCGATCATCGTCGGCAACACCGTGATGTACGGCGCCATCGCCGGCGAGTGCTATTTCCGCGGCGTCGCCGGCGAGCGCTTCGCCGTGCGCAACTCCGGCGCCACCGTCGTTGTCGAAGGCACGGGCGACCATTGCTGCGAATACATGACCGGCGGTGTCGTCGTCGTGCTCGGCCGCACCGGGCGCAACTTCGCGGCCGGCATGTCGGGCGGCATTGCCTATGTCATCGACGAGGACGGTACGTTCGAGAGCCGCTGCAACATGGCGATGATCGCGCTCGAGCCGGTACCCGAGGAAGAAGCCGTCGCCGAAAAGGAATACGGCGTCGAGCTGGAGACCAGCGGGATGGTCGATGTCATGTCGGACCTCACCAATGGCGACGAGGCGCGGCTGCACAAATTGATTTCGGACCACGCGCGCTATACCAACTCCGGCCGGGCGCAGGCGATCCTCGCCGACTGGAAGCGTTATCGTCCCCTGTTCAAGAAAGTGATGCCGGTCGAATACGCCCGTGCGCTCGCTGAGATGGCAAAGGAAAAGGCCGCCACGATGCAGGCGGCGGAGTAAGATGGGCAAGATCACCGGGTTTCTAGAAATCGACCGCCACGACCGCAAATACGCACCGGTCGAGGAGCGTATCAAGCATTGGCGGGAGTTCGTGCTGCCGCTTCCCGAAAAGGAAGTGCGCGAGCAGGCGGCGCGCTGCATGGATTGCGGCGTACCTTATTGCCACGGCACCCAGCTTCTCTCCAACGTGCCGACCGGCTGCCCGGTCAACAACCAGATTCCGGACTGGAACGACCTGGTCTATCGCGGCAACTGGGAAGAAGCCGCGCGCAACCTGCATTCGACCAACAATTTCCCGGAATTCACCGGCCGCGTCTGCCCGGCGCCGTGCGAGGCGTCCTGCACGCTCAACATCGACGACAACCCGGTCACCATCAAGACCATCGAATGCGAGATCGCCGACCGCGCCATCGCGCAGGGCCTGATTGCCGACGTTGCCGCCGTTAAAACCGGCAAGAAAGTCGCCGTCATCGGCTCCGGCCCCGCAGGCCTTGCCGCCGCGCAGCAACTGGCACGCGCCGGACACGAAGTGCATGTCTATGAGCGCTGGGCCAAGGCCGGCGGCCTTTTGCGTTACGGCATTCCCGACTTCAAGATGGAGAAGGTGCACGTCGATCGCCGCATCAAGCAGATGGAAGGCGAAGGCGTCACGTTCCATTACAACGCCGATGTCGGCGTTAATGTCGACATCGCCAAGCTCGTCGCCGAGCACGATGCCGTCGTGCTGTCGGGCGGCGCCGAGAAGCCGCGCGATCTGCCGATACCCGGCCGCGAGCTCAAGGGCATCCATTTCGCCATGGATTTCCTGCCGCAGCAGAACCGCCGCGTCGGCAACGAGCCGCTCGGAAACATCGAAAACATCGTCGCTACCGGCAAGAAAGTGGTCGTGATCGGCGGCGGCGACACCGGCTCGGACTGCATCGGCACCTCGATCCGCCAGGGCGCGCTGTCGGTCGCCAATTTCGAAATCATGCCGCAACCGCCGGCGATGGAAAACAAGCTGCTGACCTGGCCGGATTGGCCGCTCAAGCTGCGCACCTCGTCGAGCCATCAGGAAGGCGTCGAGCGCGACTTCGCGGTCGGCACGCAGAGCTTCTCCGGCGAAAACGGCCACGTGAAGAAGCTGCATTGCGCGCGGCTCGACGACAAATTCAAGCCGATCCCCGGTACCGAATTCGATATCGAGGCCGACCTCGTGCTGCTGGCCATGGGCTTCGTCCATCCGCTGCACGAAGGCATGCTGAAGTCGCTCAATGTCGCGCTCGACGGGCGTGGCAATGTGAGCGCCGACACCAATTCGTACCTGACCTCGGTGCCCAAGGTGTTCACCGCCGGCGACATGCGCCGCGGCCAGTCGCTGGTGGTGTGGGCGATCCGCGAAGGCCGCCAGTGCGCGCACGCGGTCGACAAATTCCTGATGGGAAAGACGACGCTGCCGCGCTAGCGGCAGTCCCTACCGCATCCAGCCGAACGGACCGCCGGCGCCGAACGGGCCGTCGTTGCGGCGCTGAACCGGCTGCGGCGGGCGCGGGCTGTTGTCGGCGGCGCGCGGCCTGGCTTCAACAGGCCGCGGTGCGGCGGGCTGGGGCGCAGGCCGCATTGTCGCGGCAGGTTGCGGCGGTTTCGCGGTGTTCTGCGCCGGCGGCTTGACCGGCTCAGGATTAGCCACCACAGGCGCGGGTTTTGCCGGTTCGGGATTGGCGACAGCCGGCGCGCCGATCGAAGCCGAAGCGGCGGCCGGTGCAGCCGGTGGCGTAGCGGCAACCGGCGGCGTGGGCGGGGGGCTGCCGCGCGGCCACCAGAAATCGTCGGCGCGGCCCGACGGCGCTGACACCGCATCGCCCTTGACCAGAACGCCGAGCGCGGTGGCGTCGGCGCGGGCGCCGGCAACACCCGAGCCGCCGAGCAATTCTTCCGAACCCGTCGAGGTCATCGTCAGCGGCACCACCGGACCGGCCAGCGGCCGCGCCGTCGGCTTGCCATCGGCCGGCACCGGGCCCATCGGTCCCGACGGCAACGCGATCGGTCCGCGATTGCTCATGTAGCGGCGCAGTTCGCGCTCGACATAGTGGGCCAGCTTGCGCGCGCCGTATTTGGTGAAATAGACGCCGTCGCCCGAACGCAAGCGGCGCATCTGGCCTTCGAAGTCCGGGCCGAAATTGGTGTACTTGCCGCCTTCATCGATGAAGCCGTCCCAGACATCGATAAAGACCGCGCCGGCTTTCTCGGCGCGGGCGCGGTACAGATCGTTGAGATAGGCCGCGTCGGAAGTCGAGCGCGTGCCGCGGATCGACGGCAGACCGACCCAGAACACCGGCACGCCCTTGCTCTTGAGCGCGGCGATGGTGTCGTCGATGCGGCGCGTATAGATCTTTTCCCACTGGTCGCCGCGGAATTCGAGGCTGCCGCCTGCCCGCCTGCCGGCCGGCGGCTCGGGCGCGGCGATCGAGTCACTTTCCTCGTCCTTGTTCTGATCGGCCGCTGCGGCATCCTTGCTGGCGGCGTCCTTGTTGGCCGGATCTTTGTTCGCCGTGTCTTTGGCGTCGGCCTTCTTGTCGGCCTCTTTCTTTTCCGCTTCTTTGGCGACGTCCTGGGCGCGGAAGGCCTGCCGGTCGCTGACGCCGAGCATCATGATGACGTAATTCGGCTTCTCGGCGTTGAGGATATCGCGCGCGGTGTGCCACCAGTCGAGATCACTGCGCGCGTCGTAGCGGACCAGGCCGGAGTGCGCCTTGTTCTTGCGCACGATACCGACTTCCGGCGCATCGCCAAACGCATCCTCAAGACCGTAAGCGAGCCAGTCGGCCATGCCGTCGCCGAGCACGACGACGGAGGTGGTCGGTGCGGTCTGGTTTGGATCGGCCTTGCGCGCGGCCGGCGCCCGCGAATTGTCGGCCGGCGCCTGTTGCGTTTGATAGTCGCGGTCGTCCTGGCGACGGTTGGACGGGCCGAAGAATTGCTGGAAGAAGCCATCGCCGCGCGGCGCGCGCTGGCGGCTAAGAAACGGGAAATCCTGCGCGTGCGCTGGCGCGGGCAAGGTCAGGCCAACGGTCGCGCATTCGGCCGCGCCCAAAAGCACGATCGCGGCGAGCCGCTGCCAATACCGGTTTTTCCGCATCATGCCGAAGGCCCAGACCTGAATTGAGCGCCAGAGAGCATGGACCAATAGCCAGCCAAAAATGTCAACTCGAAGGTCTGGCCGCGCAGGCCCAGGTCATGCGCCAACAAAAAGGGTTAACGGGCGCGCAGCCGCTCCAATACGCCGGCCGAAGCGAAACCGTCGGGAACCCGGCCGATACGGGCCTGAAAATCGCGCACGGCATTGCGGGTCTTCGATCCGAGACGGCCGTCCGGCTCGCCGACCTCGTAGCCGTGCTTCTCAAGAAGTTGTTGCAACTCCAGCCGTTCGGCGCGCGTCAGCACCCGCTCATAGCGCGGCCAATCCTGCGCGAAGGGCCCAGCCCCGCGCAGCCGGTCGGCGAGATGGCCGATCGCCAGCGCATAGGCTTCCGCCGGGTTGTATTTCATGATCGCCCTGAAGTTCGGCAGCATCAGGAAGCCCGGACCCTGGACGCCTGCCGGAATCAGAATAAAGGCATGGTCGCCCGGCCGCGGGAACGACTTGCCGTCGGGCCGGGTGATGCCGTGTCGCTCCCACTCGGCGATCGACAGGGCGCGATGACGATCGGCCAAATGGAAATTGAAGTTCGCCGGGATGACGACTTCGTAGCCCCAGGTCTGCCCGTTCACCCAGCCAGCTTTTTTCAGATTGTTGGCAGTCGAGGCGATCAGGTCGGGCATCGAGTCGACGACATTGCGATGGCCGTCGCCGTCGAAATCGACTGCATAACGCTTGAACGCCGTCGGCATGAACTGTGTCGGCCCGAAGGCGCCGGCCCAAGACCCCACCAGCCTCTCCTTCTTGACGTCGCCGCGATTGACGATGTCGAGCGCGGCGATGAACTCGTCGCGGAAGTAGCGCTGCCGCCGCCCGACGCAGGCCAAGGTCGCGGTCGATTGCAGTACCGGCCGGTCGCCGCGGATGGCGCCGTAATTGGTTTCGACGCCCCAGATGGCGGCAACGATATGACGGTCGACGCCGTAGGCCTTCTCGGCCGCGTCGAAGGTGCTGCGATATTTTTCCAGCATCTCGCGGCCGGCAGCGACACGCTTGTCGTTGACCAGAATGTCGAGATAGTCCCAGACCGCCTTGGTGAATTCCGGCTGGCTGTCCATCAGGTCCATGATGCGCAGATCGGGCGACAGATGGGCGGTCAGGCTTTGATACGCCATGCGCGAGACACCGTGACGCGCCGCCATCGGGTAAAGTCCTTCGAGGCACGGCTGGAAATTGGCGGCCGCCTGGCGGATCGCCGCTGCGGTCATCTGCGGATGGCCGGAAGCGCCGTCCTCGCCGCTCCATTCGCGCGCGTCCGGCCGGCCGATTGGCTTCGCCGGAATGGTGCCGGTGCGGTCGCCATTGTTTTGCGCGAACGCGCTCACGCCAATCGTGACAAGCAGCGTGGCCGCCAATGCTATGGGTCGTGTCGCTCGCATGTGATACCGCCTACCCAGTCTAACGCACCCCGGGCCCTATGGGTGCAGCGATTTCGTTTCTGCGACGTTAATGGTTCTGGATTATCGGCACTTTTGGCTGCAATCAGGTTCCAATCTGGACCTTTCCTGCCGCTTTGTGCTTGATACTTCACATCGGCACTTTTCCAGCCCACGCGAGAGCGCTCCCGCCCATGACCCGTATCCGCAAAGCCATTTTCCCCGTCGCCGGCCTTGGCACCCGCTTCCTGCCCGCCACCAAGGCGATGCCGAAAGAGATGCTGCCGGTGGTCGACCGGCCGCTGATCCAGCATGTGGTCGATGAGGCGCGGCAGGCGGGCATCGAACACTGCATTTTCGTCACCGGGCGCAACAAGAGCGTGATCGAAGACCACTTCGACCGCCAGTTCGAGCTTGAAGTGACCCTGATTGAGCGCGGCAAGAAGAACGAACTCAAGCTTCTGGAGACCGACCTGCCCGACGCCGGCGGCACCAGCTTCACCCGCCAGCAATCGCCGCTTGGCCTCGGCCATGCCGTCTGGTGCGCGCGCGAACTGGTCGGCAGCGAACCCTTCGCCGTCATCCTGCCCGACGTGCTGGTGAAAAATCCGCGCGGCTGCCTGGCGCAGATGATCGACGCCGCCAAGGACCTTGATGCCAACGCCAACATCGTCGCGGTCGAGGAAGTGCCGACGGAGCGCATTCACATGTATGGCGTGGTCGGCGTCGGCAAGCCGAAGGGCAAGGCCTTCGAGATCACGCAAATGGTCGAGAAGCCGAAAGCGGCCGACGCGCCTTCCAACCTCTCGATCACCGGGCGTTATATTCTTCAGCCGGAAATCTTCGAGCTGCTCGGCAAGCAGGCGGCCGGCGCCGGCGGCGAAATCCAGTTGACCGACGCCATGCTGGCCTTGGCGAAAACGCAGCCGTTCTACGGCTTGAAGTTCGAAGGCCGCAGCTATGATTGCGGATCGAAGATCGGCTTTCTCACCGCCAACGTCGCCTATGCGCTCGACCGGCCAGACCTCGCCGACGAATTCCGCGGCGAGTTGAAGCGGATTTTAGGCGAGCAATAAATTTACTGCTGAAACCGCAAGCCGAGCATGAAAACACTAGCGGTATAGTCGTTGCCGGTGACGTTGGAACGCAGCCAGTCCTGGCGGGCTTCACCCTTAATCTGCGTGGTACGGTTCAGCTTGTAGGTCAGGCCGGCGCCGACCGAATAGCGCTTGTCCTCGCGCGACAGGCCGACATAATTGTCCAGCCCGAAACCGAGCTTGACGCTGCCGATCAGCCAGCGCCGGAACGAATGATCGACCTGCAAGCCGACGTCGCGGTAGAACGAGCCGGACACGCCGGGCACGTTCGACTCGCCGATCATTGAGGCCGCCGTGAGCTTGACCGTGGTCAGCGCATTGGCCGTCCACACCAGCGACGCATTGCCGATCAGGCCGCTAAGCTGGGACAGCCGCGCATCGTCGTAGTTGCGCTTGGTATAGCCGACCGCGACCTCGCCGGTGAGCAGCCGCGACAACTCGAAAGTCGAGCCGACAAGCGCCGTAACGCCTTTTGAATTGCGCTGGTAGCCGGATGAATCGATGGCCTGGTCATGCCGCCGCGTATCGATGCCGGCTTCGACAAAAGGCGTGACGCCCGGCGTCAGTTCATAGCCGCCCCGCAGCTTGACGCCATATTGATTATAGTTGCGGTCGTCATTGCTGGCGGTCGAACCGTCGGTCAATTTCGAATCCTGATAGACGGTGCGCTCGGCATCGCCCTTGAGCGACAGGTCGAAGCGGCTGAATTTCTGGCCGACGCCGGCGCTGCCGCCGAAGGTCGTGAAGGCCGGCAATTTGGCAAGATTGGCCTGCAAATTCGGACTGCCGGGATTGTCAGTCGCCACCAGCACGCGGGAGCCTAGATCGATGCGGGTGTCGCGCGTGACATCGATGCGGCCGTCGGCCTTGCCGTTGACATTGGGCCGGCTCAAGGTCGGTTCAGTGTCGGGGCTATAGCCGGTATAGCTGCCGCGCAATTCACCCTTGAGTTCGTGCCGCGACCAGTTCGACTCGGCACGTAGTTCGGGCGCGATCGAATAGAGCGCCGCGCCCTTGGCGCTGGGCGTGCGGGACGGATTGGTGTCGTAGCCGCCGATTACTTCGATGGCCGGATACAGCAGGAAGCTGCCGGCATGGAAGCCCAGCGCGGCGTAGGGGTCGCCCGGCTCGCTGTGCGCCTTGCGCTTGGCGGGCGGCTTGCGGATCGGGCCGATCTCGACGGACGGGCTGCCGGGCGCCGAGGCGTTGGCCGACATCGCCGATGATGCGAAGGGCTTCTGGTACGGCGAGACGGACGGCGTCTCCACCGGCGGTGCGGCAAACGTATCCGTGCTCGCCGGGGTGCTCGCTGCCGGCCGGGGTTTGGGCTTGGCTTTCGCTTTCGATTTACGGTTGGTGGAATCGAAACCGGTGTTGCCTGCGGCAGGGGTCGATGCCGTGAAGACCGGCGGCGCCTCCAGTTGCTCCAGTTGCGGTTTGCTGAATTGCTGAAAGCGCGGCGGCTTGCGCGGATCGGTTTGCAGCTTCGGCGTCAAGGGATCGGAATAGTCCGGCGGTACGATTTGCGCCGAAGCCACGCCAACGGTCACGCCGAGCGCCAGCGCGCAAACGGCCGTCATCGGTCCCGCGCGGCGGCGCGGGGCAAAAGTTGAGCGGGAAAGGCGCAGCACGTTCAGGCGTCAGCCTCCGTCCATGGCGCACGGCCCGCGGAAACGGCGGGAAGTGGTTAACGGACGTTAAAGGCCTATGGTTAATGAGGTGTTGATGGGACGGGTTAGACCCAGCCTTGCAACTCGCGGCCGACCAGGTCGCGGATGACTGCGATACCGCCCGGGCTGTCGTTCAGGCAGGGAATTGCCGCGAAATTCTCGCCGCCCGCATGGCGGAAGATGTCGGCATTCTCCATGGCGATCTCTTCCAGTGTCTCCAGGCAATCGGAGGAAAAACCCGGCGTGATGACGGCGAGGTTTTTCACACCGCGCTCGGCCAGCGCCTTCACCGTCATGTCGGTATAGGGCTTGAGCCATTCGGCCGGGCCGAAGCGCGACTGGAAGGTCAGCATCAAGTGCTTGTCGTCGAGCTTGAGCCGTTCGCGCAACAGCCGCGCCGTGGCGTGGCACTGGCAGTAATAGGGATCGCCCTTGTGCAGATAGTCTTCCGGCATGCCGTGAAACGAAGCAATGATCACTTCCGGGTTGAAGGTCAGTTTGGCGAGGCTGTCCTCGATCGAGGACGCCAGCGCCTCGATATAAACCGGATTGTCGAAATAGGCCGGCGCAATGCGCACCGCCGGCTGCCAGCGCATCGCGGCAAGTGCCTCGAAGGCCTTGTCGCAGACGGTCGCGGTCGTCGCCGCCGCGTATTGCGGATAGAGCGGCACGACCAGGATGCGGTCGCAGCCGGCTGCCTGCATGGCGTCGAGCTTGGAGCGGATCGACGGATTGCCGTAGCGCATCGCCCAGTCGACCAGCAGGCGCGGATCGCTCGCCAGCTCGGCGCCGAGCTTGTCCGATTGCGAACGCGTGATGGTTTTCAGGAAAGACTCGTCGAGCGCCTTGTTCCAGATCTTGTCGTAGTCGCGGCCTTTGCGGCCGGGGCGCACCGTCAGAATGATCAGGTTGAGCACCAGCCACCACTTGACCGGGTTTTCCTCGATGACGCGCCGATCGGACAGGAATTCCTTGAGATAGCGCCGCATCGACCAGTAGTCGGTGGCGTCGGGCGTGCCGAGATTGACCAGCAAGACGCCGATGCGGCGCGGCGGCAGCGCCGGGTGGTTCGGCGGCAAATTGGGATTGGCGTTCATGGGCGCTATCAGCGGGAAATGGCGCGCGCGGTCAAGAGCCCTAGCCAACCGGCCGTTCGTCGGCGATCACCTTGCCGTCATTGGGCAAGCTGCCCGGCTTTACCAGCATGACAATGCCCTTGAGCTTGGTAACCGATTGCAGCGTGTCGGCCACCGCCGCCGCCAGCACAGCGTCCGATAACGCCGTCTCGGCGAGCAGCGTCATGGTGTCCTGCTCGGCCTCGCGGCCGACCACCAGACGAAGCCGCGACAACTCCGGATGACGCCGGCCGAGCTCGGCCACCTGCCTCGGATGCACGAACATGCCCTTGATCTTGGCGGTCTGGTCGGCGCGGCCCATCCAGCCCTTGATACGGATATTGGTGCGGCCGCAGGGCGAGACGCCCGGCAGCAGCGCCGAGAGGTCCCCTGTGGCAAGGCGGATCATCGGGTAATCGGAGTTGAACGAGGTCACGACGATCTCGCCGACCTCGCCTTCCGCGACCGGGTCGCCTGTGCCCGGACGCACGATTTCGAGGATGAGGTTCTCGTTGGCGATCATGCCCTGCATGGCGTCGCTCTCATAGGCGACGATGCCGAGTTCGGCGGTGGCGTAGCACTGCACCACGGCGACGCCGCGCGTGCGCAACTCGCCGCGCAGCGAACCGGGCAAGGCTGCGCCGGACACCAGCGCGCGGTTGATTGAGGACGCGTCCTTGCCGGACTTTTCGGCGGTGTCGAGCAATATCTTGAGGAAGTCCGGCGTGCCGACATAGCCGCTCGGCCGGTAATGCGCGATCGCGTCGAGTTGCTGCTCGGTATTGCCGACGCCGCCGGGAATCACGGCGCAGCCGAGCGCGTGCGCGCCGGATTCAAGCATGAAGGCGCCGGGCGTCAGGTGATAACTGAATGCGTTGTGCACGATGTCGCCGGCGCGGAAGCCCGCGGCAAAACAGGCGCGCGCCGCGCCCCAGTTGGCGGCTTCGCTGCCTTCCGGTTCATAGATCGGGCCGGGCGACATCAGCAGGCGCTTGACCTTGCCGGCCGGCGTGACATTGAGCCCGCCGAACGGCGGCGCCAGCTTCTGCAATTCCGCGATGTCGGACTTGCGCAGCACCGGCAGCTTCGCCAAAGCCGCGCGCGAGGTGACCGACTTCGGATCGATACCTTTGAGATGCGCCGCCCAGCCCGGCGCGGTCAATGCATGCGCAATGATGGCAGGCAACGCGGCAAACTGCTCGCGCTCGCGTTGCGCGGGGTCGCGGGTTTCGAGAAGGTCGTAATGCTTGCCGGACATCGCCACTAAGCCAGCCAGCGCTTGCGCCGCCGGTAATGCTTGCCCTCGCGGAACGATTTGCGGCGGCCATCGGAAATGCCGAGGTAGAATTCCTTGACGTCCTCGTTCTCGGACAGGGACTTGGCGTCGCCGTCCATGACAACTCGGCCGTTCTCGAGAATGTAGCCGTAGCGCGCATAGCGCAGCGCCATGTTGGTGTTCTGCTCGGCCAGAAGAAACGACACCTGTTCCTTCTCGTTGAGATGCTTCACGATCTCGAAAATTTCCTCGACGATCTGCGGCGCCAACCCCATCGACGGCTCGTCAAGCAAAATCATCTTCGGCCGCGACATCAGCGCCCGGCCGACCGCGCACATCTGCTGCTCGCCGCCCGACGTATAGCCGGCGAGCGATTCGCGCCGCTGCTTCAGCTTGGGAAAATAGCCATAAACAAGCTCGAGGTCGCGCTGAATCGCAGCCTTGCCGTCCTTGCGCGTGAAGGCGCCGGTCATCAGATTTTCTTCAATGGTGAGATGGCCGAAACAATGCCGGCCCTCCATCACCTGGATGCAGCCGCGCTGCACCAGTTCGTTCGGCGTCAGGTCCTGGACCTCCTTGCCCTCAAACAGAATGACGCCTTTGGTGACGTCGCCGCGCTCGGCGCGCAGCAGATTGGAAATGGCTTTCAGCGTCGTCGACTTGCCGGCGCCATTGGCGCCGAGCAGCGCGACAATGCCGCCCTTCGGCACGTCGAGCGAGACGCCCTTGAGCACCAGAATGACGGAATTGTAGATGACCTCGATGTTGCTCACCGAAAGCAGCGACTTTTCCGTCTGGACGGATGCGGCGGGTGCGGCGACGGATGACACGCGATCAACTCCGGTCTTGGCGGTGAGGAAAAAGCGGGAGGCGGCGCGACGCCGCCTCCCTTTTTTCAGCGGCGATCAGCTCTCCTTGGAGCAGTCGCGCGCGGTGATCTTCTTCTCGGTCGCATACTTGGCGGCATGTTCCTTGACCAGCGGCGCAAGGATCTTGTCGTCAGCCTTGTAGTAGTCCGAGACCGTCTTCCAGGCCTTGCCGTCCCACTGCTGCACGCGGGCAACGTCGGCGCCCTGATGGTCCTCGCACGAGAAGCGCAAGGGCTGCAGCATGCCTTCGAAGCCAAGCTCCTTGATGCGCGCGGCGGTCAGGTTGAGGTTTTCAAAACCCCAGCGGACCTGTTCGCCGGTCATCGGCTTGTTACCGTACTTCTTCATCGCGGTGCGGACCGCTTCCGTGCCGATCATCGAATTGATCAGGCCGCGGTTGTAGAGCACCTGGGCGAAATCTTCCTTGGAGACAGACTTCCCCTTGGAAACCAGGAACTTCTCAAGGTCGGCGTGAACAGCGAACTTGCCAGGGCCGTGCTGAAGCATCAGCGCCTTGTAGCCGGCCGACTGATCGCCGGCGGGCGTCACGTCAGGCTCGGCACCCGACCACCACACACCGATGACTTTGTCGCGCGGATAGCCTACAGCCGCCGCTTCCTTGATCGAGGTCGAGTTCATCACACCCCAGCCCCAGAGCAGCACGTAGTCGGGACGATCCTGCCGAATCGACAGCCATTGCGACTTCTGTTCGACGCCCGGATGCGTGACCGGGATCGCCTTGAAAGTGAAGCCGTTGAGCTTGGCGCGGGCCTCGAGCGCCGCGATCGGCTCCTTGCCGTAGGGGCTGTCGTGATAGACGAGGCTGATCTTCTTGTCCTTGAGCTTGTCGAAGCCGCCAACTTCCTTGGCGATGTGCTGGATGGCGACATCGGCGGCGGTCCAGTAGCTGCCGACGGCGATGAAATTCCACGGGAACACGGCGCCGTCGCGGCTTTCCGAGCGGCCATAGCCCATGGTTAGCAGCGGGATCTTGTCGCCCGGCACCTTGTCGGTGAGCGCGAAGGTGATGCCAGTCGAGAGCGGCGAGAAATAGCCGGCGCCGGTCGGGCCTTTGCCCTTGAGGCGCTCGTAGCATTCGACGCCCTTGTCGGTGGCATAGCCGGTCTCGCATTCCTCGAACACGATCTTGACGCCGTTGATGCCGCCGTCACGCTCGTTGAGCAGCGTCCAGTAGTCGGCGACGCCGTTGGCGAACGGAATGCCGTTCGGCGCGTAAGGTCCGGTGCGGTAAACCAGCGCCGGCAGGAACTGCTCGTTCGTCTGCGCCACCGCCGGCCCGGTCGACGCGGTCGCGGCAACCGCCAAGGCGCCGAGAGCCAAAGTTAGCTTTCTCATGTCTGTCTTCCTCCCTGTGAGTCGGCTTGTCAGCCGGTTCGTTGAAGCGATTATTATTGTTGAGGCAGGTGCGCCGCTCCTGTCGCGCGCCTTAACCTTCGAAGCCTCAAGCCTATGCCTTCAATACGGGTATGGCCAGAGCCTCAGCTTTTCCTTTCCAGTCAACCAGAGCCTCGCAAAACCGCGCGGTTCGACGATCAGAAGCCAGCAGATCAGCGTGCCGGTGACGATGAACACCAGATGCGACACGGTCTCGACCGAGATTGGCACGCCGAGCGCATGCGGAACCTGATCAAGCGCAATCGGCAGCACCAGGATGAACGCCGCACCTAGGAACGAGCCCAGGATCGAGCCGAGCCCGCCAATGATGACCATGAACAGGATCTGGAACGAGCGATCGATGCTGAAGGCGAGAGGTTCCCAGGCGCCGAGATAGACGAAAGCCCACAGCGCGCCGGCGACCCCCATGATGAAAGACGAAATGGCGAAGGCTGTGAGCTTGGCATACAGCGGCCGGATGCCCATCAGTTCGGCGGCGATGTCCATGTCGCGTGTCGCCATCCATTGCCGGCCTATATTGCCGCGCACCAGGTTCTTCGCCAGCAGCGCAAAG
The DNA here is from genome assembly GCA_001464835.1 of Rhizobiales bacterium Ga0077525. Lineage (GTDB taxonomy): Bacteria > Pseudomonadota > Alphaproteobacteria > Rhizobiales > Xanthobacteraceae > Pseudolabrys. Next base: position 32,713 of record LNDS01000053.1, on the reverse strand, counting down.
ATCGAGACGAAGACAAGGCACAGCAGATAGCGGTCAATCGGCGTGTTGACGACGTAGCCGAAGAAATTCAGATCGGGCGCGCTCACAGAGCCGGACGAATTGTAATTGGTAAACCACTTCACCCTGATGAACACCCAGTCAAAGAAGAACTGCGCAGCCAAGGTCGCCACCGCGAGATACAGGCCTTTGATGCGCAGGCTCGGAATGCCGAACAGGATGCCGACGAAAGCCGACATCAGCGCCCCCAGCAGGATCGACGGCAATACCGGCAGAGGCGGGATCGAAAGATTGAACAGCCCCAGCGGGATATGGACGCCGGTGCCGAACTTGTAGGCACTGTAGGCGCCGATCGCCATGAAGGCGCCGCTGCCGAGCGACAGCTGGCCGCAATAGCCGGTGAGAATGTTCAGGCCGATAGCGGCTAGCGACAGGATCAAGAACGGAATCAGAATGGCGCGCAGCATGTACTCGCCGCCGAACGGCCAGACCTGCAATTGGTCAAGCAGCGGAATGCCGAGAAAGGCAATAGCCAGGACGACCCACAGCGCAATGCGATCCTGCCGGATCGGAAATATCTGCATGTCGGCGGCGTAGCTGGTCTTGAACTGGCCGGTCTCGCGGTAAAACATATGTCACCAGGCTCCGCTTAATCGCTGAGCGTTACAACAAACTCCGTTCGTTCCCGCGAAAGCGGGAATCCAGTTCCTTCTTAAAAAAATCTGAGTCCCCGCTTTCACGGGGACGAACGGAGTACGGTATCGGTCGCCGGTTCGCATGGCTCAAATTCTCTCGATAATGCGCTCGCCGAACAGGCCCTGCGGCCGCGCCATCAGCACGACCAGCGCCAGCACATAAGCAAACCAGTATTCGATGCCGCCGCCGATGAACGGACCGAGATAGGCCTCGGCCAGCTTCTCGCCGGCGCCGACGATCAGTCCGCCGACAATGGCGCCGGGCACCGAGGTGAAGCCGCCGATGATCAGCACAGGCAGCGCCTTCAGCGCCAGGAACACGATTGAGAACTGCACGCCGAGCTTGGTGCCCCAGACGGTGGCCGCGACCAGCGCGACGAGGCCTGCGACCAGCCAGACGATGAACCAGATCCAGTTGAGGGAAATGCCGACCGACTGCGCCGCGGCGTGATCATCGGCGACGGCGCGCAGTGCGCGGCCGGTCTTGGTCTGCTGGAAGAACACCGCGAGACCGACGACAAGTACTGCGGCGATCATGCCGCCCCAGACGTCGATCTTGCTGACCAGAAGGCCGCCCGGGAACGAGCCCTCGAACAGGAACCAGGCATCACTCGGAAACAGCCGCAGTGGATAGACATCCGAGCCAAACAGCATTTGCGCGCCGCCCTCGATAATGAAGGTGACGCCGATGGTCGACATGAACAATGTCAGCCCGTCCTGATTGATCAGCGGACCGAGCACAAAGCGCTCCACCAGAAAGGCGGTGATCGCCATGATGAGTGCGGCAAACAGCAGTGCGGCGATGATGGCGGCCCAGAACGGCAGGCCGTTCGCCACCAGGAAATCGAGCGAGCGCACCAGCGCGAGGCCGGCGAGCAGCACCATCGCGCCTTGCGCGAAGTTGAAGACGCCGGACGCCTTGAAGATCAGCACGAAGCCGAGCGCAACCAGCGAATAGAGAACGCCGGCGAGGAGACCGCTGACAAGGACTTCGAGGAACTGGCCAAAGGCAATTATCATCAGTGCGCCACTCCCAGATAGGCGTCGATCACCGCCTGATTGCTCTTTACTTCCTGAGGCGTGCCGTCGGCGATCTTGATACCGTGATCGAGGACCACGACGCGGTCGGACAGATCCATCACCACACCCATGTCGTGCTCGATCAGCGCGATGGTCGTGCCGTAATGCTCGTTCACATCGAGAATGAAGCGCGACATGTCCTCCTTCTCTTCGATGTTCATGCCGGCCATCGGCTCATCGAGCAGCAGCAGCTCCGGCTCCATGGCCAGCGCGCGGCCGAGTTCGACCCGCTTCTGCAAGCCATACGGCAGGCGGCTGACCGGCGTGCGGCGGATCTCCTGGATCTTGAGGAAGTCGATGATTTCCTCGACGCGATGGCGGTGCTCGACTTCCTCGGCCAGAGCCGGGCCGATGCGCAGCATCTGCCAGAACATATTGCGCTTCATCTTGAGCGTGCGGCCAGCCATGATGTTGTCGAGCGCGCTCATGCCGCGAAACAGCGCAACGTTCTGGAAGGTTCGGGCGATGCCGCCGTCGGCGGCGTCATGCGGGCGCATTTTGCTGCGCGCCTCGCCCTTGAAAGTGATGATGCCCTGCTGCGGATGATAGAAGCCGTTGATGATGTTGAGCATCGACGTCTTGCCGGCGCCGTTCGGTCCGATAATGGCGCGGATTTCGCCCTTGCGGATGTCAAACGAGACGCCGCTGATGGCTTTGACGCCGCCGAACGACAGCGAGACATTGTCGATCGACAACAGCACATCGCCGGAGGTCACCGGTGGTCCGTCGGGCGCCCTCATGCCGCCTTCCCCAAATTCCCGGAAACCGCGACCGGCTGCACGTCCGCGATTCTGACGCGGGCGGCGAGCGTACCCTTGCGGCCGTCCTCGAACGTCACTTCGGTCGAAATATCGGCTTCCCTGGCGCCGCTATAGAGCGCGTCGATCAACGGCTTGTAGCGGTCGGCGACAAAGCCGCGCCGCACTTTCTGCGTCCGCGTCAGTTCGCCGTCGTCGGCGTCGAGCTCCTTGTGCAGAATGAGAAAGCGCTTGATCTGGTTGCCGGCCAGCATTTTGTCGGCAGCCATCGCGCTGTTCACCTCGGCGACGTGCTTTTCCATCATCGCATAGACCAGCGGGTGCCCGGCCAGTTCCTGGTAGGAGCCATAGGACACGTTGTTGCGTTCGGCCCAACTGCTCACCGCGGTCAGGTCGATATTGAGCATCACGGTGACAAAATCGCGCTTGTCGCCATAAGCAACTGCTTCGCGGATGTCGGGAAAGAACTTGAGCTTGTTCTCGATGTATTTCGGCGGGAACATCGTGCCGTCGTTGAGGCGGCCGACATCCTTGGCGCGGTCGATGATCTTGAGATGGCCGGTTTTCTCATCGAAATAGCCGGCATCGCCGGTCATTACATAGCCGTCCGGCGTGGTCACTTCCGCGGTTTTGGCGGCATCCTTGAAGTAGCCGATGAACATGCCCGGCGACTTGAACAGCACCTCGCCGTTCTCGGCGATGCGGATGTCGACATTCGGACAGGCCGGGCCGACGGTGTCGGAATATATCGCGCCGTCCGGCTGCGCCGTGACATAGAGGAAGGCTTCGGTCTGGCCGTAAAGCTGCTTCAGGTTGAGGCCGATCGAGCGATAGAAGGCAAACAAATCGGGCCCGATGGCCTCGCCGGCGGTATAGGCGACGCGCACGCGCGAGAGGCCGAGCACGTTCTTGAGCGGCGCATAGACCAGCACATTGCCGAGCCAATACAGCAGGCGGCCCTTGAGCGGCACAGCCTGCTTGTTGAGAATGCGCTCGCCGTACTGTCGCGCCACGCCGAGGAAGTAATGGAACAGCTTGCGCTTCAGGGGGCTGGCATCCTCCATGCGGATCATCATCCGCGTCAACAGCACTTCGAGCGTCCGCGGCGGCGCGAAATAAAAACTCGGTCCGATCTCGCGCAGATCGAACATCGCGGTCTCGGCATTTTCCGGACAGGCGGTACAGAAGCCGGCCACCAGCCCTTGCGCGTAATTGAGATAATGATCGCCGACCCAGGCCAGCGGCAGATAGGCGAGCGCGACGTCGTTTTCGGTGAGCTTGTCGAATTTGACGGTGTCGGTCGCCGCCCTGATCGAGCGCTCGCCGGACAGCACCACGCCTTTCGAGGCGCCGGTGGTGCCGGAGGTATAGAGAATGATCGAGGGGTCCGAGCCCTTGCCGGCGGCGATCTCGGCATCAAGCCAGTCGCGCAGCTTCGGATCGGCGGCCAGCGCCTGGCGGCCGTCGGCGATGACGTCGTCCATGGCGCGCAGTTTGGCGTGGTCGTAGTCGCGCAGGCCGCGCGTCTCGTCGTAAAACATCAGTTCGAGTTTCGGCAGCCGGTCGAGCACCGACTGGATCTTGTCGATCTGCTCCTGATCCTCGACCGCGGCGAAACGAACGTCCGCATGCGCCAGGACGAAGGATAATTCGTCGGCGACGGCGTCGGCATAGACCGGCACCGGCACGGCGCCCAGCATCTGCGCCGCCATCACCGACCAATACAATTTGGGCCGGTTGGAGCCGACAATGGCGATGGTTTCGCCACGCTTGAGGCCGAGCCGGCTCAAGCCCGTGGCGTAGGCGCGCACCAGCTCCTCGACCTCTTTCCAGGTCCAGGTCTGCCAGATGCCGAGGTCCTTGTGCCGCATCGATGGCCGCGCGCCATAAAGACGCGCGTTGCGGATCAACAGTTTCGGAAACGTGTCCGCCGTAGCGGCGGCGTCAGACGCCACAACCATATCCTCCCCTTCAGCCGACGCTGTCGCGCCGGCTCCGCATCTTCCCCTCAGCCGCCCTTGTGGGCGATCTTATTTGTATTGATATGAATTCACTGTCCGATAACGGTCAAGCTCCGGTTGGACGGAAAATGGCCGAAAAACGTCGCTAAACCTATTCCGCTACCGCAAGAAATGCCGCCCATCGCCGTCCTGCCCACGAACATCGCATGAAATAAAGTTTCCGCAACGCCCCACTTGACAGACAAGCACGGGGCATATCGGGTATAGGTGCGGTTATATGATTTCTTGCCGGCGCACGGCCGGCCTCGTTGCTAGCCGCCGTAGCGGGCCAGGCGCTCCAGCTCCAGCACCGTAATTCCATTGTGCTCGACGCGCAGCAAACCTTTGCTCTCCAGAATTTGCAGGCTTTTGTTCGCCATCTGGCGCGATATCCCCGACAACAGACCGATTTCCTCCTGGGATACTTGGAGGTGCATGCCGAGGCCAGGGTATAACGCCGGATTGAAAAGCGAGGCGATGTTGCGCGCCAGACGTGCCGGGGCATCGAGCATCCGGTCATACTCGACCAAGGCGATGAACTGACCAAGGCGTTCATTGAACTGCTTGACCAGGAAGCGGTTGAATCCGACGCTGTTCTCGAACAGCCAGAGAAAAGTCGACCGGTCCATCAATGCCATGCGGGTGTCGCGCAAGGCGACAAGGTCGTACTGGCGCACCTCGTTCTTGAGAACGGTGCCTTCGCCGAACCACCCGCCGGCCCGCAGGCCCGCCAGCGTCACGGCCTTGCCGTTGCGCGACACCGTGCTCAATTTGACGAGACCTTCCGTCACACCGGCCCAGGAATCGAACCGGTCGCCGCGGTGACAGATATAGGCGCCCTTGCCATAGGCTTTTTCGACGATGCCGCGGCGCGCGTGTTCGAATTCCTGCTCGCTCAGATCGGCGGACCAGAAGGCAATCTCTCGCAAGCGCGCCGCCGAGATCACGAGCAGGCCTCCAAACGGGGTTCAGGCACTCAACACGTTACTCCGCCGCCTTCAGGAAAGGCGAGGCGCCGGCGCGGAATTGCTCGAGCAGGCCCTTTTCCTCGGCCTTGGCGGCCGCAAGCGTGCGTTGCTTGATCGGTCCGAACCCTCGGATCTTCTCGGGGATAGAAGCCAACGCCACCGCCGTCGCATGATTGAGCGGCGTCAACTCGGCCACGACGGTATCGAGCAATTCCAGGTACTCGGCCACCAGTCGGCGCTCCATGCGCCGCTCATGCGTATAGCCGAACGGATCGAAGGGTGTGCCGCGCAGGAACTTGAATTTCGAAAGCACGGCGAAAGCTTTCAGCATCCACGGTCCAAACGACATCTTTTTCGGCTCGCCGGTCGTCTTGTCGACCTTCGCCAGAAGCGGCGGCGCCAGATGGAATTCAAAACGCAACTCGCCGGCGGCGAAGGTCGACTTCACCCGCTCGATGAAGGAAGTATCTGTGTAAAGCCGGGCGACTTCGTACTCATCCTTGTACGCCATCAGCTTGAACAGATAGCGCGCGACGGCTTCCGCCAGCGCCGTCTGCCCCGGCGTCTTGGCGGCTTCCGCGGCGACGACCTTGTCGACAACGGCTCGGTAACGCCGCGCATAGCGCGCGTTCTGATAGGCGGTGAGGAACGCAACGCGGCGCTCGACGGTCTCGTCGAAGCTCTGCGACAGCTTGAGAGAATCGTTTTCCTCCGCCGGGCGCGGCGCGATCAGCGACTCAACCGCCGCCGGATCAACCGCCGCGCGACGTCCGTAACGGAACGCGGCAAGATTCATCGCCACCGCCTCGCCGTTCATCTCGATGGCTTTCTCGACCGCTTCTGCCGACAGCGGCAAGCCGCCGTTCTGATAGGCGTAGCCGAGCATGAACATGTTGGCGCCGATGGAATTGCCCAAAAGCGCCGTGGCCAGCCGTGTCGCATCGACGAAATGGCTGCGCTCGCGGCCGGCGGTGCCCGAAATGGTTCGCTTGAGCTTTTCGGTCGGCAGGGAGAAGTCGGCATTGCGGGCGAAATCGCCAGGCATGAATTCAGCGGTGTTGACGATCATATGCGTGTTGCCGGGCTTGATGGCGCTGAGCACTTTCTTGGAGCCGACCACGACGATATCGCCGCCAAGCACCAGATCGGCGCCGCCCGCGGCGACGCGGATGGCGTGAATGTCGTCGGCATTGTTGGCGATGCGGATATGGCTGAACACCGCGCCGCCCTTCTGCGCCAGCCCCGCCATGTCGATAATGCCGACGCCCTTGCCTTCGAGATGCGCCGCCATGCCGATGATGGCGCCGACGGTAACGATGCCGGTGCCGCCGATGCCGGTGACGATGATGCCGTAAGGATGATTGATCAGCGGGACGGTCGGCGACGGCAGCGCCGGCCAGCCGGCCGGCTCGGAGATGCCCTCGCCTTTTTTCAATTTGGCGCCGTGCACGGTGACAAAGGACGGGCAGAAGCCCTTCACGCAGGAATAGTCCTTGTTGCAGCTCGACTGGTCGATGGTGCGCTTGCGGCCCCATTCGGTCGCCAAGGGCTGGACCGAGACGCAATTCGATTTGACGCCGCAATCGCCGCAGCCTTCGCACACCAGATCGTTGATGACGACGCGCTTGTCCGGATCGGGAAAGGTGCCGCGCTTGCGGCGGCGGCGCTTTTCGGCGGCGCAGGTCTGGTCGTAAATGATAATGCTGACGCCGGGCACCGTCGCCATTTCGCGCTGCAAAGCGTCGAGGTCGTCGCGGTGATGAATGGTCAGGCCTTTCGGCCATTCGGTATCCGCGGGATATTTATCCGGCTCGTCGGTGACGACGATGATGCGCTTGGCGCCTTCGGCCGCGACCTGCGCCGCGATCTGCTGCACCGTGAGGCTGCCTTCGTGATGCTGGCCGCCGGTCATCGCCACCGCGTCGTTGTAGAGGATCTTGTAGGTCATGGTCACGCCGGAGGCGATCGCAGCGCGGATGGCGAGGTAGCCGGAGTGATTATAAGTGCCGTCGCCGAGATTCTGGAACACGTGATCGCGCTTGGAGAACGGCGCCTCGCCGATCCAGTTCGCCCCCTCGCCGCCCATTTGCGTGAAGCCGAGCGTCTTGCGGTCCATCCACTGCGACATGAAATGGCAGCCGATGCCGGCATAGGCGCGGCTGCCTTCCGGCACGCGGGTCGATGTATTGTGCGGACAGCCGGAGCAGAAATAAGGGATGCGCACGGCGACGTCGGTGGTTTCGCTTAATTTATGCTGCGCCGATTTCAGCCGCGCGACGCTGGCCGCCATTTCGTCGTTGGGACCGAGCCGCAGAATGCGTTCGCCAATGGCGATGGCGATGTCGTTGGCATCGAGCGCGCCCTTGACCGGGAACAGCCAATTGCCGTTCTCGTCCTTCTTGCCGATGCAGACCGGCTGATTGGCGGTGCCGTAAAGCTCCTCGCGCACCTGCACTTCGATGAGCGAACGCTTTTCCTCAACGACGATGATAAGGTCGAGACCGGCGGCGAATTCCAGCAACTCGTCGCGCGGGATCGGCCAGACGCAGCCGATCTTGAACAGGCGGATGCCGATATCGTTGCATTTGATCTCGTCCAGGCCGAGTTCGTCAAAGGCCTGACGTACGTCGAGATAGGCCTTGCCGGTCGAGATGATGCCGATCTTCGGATTGCGGCCGCCGGACATGATCGTCTTGTTGATCTTGTTGGCACGAACGAAGGCCAGCATAGCGTCGCGCTTGTAATCGTGCAGGCGCGCTTCCTGGCCGAGAATGGTATCGACCAGCCGGACATTGAGCCCGCCTTCCGGCATGACGAAGTCCGCCGGCGTGACGATGTTCAGCCGCTCGAGCGAACCATCGACCACGCCGGTCGACTCCACGGTCTCGTGCATGCATTTGAGCGCGGTCCAGGTGCCGGTGTAGCGCGACATCGCCCAGCCGAGCAGCGCGTAGTCGATGATCTCCTGCACCCCGGCCGGGTTGAGGATCGGCATCATCACATCGACGAAATGGAATTCGGACTGGTGGGCGGTGGTGGAGGACTCGGCGGTGTGGTCGTCGCCCATCAAAGCGATCACGCCGCCATGCTTCGAGGTGCCGGCAAGATTGGCGTGGCGGAACACGTCGCCGGAGCGGTCGACCCCGGGGCCCTTGCCGTACCATAGGCCGAAGACGCCATCGAACTTGCCCTCGCCGCGCAATTCAGCCTGCTGCGAGCCCCAGATGGCGGTGGCGGCGAGTTCCTCGTTGAGGCCGGGCAGGAACTTGACGTCGGCGGCTGTCAGCTCGCGGGCCGAGCGCATGAATTGTTGATCCAGCCCGCCCAAGGGCGAGCCCCGATAGCCGGAGAGATAGCCGCCGGTGTTCAGCCCGGCGCGGCGGTCGCGCTCTTTCTGCATCAGAATGGCCCGGATCAGGGCCTGATAGCCGGTCACCAGCACATGCGACTGGTTGAGGTCGTATTTGTCGTCGAGGCTGACCGGTCGGAGCGTCATCAGGGGGCCCTTTGGGTGGCCTATGGCCAATGCGGCAGAAGCAAAAACAGGAGCATCGGACCGGCGCCCATGTCCCTCATCCGGTCTTAGTCATATAGGCAGTCAGCGGTCGGCGCAAAGCCGCCGGAACTTAAATAAAAGCTTACACCTGAGCGCCTTGCGGTCAATTTCGTTTCCAGCATGCGGGCGAGAAGGAAGTTTCAGCCCGCCCGCCCCGGACGCATTTTGGCGCAATGCAGCAAAGCGTTTGTGGAAAAGCTGCCTCCCGCGCGCAGCGCTGGCCAAATTCGCCGCGGGCGTTAAAAGGGTCCGCCAGCCGGGTGCCCTTCTCAATGCAATCGCCGTCATCGTCTGTCGAAACGAAAGCGTCGTGGGTCGTCGCCGCGGCCGCGCTATGGGCGCTGATGATGTCGTTCGGCGCCGCCTGGATCACCGCGGTGGCGCTCAAGGACATTGCCGGCGAGGTCGATGGCGTGCGTTCGATTCCTGCGCTGGCCGGCGCGCTCGCCTGGCTCGGCTCGGGCGTCGGCGGCATCATGATGGGCCGCATCGCCGACCGCATCGGCACGCGCTGGACGGTGACGTTCGGCGCCCTGATGATCGCCGTCGGCCTGGCGCTGTCGAGCCTCGGCCCGACCTTTCCGCTGCTGGTCGGCCACGGCCTGTTCATCGGCCTGATCGGCCTCGCCGGCATCAACGCGCCACTCTACGTCTATGTCAGCCGCTGGTTCGACAAACGCCGCGGCTCGGCGCTGGCCTTGATCTCGAGCGGCACTTATCTCGCCGGCGCTTTGTGGCCGCCGGTGTTCGAGCGCGCCATCGCGCTGGTCGGCTGGCGCGAGACCATGCTGTGGTATGCGGCACTGGAAATCCTGATCGTGGTGCCGGTGGCGCTGATCTTCTTCGGCCACCCGCCCGAAGTCATCCATCCAACACCCACGCCCGCGCCCGGCAGCGCGCCGGCGCGCGTGCTCGGCCTGCCGCCCAATGTCGTCTTCGCGCTGATGTGCACGGCATCGATCATGTGCTGCCTGCCGATGGCCATGCCGCAAGGCCATCTGGTGGCGTTTTGCAGCGACCTCGGCATCACGCGGTCGACCGGCGCGCTGATGCTGTCGGTCCTGCTCGGCACGGCATTTCTCAGCCGCCAGATTTGGGGCGCGATCTCCGACCGCATCGGCGGGCTGATGACGGTACTGGTCGGCTCGTTGTGGCAATGCGCGGCGATGATCGCTTTCCTTTTGACGCAGAGCGAAGCCGGATTGTTCGCGGTGTCGGCCGCGTTCGGTCTTGGATTTTCCGGCATCATCCCGGCCTATGTGCTGGCGCTGCGTGAACTGTTTCCGGCGGCGCAGGCGTCGTGGCGCATTCCGACTTTGTTGATGTTCACCGCTGTCGGCATGGCCGCCGGCGGCTGGCTGGCCGGGCTTCTGTACGATCACTTCAGCTATTACGCGCCGGCTTTCGCGGTCGGCGTCGGCGCCAATCTCATCAACCTCGTCATCGTCGGCGCGCTGGTGGCGCGCCAGCGCTGGCGCACGTCTTACGCCTGACGCGGGCTGATCCAGCGCACGCCCAATAAAATTAGAATGGCGATCGAGGCCGTCATGACCGCGAACCACGAACCGTCCGCCGCAATGGCCGCGGTCGCCGCCCAGGCGATCGAGGAAAACGCTTCGGCGAACGTAGCGATGCGCGACGAAGTCTGCCGCCGGCGGAACTGACTGCGCCGCGCCTGCACGCGGAAGCTGATTTGAATTAACGTCGAACCGCCCGCCGCCGCCAATATGCCGAGCGATGCGATAAAGGCGGCATAGACCGAATCGAACGCCAGCACCGCGACGATCGGCGCGAAGACCAAAGCAATCATGCCGATGACCGCTTCGATCTTGGCCAGCATGATGCGCGAGGCGGCGACCGGCGCGGTGGCGACCAGATCGGGCGCGTCCTCGCCGGAGATCGACAGCCAGGCGAGACCGCCAGCCAGTTGCCCTGCCGCCATGACAATGACCGGGATAAGAACGACGTAGTTTTCATTGCCGGTGCGGAAGGTGAGCCAGAGGAGAAGAGCCGGCGGCAGCAGATAGAGGATCTGCATCAGGGTCTGCGAGATGAGCCATGGATCGCGCAGCAGCAAGGTCCATTCCTTCTGGCGTAGCACGCGCTGCGGCGAACGGTGGCGGAACGCCAATGAATTGCGGCGCTGGCGCACGCGAGCGCTGCCGACGCCGGCCGCCGCCATGGCGTGATCGCCGAAGCGCGCCGAGAACAGAGCAATGGCGCCGCCGAGCAGCGCAACACTGAACAGAATAATCGCGAGAAGCGCCGCGCCATCGCCGAGCACGGCGCGGGCCGGCCACCAGACGAAGCTGTCGATGCCCGGCGCGCGCGCCATCACCCATTCCGATTGCAGCGCCGCCGCGCGCGACAAAGTGCCGCCGGAGAAGATCGCCATCACTTGCAGGCCGATAACGAACGCAGCACCAATGACGGCGGCGACGATCTGCGCGATCAACCGCGTGCGCTTCGGGCCGACCAGACGGAACAGCGCGATGGTCAGCGCCAGAGCGGCGGCGGTCGCCACCGCGCCCATCGCCGCGACAACACCGTAAGCGGCGAGCCAGCGGGCGCCGCCGCGCATGACGAGAACGTCGATGAAAGGCGCGGCCAACAGTACCGCGACCGCGACTGCCGCGACGGCAATGCGGCCCATGCGCACGGCAAACACTTTACGCGCCGAGACCGGCGAGGTGAGGATCAGATCGAGGTCGGCGCGCGTGTAGAATGCGCGCGTCACCGACTCCATCGCCTGCGACAGCAGCAACGACCACGACAGCAGCAGCGTCGCCGTGATCGCCACCAGCGTCGTCGGATCGGAGCCGAGACTGACGTCCGCATAGCCGGCGACGATCCAGTAGGCGAAGCCGTGCATCGCGGCGGCAAAGGCAATAACCAGGATCACCGCATTGCGCGTGCGGGCGCGACCGCCCGCCGTCATCAGCGCGGCAAAGTCGCGCCAGCCGAGACGCAATTCGTGGCCGGCCAGCCAGGTGAGTGTCGCAGGCTGGCTCACTCGGCGGCCACCATTTGGTTTTCGTTGGCGACGAGCGCGAGGAAGGTATCTTCGAGGCTGGTGCCGGCCGCACCCGTTTTGACGCGCAATTCGTCGAGCGTGCCCTCAGCGATCAGGCGGCCATTGGCGATGACGCCGATGCGATCGGCCATGCGCTCCGCCACTTCAAGAATGTGCGTGGTCATGATGACGGTGCCACCGGCGGCGACGCGCTCCCGCAAAACATTTTTCACCTGACGCGCCGAGCCGGCATCGAGGCCGGTCAAGGGCTCGTCGAGAATGATCAGTTTCGGATCGTGCACCAGCGCGCCGGCGAGCGCGACTTTCTGCCGCGTGCCCTTGGAAAATCCTTCGCAGCGGTCATGGGCCTGCGCCTCGAGGCCGAGCCAGGCGATCAGGTCGCGGGCGCGGGCTTCGGCGGTTAAGGCATCGATGCGCCAGAGGCCGGCGACGAATTCGAGATATTCGTAAGGCGTCAGCTTGTCGTAGATCATCGGCTCGTCGGACAGCCATGCGGTGATCTGCTTGGCGGCTTCCGGATCGGTGAGCGCGTCGATGCCATCAATCTCGATCGTCCCGACGTCGGGACGCATCAGTCCGGCAACCATGCGCAAGGTCGTGGTCTTGCCGGCGCCGTTCGGCCCGAGCAGGCAATAGAATTCCCCGCCGTAAATGGTGAGGTCGAGATTATCGACCGCCGGCCGGTCGAAGCTTTTGCTGAGATGGCGCGTGGCCAGCGATACCGGTCGGGACGCAGTCATGATCACCGCCATGTGCAGGAAATAAGGGCCCTGTCTCTATCTTTACGAAGGAAGCCTTGCGGCGGTGTAAACCGCGGCATGCTAAATGCGGCGTTAGGGTTGTTGCTTCCTTACCCTCTCCCCTTGTGGGAGAGGGTGGACCGCGCTGAGCGATCAGCGAAGCGCGAGCCGGGTGAGGGGTCGGTGCCCATGATTGATTCTGACCCCTCACCCGCCTCGCTTCGCTCGGCACCCTCTCCCACAAGGGGAGAGGGTAATAAGAAGCGCGGACGCGATTCATCGCCCGTATTGTTTGAGGCCCCGGGCAGGCCAACTTCCTTCCCCGCCTTCGCGGGGACAAACTTCTCCCCCTCGAAACATCGAGGGTGTGGCGCGCCAAAAGGCGCTCCAGTTTCCGTGTGTGACACCCTGGTTTCCCAGAGTGCCGCGCCCTTCGGCGCGCCACGGCGGCGTCTTCCGGCAGCCGGGCCGCTTCTGGCGGCTGTTGGCTTCCGGGACGGCCGAGCCCCGGCCCTTTTGGGCACTATAGAATCCCGAACCGGCGTCCCGGCGCGGGCAGGGAGGTTTCGGCCGGGCTTCGTCATTCCGGGTCGGTCCGTCTGGACCGGACCCGGAATCCAGAAATGGATGAGAGCGTGTCTGGATTCCGGGTTCGCGCGTTCCGCGCGCCCCGGAATGACAATCACGCCTTCGGCACCATGTTGAACATCGCCTCGCCGTAAAGCGAGCGCGCCTCGGCGAGCAAAGGCTGCACCGCGGCGGCAAAGGCGCCGTGCTCCTGCGCGGTCAATTCGACGATCTCGCAGCCGGCGGCCTCGATGGCCTGACGCGACTGCACGTTTTCCTCCTCGGCCAGCTTGCGCTGGAACGTGACGGCCTCAGCCACCGCCTTCTGCATCGCCGCTTGCAAATCCTTCGGCCAGGCATCGAACGAGGCGCGGTGCAGGAAGATCGGCCGCGATATATAAAAGTGCGAACTCAGCGTGTGATACTTGTGAAATTTGTGCACGCCATAGGTGGCCGTATTGGCCAGCGGATTTTCCTGCGCATCCAAAGTGCCGGCCACCACCATCTTGATGGCTTCGGTCAGGTCCATGCGCATCGCCTGCGCGCCCAGCAGCTCGAACGTGCGGCGCTGGATTTCGCTCGGCAGCACACGGATTTTCATGCCCGTCATGTCGGCGGGTAGATGAATCGGCCGCAGCCGGTTGGAGATGTGGCGGAAGCCGTTCTCGAACCAGCCGAGAATGCGATAGCCGACACGGTCTTCGATCTTTTGCGCGAGGAAATGGCCGAGTTCGCCATCCATCGCGGCACGCGCCTGCGCATTGTTGGCGAACAGAAACGGCAGATCGACGAAACCAAGCTCCGGCACGCGGTCGGTGAGATAGCTCGACGACTGATAGCCAAGCGTGATCTCGCCGCTCTCGACCAAAGTAAGAATGTCCTCCGACTTGTAGCCGTGGTCCATGATGTTGAACGTGTAGGACACCGCGATGCGGCTGCCGAACTCGGCTTCAAGCCTGTCGCCGATGAACTTCAGCGATTTGGAAAAGCCGGTCGTCGCCGGGCCGTAGCCGCCCATGACGATCTTGATCGGATGGGTCATGACCGCTCACTTTCAATCGACAGCGTTCTCTATATCGGCGCGCAACAGTCTGGCCAAGCAGCGGCATTGTGCTAGGCTCTAAAAAATTGGAGGACGCTCATGAACACGCACACCACGATAACCAGCGCGCCGCCCGCCGGAATTTCACAGGGTGAATGGAAGGCGCGCGTCGATCTCGCCGCGGTCTATCGCCTGCTCGCCCACTACCGGCTCGACGACGTGATCTACAATCACTCGGCAATGCGCGTGCCCGGCGAACCCCGCATGTTCCTGATGAAGCGGCATGAGCTTTTGTACACCGAAGTCACCGCCTCCAATCTCGCCAAGGTCTCGATGGACGAAGACCTCGACGAGAAATCCGGCGTCAACCGGCCCGGCTTCACGCTGCACGGCGGCGTGCTGAGCGGGCGCGACGACGTCAACTGCTCGGTGCATATTCACACCAATAACGGCATGGCGATCGGCGCCATGAAGGGCGGCCTGCGCATGCTGTCGCAGCACGCGACGCGCTTCTACAAGCGCATCGGTTATCACCCTTACGAGGGCATTACCGAGGACTTCGAGGAGCGCGCGCGCATCAACCGCGACCTCGGCAAGAACCGCGCGATGATTCTCAACCACCACGGCCTGCTGACGGTCGGCCAAACCGCGCGCGAGGCCTTCGTGCTGATGATGGTGCTGCTCGACGCCATCGACATCCAGCTCAAGCTCGAAGCGACCAAAGGCGAGCTGGTGGAAATCCCCGACGCGATCTGCGCCAAGACGGCGGAGCAGTTCGAACACCACGATGCCGGGCGCGGCGCTGCCGACTGGTCGGCCTATCTGCGGATTCTGGACAAGATCGATACCAGTTATCGGAATTAGCTTTCGCGTCTCTCTTTCGACCTCATGCTGAGGAGCGTTGCGAAGCAACGCGTCTCGAAGCATGGGGCCGCCCATCCTTCGAGACGGGCGCGTTCTGCGCCCTCCTCAGGATGAGGCGGATTCAGCGTTCGTTCCTGCGCCCCTCGCCCGGGCCCCATTGCCAGAAGTCGCGGCCTTCGTTGCGCATGAATTTCGCCAGCACCATCATGTGCACTTCCGACGCGCCGTCGACCAGCTTGGCCGAACGGGCGTAGCGGTAAATCCATTCGACGACGGTGTCCTTGGAATAGCCGCGCGCGCCCTGCAACTGAATCGCCATGTCCGCGGCGCGGTGCAAGGTCTCGGCGACGTGCACCTTGGCCATCGACACTTCCTTGCGCGCGCGGCCCCCCTGATCGAGCATCCAGGCGGCGTGCATGGTCAGCAACCGGCCGATCTGGATCTGCTGGCCGATCTCGCCGAGCTTCATCTGTACGCTTTCGCGGTCGGCGAGCTTGATGCCGAAGCCCTCACGCTCGGCGACATAGGCCTGCGCGATCTCGACGCAACGCTTGGCGAATCCGGTCCAGCGCATGCAATGCGTCAGCCGCGCCGGCCCAAGGCGAACCTGCATCAGGCGCAGGCCCTCGCCCTCGCCCATCAATATATTCTCTTCCGGTATTTCGAGGCCGTCGAATTCCAGCTCGCAATGGCCGCCATGTTCTTCCGGTCCCATGATCGGAATGCGCCGCACGATGCGCCAGCCCGGCTGATCCTTGTGAAAGAGAAACGCGGTGAGGCCCTTGCGCGCGTCGTCCGACGTGCGCGCCATCAGGATGAAATGCGCCGCGCCGTCGGCGCCGGTGATGAACCATTTGCGGCCGGTGACGACGTATTTGTCGCCGCGCTTTTCGGCGCGGGTGCGGATCATGGTCGGGTCGGAGCCGCCGCCCGGCGACGGCTCGGTCATCGCGAAGGCCGAGCGCACTTTGCCGGCGACCAGCGGCGCCAGCCATTTGTCCTTTTGCGCCTGGGTGCCGACGAGGCGCAGCATGTTCATGTTGCCGTCGTCCGGCGCCATGCAGTGAATGGCGAGCGGGCCGAAGATCGAACGCGCCGCTTCCTCGTAGACCGCAGCCCAGGCGACCATCGGCAATTCCATGCCGCCATATTCCTTGGGCGCCTGCGGCGCCCAGAGACCTGCGGCGCGCGCCTTTACGCGCACCGGCTCGAGTAGGTGATGCGGGATGTTCTCGTTGTCGGCGAAATTGGCCGGGTCTTTTTCCAGCGGCAGGACGTGTTCATCGACGAAGGCGCGCACCTTGAGGCGCAGCGCTTCGATTTCCGGAGAGAGCGAGAAGTCCATGACGTGTTCCTCTTAAGCGATCTTCACCACCTGCCCGCCATCGACGACGATGGTCGCGCCGGCCATGTAGCTGCCTGCATCCGATACCAGCAACAGCAGCGCGCCGTCGAGATCGCCGGCATTGCCGAAGCGGCCCATCGGAATGTCGCGCTGCATGGCCTGACCTGCCTCGCTTTCGAGATAGGTGTCATTGATCTCGGTCACGAACCAGCCTGGCGCAATGGCGTTGACGCGGATGCCCTTGAAGGCCAGTTCGACCGACAGCGCCTTGGTGGTCTGCACCACCGCCGCCTTGGCGACGGCATAAGACGCCGTGCCCTTGGAAACGCCGAAGCCAAGCACCGAGGCAATGTTGACGATCGCGCCCGGCTTTTTGGCGGCGATCATGCGGCGCGCGGCTTCCTGCGCCCAGTAGAACACCGCGTCGAGATCGACCGACAGCACGCGCCGCCATTCCTCCGGCGTAACGTCGGTGGCGCGCAGCGACTGCTGCGCCACGCCGGCATTGTTGACGAGGATGGTGACGGTGCCGAAGGCTTTCTCCGCGGCGTCGAACGCCGCGGCCATTGCGGCGCGGTCAGTGACGTCGGCCTCAATGGCCAGCGCCCTGCCGCCCTGGGCTTCGATTTCCTGTTGCAGGTCGAGCAGCCGGTCGGTGCGCCGCGCCACCAAAGTCACCGCCGCGCCATTGTCGGCGAGCGCGCGGGCGAATTGCTTACCGAGCCCGCTCGACGCGCCGGTGACCAGCGCAACGCGGCCGGCGAGGTTGAACATGTCTGCGGCTTTGGTCATGGCGTCTCCCTTTACCGCCCATAAAACGCATGCGGCAGGGCCGTGGCAAGCCCCGGCACGAACCACAGCACGACCAGTGCAAACAATTGTATCGCCACGAACGGAATAATGCCGACATAAATGTGCCGGGTGGTGATGTCCGGCGGCGCAACGCCGCGCAGGAAAAACAGAGTCGGCCCGAGCGGCGGATGCATGTACGAGGTCTGCAAATTCACCGCCATCATGATGCCGAGCCAGACCGGATCGACGCCGGGCATTTTCAACAGCGCAGGAGCGACGATCGGCACCACGACGAAGATGATCTCGAAGGCGTCCATGACGAAGCCGAGCAGGAACATCGCCAGCATCACCGCCAGCACCGCGCCGTTTACACCGCCCGGTAGCTCGGAGAGCAGGCGCTCAACCATGGCGTCGCCACCAAGCGCACGGAACACCAGGCTGAACAAGGTCGCCCCGATCAAAATGAGAAAGATCATGGCGGTGATTTGCGTGGTTTTTTCCACCACCGGCCGCAACAGCGGGGCGAGCGGCGTCTTGCGCCACGCCAGCAGTATCGCGCCGACAGCGCCGACCGAGGCGGCTTCGGTCGGCGTCGCCAGGCCGAACAGGATCGAGCCGAGCACGGCGGCGACCAGCAGCACCGGCGCCAGCAGGGCCTCAAACAATCCGATCGCCGGCGGCACGTCGGTTGCCGGCAGCGCCGGGCAGCTCGCCGGGCGCAGCACGGCCATCCCGATCAGAAAAACAAGATACAGACCGACCAGCAGCAGGCCGGGCAGAATCGCGCCGGCGAACAGATCGCTCACCGAAATGACATTCGGCGCGAACGTCCCCGTGGCCAGTTGCGCCGCCTGATAGGAATTGTTGAGCTGGTCGCCGAGCAGCACGAGGACCGTTGATGGCGGCACGATCTGCGCCAGTGTCGATGACGCCGCCACCGTGCCGGCGGCGAGCCGCGGGTCGTAGCCGTAGCGCAGCATCGCCGGCAGCATGATAAGGCCGATGGTCACTGTCGTCGCGCCGACCATGCCGGTCGAGGCTGCCAGCAGCGCGCCGACCAGCACCACGGAATAACCAAGCCCGCCGCGTAGCGTGCCGAACAGGCGGCCCATGCGCTCGAGCAGATCCTCGGCAATGCGGGAGCGCTCCAGCATCACGCCCATGAAGATGAACATCGGGATCGCCAGCAGCACGTCGTTGGTCATGACGCCGAAGATGCGCTGCGGCAGCGCGCCTAGAATGGCGAAGTGCATCGCGCCAAGCGCGTGGCCGAGGACGGCGAAGCCGAGCGACACGCCGGCGAGCGTCAGCGCCACCGGGTAACCGGCCATCAGCGCCAGCACCACGGCGGCGACCATGAGGATGGCGAGGAGTTCGGGGAAGCTCATCGCGGCGCATCCTTGAGCGCCTGCGCCGCGCGGATCGCTTGCGACACGCCTTGCAGCGCCATCAACACGGCAAAGACCGGGATAAGCGTCTTGAGTGCGAAGACCAGAGGCAGGCCGCTGGATTCCTGCGAGCGCTCGAGAATTGCCCAGGAGCGCGCGGCATAGGGCAGCGCCAGCCAAAGCAGCACTCCGGCGAAAGGCAGCAGCAACAAAAGCGCGCCGGCGAGATCGACAATGGCGCGCGTGCGCGGCGTGGCGCCGGCGTAGAAAATATCGACGCGGACATGGCCGCCATCGCGCAAGGTCCAGGCCGCCGCCAGCAGGAATAAGGCGGCGTGGCCATAGACCACCGCCTCGGTCAGCCAGATCGAGCCGAAGCCGAAAACGTAACGAGCAACCACCAGGGCAAATTGCACAAGCACGGCCGCGAGCGCGAGCCACGCCACCATGCGCCCGATGGCTGCACTCAGCCGGTCAATGGAATCGGCAAACCTTTTCATCCCCCGGATGATGGCACAGCGGGCCATGTTCCGCTAAATTTGCCTTCCGCGAGTCGGCAGAAGCGTCCTGTATGAAACCAAGCGATGAAGACCAGTTGCGCCGCGCCTTCGACGTCGCCGAAAGCGCGCTGGAACATGGCAACCACCCGTTCGGCGCGATTCTCGTCGGACCCGATGGCGAAGTGCTACTGGAGGCGGAAAACGGCTATCTGCCGGACGGCGACATGACGGCGCATGCCGAACGCCTGCTGGCGACCGCGGCCTGCAAGGCTTTCGAGCCGGACGAACTGGCCGAGTGCACGCTGTATTCCTCGGCCGAGCCCTGCGCCATGTGCGCCGGCGCGATCTACTGGGCCGGCATCGGCCGCGTCGTCTATGGCCTGTCCGAAGCGCGGCTGAAAACGATCACCGGCGACCACGCGGAAAATCCGACGCTGGATCTGCCCTGCCGCACCGTCTTCGCCGCCGGCCAGCGCAAGGTCGAAGTGGTAGGCCCGCTGCTGGAGGACGAGGCGGCGGAACAGCATGTCGGGGTGTGGGATTAGACGCGCGGGTCGGCTATATTCACGGCCATGGCACACGATCACGATCATTCCCACGACCACCATCACGACCACGAGCATTCCGAGCTGTCGGAGACGCAGTTGCGCGTGCGCGCGCTGGAAACCGTGCTGACCGAAAAAGGCTATGTCGATCCGGCCGCGCTCGACGCCATTGTCGAAGCCTATGAAACCAAGATCGGCCCGCGCAACGGCGCCCGCGTCGTCGCCAAGGCGTGGACCGACCCGGCCTTCAAGCAGGCCCTGCTCGACGACGCCTCGGCCGCCATCGGCACGCTTGGCCATGTGGCCCGCGTCGGCGATCATTTGATCGCGGTCGAGAATACGCCGCAGCGGCACAACATGGTCGTATGCACTCTGTGCTCCTGTTATCCGTGGGAAATGCTCGGCCTGCCGCCGGTCTGGTACAAGGCCTCGCCCTATCGCTCGCGCGCGGTGAAAGACCCGCGCGGCGTGCTGAACGACTTCGGCGTGACGCTGCCGAAGGACACTGAAATCCGGGTCTGGGATTCGACCGCCGAAACGCGCTTTCTGGTTCTGCCGATGCGCCCTGCCGGCACCGAAGGCTGGAGCGAGGAACGCCTCGCAGAGATCGTCACGCGGGACAGCATGATCGGCACGGGTTTGCCGAAGGCAGTGCCATGAACGGCGTGCACGATATGGGGGGCATGGACGGTTTCGGCAAAGTCGAGCCGGAGCCGAATGAGCCGACTTTCCACGAACAATGGGAAGCCCGCGTCATGGCGATGGTGCGCGTGATGGGCGCCAATGGCGGGATCAATATCGACTCGCAGCGCTTCGCCCGCGAGTCGTTGCCGCCGGAGGTCTATCTCGCCAGTTCCTATTACAAGAAATGGTTTCTGGCGATCGAAGACCAGATGGTCGCGCGCGGCATGGTCGGCCGCGATGAGGTCGATGCCGGCCATTCGCTGCGGCAAAGCCCACCGCTCAAGCGCGGCAAGTTCGCCGTGGCCGATGTCGAGCGCGTCATGGTGCGTGGCAGTTTCGGCCGCGAAGCCAAAGCGCCGGCGATCTTCAAACCCGGCGACAAAGTGCGCGCGAAGAACATCAATCCGCTGACGCATACCAGACTGCCGCGTTACGTGCGCGGCCATGCCGGCATTGTCGAGCGCATCAATGGCTGCCATGTCTTTCCCGACACCGCCGCGCATGACAAAGGCGAAAACCCGCAGTGGCTTTATACGGTCGTGTTCGACGCCCGCGAATTGTGGGGCGACGACGCCGATCCGACGCTGAAGGTTTCCATCGAAGCGTTCGAGCCGTATCTGGAGAAGGCGTGATGACCAACGCCACTGCGATGCAGGCGGCCAGCGCCGTGCCCGGCATTCCGCAGGACGACGACGGCCCGGTGTTCCGCGAACCGTGGGAGGCGCAGGCCTTTGCGATGACGCTGGCGCTGTACGATCGCGGACTGTTCACCTGGAGCGAATGGGCGGCGGCGCTCGCCGATGAGATCAAGCGCGCGCAAGCCGCCGGCGATCCCGACACCGGCGAAACCTATTATTCGCACTGGCTCGCAGCGCTGGAGCGCATGGTCGCGGAAAAAGGCGTGGCGACGGCGCAAACCTTGCATCGCACGCGCGACGCCTGGGACCATGCCTGCGACCGCACCCCGCACGGCCAGCCGATCGAATTACGCGCCAGCGATTTCCACGATTAAAGTTTTCATCAGGTCCGCCGCCGGCATCACCCGCGCGCGCGTGACGCCGCGGCCGGCCCACAGCGAAATGTATTCCGGCGTGCCCTTCTTGCCCGACTCGGTGCGCATCGGCCGCGTCAAATCGTTCTGCTGGCGGAACGGCAGGATCGGCGTATCGGCGGTCATGTCGATGAAGGCATTGCGCAGGCCGCGCGCCTCGCGACCGGAGTAAGCGCGGGTGATGACGGTGGTGTCCTCGCGCGCATCGCGCAGCGCCTTTTTGTAAGGCTCGGCGGCGCCGCTTTCCGGGCAAACCAGAAACGCGGTGCCGAGCTGCGCCGCCTGCGCGCCGGCCGCAAGCGCGCGCTTGATATCGCGGCCGTCCATCAGACCGCCGGAGGCGAACACCGGCAGCGGCACGGCGGCGGCGATCGCGCGCGTCAATTCAAGCAACGGCACCATCGAGTCTTCCATGGCGCCGAGGAAGGTGCCGCGGTGCGCGCCGGCTTCCTCGCCTTGCGCGACGAGGGATTCAACGCCGGCATCGTGCAGCGCGCGGGCCTCTTGCACCGTCGTCGCCGTGCCGCAAGTGCGAATGCCGGCTTTGCGCAGGCGCGCCAAGGCATCGGCGTTTGGAATGCCGAACGTAAAACTGAACAAAGCCGGTCTGGCTTCAATCACCGCCGCAAGTTGCTCATCGAAGGGATTTTCAGGCACGGGCGGCAGCACCGGCGGCGGCAGGCCGAGCGCTTCATGCGCTTTGGCGACCAGCGCCAGCATTGGCGCCGGATCGACCGGCGGCCGGATGTTATAGCCGCCGGCAAACAGATTGAGCGCGAAGGGCTTCGCGGTCAGCGCGCGGATTTGTTTGGCGGCATCGATGATCTGCTGCGGCGTCGCATAGCCACCGCCCCAGGAGCCGAGCCCACCGGCATTTGAAACGGCGGCGACAAGCTCCGGCGTGCCCGATCCACCTGCCATCGGGGCCAGGATGATCGGATGCTCGACGCTGAGTTCTTTCAGGAAAATTCCCGGCATGACGCGCTCCCTTGCCAACAAGGCTAGCGGCAGCCGGGCGAAGGGCAATACTTATCCAGCGATGGCAGACTTAAAATTGCGCGATGGCAATCAGACGCCGATCATGCGCTCGCTGACCATATAGCCCATCAGCAGCAGCGCGCCGAACACGACGATGAAGCCGGCGGCGGCGGTTTCAAGCCCGCGCAACAGCACCATGCCGGCGCCCGGTTTCGCCTTGGCGAATTTGCCGGCGAGGCCGCGCGCACCGACTGCGATGGTGGCGATGACCGAGACGGTGATCGCGGTGCCGAGGCCCATAACGAAGGTCGAGGCGACGCCAGTCCAGAACATGCTCTGCGCCAGAGCGAAAACCAGAACGATGATCGCGCCGGAACAGGGCCGTAAGCCAACGGCGACGATGGCTGTCAGGCCGCGCTTCCACCAGTCGCGGCCGGCAAGCTCGCGCGGCTCCGGCGCATGCGCGTGGCCCCAGGCGTGGGCTTCATCGGCGTGGTCGTGATGATCGTGAGCGTGATCGTGGCCGTGGTGATGATCGTGTGTGTGCGCATGATCGTGATGATGATGATCGTGCGCATGCGCATGATCATGATGCGCGTGAGCGTGCGCGGGCTTTCGCGGCCACAGCAGCGCCAGGAAGGCGCGGCCCTTGACCCACAACAGCCGCAGGCCGATCAGCACGATCAGACCGTAGCTGACGACCTCGATGACGCGCACGGTGTCGCCCATCGCCTTCGATGTCGCCCCTAACAGCATGGCGACAATGGCGACCACCGCGACCGCGGTGATGGCTTGCAGCAAAGCGGAGGCAAAGGACAGCGCGATGCCACGCTTCCAGGTTTCGTCATTGGCAACCAGATAAGCTGAAATCACCGCCTTGCCGTGGCCGGGACCGGCGGCATGAAAAACGCCATAGGCAAAGGATATGCCGAGCAGCGCCCAGGTGGCGCTGCCATCGGCCTTGGCGGCGCGAATGCCTCCCGACAGCATGCGATAGAATTCGGCCTGCTTGTGCAGGATCCAGCCAGTCAGGCCGCCGCTGTCAGGTTGCGCCGGCGGGCGCGTCACCCCGAACGGCTGCGCCATGGCCGCGTCGATAAGGCCGAGAACGCACAACACGAAAGCGATGAGGATAAAGCACTGCGTCAGTGCGGATCGCCGGGCGAGCCATATCATCATCGATTGTTCCCGCGATTGACGGCCGTCCGGCTACGGACAGTTCACCAGTATCTTGTTGGCGAACTGGGCGCCGAAAGCCATCGTCGTGTTGGGCTGGTCGGCGGGAATTTCCGAGAGCTTCTTGCCCTCGGCATAGGTCATTTCGCGCGGCAGCACGGTGTCGAGCTTGCAGCCGGCCGGCGCGCCGGACAACGACACGGCGTCCTTCTTGGCGAATTCGAAATTGACGAAGATCGTCGGGTCGTAGATGTCGACATTGAGCCGCTTCGCCTTCGCCGGCTTCTCGAAGGGAATGGTGAAGTGCAAGGTCAGCACCTGATTCTCGAAGCTCAAATAATAATCCGGCAGCGGTTCGGTCATCCGCACCTTGTCGCCGTCGACGGTGGCGTAGGTGAAGTAGTCGTATTCCTTCAGCGACTCGACATTGACCTTGGCGAGCGGCGCCAGTTCCTCGCGGGTGAATTCGCCCTTGACCTTGCCTTCGTAACCCTGCGTGGCGAAGGCCGAGAACATGTCGTCGAACGACCAGGCGTGGCGCACGCCGGTGATGGTGCCGTCCGGCGCATAGAGCACCTCGGAGCGCATCGTCACCCAGACATGGGGATGGGCCAAAGCCGGCGCGGCGGTGGCCAGGGCCAAAAAGGCGGCGATGAGAATTCGGAGTTTCATGAGCGGCACATTATCACGGAGTGCGGCATAAACGAGGCGGCAACATTGTAACAGTTAAACCCCCGCCGCGCCGCCGTCGGCGCGCGGGTCGTGGCCGCCTTCCAGCGTGCCGTCGGGGTGAAAAATGACAGCACCGGCGTGGCCCATCGTGTCGGAATAGCCCTCGTCCAGCACCTGCACATCGTGGCCGGCCGACATCAGCCGGTCGATGAGATGGCCGTCGAAACGGGACTCCACCCTTAAGTTTGTCTGGCTCGAACCCCAGGTGCGGCCCAAGAGCCAGCGCGGCGCGTCGAGCGCCTTGTCGAGCGGCTGCTTGTAGGTGACGTGGCGGGTGAACACGGCCGCCTGCGATTGCGGCTGGCCGTCGCCACCCATGGTGCCGTAAGCCATGACGCGGCCATCCCTGAGCGCGGCGAGCGCCGGATTGAGCGTGTGAAACGGGCGGCGGCCCGGCTCCAGCGCATTCACCGCCTTTGGATCGAGCGAGAAGCTGGAGCCGCGGTTCTGCATCAGCACGCCGGTCGCCGGCAGCACGCAGCCGGAGCCGAACTCCCAATAGATCGACTGGATGTAGGAGACGACGAGGCCGGATGAATCCGCTGCGCCCATCCAGATGGTATCGCCGCGCGCTTCGGGAGACGGCCAGCGCGCCGCGCGCTTCATGTCGATCTTGGTCGCCTCGTTGTCGAGGAACGGCGCGTCGAGAAAGCGCGTGAGATTGCCGTCAATGTGATCGGGGTCGGTGACTTCGCGGTCGCGGACGATGAAGGCGCGTTTGGTGGATTCGATCAGGCCGTGGATATGCGCGAAGCTTTCCGCGTCGGAGACGCGCAGGCGGTCGTACAGAGCCAGGATGATCAGCGAGGCTAACCCTTGCGTCGGCGGCGGCGTGTTGTAGAGCGTCGCGCCATTGATGGCGACGCTGAGCGGCTCGGCGATTTTCGCCTCGTATTTTTCAAGGTCGGCGCGCGTCACCGGCGCACCGATGCGCTCGAGATCGGCGGCGATCTCTCGGCCGACATCGCCGCGATAGAAATCGCCAAGGCCGGCCTTGGCGAGATGATCGAGCGTCGCGGCCAATTTCGTTTGCTTCAAAGTGGCACCCGCCTCCGGCGGCTTGCCGTCAACCAGAAAGGCATCGGCGAAGCCCGGCGCGTTTTGCAACTCGGCCAGTTTATCGCGCGTGAGCTGCGCCTGGCTGCGCGTCACTTTGTAACCCTCACGGGCGCGGCGGATGGCGGCGTCGAACAGCACATGCAGCGGCAGGCGCGAGCCGCCCTTGTTGATGCCCTTGCCGGTTTGCGCTTTCGCCGCTTCCACCGCCAGCATCCAGCCGGCAATCGCGCCGGGCACGGTGAGCGCCGCCAGCGGCCCGCGGGTCGGAATGTCGTAATGGCCGGCGTCCTTGTAAAAACGCGGCGTCGCCTTGGCGCCCGCCCTGCCCGCACCCATGATGGCGCGGACGCGGCCGTTCGGCTCGCGGATCAGCCAGAAACCGTCGCCGCCGATATGGTTCATGTGCGGATAGACGGCGGCAATCGAGGCCGCCATGGCCAGCATCGCCTCGATGGCGTTGCCGCCTTCGGCGAGAATGGCGCGGCCGTCTTCGACCGCTAAAGCATGCGGCGCGCAGACGACGCCCTTGCGATGACCGGCGGTGTGGAGGTCCATGGCTGGACTTAAAGCTTCTGCATAAAGTAACCTAGGGTTGAAACTGGGCCAAGGAGGGGGACATGCCGACTGATGATACCAATAACGATCGCCATACAGTATCGGAAACAAAGAAGGTCAAAGATGTCGAAATTTTTGTGAAGCTTGGCACCCGCGATAGACTCAGTTTCGCATTTCGATCTAGCTTCACGCATACGGCAATTGCTGCCATAGTTGGCCTTCTTTCGTCACTTATTACCACAGCTATTACAGCATCAGACTTGCTTGAGAAACTCACGGCGTTTTTTAGATCAAATAAAACAGGAAGTTTGGACCTATTTATTTCTACAGCTTTCGCCGCAAGTGGCCCAACTCAATCCCCAGCATTCTCAGGCTTGCTAAAAAGCGCAATTCTGTCTGGAATTTTTGTTGCACTTTTCATTTTGTTTCTCTGGGCACTCTATACGCTCTCGAAGTCAACTAATACGAAAGCAATCGATGCTGCAGTTGATGCAGTGAAAATGCTAGCTGGATTCTTTATTGGCGCGTTAACAGGATTCCTCGGCACTTAGGCTTCAGTATTAAACTGAACCAGCCCGCGCTTCTTCAACAGCGGCTCGACCGACGGCAGCCGGCCGCGGAAGGCGACATAGGCCTCGCCCGGATCACGCAGGTTGCCGGCGCTGTAGATAAAGTCGCGCAGTTTTTTCGCCATCGCCGGATCGAAGGCATTGCCGGTTTCGGTGAAGGCCTCGAAGGCGTCGGCATCGAGCACTTCCGACCACATGTAAGAGTAATAGCCTGCGGCATAGCCGCCGCCGGAGAACAAATGCTGGAAGTGCGGCAGGCGGTGCCGCATGACGATTTCCGCCGGCATGTTCATCGCGGCGAGCGTGTCGCGCTCGAACTTGGTGACGTCGAGCGCGGCGGTGTCGGGCAGCGCGTGAATGTCGAGATCGACCAGCGCGCAGGAGGTATATTCGATCGTAGCGAAACCCTGGCCATAAGTGCGCGTCGCCAACAGCTTGTCGAACATCGCCTTCGGCATCGGCTCGTTGGTTTTGGCGTGGCGCGCGTATTTCTGGAGGATCTCCGGCACTTCGAGCCAGTGCTCGTAAAGCTGCGACGGCAGTTCAACGAAGTCGCTCGACACCGCGGTGCCGGCGAGCAGCGGATAGGTCACGTTCGACAAGAGTCCGTGCAGGCCGTGACCGAATTCGTGGAAGAGCGTGCGAGCGTCGTCGAAGGAGAGCAGCGCCGGTTGCCCGGCGGCGGGCTTGGAGAAATTGCAGACATTGAGAATGATCGGGCGGATATCCCCTGAAAGCTTCTGCTGGTCGCGCATCGAGGTCATCCAGGCGCCGGAGTGCTTGGAGCCGCGGGCGAAATAATCGCCGATGAACAGGCCGACATGTTTCCCGGCGGCGTCGGTGACGTCCCAGGCGCGCGCGTCGGGGTGATAGAGCGGCACATCGACCGGCTTGAAGCGGAGGCCGAACAGCCGCGTCGCCGTCTCGAAGGCGGCGTCGATCATCTTGTCGAGCTGGAAGTACGGCTTGATCTCGGATTCATCGAGATCGTATTTCGCCTTGCGCAATTTCTCGGCGTAATAGCGCCAGTCGTGCGGGGCGAGCGCGAAGTTGCCGCCCTCCTGCGCGATCATTTCTTGCAGCGCGTCGCGCTCCATGCCGGCCTTGATCTTGGCGCGGCCCCAGACGTTGTCGAGCAGCGTGCGCGCGGCCTTCGGCGTCTTTGCCATGGAATCGTCGAGCCGGTAGTCGGCAAACGTGGCGAAGCCGAGCAACTTCGCGCGCTCGCCGCGCAGCGCCACCATTTCCGCGATCAGGGCCCGGTTGTCGGTTGCGCCGCCGTTTTCGCCGCGCTTGATCCAGGCGTTGAACACCTTCTCGCGCAGGTCGCGGCGCGATGAGAACTGGAGAAAGCCTTCGCAGGACGAACGCGCCAAAGTGATGGCATATTTGCCCTTGTGGCCGCGCTCCGCGGCGGCGGCCGATGCGGCGGCGCGGGCGAAATCCGGCAGGCCGGCGAGGTCGGCCTCGTCGAGGATGAGCGCATAGGATTTCTCGTCGGCCAGCACGTTCTGGCCGAACTGGGTGCCGAGCGTGGCGAGGCGCTCGTTGATGGCGGCCAGCCTGTCCTGCGCCGCCTTGTCGAGCGCGCCGCCGGCGCGGACGAATCGGGTGTGATAGCGGTCGAGCACGCGGGCCTGCTCCGGCGTCAGGCCGAGCGTGGCGCGGCGGGCGTAGAGGTCGCCGATGCGGGCATACAGCGCGCGGTCGAGATACATGGCGTTCGAGTGCCGCGCCAGGAGCGGCGACATGTCGCGCTCGATAGCTTCGATGGCCTCGCCGGTATCGGCCCCGGCCTTGGCGAAGAACACATTGGCGACGTGGTCGAGGGCGTGGCCGCTTTTTTCCAGCGCGACAATGGTGTTGTCGAAGGTCGGCCGTTCCGGATTGGCGGAAATGGCGTCCAGCTCGGCGCGGTGCTCGGCCAGAGCGTGGTCGAAGGCCGGGCGGAAATGCTCCGGCTTGAGGACCTCGAAGGGCGGCAGCGCGAAGGCGCCGGTCCAGTCGGCAAGCAGCGGATTGTGGGTGGGGGCAGCGGTGGAATGGGTTTCGGTCATGATCTTCATCTAGTGCATGTCCGCACCAAACAAAACCTGCATGCCGTGGCAAAATGCACCGGGAATTTTGCCTGGTTCATGGCTATTTTCGCGTATGGACAGATTTTCCAGCATTCTCCGCCACATCATCATCTTCATATGGCCCATCCCGTTTCTGCTGGGTTTCGCAGTCGAGCAGGATCCGGGCTGGCCCGAATATCTTGCTTACGCCGCCGCGGGCGTGCTGACGGTCGTGGCGGCGGGGGTTGCCTGGATGGCGATCCGGCAGGACCGCTAGGCAAACAAAAAGACCCTGGCCGGGCCAGGGTCTTTTCGGATCGTCAGCGTCCCAAATGGGCCCGCGACAATCTTGCTGCCTCTATCAGGGCAGCCTGTGTCACGCCGCCTCGTTACGCCGCCTTGGCGTTGATGCCGCGTTCGGCCAGGCCCGTGAGCTTCTGATCGGCCGCCTTCTCTTCCTTCAAGTTCTGCTCCAGCACCGACGCGCAGTCCGGGCGGCCAAGCTGTTTGGCCCAGGCGATCAGGGTGCCGTAGCGGGTCATCTCATAGTGCTCGACCGCCTGCTCATAGTGCTCGACCGCCTGCGCGGCGGCGATCAAAGCGGCGTCGAGCACCTGCTTGTCCTCGACCTCGCCGGCGATCTCGTCCGCCTCTTCCAAGATGCCGTCGATTGCCGGGCAGTTGACGCCCTCGACCTTGACGCCGTGCATCTTGAAGACCTGCTCGAGCCGCTGGATGTGACCCTTGGTCTCGGCGAGGTGCGACTGGAAGCCCTGCTTGAGGCCTTGGTCGGTCGCCTTCTCGACCATGCCCGGCAACGCCTTGGCGATCTGGTTTTCGGCGTAATAAATGTCCTTGAGCGTGTGGACGAACAGATCGTCCATCGTCTTGATGTCCTTGCTAAACAGACCCATGAGTTACTCCTCGAAATTTTTGTGTGTGATTGGATGCCGGCTTGCCCGGTCGCAGGGTCAATGCGTTGGGACGGCAGCCGTTCCTGTTCCAATGAGGCAATTGCGCGGCGCACGTTCGCGGAACTTTATCGGCACCGAAAGCGCGAAGCGCGTCAACCGCGCAATGCCCGTAGCGCATTGAAGATCACCGCGACGTCGATGACTTCCTGCAACAGCGCGCCTTGTACCGGCGCGATCAGGCCGAACGCCGCCGCCACCATCGCGATCAGCGACAGGCCAATGCCGGCGACAACGCTTTCGAGTGCGATACGCCGTGAGCGGCGCGCTATCCTAACGGCCGGCAGCACGCGGTCGAGGTGATCGACCAGCAGCACCACGTCGGCCGCCTCGGCCGAGGCGGCCGTGCCGCGCGCGCCCATCGCCATGCCGATGTCGGCGGCCGCCAGCGCCGGCGCATCATTGACGCCATCGCCGATCATCATCACCGGGCCGTTCTTGCGCTCCGAAAGCACCAACAGAACCTTCTGGTCGGGTGTGAGTTCCGAACGCACCGCATCGAGGCCGAGCCCGACGCTGATGAACTTGGCAACCTCGTGCCGGTCCCCCGTCGCCAGGACGATGCGCTCTATGCCTTCCGCGCGCAGCGACCGCATGAGCTTCTCCGTGCCGGCGCGTAACTCGTCGGCCAGGATCAGAACGCCGATCGGTTTGCCGTCGGCGGCCACAGCGGCGGCGAGCGCGCCGGGCGGCCGCTCATGATCGAGCAACGGGTCGGCCCGATCGCCGATCAAGCCGGCG
Source organism: Rhizobiales bacterium Ga0077525 (assembly GCA_001464835.1). Taxonomy (GTDB): domain Bacteria; phylum Pseudomonadota; class Alphaproteobacteria; order Rhizobiales; family Xanthobacteraceae; genus Pseudolabrys. The sequence continues at coordinate 2,269 of LNDS01000053.1, read as the reverse complement.
ACGTAACGCAGGCCGCCGACTGTCACCTCGCGGCCGTCTATCTTGCCGGTAATGCCCTCGCCCGGCGTCTCGACGAGATCGGTCGGCACCGCCAAGGTCAGTCCTCTGACGCGCGCGGCATCGACGATGGTCTGCGCGACGATGTGCTTGGAACCCTGGTCAAGCGAAGCGGCCAGCCGCAGCACCTCGTCGGCGCTGGTGCCGTCGGCGGTGCGCGTGGCGACAATTTTAGCCTGACCGATGGTCAGCGTGCCTGTTTTATCGATGACCAACACCTTCACCCGCGCCAGCATCTCGATGGCGCGGCCGCCTTTGATCAAGATGCCGAGCTTGGCGGCGCGCGACAACCCGGACACCAGCGCGACCGGCACCGCCAGAATGAGCGGGCACGGCGTCGCCACCACCAGCACCGCCACCGCGCGGATCGGATCGCCGGTCAGCCACCAGGCAGCGGTGGCGAGCGCAACCGTCACCGCCAGGAAGACAAGCGCGAAGCGATCGGCCATCCGCGCCATCGGCGCGCGCGAATGCTGCGCCGCTTCGACCAGCCGGACGACGCCGGCAAAGGTGCTGTCCGCCGCCAGCCGCTCGGCCTTCAGATCGAAGGCGTCGCCGGCATTGGCCGAACCGCTCAGCGCGGATTGCCCTGCCACGAGCTTCACCGGCAGCGATTCGCCAGTCAGCGACGACTGGTCCAGCACCGCCACGCCTGACGCGACCGCGCCGTCCACCGGCACCACGTCACCTTGCCGAATCAGCAGGAGATCGCCGGGCAGAATGAGGTCGAGCGCCACCTCCTCAAGCTGCCCGTCACGATGCCGCAGCGCCGTACGCGGCACCCGCGACAACAACTCGGTCATCTCGCGGCGCGCCTGACGCTCGGCATAGGCCTCGAGGAACTGGCCTCCGGCATACATCAGCGCCACGATCGCCGCCGCCAGGCTCTCGCCAAACGTCAGCGCAGCGGTCATCGACAGGGCCGCGACGATGTCGAGGCCAACGTCGCCCCGCCGCAGGCTGGTGACGATCTCGACCACCAGCACCACCAGCACCGGCACGACCACCGCCGTGAAGATCGTGCCGGACCACGCGCCGAGGCCGACGAGCTTGACGGCAAGGCCTGCCGCCAAACCCAAAGCGACCAACCCGGCGAGGAGCTGGCGGATCAGACTGCGCGCGCGCTGTGCCGTCATGAGGCCATAATCCGCCCAAAAAACGCCGTGCGCCATGCGCCAGATCAATCGCCTGCGGTATCCTATAGGCTTGATTCACGAGCCAAATTCAGGTTGATTGCGGCCACTCGCAAAGGACACCGCCATGCTCGAAGGCCGCCGCATCAACTGGACCAACGTCAGCACCGTCATCAGCGTCGCCATCCTGATCGGCGCCGAAGTGTTCGGCGCGGCCTTCGCCGGCTCGTGGGCGCTGGCGACCTTGTTCGATCTCGGCTCGACCGGCCAGCGCATCCTCGACGGCATCTTCGTGCTGTTCGGCATCGTCGTCATGGCGCAGTTCGTGCGCTACGCGCACCGCATCGAGCCGTTCACCGCGCGCGCCTGAGGCGACGCGCACCACCATCTCTCGACTTGTTAAGGAAGTTTTGCGGTGCGGAGAAGAAAATCTCTTGCACTCCGCGAAAATAATGTTATTTCAGTTTTGCCCAATTTCGCACGTGCCTGTGGTCGTGTGTCAATCGGTAGGTAGCGGGACAAGAGGCCCGCCAGCCGCCTGAGGTAAGCGAGCTCCTTCCCACGGGAAGAGTAAGTAGCCTCAAGTCTTCTGATTGGCAGCCGGAGGCGAAACCGGCGCACTCTGCTCTCCGCAGGGGACGCGACTTAAAGCAACGACGGAGCGGGCTTCTTTGGTCTCTGCTGGCCTTCCACCGCCAGCGACGGGTCACCGACGAGGCTTGTCCATCTTTGCCAGCAGTGCGGCGGGGTTATCCCCTCCAAGCCAAGGCAGTTTTAGCGGTTAAGAGAACAAGGCACGGCTGCGTATCCACCGCGCGCCGGGCTGAAGGCTCTCAACCTCGAAATCGAACGGCTAGAGCCGTTCCTTGAGCTTAGGAGTGTGTTCGATGACCGAGCGCATCCGTGAATTTTTGCGAGACCGCCGCGAGCGCGGCGTCGACGAGGGTCCCGTCTTGGTCGTCGACCTCGACGTGGTCAAGGAGAACTACAACACCTTCGCGAAGGCGTTGCCGGACACGCGCGTGTTTTACGCCGTGAAGGCCAACCCGTCGCCGGAAGTGCTGGCGTTGCTCGCCAAG
>LNDS01000052.1 GCA_001464835.1 Rhizobiales bacterium Ga0077525 | reverse complement strand
TTGTAGGTGATGACGCCGGTCTTGACGTCGTCGCGGTCGGGCAGGCCGAGATGCTCCTTCGGCGTCACGTAGCAGAGCATGGCGCAGCCGAACCAGCCGATCATGGCGGCGCCGATGCCGGACGTGATGTGGTCGTAGCCCGGCGCGATGTCGGTGGTCAGCGGCCCAAGCGTATAGAACGGCGCTTCGCCGCATTCCTTGAGTTGCTTGTCCATGTTGATCTTGATCTTGTGCATCGGCACATGGCCGGGGCCTTCGATCATGACCTGGCAGCCTTTCTGCCACGCCACTTGCGTCAGTTCGCCGAGCGTCTCGAGTTCGGCGAATTGCGCGCGGTCATTGGCGTCGGCAATCGAGCCGGGGCGCAGGCCGTCGCCGAGCGAGAACGACACGTCGTATTTGCGCATGATGTCGCAGATCTCGTCGAAGCGTTCGTAGAGGAAGCTCTCCTTGTGCCGCGACAGGCACCACTTCGCCATGATCGAGCCGCCGCGCGAGACGATGCCGGTGACGCGGTTCGCGGTCAGCGGCACATAGGCCAGCCGCACGCCGGCGTGAATGGTGAAATAATCGACGCCCTGTTCGGCCTGCTCGATCAGCGTGTCCTTGAACACTTCCCAGTCGAGCTTGACCGGATCGCCGTCGACCTTCTCCAGCGCCTGATAGATCGGAACGGTGCCGATCGGCACCGGCGAGTTGCGCAAAATCCATTCGCGGGTGTTGTGGATGTTGCGCCCCGTGGAGAGGTCCATCACCGTGTCGGCGCCCCAGCGGATCGCCCACACCATCTTCTCGATTTCTTCCTCGACCGACGACGACACGGCGCTGTTGCCGATATTGGCGTTGATCTTGACCAGGAAGTTGCGGCCGATGATCATCGGCTCGAGTTCGGCGTGGTTGATGTTGCTGGGGATAATGGCGCGGCCGCGCGCGATTTCGGAGCGCACGAATTCCGGCGTGATGAAGGCCGGCACCGCGCCGCCGAACTGTTCGCCGTCGGCCAATGCGGCTTCGGCGCGGTCGAGCATCTTCTTGCGGCCGAGGTTTTCGCGCTCGGCGACGTAGATCATTTCCTTGGTGATGATGCCGGCCTTGGCGAATTCGTATTGCGTCACCGGCGCGCCATTGACGGCGCGCCATGGTTTCGGCGTGTTCGGGAAATTGCGGGCGAGATATTTGCCGGTGGCGTTGCCGTTATCGACCGCCTTGATCGGGCGGCCTTCGTATTCCTCGACGCCGCCGCGCTCTTTCACCCACTCGATGCGCGGACGCAGCAGGCCGCGCTCGACGTCGATGACGGCATCGGGATCGGTGTAGGGGCCGGTGGTGTCGTAGACCGGCAGCGGCGGCTCATTGGCCGACGGGTGCAGCGAGATTTCGCGGATCGGCACCCGGAGTTCCGGCGCTGAGTGGGGAGAGGCATAGACCTTGCGCGAGGCGGCAAGCGGGCCGGTGGTGACCTTGGGCGTGACCAGATCGGCGGCGGTGATCGGCTTGTTCATCGTGCTCTCCCTGCGTGACATTCCACGCGTAATAAGTTTGCGGGTACAGCACGGCTGGGGGCAAAGTCCCTGTCCCTTCGCCGGCATGACCCGGATCAGGTTCAAAGGGTTTTTCTCAGCCCGCCGTATCGGTGGCGGGCACCCCTCGGAATGCCCTCAATCTAGGCGCAACGGCGCGGCGGCGCAATCGGCCCGAAGGCTGTCTTTTGACATATCCCGCCCATCTTAAATTCGTCGAAATTGCAACGGATTAGTGGAGGCAATCCAAAAGCGCGGGGGCGTAAGAGGGGGAGCGGCGCGACAGTGCCGGCCAACACTCATGTCCATTGCTCTGCGCGACGGCGTCTCGGCGCTCGAAGTCACCACCAAGGTCACGCTCGCCGTGCTGGCGCTCGCCAGCGGCGTCTACACCTATCTCGGCGTCCGCGATCTCCTGAACGGCGACACCACCATCGTGTTCTTCGCCGCGATCATCTATTCGGTCGCGGTGTCGATCGGCATCTATGCGTTCTGGACGTTTCTGATGCGGTTCCTGCCGCATGTGCGCGACTCGCGGAGCCGCGGCCTGCTGATTGCCTGCATGGGGCTCGGGTCGCTGATGATCATCGCCATGTCGGCCTGGCTGAACGCATCGGCGCTCGCCGGCGCGGCCGCGATCCAGCAGCATCTCGGCGTCTCGGTGCAGAATTACACCCGCGATCTCGACCGCGCGCATAACAATGCGCTGGCGGCGCAGAGCCTGTTGCCCGACATCCAGATGGCATCGACGCGCTTCGCCAGATTGTCGGACGCGGAAAGGGCCGGCTCGCTGACCGGCACCGCCGGCTCCGGCACCGTGGTGCAGCTTCTGACGCAGATGTCGAACCAACTCGACAATCTCGGCAAGGAGGTCGGCTCCTCGGCCGACAAGGTGAAGGCTTTGTACGAGCAGGGCGGCAAGCATCTGGAGAAGATGCGCGAACTGGTGTCCGACCGCGGCCCGATCAACACGCGTTCCGATGCGTTCGGCAAAGAGACGATGGGCCTGATGGGCGTCATCGCCAAGTTGCAGCAGACCTCCGTGGCGCCGTCGGTCAAGCGCGCGGCGGATGGATTGATATCCGGCTTCATCGCGCCGGCGGCGGGCGGCCGCGGCGATCTCGCCGACCGGCAGACCTCCGTGGTCGGCAAGGTCGAGCAGGCGGTCGGCGCGCAGGCGAAAGCATTGTCGGACGCGGCGGACAAGATCCTCGCCGTGCCGGTGGTCGAGCCGGCGCGGTTTCAGCCATTGTCGACGGCGGAAGCCGTGCTGCGTTACGCCGGCGACTTTCTGCCGAGCTGGGCCGGCGCGATCTCGATCGACCTGATGCCGGCTGTGCTGGTGCTGATCCTCTGCGTGGTGCAGGCGCGCATCCGCGACGAGAACGAGCCGGTCGCCGCCGACAGCATGACGGCGGCGCAATTGCTGACCGCGTTGCGTCTCGCGCGCGAGGTCGAGTTGGCGCAATACGCGCGGCGGCAGGCCGAGAAGGATGCGCCGGTGGCGCCCGCAGAAGTCGACGCGCCGTTGCAGCCGGCGGCGCAAGCGGCTGCGGATGAGAATGTCACCGCGTTGTCGACCGCGCGCGCGGCGAAGAAGGAGTAAGCGCCGTGGCGCTGCCATCGATGCAGGCGGCGGCAAAGCGTTGGCTCTCGGCCTCGCCGGAGAATGACCTGCTGCGCTGGCTGTATCGCGGCCTGCTGGCGGCAACCGTGACGGTGCTGGTGCTCGATTATCTCGACCTCGACAAGCGCGCCACGGAACGCATGGCGTCGCTGCCGTCGCAGGCCGAGCCGTTTCCGGAGCAGCCTTCGGCGACGCCGCTGCCGCAAACGCGGCGCGGTGGCGAGAAACGCAGCGCGCCGTTGCGCGAAACCAATGCGAAGCTGCGCGACAAGATGAGTTTTGAACTGGCGGCCGATGGCCGCCTCATCGCCACCGGCACGATCTATCCCGGCACCGCGGCGCGCTTTGCCGAGGAAGTCGAAAAACGCGGTTCCTACGTCAAGACCGTGGTGCTGCAATCGCCCGGCGGTTCGGTGCAGGACGCGCTGGCGATGGGCAAGCTCATTCGCGCCAGGAACTTCGCCACCGAAGTCGAGAACGGCCGCTACTGCGCCTCGTCCTGTCCGCTGGTGTTTGCCGGCGGCGTCGAACGCCGCGCCGGACCGAAGTCGGCCATCGGCGTGCATCAGGTGTCGGCGGCAACGACGCGCGAGATGACGGGCGCGGCCGGCATGGAGAATGCGCAGCGCGTTTCGGCCGAGTGCCAGACTTATCTGCGCGCCATGGGCATCGATCTCGGCGTCTGGGTGCACGCGATGGAAACGCCGCCGGATGAATTGTTTTATTTCAAGCCGGATGAGTTGCTGACGCTGAAGCTGGCGACAGCGGTGAGCGGAGCGAAAACGGGTAAGGCCGGGGCGTGAAGTCCGTCGTCCCCGCGCAGGCGGGGACCCATAACCCCTGCGATCATCATAGACTGCGGCGTATGGGTCCCCGCCTGCGCGGGGACGACAGTACTAATCTCACATCCTCGGCAAGTCCGTCACCGACACCCGCGCGCTGCCTTCGGCTTCGGCGATTACGCGCAAGGTGTTGCTATCGAAAGCGATGCCGGTCAGCCGCAGATTGTTGACTGCCGCCTCGACCTGCACGCCTTCGCTGGCCTGACGAAAATCGCCGAGCGCCGTGCTGATCTTGCTGCGCGCGTCGTTGAGGAACGGCGTCAGATCGATCACCGCATTGTCGGCCAGCGCCTGTTGCAGATAGGGCATCGCCGCGCGCGCCGCGGTGCCGAGCAGGCCGAAGGCGGCTTCCGATTCAACGGCGAGCGAAATGTCGGTCAGGCTCAGCACCTGTTTGGCGGGATCGAGCTTCGGTCTTCCCCAGATGTTGATGTTGGCTTCGGCGCCGAAGCCGAACCAGCTCTTGCGTTCATGCGCCTTGACCTTGAGCGCGATCAGCAAGCGGTCATCGGCCGCGGCGAGCGAGGCGTTGCGCACCTCGACCTCGACCGGCGCATTGGTGCCTTCCGGGTAACGCTTGCCCTTGAGCTGCGCATTGAGCAGCTTGTTCAACTCGGTGAACGGCACATCGATCGGCACGCCGATCGACAATTTGCCGTTGTCCATCGGCGGCACCAGTTCGAGCGCGGCGGGGAACGGACATTCCGGCTTCGACTCTTTCGGCGTGATGCGGGTATCGGCCTGGATGCCGACGACCAAGGTCATGTTGCGCGCGTCGATCTGCGGCTGCGCCGCGGCGGCGCGCACCGGGCGCATTTCCAGCCAGAGCTGCGGCAGGCCGGTGTCGCCGCCGCCGAGTGGAATCGAGCGGCACATCTTGGCCCATTGCTCGCGCGCCGCGTGCTCGATGAACGGATCGTTGCGCAGGCGCGTTTCCAGCGCCGCGACCTGCTCGTTGACGGCGCGCTCGATCAAGGGCTTGGCCTCGTTCGCCATGTTGATCTTGAGACCGGCGACCTGCACGGCGCTTTCCGAGACCGCGATCTGCGCGGCGAGATTCGGATGGAGCCGCCAGTGGGTGACGATCGATGGCTTCGAGCGCACGGTGACCTGGCTGCGCAGTTCGACATTCTGGTCGAGCACCTTGCCGGTGAGGCCGCCGACAACCTTGCCGACATCCCTGCCCAGCGCGCCGTCGAGCAGGCCGGCAATGCCGCCGACCGCGCCGCCGGTGAGATTGCCGGCCTGCGCCGCCAACTGGCCGGTGACCTTGAGCGTGCCGTTCAGCGATGTCAGCACGGTCATTTCGCCGGCGCGGCCGTTCACCGCCATGTTGCCGCGGTTGATGGTCATGCCGATGTCGGCCTTGGAGAGAAGGCCGCTGAGCGGATTGTCGCCCTTGCCGGAGAAGGTGCGCGGCGCCGACGCCTCCAGGCTGCGCTGGATGGCGTTGAGCGACACTGCGACCGGCGCGATGACGTAGGAGGCGCGCGTCAGCGGTTGCAATGGCGCCAAGGGTTCGAGTTTGGCGACGGCCTGCTTGGCGGCGGTGTCGGGACCGGCCGGCATGAAGCGGTCGAGCGCCCACAGAGTGGCGACGAAAAATCCGCCGACAATGACAGTGGCCAGCGCGACAAGTCGGAAGGCGCGCGAACGGCCGAACAGGCGCAACGGCGCGGTGAGGTAGTAAATGGCGTCGTCGATCAGTCCGCTCATCCGACCCCCGTCCGATTCGCCGGCGAGGTGTGATGTTAGGTCGCCCGGCGTGGTTTCGCCAGTTCCCGCGCCGGCAAATCCGGCTAAGAAGGTCGGCGGCCACACGAGGCTGTGACACGAAAAGGTGGGCGATACGCATGAAGGCAATCCAGATCGCGGCGTCGGGCGGCCCTGAGGTGCTCGACTATGTCGAGGTGCCCTCGCCGCTGCCGCGCGAGGGCGAAGTGCTGGTGCGCGCACAGGCAATCGGCGTCGGCAAGCCGGACGTCTTGTTTCGTACCGGCGTCTATCGCTGGCGGCCGCCTTTGCCGGCGATACCGGGCGCGGAGATGGCCGGCACGATCGAGGCGGTTGGCAAAGGCGTGACCGCCTGGCGTGTCGGCTCGAGGGTGCTGGTCTATCGGTTCGGCGGCGGTTGCTACGCGGAGCAAATCGCCGTGCCGGCCGGCGAGGTGACAGCGCTGCCGGACGGCATGGATTTCGACGACGCCGTCAGTGTGCCGAATTATCAGGTGGCCTATGCGCTGCTCCATGTCGCGGCGCGCGGCATCGATGCGAAGACGGTGTATGTCAATGGCGCGGCCGGGGGCATCGGCTCAGCGATCATCCAGTTATGCCGGCTCGATGGCATCACCGTGATCGCCGGCGCCGCCTCGGATGAGAAATGCGCCTTTGCCACCGCGCAGGGGGCCAGCCATACGATAAACTACGCGCAACAGAGCGCGGTGGCAGGCGTGCTTGCGCTGACCGATGACCGCGGCGTCGACCTGATCCTCGATCATATCGCCGGCAAGAATTTTACCGATAACCTCCAAATGCTGGCGCCGATGGGGTTGATCGTCTCGTTCAATGTTCTCGGCGGCATGCCGGAAAAGGATCTTTTCAAGGAAATGCGCGCGCATCTGCCGCGCAGTCCGGCGGTGCGCTGCTTCACCATGCACAGTTTCGATCATGATCCGGAGGCGCGGCGGCGCGTGGCGCAGGCGACGCTCGATCTGTTCGCGGCGGGCAAGGTGAAGCCGCCGATATTCGCGCGGCTGCATTTGAGCGAAGCGCGCCGCGCTCACGAGATGCTCGACGCGCGGCAAGTGCTGGGCAAGATTATCTTGAAGCCTTAGGCGGCGCCCATCCGGTGCAGCTTCAGCACCGTGTAGACCGTGTCGCTGGCCGGGGTCGGCACGCCGAGTTCGCGGCCGAGGCCGCGCACCGTGCCGGCGAGCCAGTCCAGTTCCAGGCGGTTGCCGCGTTCGAGGTCGTGCGCCATCGAGGCTTTCATGCCGGGATCGATCTTGTCGCTGCCGATGAAAGCGAGCCGTTCATCGACGAAGGCATGATCGAGCGCGACGCCCTTGGCGCGGCCGACGGCATAGGCCTCGTTCATCAGGTCGCCGAAGAAAGCGCGGGTGTCCGGATCGGCGGCGATCGGGCCGATGGACGAACGCAAGGTCGCGGTTGATCCGGCCATGGCGGTGAGGAAGATGAATTTCTCCCAGCGTTCGCGCGCAATGTCGGCGGAAAGATCGATGTCGAGCGAGGCTGCCTTGCCGGCGGCGACAAACGCATCGAGCGCGGCGTCGGGCTTGTTGTCGGCGCGGCCAAACCGGATCTTGGCGAATTGCGAGGTGTGTTTGATAACGCCGGGCGCGCCGATCACGGTGGCGATGTAAGTGACGCCGCCGACGGTCTTGTCGGCGCCAAGGATCGGCGCGACGCGCTCGACGCTGTCGATGCCGTTCTGCAAGGTGATGACGCGGGTATTGGGCCCGACCAGAGGCTTGGCTAGCTCGGCGGCCTTCTCGGTATCCCACAATTTGACGGCGAACAGCGCGATGTCGACCGGGCCGACCGATTTGGGGTCGTCGGTGACGTTCGGCTTGGGCAGATGCAAGTCGCCGTGCACGCTTTCGATTTTCAAGCCGTTGTTCTTGATCGCGGCGAGATTGGCGCCGCGCGCGATGAAGAAAACATCGTGGCCGGCAGCGGCCATGCGCGCACCGAAATATCCGCCGACGGCGCCCGCCGCCATTGCTGCAATACGCATAGGTAAAATCCTTGATTGATATAGAGATCGGAGGGCGAATTCGTTAGCGCAATTGATCGTGCTGTCAACCGCGCAAAAAAACGCCCCGGTATAAACCGGGGCGTTTTTCGTTAAGCGATGGAATTTAGTACAGGTCGCCGGGGACGATGCTGGCCCAGGTGCGCTGCGCGCGGGTCGGCGGCGCGTAAGACGAGGTCAGCGACACCTGCTGCGCGGTCTGCTGGCGCGGCTGAACCGGCGCACGGGCTTCGGTGGTCTGCGGCAGCACGATCACCTTGGCGCCGACCTTCACGCGCTCATAAAGATCGGTGACGTCTTCGTTGGTGAGGCGGATGCAGCCCGACGACACGTTCTTGCCGATGGTGGTCGGATCGTTGGTGCCGTGAATGCGGTATTCGCTGGTGCCGAGATACAAAGCGCGCGCGCCGAGCGGATTGCCGGGGCCGCCCATGGTCATGCGCGGCAGATAAGGCTGGCGCGCGATCATTTCGGCCGGTGGATACCAATTCGGCCACTCGGCCTTCTTGGCGACAGTCTTGACGCCGGCCCAAGTGAAGCCTTCGCGGCCGACGCCGATGCCGTAGCGCAGCGCCTGGCCATCGCCGAGCACGAGATAGAGATACGTGTTCGGCGTATCGACGATGATGGTGCCGGGCGCTTCGCGGGTGGGATAGCTGACGATCTGACGCTGCAAGCGGGGGTCCATCTGCGCGTTCATGTCCGGCTCGGCTTCCATTGCCTGATACTGCGGGGCTGGCTGGCCGAAATACTGCGCCTGCGCGGTCGCGCTCGACAAAGCGGCGGCGGCAATTAAGGCGGCAACAGCAACGGTTGAATTCAATTTGGACATTTTACCCTCCGACGAACACCGTTTCGTCTCATTCGTGGGAGCAACCATTGGGAAGGTTCAAAGGTTCCTGTTCAAAAAGGCTCATATGTTTGCGAGGGCAGGGAACCAAAGCGGGGATGCGATTTCACCCCGTTTTTATTGGTAAAATTGACGATTTGGCGTTTACGATTTGCTAACCCTGTTCACGCCAGCCGACTTTGGCGTCCGGCTTGCTGTCGATCGAGGCCAAATACGGCTTGATATCCAGCAGCGGCGTGCCGTCGAGACAGTCGAGGCCGACGACGGAGAGTTCGTTGCCGTCGACGCCGAGCAGGCGCACCACGCTCATGGCGATCGGGTTGGGGCGGGCCGGCGAGCGCAAGGCAAAGGTGCCGCGCTGAACGCCGGATTGTCCCGGTACCTGTCGCACGAGGTTACGCGGCGCTCTGTCCATCCAATAGAGCAGGATGAGGTGCGAGCAGGTTTCGACCTCTTTCAGGCCCGGCACGTAGCGCTCCTCCAGTTCGACAGTGCAGACGGCTTCCGAGCCGGCCGGGTTTTTCGGGCAGGAATCGCGGGTCGTCCACGGCGTGCGGATGCGGCCGATGAAATAGACGCCGGCGGCGGGCGTGGCGGGCAGGTCAACTGTGACCTCGCCCTCGCGGAGGCCGAAGTCGGGTTTTGGCAGCATGCGTGCTCCTTTCACTCTCCCACAGGGTGAGGTCGGCACACGAAGTGTGCCGGGTGAGGGGTTATGGTTTCAATAGAGTCACTAGCCCCCTCACTCCAACCCTCTCCCCCACGGGGATCGTTGCGTAATTGACGAAACGGGCATCCTGATCCCGGATTTTGATCGTTGGAATCGGGGCGATGAGGTCTCCGCG
>LNDS01000051.1 GCA_001464835.1 Rhizobiales bacterium Ga0077525 | reverse complement strand
TCGGCCAGGGCGCGCTCAACCGCGCCGATGGCGGCGCGATCCTGGCGATGGCGGCGAAGGCGGCGGGCTCGCTCGGCGTCGTCAAGGACGGCTGGAACGGCTTCAACATCCTGCACACCGAAGCGGGGCTTCCCGGTGCGCTCGATGTCGGCTTCGTGCCGGGCGAGGGCGGGCTCGATACCGGCGGCATGCTGAAAGCCGGCGCGCTTGACGTGTTGTTTCTGCTCGGCGTCGATGAAGTCGAGGTGCCGGCCGGGCCCTTCGTCGTCTATATCGGCACGCATGGCGATCGCGGCGCGCACCGCGCCGACGTCATTCTGCCGGGCGCTGCCTATCCGGAAAAGTCCGGCACTTACGTCAACACCGAAGGCCGCGTGCAGATGGCCAACCGCGCCGCGTTCCCGCCGGGCGATGCGCGCGAGGACTGGGCGATCCTGCGCGCTTTGTCCGACGTGCTCGGCTGCCGCTTGCCGTACGACACGCTCGGTGCGCTGCGCCAGGCGATCTACGCCGCGCATCCGCACATGATGCGGCTCGACCAGATCGCGCCGGACACCGGCTTTGATATCGCGGCGCTCGGCAAACTCGGCGGCACGGCCGAGAAGTCGGCCTTGGTGTCGCCGGTGTCGAATTTCTATTTCACCAACCCGATTGCGCGCGCGTCGGCGGTGATGGCCGAGTGTTCGAAGCTCGCGCTGGCCGCGTCCGGCGCTTCATCCCTGACGGCGGCGGAGTAGGGCCATGGAATTCTTCTGGACCACGCTCTGGCCTCTCATCGTCATCCTGGCGCAGTCGGTGCTGCTGCTGGTGATCCTGCTCGTCGCCATCGCCTATATTCTGCTCGCCGACCGCAAGATCTGGGCGGCGGTGCAGATGCGGCGCGGCCCCAACGTGGTCGGGCCGTTCGGCCTGTTCCAGTCGTTCGCCGACTTGCTGAAATTCATGGTCAAGGAGCCGGTCATTCCGGCCGGCGCCAACAAGGGCGTGTTCCTTTTGGCGCCGCTCATCACCTGCGTGCTGGCGCTCGCCGCCTGGGCGGTGATCCCGGTCAATGTTGGCTGGGCGATTGCCGAGATTAATGTCGGCGTTCTTTATATCTTCGCCGTGTCGTCGCTGATGGTCTACGGCGTGATCATGGCGGGCTGGGCGTCGAACTCGAAATATCCGTTCCTCGCCGCGCTGCGCTCGGCCGCGCAAATGGTGTCCTACGAGGTCTCCATCGGCTTCGTCATCATCACCGTGCTGCTGTGCGCCGGCTCGCTGAACCTGACGGCCATTGTCGAGGCGCAGAACGGGCCTTACGGCATCTTCTCGTGGTACTGGCTGCCGCTGTTTCCGATGTTCATCGTGTTCTTCATCTCGGCGCTGGCGGAAACCAACCGGCCGCCCTTCGATCTGGTCGAGGCGGAATCCGAACTGGTCGCCGGCTTCATGGTCGAATACGGCTCGTCGCCTTATATGATGTTCATGCTTGGCGAATACGTGGCGATCGCCACGATGTGCGCCATGGGCACGATCCTGTTCCTCGGCGGCTGGCTGCCGCCGGTGCCCTATGCGCCCTTCACCTGGGTGCCGGGCGTGATCTGGTTTGTGCTGAAGGCGTTCTTCCTGTTTTTCGGCTTCGCCATGGTCAAGGCGATCGTGCCGCGCTACCGTTACGACCAATTGATGCGTCTCGGCTGGAAGGTGTTTCTGCCGCTGTCGCTGGCTATGGTCGTCATTGTCGCGGGCGTTCTGCAATACGGCCATCTGGTCACGGCAGCGATGAAGTGAGGATGATATGAGACTCGTCGGCGCAGCCAAATCAATGTTTCTCTGGGAGTTCGTGGTCGGCATGGGTCTTGCCATGCGCTACTTCTTCGCGCCCAAGGCGACGATCAACTACCCGTTCGAGAAGAACCCGATTTCGCCGCGCTTCCGTGGCGAGCATGCGCTGCGCCGTTATCCGAACGGCGAAGAGCGTTGCATCGCCTGCAAATTGTGCGAGGCGGTCTGCCCGGCGCAGGCCATTACCATCGAGGCAGGTCCGCGCCGCAATGACGGCACGCGTCGCACCACGCGTTATGACATCGACATGGTGAAGTGCATCTATTGCGGCCTGTGCCAGGAAGCCTGCCCCGTCGATGCCATTGTCGAAGGCCCGAATTTCGAGTTCGCCACCGAGACGCGCGAAGAGCTGTACTACGACAAGGACCGTCTGCTCGCCAACGGCGACCGCTGGGAACGGGCGATCGCCAAGAACATAGCGCTCGACGCGCCTTACAGGTAACGCAAGATGATCGTCGCTGCCTTCTTTTATCTCTTCGCCGGCATTCTGGTCGCGAGCGCCTTCATGGTGATCGCGTCGAAGAACCCGGTGCATTCGGTGCTCTATCTGATCCTAGCCTTCGTCAATGCGTCGGGCCTGTTCGTGATGATGGGCGCCGAGTTTTTGGCGATGATCCTGGTCGTTGTTTATGTCGGTGCGGTCGCTGTGCTGTTCCTGTTCGTCGTCATGATGCTTGACGTCGATTTCGCCGAGTTGAAGCGCGGCGTGCTGCAATATCTGCCGATCGGGCTTTTGCTCGGCGGCATCTTCCTCGCCGAGTTGCTGCTGGTGGTCGGCGCCTGGGTCATCGGGCCCGGCGTGCCGCAGGCGATTACCGCGCCGATTCCGGCGGGCATCACCAACACCGAAGCCATCGGCCTTGTGCTCTACACGCGCTACGTCTTCTTCTTCCAGATTTCCGGCATGATCCTCTTGGTCGCCATGATCGGCGCCATCGTCCTGACTTTGCGCCACAAGGAGCGCGTCAAGCGGCAGGACATCTCGATCCAGAATGCGCGCACCCCGGAAATGTCGATGCAAGTCGTCAAGGTGCGGCAAGGGCAGGGGCTGGGTAGCAACACGGCCGGCGGCACCGGCACCGGGAGCGCGTCATGACAATCGGTCTTGGTCATTACCTGTCGGTTGCCGCCATCCTGTTCACGCTCGGGATCTTCGGCATTTTCCTGAACCGCAAGAACGTCATCATCATCCTGATGTCGATCGAGCTGATCCTGCTCGCGGTCAACATCAACCTGGTGGCGTTCTCGACGCATCTCGGCGACATCGTCGGCCAGGTGTTCGCGCTGTTCGTGCTGACGGTCGCGGCGGCGGAAGCCGCCATTGGCCTCGCCATCCTCGTCGTCTTCTTCCGCAACCGCGGCACCATCGCGGTTGAGGACATTAATTTGATGAAGGGCTGAACGCGCATGATCCCGAAAAGTGGGAACCGGTTTTCGGATCAGATCATGCGCCAAGGGAAAGCGTGATGTATCAGGCCATCGTCTTTCTGCCGCTGCTCGGGGCCATTCTTGCCGGCCTGATCGCGCTGTTTGCCGCGCGCGCGCGGTTTCCGGGCGAAGCGCCGCCGCCGGGCGACGACGGCTCGCAACCGGCTCACGCTCACGCGCATGCTGCGACCGACCATGCGCACGATCACGCCGCGCACGGGCATGACGATCATGGTCACGGCCCCGTCGAGCCGGCCGCTGCCGGTTCCCGCCTTGTCGAACTGATCACGACGACGCTGCTCGCCGTGTCGATGATCCTGTCCTGGATCGCGCTGGCGCAGGTCGGTTTCGGCGGCCAGGACGTGCGCGTGCCGATTTTCGACTGGATCGTGTCGGGAGACCTGAAGATCGCCTGGGCGCTGCGCATCGACACGTTGACCGCGGTGATGCTGGTCGTGGTCAATTCGGTATCCTGCGTCGTGCATCTCTATTCGATCGGCTACATGCACGAGGACCCGTACCGGCCGCGTTTTTTCGGCTATCTGTCGCTATTCACCTTCGCCATGCTGATGCTGGTGACCTCCGACAATCTGGTGCAGATGTTCTTCGGCTGGGAAGGCGTCGGCCTCGCCAGCTATCTGCTGATCGGGTTCTGGTACCGGAAGCCGGAAGCGAATGCCGCCGCGATCAAGGCTTTCGTCGTCAACCGCGTCGGCGATTTCGGCTTCGCGCTGGGCATTTTCGCACTGTTCGCCATGACCGGCGCGGTCGATTTCGACACCGTGTTCGCGCAGGCGCCGGCTCTGTCCGGCAAGTTCATCGACTTCTTCGGCTGGCATGCCGATGCGCTGACTCTGATCTGCCTGCTGCTGTTCATGGGCGCGATGGGCAAGTCGGCCCAGTTCCTGCTGCACACCTGGCTGCCGGACGCGATGGAAGGCCCGACACCGGTCTCTGCGCTGATCCATGCCGCGACCATGGTGACCGCCGGCGTGTTCATGGTGGCGCGGCTGTCGCCTTTGTTCGAACTGGCACCGAACGCGCAGACTTTCGTCACTTTCATCGGCGCCACCACGGCGATCTTTGCCGCGACCATCGGCCTGGTGCAGAACGACATCAAGCGCATCGTTGCCTATTCGACCTGTTCGCAGCTCGGCTACATGTTCGTCGCCATGGGTTGCGGCGCCTATTCGGTCGGCATGTATCACCTGTTCACGCATGCCTTCTTCAAGGCGCTGTTGTTCCTCGGCTCCGGCTCGGTCATCCACGCGATGCACCACGAGCAGGACATCCGCAACATGGGTGGCCTGAAGGATCGCATCCCCTTCACCTATATCGTGATGATTATCGGCACGCTGGCGCTGACCGGCTTCCCGCTGACTGCCGGCTATTTCTCCAAAGACGCCATCATCGAGGCGGCCTACGTCGGCAAGAATCCGATGGCGCTCTATGCCTTCGTCTGCACGGTCGCCGCTGCGCTGCTGACGTCGTTCTATTCATGGCGCCTGATCTTCAAGACCTTCCACGGCGCGCCGCACAGCGTGAAGCACTGGAAGGAAGCGCATGAAAGCCCGATGGTGATGCTGATCCCGCTCGGCTTCCTCGCCATCGGCTCGGTGCTGGCCGGGCTGCCGTTCAAGGATGTCTTTGCCGGTCAAGGCGTCGAGCATTTCTTCCGCGAGTCCTTGACCTTCGCCAAGACCAATACCGTGCTCGAAGACCTGCATCATGTGCCGCTGCACATCGCGCTGCTGCCGACCGTGATGATGGTAATCGGCTTCGTCATTGCCTGGCATTTCTATATCCGCCGCCCCGACATTCCGGTCGAACTCGCGCGTCAGCACGATTTCCTGTACCGCTTCCTGTTGAACAAGTGGTACTTCGACGAACTGTACGACATCGTCTTCGTGCGTCCGGCCAAATGGATCGGCCATTCGCTGTGGAAGAAGGGCGACGGCTGGCTGATCGACGGCTTCGGTCCGGACGGCGTCTCGGCGCGCGTGCTTGACGTGACGCGCAACGTGGTGCGGCTGCAAAGCGGCTATCTCTATCACTATGCCTTCGCCATGCTGATCGGCGCCGCCGCCTTCATCACCTGGTTCATGTTCTCGGCGGGGACGCACTAAAATGAATTGGCCCGTCCTCTCCGTTGTCACCTTCCTGCCGCTCTTGGGCGCGCTGCTCGTCATGCTGATGGTGCGGGGCAACGGCCCGCTCGCCAAGGGCACGGCGCGCTGGATCTCGATGTGGACCACGCTCGTCACCTTCGCCGTGTCGCTGGTGATGGTGTATCGATTCGACGCCGCCTCGGCCGAATTCCAGTTCGTCGAGAAATACGAATGGCTGCTCGGCGTTTCGTCCTATCATATGGGCGTCGATGGCATTTCGCTGCCCTTCGTCATCCTCACCACGGCGCTGATGCCGATCTGCATTCTCGCCAGCTGGACCTCGATCCAGAAGCGGGTGAAGGAATACATGATCGCGTTTCTGGTTCTGGAAACGCTGATGATCGGCACCTTCTCGGCGCTCGATCTGGTGCTGTTCTATCTGTTCTTCGAAGGCGGCCTGATCCCGATGTTCCTCATCATCGGCATCTGGGGCGGCCAGCGCCGCGTCTATGCCTCGTTCAAGTTCTTCCTCTATACGCTGGCGGGCTCGGTGCTGATGCTGCTCGCCATCATGGCGATGTACTGGCAGGCCGGCACTACCGACATACCGACGCTGCTGCGCTACAATTTCCCGGCCGGCATGCAGACCTGGTGCTGGCTGGCGTTCTTTGCCTCCTTCGCGGTGAAGATGCCGATGTGGCCGGTGCACACCTGGCTGCCGGACGCGCATGTCGAAGCGCCGACGGCGGGCTCGGTCATCCTCGCGGCGATCCTGTTGAAGATGGGCGGCTACGGTTTCCTGCGCTTCTCGCTGCCGATGTTCCCGATCGCCAGCCACGACTTCACGCCGCTGGTTTACACCATGTCGGTCGTCGCCATTATCTACACGTCGCTGGTGGCGCTGATGCAGGAGGACGTCAAGAAGCTGATCGCCTATTCCTCGGTCGCGCATATGGGCTTCGTCACCATGGGCATTTTCGCGGCGAACCAGCAGGGCGTCGCCGGCGCTGTGTTCCAGATGATCTCGCACGGCATCGTTTCCGGCGCGCTGTTCCTCTGCGTCGGCGTCGTCTACGACCGCATGCATACACGCGAGATCGCGTTCTACGGCGGCGTGGTGACGCGCATGCCGATCTTCGCCGCGATCTTCATGGTGTTCACCATGGCCAATGTCGGCCTGCCGGGGACGTCCGGATTCGTCGGCGAATTCCTCACTCTGATCGGCACCTTCAAGGCCAACATCCCGGTCGCCAGCCTGGCGACGCTCGGCGTCATCCTGTCGGCGGCTTACGCGCTGTGGCTGTATCGCAAGATGGTCTACGGCACGCTGAAACCGGCGCTCGAAGGCATCAAGGATATCGGCCTGCGCGAGGCGGTGATTTTCGCGCCGCTGGTGATACTCACCATCCTGTTCGGCGTCGCGCCGAAGCCCGTGCTCGACATGTCGGCGGCGTCGGTCACGCAGCTGCTTGATGGCTACAACAAGGCGATCGCCACCAAGACGGCGGCAACGGCCAGCAATCCTGTGAGCGTCGCGCGATGAACAGTCTGAACGACATCAACGTCCTCTTGCCGGTGCTGCCGGAAATCGTGCTGGCGGTCGGCGCCATGGCGCTGCTGATGATCGGCGTCTTTTCCGGCGACGGCGCGGCGCGCTTCGTCAACTGGCTGTGCATTCTGCTGTTGGTTGCGGTCGGCGTTTGTGTCGTGATGTTGCCGGCGGGCCGGTTGGTGCTGTTCGAGGGCAGCTTTGTCGTCGATGATTTTGCGCGCTTCCTGAAAATTCTGATGCTGGCCGGCTCGGCCGGCACCTTGATCCTGTCGCTGGATTATCTGACCAGCGAGAAACTGCAGCAGGCCGAATTCGGCGTGCTGGTGCTGCTGGCGACGCTCGGCATGATGGTGCTGATCTCGGCCTCCGACCTGATCGCGCTCTATCTCGGTCTCGAGTTGATGAGCCTGCCGCTTTACGTCATCGCGGCATCGAACCGCGACAATGCGCGCTCGACCGAGGCCGGCCTGAAATATTTCGTCCTCGGCGCGCTGTCGTCCGGCATGCTGCTCTATGGCGCGTCCTTGATTTACGGCTTCACCGGCACGGTCAATTTCACCGGTATCGCTAAAGCCACCCAGAACGGCGCCAGCATCGGCTTGATCTTCGGCCTCGTGTTCCTGTTCGCCGGCTTCTGCTTCAAGGTCTCCGCCGTGCCGTTCCACATGTGGACGCCGGACGTCTACGAAGGCGCGCCGACGCCGGTGACCGCGTTCTTCGCCGCTGCGCCGAAGGTCGCCGGCATCGCCATTTTCGTGCGCGCCACCATTGTCGCGTTCCCCGGCATCACGCATTCGTGGCAGCAGATCGTCGTCTTCGTCGCCATCGCCTCGATGGTGCTCGGGGCATTTGCTGCCATCGGCCAGAAGAACATCAAGCGCCTGATGGCCTATTCGTCGATAGGCCATATGGGCTTCGCGCTGGTGGGACTGGCCGCCGGCACCGCCGAGGGCGTGCAGGGAGTGCTCGTCTATATGAGCATCTATGTCGTCATGACTTTGGCGACCTTCGCCTGCATCCTGACGATGCGACGCGACGGCGTTGCGGTCGAGCAAATTAGCGACCTGTCGGGCCTGGCGCGCAGCAAGCCGGCGATGGCGTTCTTCTTCGCCATGCTGTTGTTCTCGCTCGCCGGCATTCCGCCGCTGGCCGGCTTCTTCGCCAAGTTCTATGTGTTCCTGGCGGCGATCAAGGCCGGGCTCTATGTGCTGGCGGTGATCGGCGTGCTGGCCAGCGTCATCGGCGCTTACTACTATCTGCTGATCATCAAGATCATGTATTTCGACGAGCCGGCCAAGCCGTTCGACAGCATGCCGTTCCTGCTGCGGATCGTCCTCGGCGTTACCGGCACGTTGAACATCGTCTTCTTCGTTTATCCGGCGCCGCTGCTCGGCGCTGCGACGGCGGCGGCGAAGTCTCTGTTCTGATGCGCGCCCGATAGGGACGCTGCATCTCATAAATG
Source organism: Rhizobiales bacterium Ga0077525 (assembly GCA_001464835.1). Classification (GTDB taxonomy): domain Bacteria; phylum Pseudomonadota; class Alphaproteobacteria; order Rhizobiales; family Xanthobacteraceae; genus Pseudolabrys. The sequence continues at coordinate 12,102 of LNDS01000051.1, read as the reverse complement.
AACCGCGAAGCCACGGACCTGGCGGGGGTCCGGCACATAGCTTACGAGACGCTCGGCTCCACCAATGCCGAGGCGCTGGCCCGTGCGCGTGCCGGCGAGCGCGGCGCGTTGTGGATTTCGGCGGGCCGACAGGAAACCGGCCGCGGCCGCCGCGGCAGCGCCTGGACCTCGCCGCAGGGCAATCTCTACGCGTCCTTGTTGCTTACCGACCCGGCGCCGCCGGCGCTCGCCCCGCAGCTTTCCTTCGTCGCCGCGCTGGCGCTGCACGATGCGGTCGCCGAATGCGCGCCGCACATCGGGCCGCTCCTGAAAGTGAAATGGCCGAACGATCTGCTGCTCGGCGGCGCCAAGCTTGCCGGCATTTTGATCGAAGGCGAGAACGATCCGGCTTTCTCGGTCGTTATCGGTCTGGGCGTCAATTGCGCCGCGCATCCGCCCGACACGCCTTATCCTGCAACCAACTTGGCGGAGGCCGGCGCGGCCGTCACGCCGCCGCAATTGCTTCAGGCGCTGGCGCAGGCGATGCAGCGCCGGCTGGCGCAGTGGGCGCGCGGCGACGGCTTTGCCGCCATCCGCGCCGACTGGCTCAAGCGCGCCGCCGGTCTCGGCAACGACATTCGCGTGCGACTCCCGGAGCGTGAATTCTCCGGCCGCTTTGAAGGCCTCGACGATGCCGGGCACCTGCTGGTGCGCGGTCCTGCCGGTTTGACGACCGTCACCGCCGGCGAAGTTTTTGAATTAGGTAGAGAATAAAATGGCTCAACAACAACAAGACCTCGTTTTCGCGCCGCTCGGCGGTGTCGGCGAAATCGGCATGAACCTGTCGATCTACGGCGTCGGCCCTGAGGGCCACCGCAAATGGCTTGCCGTCGATCTCGGCGTGTCCTTCGGCCTCGAGGAGCATCTGCCGGGCATTGACCTGATCTTCCCCGACATCAAATTCCTCATCTCGGAGCGCAAGAATCTCCTCGGCCTCGTCATCACCCACGCCCACGAGGATCACTACGGCGCTATACTCGACCTGTGGCCGAAGCTGAAATGCCCGATCTACGCGACGCCGTTCACGGCGGCTCTGCTCGCCGCCAAGCGCGCCGGCGAGGCGGGCGCGACCGACGTGCCGGTCAATATCGTCGCGTGCGGCAGCCGTTTCGCGGTCGGCCCGTTCGACATCGACATGGTCAACATGGCGCATTCGATTCCGGAATCGCAGGCGCTCATCATCCGCACGCCGGCCGGCACCGTGCTGCACACCGGCGATTGGAAGATCGACCGTACGCCTGTGATCGGCACCGGCACCGACGAGGCCAAGCTGAAGGCGCTGGGCGAGGAGGGTTGTCTCGCCCTTGTCGGCGATTCCACCAACGCGGTGCGCGATGGCGTCTCGCCGTCGGAATCCGATGTGGCGACGAACATCGCCGCGCTGATCAAGTCGGCAAAAGGCCGCGTCGCGGTGACGACCTTCGCCTCCAACGTCGCGCGCTTGCGCGCCGTTGCTTTGGCGGCGCAGGAAGCCGACCGCGAGGTGATCGTCGTCGGCCGCGCCATGGAGCGCGTCGTGCAGATCTCGCGCGAACTCGGCCTGCTCGAAGGCATCAAACAATTCCGTTCGGTCGATGCCTATGGCTATCTGCCGAACAACAAGGTGGTTTGCCTGTGCACCGGCAGCCAGGGCGAGCCGCGCGCGGCCTTGGCTCGCATCGCCGAGGACCAGCACCCGGATGTCACATTGTCGCGCGGCGACATGGTGATCTTCTCGGCGCGGACCATTCCCGGCAATGAGCGCGAAGTCGGCCGCATCATCAACGGCCTGATCGACCAGGGCATCGAAGTCATCACCGACCGCACGCACATGGTGCATGTCTCCGGCCATCCACGCCGCGCCGAACTCGAGGAACTGATTTCCTGGGTCAAGCCGAAGATATTGATCCCGGTGCACGGCGAATCTTTGCATCTGTCGGAGCACGCCGCGCTGGCGCGGCGCTGCGGCATTCCGGAAGTGGTGCAGGTCCGCAACGGCGATCTCGTGCGTATCGCCCAGGGCAATGCCCGGATCATCGACGAGGTGCCGGCGGGGCGCACCTACAAGGACGGCCATGTACTGGTCGAGGCCGAGGCGCGTACGGTCGCCGACCGCAAGCGGCTGAGTTTCGCCGGTTGCGTCTCGATCGCGCTGGCGCTGACCGACAAGGGCCTGCTGGCGGCCGACCCCGAACTCGACCTGATCGGCATTCCGGAGCGCGACAGCAACGGCGCGCTGATGGAAGACCTGGTCTACGACGCCATCGAGGAAACCTTCGATTCAATGCCGCGCAAAAGGCGCACCGACCCGGACGCGGTCGCCGAGGCGGTGCGGCGCGCGGTGCGCTCGACGATCAACCAGCGCTGGGGCAAAAAGCCGATGTGCCATGTGCATGTGTTGGCGGTATAATGCCTTTGTCGGATTTGGGAATTAGAGGACACTCATGATCGGTCGTCTCAATCACGTCGCCATCGCGGTGCGGGACATCGCCAAGGCCTCCGCCGTTTACCGCGACACGCTAGGGGCGGAAATTTCCGCCAAGGTGGCGCAGCCGGACCACGGGGTCTCCACCGTGTTCATCACGCTGCCGAACACCAAGATCGAACTCCTGGAGCCGCTCGGCGACGGCTCGCCGATCAACAAGTTTCTCGACAAGAACCCGGACGGCGGCATCCATCATCTCTGCTACGAGGTCGACGACATCATCGCCGCCCGCGACACATTAAAGTCGCAAGGCGCGCGTGTTCTCGGCGATGGCGAGCCGAAGATCGGCGCGCACGGCAAGCCGGTGATGTTCCTGCATCCGAAGGATTTCTGCGGCACCTTGGTCGAACTCGAGCAGGCGTAAGATATCGGAGTCTTTCATGGCCATGAGCACCACGACCATCGTCGCCATCTATTTTTTGATCTGGTGGCTCACACTGTTTGCCGTGCTGCCGTGGGGCGTGCGCAGCCAGACAGAATCCGGCGACTTCACGGCCGGCACCGATCCGGGCGCGCCGGCCTTGCACCGGGTCTGGGTCAAGCTGCTGTGGACGACAATCATCGCCAGCAGCATCGCCGCCATTCTGTACTTCTTTTACGCGCGCGATCTCATTCCGTATGAATTTCTATCGCGCATTTCCAGTCCGGCGTATCGTTAGGCAGAGAGCGGGCGCATCGCTAGAGCTTTTCCGGCTTTGATACAATCAAAGCCGGGCTCGGGATTCTTGTTTTGACGCGTTTTCTTCATGCGAACCGGTGCCCACTTCGCTCGAAAACGCTACAATCCGCGGCAAAAAAAGAGCAGGGCGCGGTGCCCTGCTCGGTCGCTTTTATTTGTCCCATATCCCCGAATTTTTCGCCGTTTTCTATCGGGGCGGCAGCGGTTTTCGCGCCAGAGACTTCCCTCCCAGGACTTGGTTCATCGACTTTTGTCCGCCTAGCAAAGCCCGGTCTGTGTCGGCCGGTTTCTTCATCCAGTTGGATAAACAATCTTTAGCCGATGATTTTACCGCTGTCACGAGCATTCGTTGCTGCACTGCGTGATGACAATCGGAGCGTCGAGGACGATCGGCGCGCCGCCGCCTTCGATCGTAATGCGCAGGGTCCAGACGCCGGGCTGCAAAATTTTCACATTGTCGATAAGCCATGTTCCGTCCGCACTGCGGACCGCCGCGCGTTCAAGCAACGGAACGCCGCCGTCGCGCGGCGCGATGACCAATTTTACAGCACTGGCGGGGAACTCAGTGAAATCTTCGTGCGAAACGCGAATGGTGACGCTGCCTTGGCCGGCGCTGCCGGGTTCGATGGTGACATCGGCCATCGCGGCTTCGCTGTGGATGTGGACGTAGGCTGCCTCGGAATTCGTCACCGGCGCATTCGTGTGCACATGGCCGCTCGGGATCATGGTGCCCAGCGCCCCGGCCAGCAGCAGCACGGCGAGGCCGAGCGCCGTTTCGATCAGGCTGTTGCGCCGGAGCGTCCGGATAGCCCGCTCCGCCGGCAGGCGCGCGGTCACCCGCGTGCGATTATATGCGGCGACGGCGACCATCGCGGCGAACAGGACGATCTTGACCGCGAGAACGCGGCCGTAGGTGGTCGTCGTGAGGTCGCCCGGGCCCTTGAGCAACTGCCAGCTGTTCACAAGGCCGCTGGCCAGCAGCGCGCCGACCGAAACGATGCCGAGCACCGAGAAGCGGGCGGTCACCTCCGCCGCGGCGGTTGCGCCCAGCGCCATCGCCAGCGCCGGCAATCCGCCGAGCCAGGCGCTGGCTGCGAGAATGTGGACGACGTCGGACGTCAGATGCAGCCAGCCTGCCGCCCCGGGCGTTGCCCCGGCATGGCCGACCAAGGCGAGGAGGCCGGCGAGAGCGGCCGCCACGGCCAATTGCAGGGCGCGCTGGCCGGTAAAGACCGGCGCCGCCATGAGCGCGCCGAGCGCCACGGCGAGCCCGAGCCGCAGAACGGCGACCTGGCCGTAGCGGGTGTCGCTGGCCACGGTCCAGAGGCCGGCGGGCGATATCTCGCCCAAGGGGATATCGAGAATATTGGCCGCGATCAGGACGAACCAGGCCGCCCCGGTGACGGCCGTCAAGGTCAGCGCCGCCCAGGCCATGACGGTCAGTTGGCGCAGCAGTGCCGGACCGGCCACCAGCAGCATGAAGCAGACCGTGCCGGCCGCCCACAATGTTGCGGCGAAGTGGACGCCGCGCACTCCGATCAGCAGTTCGTTCAAGGCGCAACTCTGAAACTGAACTCGCCCTTCGAGCGATGGGTATCGACCGAGAGAACGCGCCAGATCACTTTGTAGGTGCCCGGCGGCAGCGGCTTGAGCGGCACCCGCAGCTGGGCGGTATTGCCCGGCACCAGGGAAGCCGCGCCGGCCTGCATGGCGGCGCCTTTGCCGTCACGCACCTCGATGGTAGAGAATTTCGCCTCCAGCGCCTCGGTGAACCAGATCACGACCTCTTTCGGCGCGGTGGCCTGCACGCTGGCCGGGGCCGGCATGGCGCGGTCGAGATGCGCGTGCGCCAAAGCCGGCAGAACCGGCAGCAGGACCGTGGCGCCGAGAACGAACAGGAATTTACCTGTTGGATTCCAATTCATTCGCCGTGTCCTTTCGTCTTCTGCAAGAGCTTGAGGCCGGGTGCCGGGTCGCCCAACTTTTCGCCGGGTTTATCAGCGGAGGGCACCGCGACCCAGTGGTGCACGCCTTTCTCGCATTCCTGCGTGACGGGGAAATACAGCGTCGCGCCGGCGGTCAGCTCGCCGGCGATGAAGGCGGAGATAACGAACTCGTCGTAGAAGGCGTCCGGCAGGTTGCCGCCGGACCAGGTGACCTCGCGCACGCCCTCGCTGAATTTGGCGCCGTGTAGGTAGCTGTACGGCTTGGCATAGGCGCCGCGTTTGACCTCGAGCTTCCAGCCCGGCTTGACCATCGGCTTCACCCCAATAACGCCTTCGGGGATCGTGACGCGCAGTTTCACCGTCGGGGATGTGTCGCAGCCATGCGGCACTTTCAGCACCGCCTTGTAGAACGAGCCGACCGGGGCGGCGTTTTGTTCGAGGGTGACGTGGGCGAAAGCGGGCGCCGCCGCCAATACAAGGGCGGCGATGAGGGTGGAGCGGAAAAGCATAAGGCTGTCTTTCGATTTGCCGCCCATCGTGACCCAACGCCGTGGCGCGCGGATGGCGCGGCCTCTGGCGTTTTGAACACAGGTCAGGAATGGAGCGAGTGATCCTGATAAACGCGTGACGTGACGAACTTTGGTTCACGCGCGTTGTGGAGGACCTCGGGGCAAATGCGGGCTGGCGGAAAAACGGCTGCCTGCCGTGCTTGAAGCCGGTTGCAGGACATGCAGGACGGATGGCGGATCGAGCCGCCCGGCCGGAATGGCATCCGGTCCGGTCAATGCTGCCGACGCCGCGCCGCACAACGTGCAATGGTCGCAGGCTTTGGTTGGCGCCTGTTGCGACGGGGCCTGGTCGGTCGTTGCGCCTGCATCTGAGCCGCTGTGACAGATGACCGAGAACGGGTCGAAGGCGGCGCTGGCCGGCTGGGGCGCCGAGAACGTGGACAGAATCGTGGTCAGCGCGATCGCGTAGATCGCCAGCAGACCAACGCTCCGTCTCAGCCATACACGCATCGCTGCCCCGCCGATCCGATATTCATAAACCATTAACTTCTGAAATGGAACAGGCCCGCGCGGCTTTGCCCGCGCGAGGGGCATGCGCGGCTCGGGCGCGCGACCGGCATGGTTAAGCAAAAGTTTACTCGGGGACGACTAGGGTCGCCGCAGCGTTTTGCTGCAATCGGGACCGGCTTCATGTGCGGATTTGCTGTCGCGATCGATTGGCCGCAGGCCGAGGCCACGGTGGCGCGCCTGATCGACGGCATCCTGCATCGCGGCGACATCACCGACCCGCTTTTTTCGCCTTTGCCGAACATCGCCATGTGCACGCGCCGCCTGCGCATCGTCGATGCCGAGCACGGCGCCCAGCCGCAGATTTCGTTCTACGGGAGGCTCGCTGTGTCGTTCAACGGCGAGATCTACAATCACGCCGCTTTGCGCCGTGAAATGGAAGACCTCGGCGTCGGCTTCCGTACGCAGTCCGACACCGAAGTGCTGGCCAATGCGTTGCAGATCTGGGGCCCGCGCGCGCTGGAACGTCTTAATGGCATGTACGCCTTCGTCGCGGTCGATCTGACCAATGGCGAGTTTCTTGCGGCGCGCGATCCGTTCGGCGTCAAGCCGCTTTACGTCATGCAGGCCGGCAAAGGTTTCCTGTTCTGCTCGGAGATGCGGCCGCTGCTCGACACCGTGCTGGAAGGCGACGTCATGCTGCTGCCGCCGGGCTTTGCGCTGTCGCGGCGCAATTGCGCCCGCTTCAAATCGCCGGTCTATCCGCGTCTCGATGCGCCGGTGGAGAATTCTCCCGCCGCGCTCGACGCCATTTTGCGCGAAGCGGTGCGCACGCGGCTGCCGCCCGATCTGCCGGTGGCGACGTTGTTCTCCGGCGGTATCGACTCGACGCTTGTCGCGCATTACGCCCGCGAATTCCGCCCCGAGGCGCCGGGCTATTTCGTCGGCGGAACCGACGCGCCGGATTACCAATACGCCGCCGCCTACGCCGACAAGACCGGCTACGATCTGCGCATGGTGCCGTTCGACCCGGCGAGCGACGACGCCTTCGCCATGATCGACGACGTGGTGGCGATCACCGAATCCTTCGAGCCCAATCTCATTCGCGGCGCGGTCTGTTCGCTGGCGGCGAACCGGCAGATGCACAATGACGGTTTCCGCGTCAATCTGTGCGGCGAGGGCGCCGATGAACTGTTCTGCGGCTATGCGCCGCTCGAAGTCGCCTTCAACGAAAGCGCCGCCGAGGGCGCGCCGGTGCGCGACGAAGTGCTCGGCCTGATGAACCGTGTCAGCCTGCAGCGCGTCGACCGCTGCGCCATGCGCTACCAGATCGAAACGCGCGAGCCGTTCCTCGATCCTTCCGTGGTCAACTATGCGCTCGGTCTCGACGCCGGCGCGCTGGTGCGCGACCTCAACGGTCTGCCGACCGGCAAGATGCCGCTGCGCGATCTCTACGATCTTTATCCGGAGCAGTTGCCGTCGCTGATCCGCGACCGCACCAAGATTCCGTTCGGCGAGGGCGCCGGGCTCGACGTCAGCGAGCGCAATTCGGATTGGAAGCGGCGCTTCGACGCGGCGATTTCCGACACTGAGCTTGCCGACGCGGGCCGCGAATTCGACGGCTTCAAGGTGCAGTCGAAGGAGGAGCTCTATTATCTGCGCCGGCTTGCCGCGAATTTCGATGTTTCCCGCGTGCCGCATTTGCGCGACCGCGCCTGGATCTCGGTGCCGGTGATGCAGCACCTCGAGAAGATGAAGGCGCACGCGTATTTCAGCCTTTAAGGCGGTTCGCCGGGGCCTTTAGGGCCTTGTCTTTTCCCGCCCGATCCGCTTTCACTCGTGGCCCCGACACCCTCGAATCGCGGCCAAATCCATGCGCCTGTCCCGCTACTTCATGCCCATCCTGAAAGAGCCGCCGCGCGAGGCCGAGATCGTCTCGCACCGGCTGATGCTGCGCGCCGGCATGATGCGGCAGGAGGCCGCGGGCATTTACGCCTTCCTGCCTCTGGGCCTGCGCGTGCTCAATAAAATCTGCGCCATCGTGCGCGAAGAGCAGGACCGCTCCGGCGCTATCGAACTGTTGATGCCGACCATTCAGTCGGCCGACCTGTGGCGCGAGAGCGGCCGCTACGACGCCTATGGGAAGGAGATGCTGCGCATCAAGGACCGCCACGAGCGCGACATGCTCTATGGGCCGACCAACGAGGAAATGATCACCGAGATATTCCGCGCCTATGTCCGCTCGTACAAGGATCTGCCGCTCAATCTCTATCACATCCAGTGGAAATTCCGCGACGAAGTGCGTCCGCGCTTCGGCTTGATGCGCGGCCGCGAATTCCTGATGAAGGATGCCTATTCGTTCGACGTCGATCAGGCCGGCGCCGAGCATTCCTACCGCAAGATGTTTGTCGCCTACTTGCGCACCTTCGCGCGGCTTGGGCTCAAGTCGATTCCGATGCGCGCCGACACCGGGCCGATCGGCGGCAACCTCAGCCACGAGTTCATCATCCTCGCCGACACCGGCGAGTCCGAAGTGTTCTGTCACAAGAACTTCCTCGACATGGACGTGCCGGACGAGAACGTGAATTTCGACAGCCGCGAGGACCTGCAAGGCATCTTCGACAAGTGGACGTCGCAATATGCCGCGACCTCCGAAATGCACGAGGCCGACAAGTTCGCCGCCATTCCGGCCGACCAGCAGGTTTCCGCGCGCGGCATCGAAGTGGGTCACATCTTCTATTTCGGCACCAAATATTCGGCGCCGATGAAAGCCGTCGTTGCCACCGGGCAGGGCGGCGACGTGCCGGTGCATATGGGCTCCTACGGCATTGGGCCGAGCCGCCTGGTCGCCGCCATCATCGAAGCGTCGCATGACGAGGCCGGCATCGTCTGGCCGGAGGCGGTGGCGCCGTTCAAGGTCGGCGTGCTCAATCTCAAGCAGGGCGATGCCGCGACCGGCGCGGCCTGCGAGGAGCTTTATCGCGGCCTGACCGCCAAGGGCATCGACGTCTTGTATGACGACACCGACAAGGGCGCCGGCGCCAAGTTCGCCACCGCCGACCTGATCGGCCTGCCGTATCAGGTCATGGTCGGGCCGCGCGGGCTGGCCGAAGGCAAGGTCGAAGTAAAGAACCGCAAGACCGGTTCCAAGGAGATGATGTCGCCGGCGGCGGCGCTGGATTTGCTGGGGCGCTAGCCGCCCGCAACAAACCTGTGTGCCGTCAGGGTTATTTCCCCCACGAATCCGCCCGAATCGTGTGAAAACCCGGAGCATGGGAACCCAAGACCAATGACCGAGCCCATTTAATGACCGAGCCAAATGGGACGCGGCCCTTCTCTCCGTTCGAATGGATGCTGTCGCTGCGCTACTTGCGCGCGCGCCGCAAGGAAGGATTCATCTCGGTCATCGCCGGGTTCTCCTTTCTCGGCATCGTGCTCGGCGTCGCCACGCTTATCATCGTCATGGCGGTGATGAACGGCTTTCGCGGCGAATTGCTCGACAAGATCCTCGGCCTCAATGGCCATCTGTTGATCCAGCCATTGGAAAAGCCGCTGACCGACTGGGAAGAAGTCTCGGAGCGCATCGCCGCCGTCAAGGGTGTCAAGCTTGCCGCGCCCATTGTCGAAGGCCAGGCGCTGGCGTCGTCGCCGTTCAATGCCGGCGGTGTGCTGGTGCGCGGCATCCGCCTGAAAGATCTGGAAGGCCTGCGGTCGGTCATCAACAATATCCGGCAGGGCTCGCTCGGCGGCTTCGACGATTCCCAAGGCGTCGCCATCGGCCGCAGGCTCGCCGATCAGCTGTCGCTGCGTGCCGGCGACAACATCACGCTCGTTGCGCCGCGCGGCGCGGTGACGCCGATGGGCACGACGCCGCGCATCAAGGTCTACAAGGTCGCCGCCGTGTTCGAGATCGGCATGTCGGAATATGACGGCGCCATGGTGTTCATGCCGTTGAAGGAGGCGCAGGCCTATTTCAACCGCTCCGGCGACGTTACCGCCATCGAGGTCTATACCGACGATCCCGACAAGGTCGTGCAATACCGCAAGGACGTCACCGAAGCGGCGAAGCGGCCGATCTTCATGATCGACTGGCGGCAGCGCAACGCCACGTTCTTCAATGCGTTGCAGGTCGAGCGCAACGTTATGTTCCTGATCCTGACCTTGATCGTGCTGGTGGCGGCGCTCAACATCGTCTCAGGATTGATCATGCTGGTGAAGGACAAGGGCCAGGACATCGCCATTTTGCGCACCATGGGAGCGACGCAGGGCGCGATCATGCGCGTGTTTCTCATCACGGGTGCCGCCATCGGCGTGGTCGGCACTTTCTTCGGCTTTCTGCTCGGCGTCGTGGTTTGCCTCAACATCGAGAGCATCCGCCAGTTCATGTCGTGGCTGACCAACACCGAACTGTTCTCGCCGGAACTGTATTTCCTGTCGCGCCTGCCGGCGCGGATGGACACCGGCGAAACCATCGCCGTGGTGCTGATGGCGCTGATCCTGTCGCTGCTGGCGACGCTTTATCCGTCGTGGCGCGCGGCGCGGCTCGATCCGGTGGAGGCGCTGCGTTATGAGTAGCCTCGACGTGGATGTTGAAGTGGAAATTGAAGAGCCGCCTCAGGAAATTCCGATCCTGTTTCTGCATGACATCGAGCGTCATTACAGCCAGGGCGACGCCACGCTGAACATTCTCAGCGGTGCCGAGCTGGCACTATGGGCTGGCCAATCCGTGGCGCTGGTCGGTCCGTCCGGCGCCGGCAAGTCGACGCTGCTGCATCTCGCAGGGCTGCTTGAGCATCCCGACCACGGCGAGGTCTATGTCGATGGCCGGGCGACGGCGACCCTGTCGGACACCGAGCGCACCCGCATCCGCCGCAACGAGATCGGCTTCGTCTATCAGTCGCATCATCTGCTGCCGGAATTCACCGCGCTGGAAAACGTGCTGATGCCGCAGATGATCCGCGGCCTCGGCCGCACCGAGGCGAAGAAGCGGGCGGTCGAACTGCTCGATTATCTCGGCCTCAAAGGGCGGCTCAATCACCGGCCGCCGGAGTTGTCCGGCGGCGAACAGCAGCGCGTCGCCATTGCCCGCGCCGTGGCCAACGCGCCGCGCATTTTGCTCGCCGACGAGCCGACCGGAAACCTTGACGTGAAGACGGCGGACCACGTGTTTGCGGCTTTCACCCAGCTGGTGCGCGCCTCGGGGCTCGCCACCATCATCGCCACCCACAATATGGAGATCGCGGCCCGCATGGACCGGCGGGTGACCATCAGGGACGGGCTGGTGGTGGAGCTGGAGTAGGGGGGCTATTTTGGCTTTCTGTCGATTCGGAAGCCAGACACAGTAGATTCTCTTATTAATTGTGTTTCGGTCAATTGCTGAGGGTAGAGCGCTCGCCGACAAGGGAGGTGGCCGTGGACCTGTTGAATCGTGTCCAAATGATCCTAACGTTCGAACCGAACGAAGCGCAGTTAGATAAATTTCTTTCTGACATTCGGGATAGCTTAACCGCCAGTGGCCGTCAGTTTCTTGCATACCAATTGGGTACTGTCGTTTCGATTATTGTCTATCATTTCGTGGTTTATGGTGGGGCCACGTCCATTGCATTTAGCGGCGTGCAAATTTCCGACACCGAGTTATTCAGAAGAGTGTTTCTTATCGTCCCGGCCGCCATGCTTGCTGCTACGGCAGGTATTGGATATTTGCGGAAGCTGCAGAGAGAATGTTTCGATTTTCTCTCAATCTCTCGGTATCGAATTCTCGGGAAGACGGGCTTGCACGAATTGCGGCTCCCCGGAGATTATATTTTAGGGTTTTTTATGTTGAAGGAAGTTGGCGGGCCTTTGGGGAAATTTGTGAGTTTGACCTGCTCCCCAACTTGCCCCCGTTTATAAGTAGACTCTGTTCCAGTTTTGCCCCTCATCGGAGCGTGTTGCGAACTCAGCTGGTGTGAGCCCGTT
>LNDS01000050.1 GCA_001464835.1 Rhizobiales bacterium Ga0077525 | reverse complement strand
GGCCCTACGCGCCGGACCCTCCCCTTTCAGGGGATAAAGAAAAATCACAGCGTCAACACACTGCCTTTGCCGCCTTCGGTGCCCATGGCGAGCACCTGGCCCTCGGCGCTCCAGCCGAGCGCGCTGACGGAATCGCCATCGGCCTCGCGGGCCAAAATCAACGCGCCGTCGTCGAGCCGCACTAGCACCACCGAGCCGTCGGCAAAACCCGCCGCCGCCACCGGCTGGCGCGGATGACAGGCGACCGCCGAACAGCGCGACGGCGACGGCGCCAGCATCCGCGGCTGCTTGCCCATCGGGCCGTCCTTGCCTTCGAACGGCCATAGAATGAGTTGCTCGGAGCCTGACGTCGCCAGCGCCTTGCCGTCATGCGTCCACGACAGCGAACGCACGCGCGCCGAATAGCCCGACATGCGCATGTGCTTGGCATCGGCGATGCGCCAGCCATGCAGCGTCTGCTCCTGCATGGTGGTGATGAGGAATTTGCCGTCCGGCGAAACGGTCACGCCCAAGTGCGAGCCCTTCCATTCCAACACTTCGGGCTTGGCGGCCGCATTGGGAAACCAGAGCGTCGCGCCGTTATAATGCGCGATGGCGACGCGAAAGCCTTTTGGAAAGAACGCCAGGCCGGCGACGGTGGACGGCACGTCGAGATCGCGCTGCTCGCCCTTGCCGGTGCGGACATGCGCGACCTTGCCGGCGGCCCATGCCACGGCGCCGTCAGGACCGAGCGCGACCTGATCGATCCAGCGCTTCTTGTCGTCGGTGGCCAGCACCTCGTGTTCGCCGTCGCGGTTCGTCGCGATCAGCTTGCCGTCATCGCCACCGGTGACGATGCGCAAACCGTCGGCGGTACTGGTGAGAATGCCGCCGCCATGAATGGCGACGAGCTTCTTGCCTTCCGCTGCTGCGAACAGCAGCGCTTCCTCGCCGAGCACGAAGACCGGCACCTGCCGGAAAAAATGAACGCCGACGATGGTGGCGTCGGCCTCGACGATACGGGCGCGATCGGCGAGTGAAGGAAGCGGCGCAGCGAGGTCGGACATAGCGGCAAGCTCATCTCAGGCTGTCATGCCCGCGGAGGCGGGCATCCAGTAATCACGGCCGGCGGGTACTGGGTCCCCGCCTTCGCGGGGACGACAACTTCAAGCAATACAACTCTCGAAACCCTTGCGGATTTTTTCTTCCGGCAAATGGCGGCCGATGAAGACGATGCGGCTGGTGCGCTCCTCGCCGTCTTTCCATTTCCGCTGATGATCGCCGTCGAGGATCATGTGCACGCCCTGAAACACGAAGCGCTCGGGGTCGCCCTTGAACGACAGGATGCCCTTGGAGCGCAGGATGTCCTTGCCTTCGGTCGCCACCAGATCCTGCACCCAGGGGAAAAACTTGTCGGCATCGAGCGGCTTTGCGGTGTTTAGCGAAATCGATTGCATGTCTTCGTCGTGATAGTGCTTCAGCCCGCCATGATGGTGGTGATGGTCGTGGCCATGATGATCGTGATCATGGTCATGATTATGGCCGTCATCGGCGGTGAGGAATTCCGGCTCGATGTCGAGAATGCGGTCGAGATCGAAGGCGTTGCGGCCGAGCACTTCGTCCAAAGCGATTTTCGAGCGCTCGGTGCGGTGCAACTTGGCGTAAGGATTGATGGCGCGGATGCGCGCCTCGACCTCGGCCAGTTCGCCGGGCGTCACCAGATCGGTCTTGTTCAGGAGAATGACGTCGGCGAAGGCGATCTGGTTCTTGGCCTCGGGCGCGTCCTTGAGGCGGTCCTTCAGCCATTTGGCGTCGGCGACCGTCACGACGGCATCGAGACGCGTCTTGGCGCCGACGTTTTCGTCCATGAAGAAGGTCTGCGCCACCGGCGCTGGATCGGCCAGGCCGGTTGTTTCGACGATAATGGCGTCGAATTTTCCCTTGCGACGCATCAATCCATCAATGATGCGCACCAGGTCGCCGCGCACGGTGCAGCAGATGCAGCCGTTGTTCATCTCGAACACTTCCTCGTCGGCGTTCACGACCAACTCATTGTCGATGCCGATTTCGCCGAATTCGTTGACAATGACGGCGTATTTCTTGCCGTGCGGCTCCGACAAAATGCGATTCAGCAGCGTCGTCTTGCCGGCGCCGAGATAGCCGGTGAGCACGGTGACGGGGATTTTCTCAGTTTGGGAGGCGGTGGTCATTGGCAGGCGGGCTCCTTGGGCCAGACATATAGGGGGTCCGGCACACCCATGCAAAAGGGGTGCAGTCACGGTATTTGCGTCCGGGTAAGTTAGCCGGAAAGCAAAAGCAACTTTTAGTTGTCGAGAACGTTGGCCTGATAGTGAGCTGTTTTGATCAACTCCCGCGGGGCGACCCAATCAACAATGCAGAATCTTTTCTGGACGATGCGCGCAAAGCCTTTTGTCTCGCGGGCAATGCGACCAAGCCGGAAGAAATCGCCCGGCACGCCGCTTTGGGTCGGGAATTCCTCTTGCTCGCCCACCGCGCGGCGGACGTGATAACCACGCCGGAGACTCCGGGCTTTTGGCGGATGCCGTTACCCAAGATCACATGAAAAAGGCCGCCCCAGGGGGCGGCCTTCAGCATTTCTGGCGTTTCTACCGCGCCTTAGCAGCGGACATAGCGGCGGTAACCGGACCGGGTGACGGTGTAGCAGCGGCCGGGACGCGTCGAATCGGCGATGATCGCGCCGGCAGCGGCGCCAAGCAGACCGCCAGCGACCGCGCCGCCGGCCGAATTCGTCGCCACGCCGCCAATCAGGGCGCCAGTGCCGCCGCCAATCAAGGCACCGCCAAGCTGCCGATCCTGACGTGCGGTTTGACAGCCAGCGAGGGCCAAGGCCATCACGGCCACCACGATAAACTTTTTCATCCGTTTTCTCCCTGATGTCCAATTGGTGCCGCGTGATGGGCGGAAATGCGGCGGACGCCCGTTGTGTCTAACGACACAGAGGCCAATGGGTTCCCGGGAAATGCGCTCTTCTAGACCACCGTCACCTGCGTGCCGATCGGGACGCGATCGTACAGATCGATGATATCCTGATTGAACAGCCGGATGCAGCCGCTCGAGACCGCAGTGCCGATGGTCTCCGGCTCGGTTGTGCCATGCAGGCGGAAGAAGGTGTCTTTGCCGCCGCGGTAGAGATAAAGCGCGCGCGGCCCGAGCGGATTGTCGGTGCCGCCCTCCATGCCGCCGGCATAGGAGCGATACATCGGCGTCGCCGCCATCATGTTGGCTGTCGGCGTCCAGCGCGGCCATTTTTCCTTGCGGCCGACGGTCGCAGTACCGCGGAAAGTCATGCCTTCGGTACGGCCGACGCCAACGCCGTAGCGGATGGCGCGGCCACCGCCCTGCACCAGATAGAGCCTGCGCTGCGGAACATTAACGACGATGCTGCCCGGCTTTTCCCTGCCGTTCCACGCGACCTCCTGCCGCATCAGGCTGGAATCGAGACTCGTCACATCGACTGCGGAAATCATATGCCCGCCGTCATGAACGACGCCGTAGCCGGCGGTGGTGCAGCCGGCCGCGACCAACGGCAGGCCGATGACGAAGGCGCGCCGGGAAATAATCGACAAATCGGTGCGAACGGGCGGCTGGGCGGGTGTGTTCGTCATAATTCTCTCTGCTGTTAAGATTTCATAGCTGACCGAATACGCTTCGCGCAACCGTCTATTAACAAAAACCCACATGCGCGCCACGCCGGATTCACCACGCGGATTAACTACCCGATCAAGCTGCGACGGCGGAACGCGCGCGGCCTGATAAAAAGGTCCCAGCCCTAGGACAGATTAGTGATGCCGTTTGTCCGGGTGAGAGGCAGTTGGGTGGTCAAACATCCAGCTGCCTCGCTTGATTCCGGGGGCCTTGCGCCTCCGCGCCGATATTTTGCCGCGCGTTTTATTGCCGATTTTTCAGAAAAATTCACTTCTCCGGCCTAGGTTCCGTATCGGGCGCTCCGGCCGCCTGGCGGCGAACCACCGCCCCGGTTTACACTTTGTTTAGGATCGAGCCATGTCGTTAGCGGCCGCCGAAAATTTCCTCCGCAATTCGCGCGAACAGGTTTCGCAGAAGGACATCAACGACAGCTACCTGAAGGCGATGACCGAACTCACGCGCGAAGTGAAGCGCCTGCAAGACGAGATTCATCGCGTGCGGCGCGACGTTCTGGTCAGCCGCCGGTTCTGATCCGTCCAGTCCATTCGGCGTCGGCGGATGCACGGCGCCGTGCTATATCGTTTGCATGACAGATCAGGATGACAAGCCGCTGCGCGGCGTCGGCGTTTATTGGATCGACGAAGCCGATTACGCCGGTGTCGTCGCCGCCTTCGAGGATGGCGCCAGCATGCCGGCGGCCTGGGCGGAATGGCAGAAGATGGCCATCGAAATGGAGACCGGGCTCAAGGCCTATGGCCATCCGGTGATGCGGGTGCGCATCAAGCCCAAAGAGTTTGCTGACTGGTGCGCCGCGCACGGCGTCAATACCGGACGCCAGGGCCGCAAGGCGTTTATCGCCGAGGCGGTGTTCGAGCGCTGGGGCGATCAAACTTAAGAGATGCTAGCGCCGCGTCAGTTCGTAGCGGCCTTCCAGCACGTTGTTCCTGAGATCGCAATTGCATTCCCTGGCGAAAGCCTGCAAGGCGGCGCGCGCGATCGGATCGGGCTCGCCCGGGGGGAAAGCATCGGCAAATAGCGCGTAGGTCAGATCGAAGATATGACCGCGCGGCATCTCGGCCAGATAATCCTTCAGCACGGCGCGGGTCAGCATCATCGTCTCTCTTGTTGGCATCGCGGCAGACCGTGATAGCGTGCCCGCATCGCGGATAGAAGTCCCCGATAACGAGGGCAATCATGGCCGCGATGTTTGAAGAACTGGATTACCGCGACACGCCGATCGGCGGGCTCAGCCTGCGGCGGCGGCGCGAACTCAAGCTCGGCGTCGATGTGTTCGAGATCAAGCTCGGCGACGAATTCCTGATGTCGAGCCTGTTCACCGCCTCCGAGATCGCGCTGGCCGATCTCGGCCTTGCCGCTCTTGCCGGCGACAAATTGAATGTGGTGGTCGGCGGGCTGGGCCTCGGCCACACTGCCAAGGCGGTGCTGGCGCACAGCAATGTCGGCTCGCTCGTGGTCGTCGATTATCTCGAAGCGGTGATCGACTGGCACCGGCAGGGTTTGGTGCCGCTGGGTCATGAACTCAGCGCCGATCCGCGCTGCCGCTTCGTGCACGGCGATTTCTTCGCGCTGGCGGCGTCGGATAAGGGCTTCGACCCGGAAACGCCCAGCCGCGCCTTCGACGCCGTGCTGGTCGATATCGACCACTCGCCGGAGGCTTTCCTGGATGAAGGCAACGCCGCCTTTTACAGCGCCGACGGCTTCCGGCACCTCGCCGCTCACCTCAAGCCGGGCGGCGTGTTCGGCCTGTGGTCGAACGACGGGCCGGATCCTGCCTTTACTTCCCGGCTTGCCGAGGTTTTCGCCGATGCCCGCGCCGAACCGGTGACGTTTCACAATCCCTTGCAGAACCGGCCCTTCACCCAGACGGTCTATCTGGCCAACAAGAGGGCTTAACCTTTTCCGGCCCGCCGCCCGCCGGAGCCTTGCGTGCGGTATGTTATAATATTACATCAAGGGGGATCGGTACCAACCCCAGGATGACAGCCATGCAAGCCTTTCCGACACTGCTGATTGCTTCGATTGTTGCCCTTGGCGCGGTTGCGTCGGCGCAAGCACAAGCGCAAAAGGAACCCGCCAAGATCGCCGTTGTGGCGGCGCAGAATTTCTATGGCGACATCGCCCGCCGCATCGGCGGCGAGCACGTCAACGTCATCAGCATCATGTCCAACCCGGATCAGGACCCGCATCTGTTCGAGGCGACGCCGAGCCAGGTGCGCGACGTCGCCGATGCGCAGATCGTCATTCACAATGGCGGCCACTATGACGAGTGGATGGAAAAGCTGCTCAAGGCCGCGCCGCGGCCGAAACGGGTCGTCATCAATGCGGCAAAGATCGTGAACGCCAAGCACGGCGGCAACCCGCATCTGTGGTACGCGCCGGCAACGATGCCCGCCGTCGCCAGGAGCATCGCCGCGGCCTTCAGCCAGGCCGACAGCGCGCACGCCGCAGACTATACGCAACGGCTCGGTGAGACCCTGGCCGACCTCGACCGCGTCTCCAAGCGCGTGGCGGAAATGCGCGCCAAGCATGCCGGCAAGCCGGTCGCCGCCACCGAACCAGTGTTCGGCCTGATGGCCGACGCGCTCGGCCTGACCATGCGCAATCAAAGCTTTCAGCGTGCGCTGATGAACGAGACCGAACCGAGCGCGCGCGACATCGCCGCTTTCGAGAGCGACCTCAAGACCGGCAAGGTCAAGGCGCTTATCTACAACAAGCAGGTGTCGGAGAAACTGGCCGACCGGCTGCTGTCCATCGCCCGCGCGTCCAAGGTGCCGGTTGTCGCCGTCACCGAGACACAGCCGGCGGGTGTCACCTTCCACGACTGGATGCTCGGCGAACTCGATGCGCTCGACAAAGCGCTGACGGGGCCGAACTCGTGAGCCCTGTCGTCGAACTCGACCACGCGACATTGCAGATCGGCGGCCGCGCCGTCCTCAAGGACGTTAGCTTCGCTATTCAACCCGGCGAGTTCATCGGCGTGCTCGGCCCCAATGGCGCCGGCAAGACGACCTTGATGCGCGCGATCCTCGGCCTGCTGCCGCCGGCCGCCGGCCGCGTCACCGTATTCGGCAGGAGCCCCCAGCGCGGCGATGCGTCGATCGGCTATCTGCCGCAACTGCGCACGGTCCTGCCGGACTTGCGCGTGCGCGGCCTCGACTACATCGCCAGTTCGCTGCATGGCGAACGCTGGGGCCTGCCGTCGATTGCCGCCGCCGACCGCAAGGCGATCGAGGCAACCCTCGACGACATCGGCGCGCGCGACCTCGCTGCCCGCGCGTTGTCCGACATGTCCGGTGGGGAGCGGCAGCGGCTCCTGCTGGCGCAGGCCTTGATGGGAGAGCCGAAGCTGCTGCTGCTCGATGAGCCCTTGATCAGCCTCGATGCGCGGCATCAGGAAGTCGTCATCGACGTGATCAAGAAGGTTTGCCGCGAACGCAAGATCACCGTGTTGTTCTCGGCGCACGAACTCAACCAGCTGCTCGGCGCCATCGACCGCGTGCTTTATCTCGGCAACGGCCAGGCCGAATTGGGCACCGTCGATGAGGTCGTCACCGCGCCGGTGCTGTCGCGTCTCTTCGGCACCGAGATCGAGGTGTTGCGCGCCGGCGGGCATATTTTCGTGCTGTCGCGCGGCCGCGATGTCGAGCGCGACGCACACAACCACGACCACGATCATGGCCATCACGGGCATGCGCACTGATGTTTGAATACGAATTCATGACCAATGCTTTCGCCGCCGCCGGCATTGTTGCGGTGGTGTCCGGCGTGGTCGGCTATTTCCTGGTGATGCGCGGGCAGACTTTCGCCGGCCACGCGCTGTCGCATATCGGCTTTGCCGGCGCGACCGGCGCCGGGCTGATCGGCCTCGCGCCGTTATGGGGGCTGGTCGGGTTTACGCTGGCTGCCGGCATCGTCATGGGCCTGCTGAGCGAACGCATCAGCAACCGCGACGTCGCCATCGGCGTCGTGCTGTCGCTGGCGCTCGGCTTCGGCCTGCTGTTCATGCATTACTACACGTCGTTCGCGACGCAGGCGGCGGCGCTGTTGTTCGGCAACGTGCTGGCGGTCGATCACACGATGATCGCGACCTTGGCCGCGCTCGGCGCGGTGACGCTTGCCGCGCTCGCCGCGATCATGCGGCCTTTGATCTTCGCCAGCCTGCAACCGGAACTGGCCGAGGCCAAGGGTGTGCCGCTGCGCTTCATCTCGACGGCGTTCCTCGCCATCGTCGCGCTGGCGGTATCGGCCTGCGCGCAGATCGTCGGCGTCCTGATGGTGTTCACCTTAATGGTCGGCCCGGCGGCGGCGGCGCAAAGACTGACCAAGGGATTGTGGAGCGGGCTGACTTTGTCGGCGATGCTGGCGCTTGCCGAGGCCTGGCTCGGCATCGTCATCGCCTATCACACCGACTGGCCGGTCAGCTTCTGCATCGCCGCCTTGAGTGCGATGGTTTATTTCGGGGCGTTGGCGATGCCGCGCGCGCGGCCCGTGCATCTGCACTCCCATTCACATTAAATAAAAAAACGGCCCCGCTTGCGGCGGGGCCGTTGTCTTCATTGATAGCGCTATCTAGAACTTGGCGCCTTTTTCCTTGAAGTACTTGATCGCGCCCGGGTGCCACGGGATCGGCGAGTAGTCCTTCACCTGATTGGCGACTTCGAAGTTCTTGGCCTCGCCATGCACGGCGACGAGGTCGGCCTTCTTGTCGATGACGGTCTTGACGATGTCATAGGCCATCTGGTCGGTCATGTTGGCGTTGGACACGAGGATGTTCCACACCACGGTGTTGACGTTGTCCGTGGCCTGGCCCGGATAGGTGCCGGACTTGATGGTGCTCGAGGCGTACAGATTGCCGTACTTCTCGTTCATCTTCTTGGCCAGATCGCCGTGATCGATCAGCTTGATCTTGACGCCCGGCGTGGCGCCGAGATCGGTGACCGCAGCGGTCGGCAGCCCGCCCACCCAGAAGAAGGCGTCGATCTTCTTGTCCTTGAGCGCGTTGACCGACTCGGCAACACCGAGACGCTCGCGCTTCATGTCCTTGTCCTTGTCGAGACCGGCCGCTTCGATGACGCGGAAGGCCATCACTTCGGTGGCGCTGCCGCCCGAACCGGTGGAGACGCGCTTGCCCTTGAGGTCGGCGAATTTCTCGATGCCGGTGCCTTCGATGGTCACGACATGCATCTGGTTCGGATAGAGCACCATCAAGGTGCGCACCGGCACCGGGGCGCCCTTGAACTTGTCCTGGCCCTTTTCCGCGTCGAGGGCGGCATCGACCATCGAGAAGCCGACTTCGCTGCGGCCGGCGCCGATCAGCTTGAGATTGTCGACCGAGCCGCCGGTCACTTCGGCGGTCGCCTGCAGGCCGGGGATCGACTTGGTCAGCACATTGGCGAGGCCGCCGCCCATCGGATAATAGACGCCGCCGGTGCCGCCGGTGCCGATCGAAATCGTCTTCTGCTGCGCCTGCGCCACGCCGAACAGCACCGCCATCGCGGCGGCCGCGCCGAGCGCAATCTTGAACCCTTGCTTCATGCGTCGTTCCTCCATGTTTTCTATCGGCCCGTTGCTTTAAGCCCCGACGGAACCGGACCTTTCCATTGCCAGAGCAGCAATGCCAACCCCAACGCTACCCCAAATGGGGCCGGATAGGGAATGTCAAAACCGGTGATCGTCTCCATGAGCGCCTCCAGGAGGCTTGGAAACACCAGCAGAAGGCCGGATAACCCGAACAGGCAACGCTCAAAGGACGGGGTGCGGCGAATGGCCCAGCCTTGCGCCGCCGCCGCCAGCGCGGCCAATCCGATGCCGGTGACCGCGGTGATGTAGACAATGTCATAGACCGAGCCGCCCTTCGGAATCTTCATCAACAGGCCGAGCCCTTGCGGATCGAGCACGAAGACGAACGGCACCAGGAAGGCCGGCAGCGTGTATTTCCAGGCATACAATGTCGTCTTGTACGGATCGCCGCCGGTGATCGCCGCGGCGGCGAAGGGCGACAGCGCGGTCGGCGGCGACACTTCCGACAGCACCGCATAGTAAAAGATGAACATGTGCGCGGCGAAATCCGGGACGCCGAGCTTGGTCAATGCCGGCGCCGCGATCACCGCGCAGATGATGTAGGACGCTGTGACCGGCACGGCGAGGCCGATGATCCAGACGATCAGGCCGGTGTAGATCGCGGTCAACAGCAGGCTGCCGCCGGCATAATCGATGACGATGGATGAGAACTTCAGCCCGAGGCCCGTCAGCGTCACGACGCCGACGATGAGGCCCGCCGCGGCGCAAGTGGTGGCAGCGCCGAGCACGCTGATCGAGCCATCGGCCATCGCCGCCGTCAGCTTTGTCGATGACGGCACCGCGCGCTGCCCGGAGGGCGTAAGACCGACGATGGAGAGCACCGCGATCGCCAGCAGCACCAAAGCGGGGAAGTAATTATTGAAGATCGTCGAGAACAAAGGCGTCTCGATGCCGGGAATGGTGGCGCCGACGGCGGCAATTGTGCCGATCACCAAAAGCGGGATCAGGAGCTTGCGCGGGCCGAGGCTCGTCTCCGGCGCCAGCGCGCTCATGACGAAGGCCAGCATGGTCGAATAGAACACCGAGAGCATCGGCGAAAATCCGACGATCATGAAGAGCACGACGCCGACCAGCGAAACAAAATGGAAGCCGTAGCGCTTCACCATTTGCCCCAGCGGCATGTCCTGCTTGAACACGACTTCGCGCGCGCCGAAGCGCCAGGCATCAAGCTCGACCATGAACAACAGCGACATGTAATAGAGACAGGTCGGGATCACCGCCATCCAGATGACGTCGAGATAGCTGATCTTGAGAAACTCGGCGATCAGAAACGCGGCGGCGCCAAGCACCGGCGGCGAAATGATCGCGCCGAGGCCGCCAGCCGCCAGCAATCCGCCGGCGGCGTTGCGCTCGAAGCCGGCCTTTTTCAGCATCGGCCACGCCACCGTGCCGATCATCACCGTGGTGGCGACACCGGAGCCGGATGGACCGCCGAGCAGGAAGGACGACACCACCACCGAGCGGCCGGCGCTCGACGGCTTGTTGCCCATGACGGCAAGCGAGAAGTCGATGAAGAATTTGCCGGCGCCGGAATGCTGGAGGATGGCGCCGTAGATCGTGAACATCACGATCAAGGTCGCCGACACATCGAGCGCGACGCCGAAGATACCTTCCAGCGTGATGAACATGTGGCCGATGAGGCGCGCGACGTCGTAGCTGCGATGCGTCCAGGGCGGCGGCAAATATTCGCCGAACAGCGCATAGAGGATGAACAATATGGCGACGATCGGCATGATCGGGCCGGTGGTGCGGCGCGACGCCTCCAGCACCAGCACGATCAGCGCGATGCCGAGGATGACGTCCCATTTTTCCGGCACCGCGGCGCGGTCGGTGAAATCGTCGCCGCCCCACAGCGCGTAGCCCAAGATGCCGATGGCCATGAGGCCGGCGATAACGTCGAACCATTGAATGCGGTTGCGGAAACCGGCGGCGACCGGGAACAGCAGGAAGCTCAGCACCAGAACGAAGGCCAGATGGGTGTAGCGCAACGCCTGGGTGGGGACGATGTCGTAGGCGGCATAAAGATGAAACAGGGTCATCGCCACGGCGATGCCGGTGACGACGATGGCTTGCCAGCCGCCGAACTTGTTGCCGGCGCCCTCTTCCTGCTGGACGTATTCCTCCGCCTTGCGCAGCGCGTCGGCGGAAATCGCGGAATCGGAATCCGGTTTAACGTCGCTCGACATCTTCCCCCCGTGGCCCGCCGGCGCTGTGCGCCTGACGATTTTGTCTGCCTGGCCGCTTATATCGCTTTTTAGTCCCGGGCCCCCGCCGGTGGACGCCACTTCCGTGCCCGATTTTAACCCGTTTGTCGACTGTACAACGAGAGGACGGCGGCGGAACCCGCCCACCCGTGACGACTAACATGCCTCCATGATAGGCAGAGCCATGAAGGATGCGGAGAAACGCGCAATCTGCGTCGGCGACGCCACGATCGAACTGGCGCGTGGCGGCGACGGCCGTTTTGCGCTGGCCAGTGCGGGCGACACGTTCAACACGGCGATCTATCTGGCGCGCGCCGGCCAGCCCGCGGCTTTGGCCACGGCGCTCGGCGACGATCCCTATTCCGACGCGATCGTGGCGCTTGCCGCCGCAGAAGGCGTCGGCATCGATCTGTTCGTACGCGTGCCGGGCCGCCTGCCCGCGCTTGCCCTCCTCGATGCCGGCCCAAACGGCGCGCGCCGCACGCATCTGTGGAATGACGCGCAGCCGGCGCGCGATCTGTTCGAATTGCCGAACTGGAGCCTGACCGCGGCGGCGCTGACATCGGCGCGGCTGATTTATTTTTCCGGTATTACTTTATCGCTTTATTCCAATGTCGGGCTCGGGCGCTTTCTCGCCGCCGTCGAACTGGCGCGCACGGCCGGCGTTCGCGTCGCCTTCGACGGCAATTTCCGTCCCGCCGGCTGGCGCGGCGATATCGGCCGCGCCCGCGCGGTGTATGCCGAAGCGCTCAAGCGCGTCGACATCGCGCTGCCGTCCTATGACGACGAAGCGCTGCTGTGGGGCGATGCCTCGCCGCAAGCGACCATCGAGCGGTTGCAGGCCTTCGGCATCGGCGAGATCGTCGTCAAGAACGGCGTCAATAGCGCGACCGTCGCCAGCGCCGGCCACCACGAGGCGGTGCCGGTGCCCGAAATCGTCACGCCAGTAGACTCATGTGCTGCCGGCGACGGCTTCAATGCCGGCTACCTCGCCGCGCGGCTTGCCGGGCACAATCTGGCGGAAGCGGCGCAAGCGGCGCATCGGCTCGCCGGCCAGGTCATCCGCCATCGCGGCGCCATCGTGCCGCGAACCGGCGCGGCGGTGCACTAGTCGAGCCGGCCGGTTTACTTGGGGCCGGATTTCACTAAACCTGCGCTCGCGAATCGACCGGGGCATCGGGGAATTATGCGCGGCACATACAAATCGATCGGTCTGGCGCGCCGTCTGGTGATCGACCTGATGCACGCTTCGGTGCCGCTGGTCGTCGTCAAGAAGACGCTGAAGCTCGACCGGCTGGCGCAGGCGCGCGCGCAATTGACGGTGCGACCGGGCTGGACGCCGATCATCGCCAAGGCGTTCTGCATCGTCGCGCGCGACGAACCGTGGCTGCGGACTTTTTACATGAAATGGCCATGGCCGCATTTCTACGAGGTGCCGCGCAGCGTCGCCATGGCGGCGATCATCCGCGACAGCTTCGACACCGAAGTGCCGATCCTTTTGAAAATCGGCTCCGCCGACGAAATGCCGATCGGCACCGTCGAGACCATCCTGCAAAGCGGCAAGAGCGCGCCGCTCAGGCAAGTGCCCGCGCTCGACCGCGTCATGCGCATCACGAAGCTGCCGATGCCGTTGCGCCGGGCGTTCTGGTGTTTCGGCCTGAATGTGGCACGGCAACGGGCCAATAATTTCGGCACCTTCGCCGTCACCTCAGTGGCGACGCTCGGCTCGGAAACCGTGGTGCTCAATTCGCCGGGACCGAGCATGATGACCTATGGCCTGCTCAAACCTGACTCCACCATGGAAATCCTGCTGCACTGGGACCACCGCATTTATGACGGCATCGTCGCCGCGCGTGCCCTGCAGAAGCTCGAAGCAACGATGAACGGCGAAATCGCCGACGAGCTGCTGGCGAGTGCAAAAGCCTAAGGCTTGCCGGCGAGCATCGCGGCGGCGGCGGCGATGAACGGCAGCGGCACGCAAACCAGCGCGCGCAGCCAGACCATGCGCGGCGGCATCATCGGCACCTCGAACAAAACCAGCCGATGCACGGCGAACAGGGCCCACGCGGTCGAATAGGCAATTACCTGCGGCGCGCCGGCGCCGCCTTTCAATGCCGCCGCGCCGACGGCAAAGCCGACCACCGGCCCGCCCGGCGTCAGCGCGCCGCCGATCGTCGCAATCAGAATGCCGGTGAAGCCGGATTCCGCGCCGAGCCATGGCGCGATCAGCGCCTTGGGCAAAATCTCGGCGATAAACCCGGCGCCGATCACGCCGATGCCGATGCGTGGCAACAGATGGACAAATTCGGTGACGCCGCTGCGCGCGCCTTCCGTGAGCAACAAGCGGCCGCGCATGGCGGCGGCCAGCGCCAGCGCGCCAACAAACAACCACAGCATGAGATCGATGGCGAGCATCATGGCTCTTTGCCCGCCGCCAAATTCGGCTTCTTGTCCGGCTCCTTGACCGGAAAACCGGCGCGCACCGCGATGCGCGCCAGGAGGCCGGCCAGTATCGGCAGCGGCAGCGCCAGCGCGAGGCGCCACAGCACGAAGTCGGCGCCAAAGAACGGCAGTTCCCACACCAGCGCGCGCGTATAGCCGATCAACGTCCAACTGACGATGAAAGCGACCACGGTGCCGGCATCGGCGCCGATCAACAGAAACGCGCCGGCGATCGGATAGATGGTGAATGGCCCCCCCGGCAGGATGAAGCCGAAAGCCATGGCGATCAACAGGCCGGTCATGCCGGATTCGTGGCCGACCCAGCGCGCCACCTGCTCGCGCGGCAACAGCAATGCAACGAAACCGCCGATCAGGCAGCCAGCGAGCACCTTGGGCAGCATGGCGGCGAACAGCCAGAGATCGCTGTCGAGCACGGCAAAAAATTGCGCCGGCCCGTCGCGCCCGTACACGGTCAAGGCAGCCGAGCCGGACAATAGCGCGATGACCGCCGTCGACCAATCGAAGGCGCGCCGGCGGCGGCGTGGGGGATTGGATTGATTCAAGATGCCCCGGCAAATTCAATAGCTACGCCGTGCACTATAGCGTGCCCGGGACCTTGCGATAAGCGCGCGCCGCGCGGATCAAAAAAATGACCGCCGGCCTTGAACAGGACGGCGGCCAGGTTTGCGCCTTCAGCGGGGTCTTGACGAAAACAATTACTCCGCGGGCACCGCCTTGGACGGCATGCCGGCGAAGGCCGGTTGTTTGGCGATGGCGAACAGGAAGCCTGCAACGATCAGGTAGGCGAGCGTCACCGATGGCGTGACGCCGAGGCCGTTGCCGATGCCGACCGCTTCGCCGTGCATGAAGCCGAAATAGGTCAGCACCGCGCCGGCCAGCGAAAAGGCCGAAGCGTTGATGAACTTGCGCTCGATCACGAATACCGCGATCGCGCCGAGCACCAGCCCGACCAGGATCGATCCGCCGCCCATGATTTCGAGGCCATGGAACAGCACGCCGTTCTGCGCCATCTTGGCGGTAAACTCCGGCGCGTGAATGGCGCCGAAATTCATGCCGGCGGCGCCGAGGGCGCCGCTGATCAGCACCGTGGCCCAGGCCGCCGCGTGCGGCGTCAAGGCCAACGCAACGGCCGGAGCGTGCTCGCGCGGCACCGCCTGGAATGCCTGTGCGCAGATCAACATGCCGATGTAGAGAAGGATCGGCGAGATCGCCACCACCGGCACGATCGCCAGCAGCAGCGAGATGACGCCGAACCAGGAGAGCACGATGACCATTACACCCGTCGCCGCCGAGTAGCCGATGCGGCCGCCCATCGCCTTCCAGCCGGGGTGGCCGATATAGACGGCGTTGATGAAGGGATTGCCCATCAGGCAGCCGATCAGCGAGACCACGCCGTCGGCGGAGAGCACCCGCGTGGTCGGATAACGATCGCCGGCCGCTTCCGCCGATTCGACATTATCCATGGCCTCGACCAGATCGTAGATGCCGTAGGGAATGGCAGTGACCAGGATGACGCCGAGATAGTCGAACCCGGAGAAGACGTGGTTGAAGGCCGGCAATGGCACAGAGAAGCCGAAGTTCGAGAAGGCCGACTTGACGCCGGCGACGCTGACGCCGCCAATGCCGGAACCAAACAGAGTCGAACCCCAGGCGATCAGCATGCCCGCGGCGATGGCGACAAGGCCGGCCGGAATGTTCTTCGGATACTTATAGCCGCCGAACCAGCTCACCATGATGATGGCGAAGCAGGTGATGCCGATGACCGGCGTCATGAACATTTCCAGCGCCGGCCGCATAGCGATGAAAGTAATCGAAACGCCGGCCAATGTGCCGAGCAGCGCGGCGCGCGGCGTCACCTTGCGGATCCACGGCGCGATGAAGCCGCCGATCATCAGGATGAAGCTCTGGAAGAACACCCAGACAAGGCCGGCTTCCCAGCCCTTGATCGGGTCGCCTGTGGTCAGCGAGATCGGCAGCATGATGACGAAGGTGACGATGAACATATGCGGCACCGACACGCCGGACGGCAGCGCACAGACATCGTCGCGGCCGGTTTTCTTGGCGAGATCGTAAGCGAGATAGGCGTAGTACATCGTCGACAGGCACATCATCAGACCGAGCGCCGGCAGGATGCGGCCGAACACGATCGAGTCCGGCATCTTGATGACGAAGCGCAACAGGCCGGTGAGCACCAGCATGTTGACAAGGATGTTGGTGCCGAAGCCGAAGAAGGCGTTCCAGTCGCCGGGCGTCCATAATATTGGTTTGAAGGTCGATGTCGTGGTCGTGGCCATTGTTCAGCTCCCCGTTGACTCCGAATGCAGTTTCACGCCGCCAATTCACGGCCCATTGCCGACAGCAGCTGTTTCGATCCGGCGACCCAGCCGAAGATGCCGCCCTGCGCCTTGATCATTGCCAGACCCATTTGATGAAATTCCGGGAAATAGGAGGCGCAGCAGTCCGACAGCACGATGCAGCGGAAGCCGCGGTCATTGCCTTCGCGCACCGTGGTGTTGACGCAGACTTCCGTGGTGACGCCGCAGACCAGAAGGTTTTCGATGCCGCGGTTGGCCAGGATCAGTCCGAGATTGGTGGCGTAGAACGCGCCCTTGCCCGGCTTGTCGATCACCGGCTCGCCGGCGATCGGATAAAGCTCGGGGATGATGTCGTGGCCCGGCTCGCCCTGAATCAGAATGCGGCCCATCGGTCCGACATCGCCGATGCGCTTCGACGGCGCGCCACGCGCTACCTTGGCCGGCGGCGCATCGTTCATGTCGGGGCTGTGACCCTCGCGCGTATGGATGACCAGAATGCCGGCCTTGCGCGCCGCGGCGAGCACCTGACGGCATGGCTCGACTGCCGCCTTGAGCAGGCTGACATCGTTGCCGAGCGTCTCACCGAAACCGCCCGGCTCGAGGAAGTCGCGCTGCATGTCGATGATGACCAGCGCGGTGCGCTTAAGGTCGATCCCGATCGGGGCCGGCTCGGCGACTAGCTGGATCATCCTGGCTTTCCTCTCGACTGGCGCGGCGGAGCGCGCGGGAGCCGATGTTCAAGCCATGACGGAGCAAGTCGTGTGCCAATGCACTCATTCGGGAGAAAGTTGCCTGGCTTTTCAGCAGGAGGAAAGATTACATCGTGATGTCAATATCTTAAGAAAAACGCTCTTTGCCAGTCAACGCCTTGCCTGCAGCCGACTTGCCAAAAACAATTCGGAAATGCCCAAAGCTGCATCTTCCGGTCGTCCCCGCTAAAGCGGGGACTCAGAGCGACACGATAGGAAAGAGCTGGATTCCCGCCTTCGCGGGAATGATCGGAGTTTGGAGCAATGGCTACTCCGCCGGCATCGCCGCCTGACGCCGCGCGACGCGGCGTTCGCGCCAGCGGTCGCGGCGCTCGGCCAGATTGGCGATACCCATCAAGGCCGCCGGCGTCACGATCAAGGTGAGAATGGTGGCGAAGCCAAGACCGAACACGATCGCAGTCGACAGGCTGATCCACCATTGCGTGGCCGGCGCACCATGCGTGATCTCGCGGCCGACGAAGTCGAGATTGATGCCGAAGGCGATCGGCAGCACGCCGAGAATGGCGGTGACCGCGGTGAGCACCACGGGCCGCGCGCGTTCGCGGCAGGTTTCCATGATCGCCTCGTATGCGCCCTGCCCTTCGCGGCGCAGGCGATCGTAAGTGTCGATCAAGACGATGTTGTTGTTCACGATGACGCCGGCATTGGCGATGATGCCGATGCCGGTCATCACCACGCCGAAGGGCTGACCCATGATCATCAAGCCGAGAAGCACGCCGATGGTGGACAACACCACCGCCGACAACACCAGCAGCACCGAGATGAACCGGTTGAACTGCGCCAGCAGGATGGCGAAGATCAGGAATATCGCCGTGCCGAAAGCCTTGCCAAGGAAGGCGCCGGCCTTCTCGCGCTCTTCGTCCTCGCCCTTGAGCTTGAAGGTGACGCCGTCGCCGAGCTGCGTCGCCGCGAGTCTCTCGATGACTTCCTTCTGCACCACGGCGTTCTGCACGCCTTCGGCGATATTGGCCGAGACGGTCATGACGCGCGCGCCGTTGACGCGATTGATGAAGCCGACGCGCGCCGCCGGCACGCGCTCGACGAAATTGCCGATCGGCACATAGCCCGCCGTCGTCTGCACGCGCAGTTCGTCGATCTGGTCGAGGCTGCGGCGGTCGCCGGGGAAACGCACGATGATATCGACCGCCTTGTCATTGTCGGACGGACGATACTCGGTGACCTTGACGCCGTTGGTGACGAGCTGCACAGCGTTCCCGACGCTGCCGAGGCTGGCGCCATACTTTGCCGCTTCGGACTTGTTGACCTGAATTTTCCAGTCGATCCCGGGCAGCGGCAGGCCGTCGTCGAGATCGCGCACGGCCGGCATCTCGCTCAAGACGGCGGCGACCTTCTTAGCTGCTTCCGGCAACTTGTCGGGATCGATGGCGGCAATCTGCACCTGGATGGCCTTGCCGGTCGGCGGGCCGGCGCGCGGCGCCGTCACCTCGACCAGAATGCCGGCAATGGTGCTGGTCTGGGCACGGATCTTGTCCATGATGACATGGGCGGTGTCGCGCTTCTGCCAGTCGTCGAATTCGAACTGGATGACGCCGATCGTGTCCTCGGTGATTTCGCTGGAGCCACGCGGCTGTTCGCCGACGCGCGTATAGACGGTCTTGATGCCCGGCGTCGCCAGCACGACCTTCTCGGCCTGGCGGATCGCTCTGTCCTTTTCGTCCAGCGCGATATTACCGCGCGCGTGCACAATGACCTGGCCGTAGTCCGGCTCGACCGCCGGGAAAAACTCCACGCCCTTGCCAACCTTGCCGTAGACGCCGATGACCGCGATCAGCAGGCCTAATGCCAGCAACAGGACCGTGCCCGGCCGATGCAGCGCGACCTTGACGGTGCGCATATAGAGACCGCGCTCCGACACGCGCTCATCGTGCGGCACCAGCGCCGCCCGCCCGAGCAACGCGCCGAGCGTCGGCGTAAAGAACAAGGCCACCGCCAGCGACGCCGACAAAGTCGCGATCAAGGTGATCGGCATGTACATCATGAACTCGCCGACAATGCCCGGCCAGAACAGCAGCGGCGAGAACGCCGCGACCCGCGTCGCGGTCGCCGCGATCACTGGGCCGGACATGCGGACGGCGGCTTCGGCATAGGCCTGCTTCGGCGGCATGCCTTCCGACATGCGGCGCTCGGCGTATTCGGAAACGATGATGGCGTCATCGACCAGCATGCCGACGGCGAGAATGAGCGAGAACAGCACGACGATGTTGACCGTCATGCCGGCGAGCTGAAGGCCGAGTACGCCGGCCAGAAACGACGCGGGAATGGCGATGCCGATGAACACGGAGGCGCGGGCCCCTAACGCGAACAGGATGATGACCGTGACCAGCAGAACGCCGGTGGCGACCGAATTCTGCAAGTCCGCCAGCATCTGGCGGATAGTCTTGGACTTGTCCTGCGTGAAGCCGACCTTGACGCCTTCCGGCCAGGTCTTCTGCACGCTGGCGATCAGTTTCTTCACCGCATCGACGGTCTCGATGAGGTTGGTGCCGGTGCGCTTCGACACTTCGATGGCCATGGCCGACTGGCCATTGACGCGGGTGATCGAGGTCGCATCCTTGAAGGTCGGCCGCACGGTGGCGATGTCGCCGAGCGATATGGTGGCGCCTTGAGTCGACACCACCGGGATTTTCAGCATGTCTTCCGGCCGCTCGATCAGGCCGGGCACCTTGACGGCGAAGCGGCCGCTGGCGCCTTCCAAAGCGCCGGCCGCGATCAGGCTGTTCGACGATTGCGTGATCGAGATCAGTTGATCGATGGAAATGCCGTAGCTCTTCATCAGCATCGGCTCGGCGGTGACTTCCACCGCCTCATCGCGCGCGCCGCGCAATTCGGCTTTCAGGACGCCGGGCAATTGCTCAATCTGGTTCTTGGTATTGCGGGCGATGCGCAGCAACGTGCGCTCCGGCACTTCTCCGGCGAGCGTCACCACCAACACCGGATACAGCGAGAGATTGACCTCCTGCACCGACGGCTCGTCGGCGTCCTTCGGCAAGTCGCGCTTGGCCTGATCGACCTTGGCGCGCACGTCGGCGAGCGCGGCGTCGGCGTTAAACCCGGCCTCGAATTCGAGCAGCACATAGCCGCCGCCTTCATAGCCGGTGGCGCGCATTTCCTTGACGTTCGACACCGACTTGAGTTGCGTCTCGACCGGCCGCAGCAACAGACGCTCGGCATCCTCCGGGCTGATGCCGCGCTGTGTCAGCTGTACATAGATGATCGGCACCTTGACGTCCGGTTCCGCTTCTTTCGGAATCGTCTGGTAGGCGATGAATCCGGCGACCAGCAGAAACGCCAAAGTCGCCAGCGTCAGGCGGGCATGCGAGATCGCGTAGTTGATGAGCGCTGACATGAGAGCCTACTTTTCCGCCCGTTCCGTCGCGGCATCGACGGTGGCGACCTTTTGGCCTTCGCGGACGAAATCCTGGCCGCGCAGAATGACGCGCGCGCCCTCAGGGATGCCGGACAGCCACATCATGTCCTGCATGTCCTCGACGATGCGGACCGGCACGAACTGCACCTTGTCGTCGCTGTCGACGGTGCGCACGCCGATATCGCCGGCCGAGGAAATGGTCAGCGCCGAGCGCGCGACTTTGGTGGCGGGTTCAGCCTTCAAGGAGACCGCGACTTCGGCGGTGATGCCGTCGGGAATCGAGCGGTCGGCATTGGCCATTTCGACTTCGACGCGATAGGTGCGCGTTGTCGCGCTGGCCGATTTCGACACGTAGCGGACGCGGCCCTTGACGGTCTGGTTGGTCACCAGTCGCACTTCCGCCGGCTCGCCGACCTTGATGCCGGAAAGTTTGCGCTCCGACACTTCGACGACCGCGAGCATCGGATCGAGCGCAACGAGCGTTGCGATTTCCTTGCCGGCCATCGAGAAGGCGGCGACACCGACTTCCGCCGGCACGTCGGTAATGACGCCGTCCCATGGCGCGCGCACGATCGAGCGTTCCAGTTCGGCGCGCGCCACGCCGAGCGAGGCTTCGGCCGATTTATACATCGACTCAAGATTGGCCAGATCGAGCTTGGGCAGCGCGCCGCTTGCGATCAAGGTGCGTTTGGCTTCGAGTTCGGCCTTGCGCTGCTCGACGACGGCTTCCGCCTGCGCCACTTGCGCCAGGCGCGCGTCGTCCGACAGAACGGCGAGCACTTCGCCCTGCTTGACCTGCTGGCCGCGCTTGATGCGCAACTCATTGAGCGCGCCGCCGGTGCGCGCGGTGATGACCACCTTGCGGTCGGCTTCGGTGCGGCCGGACAGAGTGAGCGTCGGGCTGTGCGGCTCGACCTTTGCCGGCGCCACCGCGACCTTGAACAGCGGTTGCGACTTCACCTCGTTGGCGCGCACCGCGGCTTCGCCCTCGGCATTGTCATGCGGCAGCAAATGACCCGATGCGATCCAGGCCACGGCAACGACAACGATGCCGATAGCGGCGAGACGGCTGGCTTTCATCATGACTTTTCTCCGTCCCTATCGGGCAAATCAGAATTGGTTTTGGCCAGCAGGCTGTGAACCATGTTCAGAATGAGCGGCAATGTTTTTTCGGGATCGAACGCAGGATCGACCGAGCGGCGCCACGACATGCCGTCACCGAGAACCATCAGCACGCTGGCGGCCGCGTCCATGTCGAGATCGGCGCGGATTTCACCGCGGCCGGCGGCGCGCCTGAGCATGCCGGCGATGCGCTCCTTGATGTCGTTTTCGATGCCTTGATACAATTTGGCGATTTCGGGATGACGACGGCTTTCGGCCATGATCTCGGCGCAGAGGCCGACTTCGGCATCGGTGCGATCGACCAGGTGATGACGCGCCAGGCCGGCAAGGCCTTCGAAGAATTCCGGCGCCTCATCGACCAGCGCGAAGCTCGCCACGGCGTCGGCGCGGTTGCGCTCGCAGATGCCGGCGATCAGCGCTTCCTTGGACGGGAAGTAGCGATAAAGATTGCCCGGGCTCATCGCCGCCTCGCCGCAGATGTCCTGCATCGAGGCGCGGTGAAAGCCGGCGCGGGCAAAGCAGCGCTCGGCGGCGTCGAGGATTTCCGCCCGGCGGTCGGTCTGCCGCTGAGTCTTCGCTTGAGCTTGCGCCATGGTTTCGGCCCGAATTTTTGCCAAGGAAGGACCCGTGCGCCGCCCCGGCGGGATGCAATGCAGCAAATGAGAATGAACGTTCACTCAGTATTGACAAAGGCCGGGACTGTCAAGCTCAGAGTTCCCGGGGAGGCAGTTGACCGGACGCTCAAGCCCTTATTTGGTGGCCCGGCGGGCGCCGCAGAACTTGAAAAGCGAACACTCACCATGGGCTATCTGATCGTCTTTCTCGGCGGCGGGATCGGGGCGGCAATGCGCCACGGCGTGAACCTGGCGACCGCGCGGGCCTTCGGCACCGGCTTCCCGTACGGCACACTCACCGTCAACGTCGCCGGTTCGCTGATCATGGGTGCGCTCGCCGCGTATTTCGCCTTCAAGGGTGACGCGACGCAGCACTGGCGGCTGTTTCTCACCACCGGTATTCTCGGGGGCTTCACCACCTTTTCGGCGTTCTCGCTCGATGCCGTGCTGCTATACGAGCGCGGCGAAGTGGGGCTTGCCGCGTTGTATGTCGTAGCCTCGGTGGCGCTGTCGATCGCCGGGCTGTTTGCCGGGCTCATGCTGGTGCGGAATTTCACCTGAGGGACCAAAGACCATGATTACCCGCCGCAGCCTGACCGCCGCTCTCACCTTCGGTCTTGCCGCGCCGGCGCTGGCGCAACATGCCGGCCACGATCCGCTATATTCAGGATTGAAGGACCCGAAGCTCACCGACCTGCCGCACGACGTGGCGATGCAGCAGCGCGTTTATGACTCGCCGGCGCCGAAAGCGCCGCAGCAGGGCCGCTGGGTGACGAAGGCCAATCTGCCGCTGCCGCGCAGCGAAATGGCCTGGGCCACCGTGCTCGACAACAAGATGCACATCGTCGGCGGTTACGGCGAACAGCGTGTCGACCGGCCCTATCACCATGTTTATGACCAGACCACCGACAAATGGCTGGATGCGCCGCAACTGCCGCGCGGCGCCAACCATGTCGGCGTCGTGACGATGGACGGCAGGCTCTACGCCATCGGCGGCCACACCGAACAGAACCGCAAGCCGGACAATCTTTGCTTCGTGTTCGAGAACAATGCCCTGGCGAAAGATCGCGCCGCTGCCGCGCGCTTTCGCCGCGATCGGCTGCGCCGCGCTTGACGGCAACATCCATGCGATCGGCGGCGCCATCGGCGATACCTTTGCCGACAAGAAGTCGGTGGACTGGCATTATGTCTACGACCCGAAAGCCGATGCCTGGAGCACCCGCCGGCCGATGCCGACGGGGCGCGATCATACCGGCACACTTACGGTCGATGGGCGCATTCATGTCGTCGGCGGGCGGGTCGACAGCTTCCATACCAATTCGAACCTGCATCACTCCTACGACGCCAAGGAAGACAGGTGGTTCGCGCGGGCTCCCTTGCCGACCGCCCGCTCCGGCCATGGCGCGGTGCTGTACCGCGACAAGATCTTCGTCATGGGCGGCGAAGGCACCAACCGCGTATTCGGCCAGAACGAGGCCTACAACCCCAAGACCGACAGCTGGATGAGCTATGCGCCGATGCTGACACCGCGGCACGGCCTGGGCGCGGTCGCCATCGGCGATTTCATCCACGTCGCCGGCGGCGGGCCGGTCATGGGCGGCGACGTGCAGAGCGCCGTGCACGAGGCGTTTACGCTGGGCTGACCTCCGCCTTGAATTGGTCGAAAACAGCCGGGATACACTGCGCGGATCAGCCCCGATTGCAGCCCTTGGAGCGCTTTGCCGGGGCGTGATAGTCTGATTTCAACAAACGCGTGCCTTGAAGGAGGACGTTCCCGTGAGACGGCTGATCATTGCAACCGCGCTATTGACCGCGTTTATTGCCGCGCTCGCGGCGCCGGCTTCGGCGCAGCGCAAGCCCTATGGCGCCATGAGCGACGAGGAAAAGGCCAATTACAAGATGAACGAGGCGGTCGATAAGCAGTATCAGAACGCAATCCAGCGCACCCGCAAGGACACCGCCGAGGCGCCGCCCGATCCGTGGGCGAATATGCGCGGCGGACCGGCCGAGCCGCCGAAGAAAAAGAACTGACGGGACGGCATGAACGCCAACCCTTACGCCCGCATGGCCGGCATCGCCGCCGGCGCCGCCACCATCTTCGGGCTGCAACACGGGCTGGAACTGTCGTTCTGGATCGCGCTGCCGCTGGCAATCATTACCTATGCGGCGACCGTCATCGGCGTCGGACTTCTGCTGGCCGCGCGCGCCAAATAACGAGCGGCGCGGCGCTTGCCTTGCGCCTTCGCCCTGTGAGACAAGCCGGCAGCTTACATAAATCCTTTCGAGACCGACCATGACCGACGACAAGACGCCCGCGACGACCCTCGACACGCCGCCCGACCGGCTGAGCATCGATCCGCGCAGTCCCTATTTCAACGCCGAGGTCTTGCAGCGCGATGTCGGCATCCGCTTCAAGGGCGTCGAGAAAACCAATGTCGAGGAATACAGCGTCAGCGAAGGCTGGGTCCGCGTCGCCGCCGGCAAGGCGCTCGATCGCCACGGCAATCCGCTGACCATCAAGCTCACCGGCGCGGTCGAGCCGTATTTCAAGGACCGCAAGCCGGCCTAGAACAGGCGGCGCGTGACCGGCGGTGCGGGGCGGCAGATGGACGACGACACCGTCAGGCAGGATTTGGCCCGCCACGAAATGATCCGCCTCGAGGCGCTGATCGAAAAACTCAACGACCGGCTGGCGTGGTGCGCCAAGATTTCCGTTGCCGCCAAGATCGCGATCGGCTGCGGCGCGCTGTGGTTTGTGCTGGCGCTGCTCGGGCTGTTGCCATTCGGCGCCACCGCCTTTGCCGGCACGGTGGCGGCGATGCTCGGCGGCGTCGTGCTGCTCGGCTCCAATGCGACGACCTGGGACCAGACCGTCGAGACCTTGCGCGCGACCGAGGCCGCGCGCGCGGTGTTGATCGGGCAGATCGGTTTGCGCGTAGTGGGCGACGATACGGTGCGGACGCTGCATTAGATTTGATTTCAAACAGCGGGGCTTCTTCTTCACCTCTCCCATAGGGAGTCGGCCGCCGGAGCGTCAGCGAAGGCGGAGCGGGTGAGGGGTTAGGGACCAATTCAAGGCTCTGACCCCTCACCCGGATTGCTGCGCAATCCGACCTCTCCCTATGGGAGAGGTGAAGAAAGACTATAACCCCGGCATGGAGAACGACCACGAAGCCCTCGCCCGCGCCGTGCTGACGCACGGAGACGGCGCCACGCGCCACCGCCTCGTGCCGGTGACTATCGGCATGAGCGAAGCGGCGGTGTTTCGCGTCACCGGCGGCGCGCCGCTTTATGTCAAAGCCGCGACCGGGCCGGCCGCCGCGGCCTTGCGCGAGGAGATCGCCCGCACGCAATGGCTCGGCGCACAAGGCACGCCGGTCGCCGCGATCCTGCGCGTCGAGGATCAGGACGAAGGCGTCGCCATGCTGATGAAGGCGCTGGCCGGCCGGCCAGCCGACGTCAGCACGATGCCGACGCCGCGCCTTGTCGAGGCGCTGGCCAAGGCAACGGCTTCGCTGCACGCGCTGCCCGCCGCCGCCTGCCCGTTCGACGAAACTTTGGCAACGCGGCTCGCGCGCGCCGACCGCGCCGTCGCCGCGGGCGAGGCAGACCCGGCCGAATTCGACGAGCGCAACCACGGCATTGCGCCGGCCGACCTGCTGCGCCGCCTGCGCGCCGACCCACCGCGCGACGAGGACATCGCCGTGCTGCATGGCGACCTGACGCTCGGCAATATCGTCGTCGACGATAACGGCACGATCGGCTTCATCGATTGCGGCCATGCCGGGCGCGGCGACCGCTATACCGATCTGGCGCTGCTGCATGCCGACATCGTCGAACATCGCGGCCGCGCGGCCGGCAAACGGTTCCTTGACGCCTATGGCGCTGTCGATTTCGACGCCGCCCGGGCGCGTTATTTTCTCGATCTCTACGAGTTCTTCTGATGGAACCCGGCCGCGCGAAACGCCCGCAAAAGCTCGATTTTATCGTGCTTATTTAAAATTCTAGCGATCGGATACGACCAATTTTTAAGAACTCTGCGGCAAGGTCGGCGCAACAGAAACTGGGGACTACGATGACAAGAATTCTCGTTAAGAATGGCGATTGGGACAAGGCCCGCTCGGAACTCGGCGCCGTGCTCGACGCACAGAAGAACAGCTTCGAAGCAAAGCTCAATGCCACCTTCGGTGCGCCGAAAAAAGCCGCCGAGCCGCCCAGGCAAGACAAGCCGGCGGTGACCACCTCGCAACTGATCCTGTCGCGGAAGCGGTAAGCGCCGTCGTCCCCGCGAAGGCGGGGACCCAGTAAACGCAATCCTCAACTCAATCGATACGCGGCGGCTTACTGGATACCCGCTTTCGCGGGCATGACAATTGCGTGTGCAGCCGCGCCCTACTCCGCCGCCTCGCTGCGCGGCATCGCCTTCTCGACCTTGGCGGCGCAGAACTTGAACTCCGGAATCTTGCCGAACGGATCGAGCGCCGGATTGGTCAGGATGTTCGCCGCCGCTTCCACGTAAGCGAACGGAATGAACACCACGCCATCCGGGATCGCATCGTCCTGCCGCGACTGCAATTCGACCTCGCCGCGCCGCGTCGCCACGCGCACCATGTCGCCGGGCTGGATGCCGAGCCTCTCGATGGTGCCGCGCGACAGTTGCGCGATCGCCGACGGCTCCAGCGCATCCAGCACAAGCGATCGGCGCGTCATCGAGCCGGTGTGCCAATGCTCGAGCTGGCGGCCGGTGGAGAGAATGAACGGATATTCCTCATCCGGCACTTCGTTCGGCGGCTGCAACTTCGTCGCCACCAGTTTGGCGAAACCGCCCGGACGCGGGAAGCCGTCCTCGAACACGACGTCACGGCCGGGAATGTCCGGGCCCGCGGTCGGATAAGTGACGGCGTATTCGCGGTTGACGCGATCCCACGAAATGTTGTCGAGCGCCGGCATCATCGACGCCATTTCGTCGAACACCTCGCCGACATGCTTGTAATTCCAGCCGCAGCCCATGCGGTTGGCGATGTCCTGGATGATCCACAGATCCTGGCGCGTGTCGCCCGGCAGCGGGATCGCGGCGCGGCCCATTTGCACCTGACGGTTGGTGTTGGTCACCGTGCCGTCCTTTTCCGGCCAGCCGGAGGCCGGCAGGATGACGTCGGCATACATCGCGGTCTCGGTGAGGAAGAGGTCCTGCACGACGAGATGTTCGAGATGCGCCAGCGCCTGGCGCGCGTGGTTGAGATCGGGATCGGACATTGCCGGGTTTTCGCCCTCGACATACATGCCCTTGATCTCGCCGGCATGCACCGCGTCCATGATTTCGACGACGGTCTTGCCGCGCTTCGGCGGCAGCTTGACGCCCCACTTGGTCTCGTACATCGCGCGGATTTCCGGGTTCTCGACCGACTTGTAATCGGGGAAGAACATCGGAATGAGGCCGGCGTCGGAAGCGCCCTGGACGTTGTTCTGGCCGCGCAAGGGATGCAGGCCGGTGCCGGGACGGCCGATCTGGCCGGTGATTAAGGCAAGCGCGATCAGGCAGCGTGCATTGTCGGTGCCGTGGGTGTGCTGCGACACGCCCATGCCCCAGAAGATGATCGCGCTTTCGGCGCGCGCATAGGCGCGGGCGACTTCGCGAAGTGTGTCGGCCGGAATGCCGCAGATCGGCTCCATTTCTTCCGGCGTGAAGTCCTTGATGTTCTCTTTCCAGGCGTCGAAGCCTTCGACATAGGTCTGGATATATTGCGTGTCGTACAATTTCTCGGTGACGATGACGTTCAACATGGCGTTGAGCATGGCCACGTCGGTGCCGTTCTTGAACTGCATCATCTTCCAGGCGTGGCGCTTCAAGGCCTGGCCGCGCGGGTCCATGACCACCAGCTTGGCGCCGCGCTTGGCCGCCTGCTTGAAGAAGGTGGCGGCGACCGGATGGTTCTCGGTCGGGTTGGCGCCGATGACAATGATCAGGTCGGAGTTCTTGACCTCGTTGAAGGTCGCGGTGACCGCCGCCGAGCCGACGCCTTCGAGCAGCGCCGACACCGACGAGGCATGGCACAGCCGCGTGCAGTGATCGACATTGTTGGTGCCGAAGCCGGTGCGGATCAATTTCTGGAACAGATAGGCTTCTTCGTTCGAGCCTTTGGCCGAGCCGAAACCGGCGAGCGCATCGGAGCCGTCGCGGTCGCGGATCTTGACGAGGCCGCCGGCGGCGCGATCGAGCGCCTCCTCCCAGGTCGCTTCGCGGAAATGCGTCCACGGATTGGCCGGGTCGATTTCCTCATGCGCGACTTTCGGCACGCCGTCCTTGCGGATCATCGGCTTCAGCAGGCGCTGCGGATTGGCGACGTAGTCGAAGCCGAAGCGGCCTTTGACGCAGAGGCGGTTGGCATTGGCCGGGCCGTCCTTGCCGGTGACGGCGACGATCTTGTCGTTCTTGATCTGGTAGGTGAGCTGGCAGCCGACTCCGCAATACGGACAGACGGAGTCCACGGTACGGTCAGGCTTGCCAAGATAGATGTTATTTTCATCGACCATGGTCGCTGGCATAAGAGCGCCGGTCGGACAGGCCTGCACGCATTCGCCGCAGGCGACGCAAGTGGAGGCGCCCATCGGGTCGTCGAAATCGAACACGATCTTTTCGAGATGGCCGCGACCGGCCATGCCGATGACGTCGTTGACCTGCACTTCGCGGCAGGCGCGCACGCAGAGATTACAGTGGATGCAGGCGTCGAGATTGACCGCCATCGCCGGATGGCTGCGGTCGGGAGCGGGCACCGCTTCGCGCTCGCGCTTGGGGAAGCGGCCGGCTTCAACGTTCTGCCGCTTGGCGGTTTTCCAGAATTCCGAGTCGTTGTCGTGCGCGACCTCCATCGCGGGCTGGTCGGTGACCAGGAGTTCGGCGACCATCTTGCGCGCGGTCTTGGCGCGATGCGTGTCGGTTTTCACCTTCATGCCCGGCGCGGGCGTGCGGATGCAGGAGGCGGCGAGCACGCGCTCGCCCTCGATCTCGACCATGCAGACGCGGCAATTGCCGTCGGCGCGATAGCCGGGCTTCGGCGAATAGCACAGATGCGGCAGCTTGATATCGAGGCGGCGCGCGGCGCGGAAGATCGACTCGCCGTCGCGTATGTCGATCTCGTGGCCGTCGATGAAGAAGGTCTTGGCGGTCTCGGCCTGACCGGCGCCGTCAACCTTGTCCATCGGCGCGGTGTGCGCGACCGCCGGCTTGCCCTTGTTGAGGTCGGTGCCGCCGGCAGCGCCCTTGTTGTCCTGGCCGTATCCCGCGGGATTGTTATTGTCAGTCATGATTCACCAGGTCCCCATCGGTTTCGTCAGGTCATCGGGGAAATATTTGAGGACGCTCAAGAGCGGATTCGGCGCCGCCTGGCCGAGGCCGCAGATCGAGGCGTCGCGCATCAATGCGGCCAACTCGTTCAACAGTTCGACGTTCCACGGCCCCTGCGCCATCAGCTTGACGGCCTTCTCGGTGCCGGCGCGGCACGGCGTGCACTGGCCGCAACTCTCGTCCTCGAAGAATTTCAGGAGATTGAGCGCGACCGCCTTCATGTCGTCTTTGTCGGACAAAACGACGACGGCGTGCGAGCCGACGAAGCCGCCATGCGGCTCGAAGGTACCGAAGTCGATCGGCAGGTCGGCCATGTCAGGCGCAAAGATGCCGCCGGACGCGCCGCCGGGCAGAAAGCCCTTGAGCGTGTGACCGTCGAGCATGCCGCCGGAGAATTCGTTGATCAGTTCGTTCATGGTGACGCCGGCCGGCGCCAGCTTGACGCCGGGATTCTTGACGCGGCCGGACACCGAGAAACTGCGGAAGCCCTTCTTGTCGCGGCGGCCCTGCGACGTAAACCATTGCGGCCCGCGCTCGACCAGATCGCGGATCCAGTACAAAGTCTCGACGTTCTGTTCGAGCGTCGGACGGCCGAACAGGCCGACCTGCGCCAGATAAGGCGGGCGATGGCGCGGCAGGCCGCGCTTGCCTTCGATCGACTCGATCATCGCCGATTCTTCGCCGCAGATGTAAGCGCCGGCGCCGCGGCGCAGATGAATACGCGTGTGCGGCATCAACCCGGCCTGCTCGGCCTTGGTGATTTCCTCGGCCAGCATCAGGCGGATTTCCGGATACTCGTCGCGGACATAGAGATACGTGTCGGCGGCCTCGACCACATAAGCGGCGAGCAACATGCCTTCGATGAAGCGGTGCGGGTCCTGTTCGAGATAATGACGGTCCTTGAACGTGCCCGGTTCGCCCTCGTCGCAATTGACGGCGAACAAACGCGGCGCCGGTTCGGCGCGCACCAGCGTCCATTTGCGCCCGGTCGGGAAGCCGGCGCCGCCGAGGCCGCGCAGGCCGGCATCGCTGACGATCTTGATGAGATCGTCGCGCGTGCGCTTTTCCGCCAGCACGTCTTTCAGCAAGGAATAGCCGCCGGCTTTTTGATAGGCGGCAAAGTCGATGGCCGGATGCCAGGCATGGGCATGCGGTTTCGCCTTGGCGGCGGCGGTCAGATTGTCGATCGTGGCGTGAAACGTCTGCACATGACCGACGGCGGCGACCGGCGCGCGGTCGCAGGCGCCCATGCAGGGCGCACGCACGACGCGGACATCCTGGCCGAGCGCGCCGGGCAACGTGGCGAGAAGTTTTTCAGCGCCGGCCATGGCGCAGGACAATGAATCGCAGACGCGGATGGTGACCGGCGGCGGCGGCGGGCCATCCTTCACCACATCGAAATGCGCGTAGAAGGTGGCGACTTCGTAGACTTCCGCCATCGCCATCTTCATCTCGAAAGCGAGCGCGGCAAGATGGGGCGCGGAGATGTGGCCGTAGTGATCCTGGATGAGATGCAGGTGTTCGATGAGGAGATCGCGGCGGCGCGGCCGGTCGATCAACAAAGCCTGCACGTCGCGCAGCGCGGCCGGATCGATCTGGCGGCCCTTTGGCGTGCGCGGCGACTTGCGCCGGCCGGCGCCCTTGCCCTTGCCGCCCCCATGACCATTGCCGCCGCTTTGCGGCGGATTGTGCATATTCATTGCCTGCTCCCTAAGTCCCTCTGTTTGCAGGCGTTCCAGACTGGGTACAATCCCGCATTCCCCATAGGTTGATAGGCAAAACCTATCAATGGTAATGTGTTTGCGGCACAAAACCGTACCAATATGGTGCGGGTCGTTTTTCCTAAGACATTGATTTCATAGAGAAAACCGTGATCGACAAACTGGAGTTCCTGCTGGCCTTGGCCCGCGAAAGGCACTTCGGCCGCGCCGCCGAGGCCTGCGGCGTCACCCAGCCGACTTTGTCGGCCGGCGTGAAGCAGATCGAGGAGCAAATGGGCGTGCTGCTGGTGCTGCGCGGCTCGCGCTTCCAGGGCTTCACGCCGGAGGGCGACCGCGTACTGGAATGGGCGCGGCGCATCGTCGGC
This sequence comes from Rhizobiales bacterium Ga0077525, assembly GCA_001464835.1. GTDB lineage: Bacteria > Pseudomonadota > Alphaproteobacteria > Rhizobiales > Xanthobacteraceae > Pseudolabrys. The sequence goes on along the minus strand of LNDS01000050.1, from coordinate 4,381 downwards.
GACACCCGCAACATGCGCGACGAGATCAACGCGCTGCGGCTCGGCCTGTCCGGGCGGCTGCGCATTGCCGCGATTCCGACCGCGCTGGCGATGGTCGCCGCCCTGACCACGCCGTACCGCGAAAAGCACCCGAATGTACAGTTCACCATTTACTCCCGCACCTCGGTGGAGATTCTCGAACTGCTGGAAAACCTCGAGATCGACGCCGGCATTACCTATGTCGAGAACGAGCCGCTCGGCCGCGTCAGCATGATCCCGCTCTATCACGAGCATTACCGGCTGCTGACCTCGGCCGACGCGCCGCTCGGCACGCGCGACAGCGTGACCTGGGCGGAAGTGGCGCAGGTGCCGTTGTGTCTTTTGACACCCGACATGCAGAACCGGCGCATTATCGATCGCCTGCTGAAAAGCGCCGGCGGCGAGTCACGGCCGACTTTGGAGTCGGATTCGATGATCCTGCTGTTCTCGCATGTGCGCACCGGCCGCTGGGCCAGCGTGATGCCGGAAAAGATCGCGCAAACGCTCGGCCTCACCGATACGATCCGCGCCATTCCGATCACCACGCCGGATGCGGTGCAGACCATCGGCCTCGTCGTGCCGCAGCGCGAACCGATGACGCCGACCACGGCGGCGCTGGTCGATGTGGCGAAGAAAGTCGCGCCCGGTTTGCACGACTGAATGCGCCGCCTATGTCAGCTCGGTAACGTTGCCGTGTCCCTGAATCGATCCGCCTCCTGGAACCGTCCGCCGGGCTGAACCGTTAGGCCCCACGACCAACCGTGGGCCTTCGATGATTACACAACTTGATCCGCCGCTGCCGATGCATACCGCCAAGGGCAATGGCTGGGCGCATTTCGTCATCGATTACGGCCCTGAATACGACTTGGTCTGGGTCGTGTTCATGGACGCCGACGGCTCGTGCTGGTCGGTGCCCAACCCCGAAGTGAAGATGCAATTCAACTGGACGCTCGGCCGCCGCCCCGCACCGAAGTCTGCCGGCGCGCCGACCGCGACGCCGCTGGCGCCGAAACAGCCCAACGAAGTCAACGCCGAAGTCCGCGCGCCCGCCGCCAATGTTCGCGTCTTCCCGCGTGGCGAAAGTTGACATGGCGTCGCTCACCGCCCTCGCCTTCAATTGCAGCCTGAAAGACTCAAAGGCGAAAGAGACGTCATCGACCGACGTGCTGCTGAAACAGTTTCTCGATGCGCTTAACCCCTACGACGTCGCGGGCGAGATCGTCCGCGCCGCCGACTACAACATCAAGCCGGGCGTGACGTCCGACGAAGGCCGCGGCGACGACTGGCCGAAGCTTCTCAAGAAAGTCCTGGCCGCCGACATTCTGGTGATCGGTTCGCCGGTCTGGCTCGGCCAGCCATCCAGCGTCGCCAAGCGCGTGCTGGAGCGCATGGACGCTTTCCTCGACGAGAAGGACGAGCGCGGCCGCATGCCGTCTTATGGCAAAGTGGCGGTGTGCTGCGTCGTCGGCAATGAAGACGGCGCGCATCATGTCGGGGCCGAAGTGTTGCAGGCTCTTTTCGAGGTCGGCTTCACGATTCCCGCCGGCGGCTCGACCTACTGGGTCGGCGAGGCGATGGGCTCGAAAGAGTACAAAGAATTCAAGAAGCCGCCCAAGGTGGTCGACAAGTGGACGAAGATGCTGGCGTCGAACACCGCGCACCTAGCGGAGCTGTTGAAGGCGCGGCCGTATCTGGGGATCAAGGGGGGACGGTGACTTCTTTACCTCGCCCATGGGGAGAGCTCGACCGCCGAGTTTAGCGAAGGCGGGCGGGTGAGGGGCTAAGGTCTACCGACAGTCACTTGCCCCCTCACCCCAACCCTCTCCCCCCAGGGGAGAGGGAGTCCAGCAGCACGTGGGGCGCCGCATCCATCCATTGACTGCTTACTTCTTCGCCTTCTTCGCCGGCTTCTTCTTCACGGCTTTCGGACTCTGCGCCCGCTCGAGGCCTTCCATGATCAGCTGCTCGGCCTCACGCGCATCGAGCCAGCGCACGATCGACACCCACTTCCCTTTTTCCAGATCCTTATAGTGCTGGAAGAAATGCGCGATCTGCTCGCACATCACGTCCGGCAAATCACGGTAGCTGGTGATGCCCTTGTAGAACGGGTGCAGCGCATCGACCGGCACGGCCAATATCTTTTCGTCATTGCCGGCCTCGTCTTCCATCAGCAGCGCGCCGACCGGCCGGCAGCGGATCACCGCGCCCGGCACCACCGGCACCTGTGAGATGACCAGGATGTCGCAGGGGTCGCCGTCGTCCGACAAAGTATGCGGGATGAAGCCGTAATTTCCGGGATAGAACATCGCCGTGTGCAGGAAGCGGTCGACGAAGATCGCGCCCGAGGTCTTGTCGAATTCGTATTTCACCGGCACGCCGCCGAGCGGTATCTCGATGATGGCGTGAACGTCGTGCGGCGGGTTGCGGCCGGAAGAGATCAGCTTGAGGTCCATGGGGGCATTCCTTTCTTCACCTCTCCCATAGGGAGAGGTCGCCCGCCTTCGCTATAGCTTCGGCGGGCGGGTGAGGGGTTATAGCCTATCTCTAAGGCACTTGCCCCCCACCCCGACCCTCTCCCCAACGGCGAGAGGGAGTCCGACAGCATTTGCGGCCAAGACCGCACGTAAATAGTAAAGCCCTACGCCACCTTCTCGTGCAAATGCCGGAACATGGCCCTTTTGGCCTCGTCGTCGAATTCGGCCTTGAAGGTGTGCTTGTCCTTGATGGCCAGCGCACGGGCGGCGGCGGGGCGGGCGCTGATCTCGTCGATCAGCTTCTTGAGGTGCGGAAATTTGGCCCAGTACGTATCGCCGAGCGCCACCGGGATCAGACGCGCCCAGCCCCACAGCGCCATGTCGACGATGGTGTAGGTGTCGCCCAGCATGTATTTCTGCTTCGCCAGCCGCGCTTCGATGATGCCGTAGTGACGCTGCGCTTCGTACATATAGCGATTGGTGGCGTATTCGATCTTCTCCGGCGCATAGTTGCGGAAGTGCACCGACTGGCCCGAATAAGGCCCGACGCCGGAGGCAATGAACATCAGCCAGGACAGCAGTTCGCCGCGCGCCTTGTCGCCGGCCGGCGGCATGAACTTGCCGGTCTTCTCGCCGAGGTACAGCAGGATGGCGTTGGAATCGAACACGGTGGTGCCGCCATCGATAATAACCGGCACCTTGGCGTTCGGATTGATCGCGGTGAATTCCGGCTTGTGCTGGTCGCCCTTGCGGGTATCGACCGGGATCGGCTCGTACGGCAGGCCGGTTTCCTCGAGAAACAGCGCCACCTTCATCGGGTTCGGCGCGCCGGAATAGTAGAACTTGATCATTTCGGGTTTCCTCCTGGGGATTTCTAAAATCGGGCGCATAGCAGCACCGCTCCTGCGGAAGCGCAAGCGGGGGTCAGCGCGCCGCGCGCGCCTGCATGAAGCGCTGCGTTGCATCGCCGGCGCGCTTGGCGGCGTCATTCACCGGCAGCGCGGTCAGTTCGAGCGTCGGCGCCTCGACGCCAATCCTCACATCCGGCGGCAGGGCATCGAGCATATCGTTCAGCGGCAGCACGCCCTCGCCCGGCAGCAGCCGCGCCCCGCGGGCCTCGGCCATCAAGCCTGCGGCATCAACCGGTTGCGCCGGGCCGCCGTCGCAAATCTGGGCATAGGCGATGAGACCAGGATCGAGCGCGGCGATTGAGGCCGCCGTCTCGCCAGCCCGCACCATATGCAACGTGTCGATGATAATGCCGGCGTTGGCAGCCTTGGTCTGGGCCAAAAGGTCGACCGCCTGTGACAGCCGGTTGAGCACGCAGAACGACGTCGGCTCGATACCGACACGCAGGCCATATTCGGCGGCAAGCGCCGCGACCGTCGCGAAATTCGATGCCAGTCTGCTCCACTCCCGATCGTTGCCGGCGACGAGAACATACTGCCCGCCAAGGGCGGCGCAGGCCTCAAGCGCCGGCCGGATCGAAGCGGGCTCGGTCGCCGGCAACAGCCAGCACGATTCAATGTCGAAGAGAGTGATGCCGTTATCCGCCATCAGGCGGCCGAGATCCTTGATGGCGGCGGCATCGCCGGCCAGCGGGTGCACGGGATCGCCGGGCCGCGGCGCAATCAGCCGCAGGCCGACAGAATCGAAGCCGCCAATTGCGGCGGCTTCGACAAGTTCACGGTGCGGCGCGCGAATGATCGTCAGCGGGCAGAGCGAGAGGCCTTGCATCGTCTTTCCTGGATTCAAAGACAACTGCTGTGTGTAGCACAGTCCCCTTCCTTCACCCTCCCCTGGAGGGGGATCGTTGCGTAATTGACGAAACGGGCATCCTGATCCCGGATTTTGATCGTTGGAATCGGGGCGATGAGGTCTCCGCGCGG
>LNDS01000049.1 GCA_001464835.1 Rhizobiales bacterium Ga0077525 | reverse complement strand
GCGGTATAGGCCGCAACCCAGATACCGTTGCCGGCCTGGCTCGACGAGAAGTACGGCGTACCGTTCGTATACGGCGTACCGTCGAAGGTGAAGAACGACTCGGTCGAACCGATGGTGAACCCAGCGAACTGGATGAACGCAGCGGACGAGTAGAGCGCGCTGTAGCCGTTGCCGCCGGGAGCGACCGAACCGGCAGTGTTCGGGCTGCCGCCGTTGGTCTGGTTGGCGTACATGTTCACGTAGGAACGCAGGGTGCCGTATTCGGTCTGCGAGCGCACGTCGGCGGTGATGCCGCCGCGGGTACGGGTGGTCTGGAAGTTGCGCGTCGGGGAGTCGAAGTTCTGCGCGCGATACGCATTGAACGAGCCACCCGCGTTAAAGTTGATTTCGGCGCGCACGAAGCCGCCGATCTTGATGCACGTATCGGTGCCCGGGATGTAATAGAAACCCGCACCGTACAGGCTGCAAATCTTCACGTACTGGACCGGCTTGGCCTTGACGGGAAGATCGGCGGCCTGAGCGCCGGACATCGCAACGAGACCCGCTGCAGTGCCGAGCAAAAGGCTTTTCACCATCTTCATTCTGAACCTCCAAAACATTGTTTCTTGTGAGAGGGTTCCGTATCCGCCCAGTGCGACAGCACCGATGGAACTTCGCCTTGCTCCCCGCAACCCGGAAAACATTTCCGGAAAGCCACGACACGGGGATGCCCCCCTTTCGTCGCAAGTCGGACATTAGCGAATGAACTCTGAGGCGCAACGAAGAAGCGCCTCGCCCACAGGCCAAAGCGCCGCTTTTCGACCGAGTGTTGCGCAAAAAACACGCATTTGAGAACGGCCGCGATTTTTCCGCTGCCGAGGCCACTTTGTACCGGGAAGATTAAGATTAATTGCTATAGAATCAATGAATTAGGCAAAGCTTCCGCGCCGCAATCTTTGATTTGTATAGTTCAGAAGAACACAACTACAGAATGAATTGCCGCTGCATTTGGCACAATCTACAGCCTCTTAGCTTAACCGGTTGGAACCTGCGTCCCGCCGCCACCCACCCCTGAATCAGGTTGCGGAAGCCATTCAGCGGGCCGGAGCAAACAAGAGATTCGCGCTAAAGGGTTCAGGCCCCCGTACCTGACGAGGGACTGCGGGCAAAGGTTTAAGGTTCAGGATTCGCCTGGCTGGCGCAAAAGCTAAGATGGCGGAGCCGCAGGGATTCGAACCCTGGATACGCCGTGAAGCGTATGACGATTTAGCAAACCGTTGCCTTCAGCCACTCGGCCACAGCTCCGTCTGCCGAAAGGCCTATAGAATCGAGGTTTGTCCGTCAATTCGCGGAAGGGCCCGGCGGCGTACTATATTGTAAAATAATCGCCGGCCTCCCCATCTCAAGGCTTCAGGTTCCCGAGACGCCATTAAAATTTAATGCCGCCCAGGCAAACGGAAATGCCCTTGGCCGGCGTTAAATGGTCAAACAGATTCGCTTTGAAGGAGATGCCGAATGCTGAAAACGACTGTCGCGGCGCTTGCGCTGGCAACCCTGGCCTTGCCGACCCTGAGTTCCGCGCCGGCCCTGGCCGGCATCGAATATCCGTGGTGCGTGCAATATCCCGACAGTACCGTCGGCGGCACCAATTGCGGCTTCGTCACTCTGGCGCAGTGCTCGGCAGCGGCCAGCGGCAATGCCGGACGCTGCTACGAGAACCCGGCCTACCCGGAAGCGGCCAAGCCGAAGCGGCAACGCGCGTCGCGCTATTAAGCGCGGCTGTTGCAATCAGGCGGCTGCGCGAATCTCAATGGCCGGCGAAGGCGCCTGCGGATGGCTCTTGAGCCAATCGCGCGCGGCGCGCTGGGCGCAACCGATTTCGCTGTCGCTCATCTGCTCGGCAATTTCACGGCGCAGCCGCGCCGCATCGCTATGGCCGCGCGATGCCGCGATGTTGAACCATTTATGCGCCTGAACCAGATCGACCGCGACGCCCGCGCCCGCCGAATAGACCATGCCGAGCCCGAAGCAGCCTTCGGTCGTTACGTCGTCCGCCACCATCATCACTTCAATGTCGGCCATGTCGGCCTCCCGTTTTTTTAAGCGCCGCAACCCCTGCGGCGACACGTCCCTGTGCAGCGATCTTCGGGATAAAATTTGAATGACTGTTTAAATATCGCGATAAAGAGAAGATGAACAATCGGCCGGTGTCTTTTCCTAAGTGGCGAAGAAACCGCTGCGGCGCAGGCACTTCCGCGTGCCCTCGAAGCGCCGTTACAGATCGTTCACCCCGTTGATTGAACCAAAGCTAACCAACGCGCATTATTACAGTGATATGACCGACTCTCATTCAATCTGGATCGAGGCGGGTTCGACGTTCACAATTCGGGACTTTTCGACATGAAACTTGGAACCATCACACCGATCGCCGCCGCACTTGTTGGCTTCTCCATCTTGACGTCGGGCGCTCTCGCCGCGCCGGCATCCGGCACTTGGCTGTCGGAGAACGGCGGTACCAAGGTGCGCATCACCGATTGCGGCGGTAAGTTGTGCGGCAAAGTTGTCTGGTTGAAAGACCCGGTCGGCGCCGACGGAAAGCCGAAGACCGACCGGCATAACCAGGACGAGTCAAAGCGCGCGCGTCCCCTGCTCGGCGTACCGGTGGTGCAAGGCATGGCGCCTTCGGGCGCGAACAAATGGTCGGGCAAGATCTACAATGCCGACGACGGCAAGACCTATGACGCGCACGTCACCGTCATCAACGCCAACGCCATGAATGTGCAGGGCTGCGTGCTCAGCGTTTTGTGCAAGAGCCAGAAGTGGACGCGCGCAGACTAGCACACGTTCATCTGACAACGACGATTAAAGGGCGTGCGCCTAGTTGGCGCGCGCCCTTTGTCCGAACAGCACTGCCTGCACCTTCGGATCTTTCATATCGACGCCCTGGCGCAGCGACAGGCCTAACTCCATGCCGCGCTTGACTGCGGGGCGTGCCTTCATCGTTTCGAGCCAGCGCTTGAGATGGGGAAACTCGTCGATGTACTGGCCCTGTTTCTCCCAGCCATTGACCCAGCCGACGCAAGCCATGTCGGCGATCGAATATTTGCCCGCGAGGAACTTGCGGTCGGCGAGCCTTTTGTTCATCACGCCATAGAGCCGGTTCACTTCATCGACATAGCGCGCGATCGCATAGGGAATGGTCTCGCGCGCATAGTTCTTGAAGTGATGCACCTGCCCCGCCATCGGCCCGACGCCGCCGACCTGCCAGAACAGCCATTGATCGACCTCGACGCGGCCGCGCTCGTCAGCGGGATAGAACTTGCCGGTCTTGCGGCCAAGATATTGCAGGATCGCGCCCGACTCGAAGATCGAGATCGGCCGGCCGCCCGGCCCGTTCGGATCGACGATCGCGGGCATGCGGTTGTTCGGCGAGATTTTCAGAAACTCAGGCTTGAACTGCTCGCCCTTGGCAATGTTCACCAGGTGCAGCGCGTAAGGCAGCTTGCACTCTTCCAGCATGATCGAAATCTTGAAGCCGTTCGGCGTCGCCCAGTAATAGAGATCGATCGGCTTTGGCCCTGCGGCGGCTTTGCCGGCCGGCTTCGGCTTTACACTCTTCTTCCCCTTGGTTGCAGCCTTGGTCACAACCTTGGTCTTCGCCGCCCGCTTCGCCATTGCGCCCTCCTTAGATGCCCATGTGGCACTACCGGTTACGCGACTATGACGCTCGCGCGGTAAACCGCAACCTCCTGCCCCGCGGGCAACCCCCTGAAAAGACACGCTTCCTGGTATCGCACTGGACGCACACAACCCTGGCTGTGTAATCTGCCACCTTAGGGTTGCGGCGGCGCACGGCAACGCGCCCGCCGCAGTCCGCTAGGGCCAATCAGGGCCGCTGGGGAGCGAGGACACGATGAAGAAAGCGCTGTCGATGAAGTTTGTCACCGGGACATTGTGCGCGGCCGTTCTGGCTGTCGGCCTGATCGCCTCGCCGCTGTCGCTTGCGAGCGCATCGGCGCAAAGCGCGGCGCCTGCCGCCACCGCCAAGCCGGCCAAAGAGGCGAAGCCGAAGAAGCCGCCGACCGCCGGCCAGCTCGCGGCCCGCGAACGCGCCAAGAAGTGCGGCGCCGAATGGAAAGCCGCCAAGGCCGCCGGCAAGACTGAAAAGGGCGAGACCTGGCCGAAGTACTGGAGCGCCTGCAACAAGCGCCTCAAGAAGGCTGGCTGATTTTACAACGGCGCCGCGCCCGGCTGCCGTTCAAACGAAACAAAGCGCTAAAAAAATCTGAGGGCGTCGGCGAGACTGATATCTCGCCGACGCCCTCTGATGTCACCGGAACCGGGGCGCCGCGGATGCGACCGCTTGCGCTATCACTCCATGACGCACACCGGCTCCCTATGACGCAATCCTCGATGTAGACTTACCGAGGAAAGGGAAGTGGCGTTAGACCTAGAGCTTCTTCTTACGCTTCTTGGTCTTCTTCGCCGCCTTCACTGCCTTCTTCTTACGTTTTGCCATTGCTGCCCTCCTAGCGATGTAACATCGCGGGTGTCGCATTAGTGCGGTCGGGGATCGACCTGCACTACATTTGGTTTACTACAGCGCGGCGAAAAAAAAAGTGACTCTTCAACTTCGGTGTGCGTAAGCCGCCCAAATCGAACGCGAAAATCGATCGGGACAAGCACGAAACGCAACGCAGCGGTGCTTGACAAGGCATTCATGCGAAACAACAGCGCCAAAACACGCATTCTGCAAATAATGCGATGAAATAAGGATTATTTGCGCGTCCCCTTTTCGCAAAAGCGGCACGCCGGCGCGCGATTCCGGACGCTAAAGCGCGTTTTTAAAGCGAAAATTTTTCACCGCCGAAGGCTTCATGCACAGCACAAAAATAATTTGCAAAAAACTGTTGGTGCGACGCTGTTCGAGAGCCTCGAACGATCAAAATCGAGCGAATCAGTGAAAGTGATTCGCGGCGTGCATGTTCATGCGTACGAAATTTTCGGCGCAGCGCGTCACATCACCGGCAAAGTTTGCCGCCATGCGCATCGCCGCGCGCGACTTTACCGCAACGCGGCAATCGATCGCGACGACGCGCGCCGATCAGACGCCGAGTTTGGATTTTAGGAGATCGTTAACTGCTTGCGGGCTCGCCTTGCCACCGGACGACTTCATCGCCTGGCCGACGAACCACATCATCGCCTTCGGATTGGCCTTCGCTTGCGCCACCTTGTCCGGATTTTGCGCGATGAGGTCGTCGACAATGGCGCCGATGGCGCCCAAGTCCGTCACTTGCGCCATGCCACGGCTTTCCACCAGGGCCCGCGCGTCGCCGCCTTCAGTCCACAGGATCTCGAACAAGTCCTTGGCAATCTTGCCGGAAATCGTCTTGTCCGAAATCAGTTCGATGAGCCCGCCGAGCTGCCCGGCGCTCATCGGCGAGCTTGCGATAGCCTTGCCCTCTTTGTTGAGACGGCCGAACAGTTCGTTGATCACCCAGTTCGCCGCGAGCTTGGCGTCGCGGCCTTTGGCGACCGTCTCGAAGTACTCCGCCGTCTCGCGCTCAGCCACAAGTTGGCCGGCGTCGTAAGACGACAGACCGAAGTCGCGCACGAAACGCGCTTTCTTCTCGTCCGGAAGTTCCGGCAGCTTCGCTTTGAGCTCAGCTACCGCTTCCGCCGTCAGTTCGAGCGGCAGAAGATCCGGATCGGGGAAGTAACGGTAGTCGTGCGCCTCTTCCTTGGAGCGCATCGAGCGCGTTTCGCCCTTGTTCGGGTCGAACAGCCGCGTCTCCTGCACGATGACACCGCCGTCCTCGATGATTTCGATCTGGCGGCGCGCCTCGTGCTCGATGGCCTGGCCGATGAAGCGCAGCGAATTGACATTCTTGATCTCGCAGCGCGTGCCGAGTGGCTCGCCGGGCTTGCGCACCGAGACGTTGACGTCGGCGCGCAAGGAACCTTCTTCCATGTTGCCGTCGCAGGTGCCGAGATAGCGCATGATCGAGCGTAATTTGGCGAGGAAGGCCTTGGCCTCCTCGGAGGAGCGCAGGTCCGGCTTCGACACGATTTCCATCAGTGCGACGCCGGAGCGGTTGAGATCGACCGCCGACATCTGCGGATGCCGGTCGTGCACGCTTTTGCCGGCGTCCTGCTCGAGATGCAGCCGCTCGATACCGATACTGACGGCCTCGCCTTCGGCCAGATCGACGACGACGACGCCCTCGCCGACCACCGGCTGCTTGTACTGGCTGATCTGGTAGCCCTGCGGCAGGTCGGGATAGAAATAATTCTTGCGGTCGAACACCGAGCGCAGATTGATCTGCGCATTGAGGCCTAAGCCCGTGCGCACCGCCTGGTTGACGCATTCGCCGTTGATCACCGGCAGCATGCCCGGCATCGCCGCATCGACCAGCGAGACATGGCTGTTCGGCGCACCGCCGAAGGCGGTCGAGGCGCCGGAGAACAGCTTGGACTTCGACGACACCTGGGCATGGACCTCCATGCCGATGACGACTTCCCAGTCGCCGGTCGCACCCTTGATAAATTTGGAAGGCTTGCTCTGCACGTTCATGCCGTAGAGCTAGCCTCCCCACGGCGCGGCGGCAAGATGGAGCCGATCACAATGGCAATTCGTGGCCGAGGACCTGCTCGACCACGTCGAAACTGTTGCTGAATTCCCGGAATTCGATCAGGCGGCCATCGTCGAAGCGCAAAAAATTGGCAACGCGAAAGCGCAGCGACCGGCCGGTGGCGCGCTGCTTGAAGCCGACATCGGCCAGAACCGCGGCGCGGTCGCCGTCGATCAGGGTCTGGTCGATCTTGTGGCTTTCGAGCTGATAGCTCTCCGCGATCTCGCCCATGGCCGCGAGCACCGCGGCGCGGCCGCGCCGCACGCCGGCAAAAGGAAACACCGCCACCGGCCCGTAAATGATCCAGTCGATGTCTTCGTGGATGAGCAGAGCGACCCGCGCCACATCGCCCCGCGCATAGGCGCTGTACACATCCCGGACCGCTGCCCGCGTTCCCAAATCAGCCATGGCGTCCCCCCCATGCCGACCCGAGTATGTCGTTACCGCCGCGCGACGCCAAGCCATATGTCAGGGCGACCGGCTGTATTCAGGAATCACGATCTGTTGCCTATAGCGCCGCCTGGTTCGCCACCAAGCCTCACCACCACGGCCTGGCGACAAAGTGCCCGGCCTCGCGCTCGATGGCAGATCCAAGCGCGAACAAGGTCTCCTCGTCGAACGGACGACCGATCAGTTGCAGGCCGAGCGGCAGGCCCTGAGCGTCGGTGCCGGCCGGCACGGCGATGCCGGGCAGGCCCGCCATGTTCACCGTCACCGTGAACACGTCGTTCAGATACATCTCGACCGGATCGCTTCCGCCCTTCTCGCCGACGCCGAACGAAGCCGACGGCGTCGCCGGCGTCAGCATCGCATGCACGCCTGCGGCAAAACATTGCTCGAAGTCGCGCTTGATCAGAGTGCGCACCTTCTGCGCGCGCAGATAATAGGCGTCGTAATAACCGGCCGACAAAACATAGGTGCCGATCATGACGCGGCGGCGCACTTCGGCGCCGAAGCCTTCGGCCCGCGTCTTCTCATACATGTCGGTTATGTCGCGGCCCGGCACGCGCAGGCCGTAGCGCACGCCGTCATAGCGCGCGAGGTTGGACGAGGCTTCCGCTGGCGCCACGATATAATAGGCCGGCAGCGCGTATTTCGTATGCGGCAATGACACATCGACCAGTTCGGCGCCGGCGGCCTTGAGCCACTCGCAGCCTTGCGTCCACATCTTCTCGATCTCGGAGGGCATGCCGTCGAGGCGGTATTCCTTCGGAATGCCGATGCGCAAACCCTTGACCGATTTGCCGACCGAGGCCTCGTAATCCGGCACTGGCAAGTCGGCGCAGGTCGTATCCTTGGCGTCGGGCCCGGCCATCGAGCGCAGCATGATGGCGGCGTCGCGCACGGTCTTGGTGATGGGACCGGCCTGATCGAGCGACGAGGCGAACGCGACAATGCCCCAGCGCGAGCAGCGCCCGTAGGTCGGCTTTATGCCGACCGTGCCGGTAAACGCCGCCGGCTGCCTGATCGAGCCGCCGGTGTCGGTCGCGGTCGCGCCCAGGCACAATTGCGCCGCCACCGCGGCGGCCGAACCGCCCGAAGAGCCGCCCGGCACCAGAGGCGTGTTCGAACCTTCCCTGCGCCACGGCGATTGCACCGCGCCGAAATGCGAGGTCTCGTTCGACGAGCCCATGGCGAATTCGTCGTTGTTGGTCTTGCCGAGCAGCACCGCGCCGTCGCGCCACAGTTGCGACGACACCGTCGATTCATAGGCCGGCACGAAATCGCCGAGAATCTTCGAGCACGCGGTGGTGCGCACGCCTTGCGTGGCAAACAGGTCCTTGATCGCCAGCGGAATGCCTTCCAGCGGCCCCGCCTCGCCCTTGGCGATGCGCGCGTCGGAGGCTTTAGCCATCGCCAGCGCCTGCTCCGGCGTTTCCAGCACGAAGGCGTTGAGCGCGCGCGCTTTGGCCACCGCATCGACATGCGCGCTGGCCAGTTCGACGGCGGTGATGTCTTTGTTGCGCAGGCGGTCGCGGGCCTCGGCAAGCGTCAGCGAAGTCAATTCAGTCATGTCGGCGTGTCGCACACAAAAGAGTTCTTGTTTTTCAGCGCTTCGATTTCTGTCGGCGAGCGCTGCTTGATGATGACGGTGCCGTCCGGCTGCTCTTCACGATAAAGTTCGCCCGGCAGCGGCAGGCCCATGGCGCGCAAATCGTCGAGCGTATGGCCGTCGGGAAGCTTGCCGGTGGAGATGATCTCCACCAGTTCCCACATGCGCTCCTGATCGCCCTGCTCGCAGGCCAGACACATTACTCAATCACCTTCGGCACCATGTAATAGCCGTCGTCACTCTGCGGCGCGTTGCCGAGCACCGCCTCGGCCTTGCCGCCGTCGGTCACCTCATCGGCGCGCATCTTCATCGCCATCGGCGTCACCGAGGTCATCGGCTCGACGCCGTCGACATTCACTTCCGAGAGCTGCTCGACAAAGGCCAGCATGGCGTTCAGTTCGCCCTGCAAATGCTCGACCTCGTCCTCGGCGACCGCGATGCGGGCGAGACGGGCGATGCGACGGACGGTTTGGGCGTCAACGGACATGAATTCCTCGAAATACTGCCTCAACCCGGCGGTTCAGGGCTTTACGTAAAGCGGTTTGCCGGCATTTGCCAGCCGCAAAAGACGGCGGCGTCACAGGCCTTTCCGGGGGCGGATTGAGCGGATTCCGGTGGGAAAGCCGGATCGGCCCTCAGGGGGTCGGCGGCTTCTGCCCTTCCACCACGCTCCACCCTTCGGCCTTCAACTGCTTCTTGGCCAAAGCCGTCGCCTGCCCGGTGATCCGCAACTCGCCGGCGGCCTTGGGCGCCAGCGCCTTGCGCTCGGCGGTGAAGCTGCTAAAGCGCGCGGCGCTTTCCGCCGTCCACGACAGAGCGTCGATTGGCGCGGCCGTGACGATGCGGCCGTCGCGCGTGCGCGCGAACGGCAGGCCGCCGAGCGCGACGATCTGCGCATAGCCGCGCGGCCGCGCTTCCTTGGCCATCAGTTCGGCCAGAGTGCGCATGAAGAACGCGGTGGCGCGCGTATCGGCCGCCGCGGCACGATCGATGAACACCGGCCGTCCGGCGACATCCTTCATGCTGTCGAGCGCGGCGACCATCGCCGCCATGTCGATCGGCGTGTAATTGCGGTTGGCGAGGATCGCCGCATTGAGTTCGGGCGCAACGCCCATATCGGTGAGCTTGGCGCGATTGATGTCGAGGATCTGCGCCGCCGTGTATTGCCGGGCCAGATCGGAGATGGCGATGTTGTCGAGCTTGTTGGCGGTCGACAGGTTCGACACGACGATGCCGGCCGCGCCCGGCACGACCAGAAGCGCGCCGCTGACCGCGAGGCCGCCAAGGGCTGCGGCTTCCGACAATTGCTTGAGCTTGGCGTCGAGCGGCAGGAAGTCGGTGTAGGGATCGACGCCGTAGGCAGCGGCGAGCGTGCGCCGTTCGCTGGTGACGCCGAGCAGGCCGGCCAGCGGATCGTCCTGCGTCTTGCCGGCATTGTTCAGGCCGGAGCCGATACGCGCGAACATGCCGCCGATGCCGCCGAGCGTGCTCTGCACCGTTCCGATCGGATTGGTGATCAGCCGGCCGGTGTATTTGATCGGGTTCAGGCCCGCTTCGACCAGCGACTTCGCGAAAGTGTCGGAGCCTCCGACTTTTTCCAAAAGCGACAGCGCCACCAGTTCGTTGAGCCGCATCCGCAGCATGGCGTCGCCGGCGACCTGGATTTCGCCGTAAGGCGTCGCCAGCACATAATTGCGCATCAGGCCGTCGCTGCGCACCGGGTTCTGGATGGTGTAATTGGCGCCGACGCGGTCGATGCCGCGGATTTGCGCGGCGTTGAACGACGGCGGCGCTTCCAAAGGCTGGGCGAGCGCGGCACCGGTATGCAAGGCGAGCAGATACAGCGGCGCGCACCGCAGCGCCCTTGCGCAAATCGCCAGCATGACAATCCCCCATCCCTGGACGACCTATTGTGCCCCGCCGGCTCAAGCCGCGCCAGTGTCGTTCGCCCGTTGGCGGGGCTTTGGACACATGCTACCGCTGCCGCATAGGAGTGGTCATGGGCGTCGTATTGCCATTGGTCGAGGCGGCCGTTCACTGGCCCGCGCGCGGCGGCCTGCTCGGGCTCGATCTCGGCACCAAGACAATCGGCGTCGCCGCCAGCGACCCCGACCGCAGGCTGGCAACCGGCGTCGAGACGGTCGCGCGCTCGACTTTCACCAAGGACGCCGCCCGCATCCTGGCACTGGCCACTGAGCGCGGCACGGTCGGCTTCGTGCTCGGCCTGCCGATCAACATGGATGGCTCCGAGGGGCCGCGCGCGCAGTCGACCCGCGCCTTTGCCCGCAACTTCGCCCGGCTGACCGAATTGCCTATCGCGTTATGGGACGAGCGGCTGTCGACCGCCGCCGTCGAGCGCGGCCTGATCGAAGCCGACATGCGGCGTGACCGTCGCGCCGAGGTCATCGACCAGCATGCCGCCATGTTCATTCTGCAAGGCGCGCTCGACCGGCTGGCCGTGCTCAAGCGCGAATAAACAAAGGGCGGACCTTTCGGCCCGCCCCTTCTCTCATCCATAGCTCACGCGGTCGTTACCGACCCGTGTTGCACGGCTTGTAGTTCGTCGAACCCGGCGAACCGCCGCAGCGGGCGTTGCTGCGCGCACCGTAATAGCGCGGCGCCGGCTCATAGGCATAGGTCGGGGCCGACGGATCGTTGTAGTAGTAGGTACGCGGCGCCGGCTCATAGGCATAGGCCGGCTCGTTATAGTAGTAGCCGCGGCGGTCGGCGTAATAGCCGCGGTCGGCGTAATAGCCGTTGTTCGCCGAACTGGCGACCGCCGCGCCGACCACGGCACCCGCGGCAAAGCCGCCGATTGCCGCCGCATTGCGGCCGTCGCGCGCCTGGCTGGGGGTTGCCAGCGCCACCGCCATTGCGCCCGTCAGAGTGGCGGCCGCAGCAAATTTCATAAACTGGTTCATCTGAATTCTCCGTATGCTGCCCGCAAATCGGGCGGTTCTGCGCTAACAACCCCGGAACACGCGGTCTGGTTCCTGACCGTTAAGGCTTTTCCCCAAAGGCCTGAAAATCCGGCCTGTGGATCGGCGCGAAACGACCTCGAACCGGCTTGCCCGCCCGAGGCCTTGCGCCTATAGAACTGGCTTTAATGACCACTCCGCCGAAATCCTCATTCGTCCTCAGCCATCGTCATTTGTTGGGGATCGAAGGGCTTTCCGCAGCCGATATCACCGGCTTGCTGGATCTCGGCGAGGAATTCGTCACGCTCAATCGCCAGATCGAGAAAAAGCAGGCCTCGCTGCGCGGCCGCACCCAGGTCAACCTGTTCTTCGAAGTCTCGACCCGGACGCAAGCCTCGTTCGAACTCGCCGGCAAGCGATTAGGAGCCGACGTCATGAACATGTCGGCCTCCTCGTCGTCGATGCGCAAGGGCGAGACCCTGATCGACACCGCGATCACGCTCAACGCCATGCACCCCGACATTCTGGTGGTGCGCCATCACGCCTCCGGCGCGGTCGCCCTGCTCGCTTCCAAGCTCGACTGCTCGGTCATCAATGCCGGTGACGGCGCGCACGAGCACCCGACGCAGGCACTGCTCGACGCGCTCACCATCCGCCGCAACAAGGGCCGCATCGAGGGGCTTCTCGTGGCCATATGCGGCGACATCCTGCATTCGCGCGTCGCGCGCTCCAATATCATGCTGCTCAACACGATGGGGGCGCGGGTCCGCGTCGTCGCGCCGACCACCCTGCTCCCGCCGGGCATCGAACGCATGGGCGTCGAAGTCGCCCGCGACATGCGCGAGGGCCTCGCCGACGCCGACATCGTCATGATGCTGCGCCTGCAACGCGAGCGCATGAACGGCTCCTTCGTACCGTCGGTGTCCGAGTATTTCCATTACTGGGGCCTCGACGAGAAGAAACTGGCCTACGCCAAGCCGGGCGCTTTGGTCATGCATCCGGGCCCGATGAATCGCGGCGTCGAGATCGACAGTATCGTCGCCGACGGCGCGCAATCGCTGATCCGCGAACAGGTCGAAATGGGAGTGGCAATACGCATGGCGGTGCTTGAAGCCCTGTCACGCAATTTGCCGAACGCATGATGCTGCAAAACCATGCTGAGTGACCGCCGCCCCATATTGTTCGCCAATGCCCGGATCATCGATCCGTCGCGCGATCTCGACATCATGGGCGATCTTCTGGTCGCCGACGGCGTCATCCGCGAGGCCAAGAAGGGCATCGGCGCCGCCGGCGTGCCGGAAGGCACCGACGTCATCGACTGCCGCGGCAAGGTGATAGCGCCCGGCCTCGTCGACATGCGCGCCTTCATCGGCGAGCCCGGCGCCGGTTACCGCGAGACTTTCGCCTCCGCCAGCCAGGCCGCTGCCGCCGGCGGCGTCACCACCATCATCTGCCAGCCCGACACGTCGCCGGTCATCGACGACCCCGCCACCGTCGATTTCGTTTTGCGCCGCGCCCGCGACACCGCGATCGTGCATGTGCATCCAATGGCGGCGATCACCAAGGGGCTCGAAGGCAAGGAGATGACCGAGATCGGTCTTCTCAAGGCCGCCGGCGCGGTCGCCTTCACCGATGGCGCGCGCAGCATTACGAACGCGCAGGTCATGCGCCGCACTTTGACCTACGCGCGCGATTTCGACGCGCTGATCGTACATCACACCGAAGACCCGGACCTGACCGGCGACGGCGTCATGAACGAGAGCGAATTCGCCGCCCGCCTCGGCCTCTTGGGCATTCCGCGCGCGGCAGAGGCCGTGCTGCTCGAGCGCGACCTGCGTCTCGTCGCGCTAACCGGCGGGCGCTACCACGCCGCCTCGATCACTTGCGCGGAATCGCTCGCGGTGCTGCGCCGCGCCAAGGATGCCGGACTTAATGTCACCGCTTCGGCGTCGATCAATCATCTGACCCTGAACGAAATCGATATCGGGCCGTACCGCACCTTCCTGAAAGTGTCGCCGCCTCTGCGCGCGGAAGAAGATCGCAAGGCGCTGGTCGAAGCCGTCGCGTCCGGCCTGATCGACGTCGTCATGTCCGATCACAATCCGCAGGATGTTGAGACCAAGCGCCTGCCTTTCGCCGAAGCCGCCGCCGGCGCCATCGGCCTTGAGACCATGCTCAGCGCAGGCCTCCGGCTCGTTCATGCCGGCGACGTCACGCTGCCGTCGCTGTTGCGCGCGATGTCGACGACTCCCGCGCAACTGCTTGGACTAGCCGGCGGCACACTGGCGCATGGCGCGCCGGCCGACGTCATCGTCATCGACACCGACGTGCCGTGGCTCGTTAATCCCGACGAACTCAAGTCGAAGTGCAAGAACACGCCGTTCGACGAAGCGCGCATGACCGGCCGCGTCGTGCGCACCATCGTCGCCGGCCGCACCATCTTCGAGGCGTTATGAGCCCGCTGCTCGTCATCGCGCTGGTTTTCGTCTTTGGCTATCTGCTCGGCTCGATTCCGTTCGGCCTGCTGCTGACCAAGGCGGCCGGCGGCCCCGATGTGCGCAGCATCGGCTCCGGCAATATCGGCGCCACCAATGTGCTGCGCACCGGCAACAAGGCGCTCGCCGCCGCAACGCTGCTCTGCGACATCTTCAAGGGCACGGTCGCAGTGCTGATCGTCATGTATGTCGCCGGCTACCAAGCCGCGCTGATTGCCGGCCTCGGCGCCTTCATCGGCCATGTGTTTCCGGTGTGGCTGAAATTCAAAGGCGGCAAAGGCGTCGCCACCTATATCGGCCTCTTGATCGGCTTGGCCTGGCCCGGCGCGTTGATCTTCATCGGCGTCTGGCTTGTCGTCGCTTATTTCTCGCGTTACTCGTCGCTTGCCGCTTTGATCGCCAGCGCGCTGACGCCGGTCAGCCTGCTCGGCCTCGGCCTGCCGAATGTCGCGGCGCTGTTCTTTTTGCTGACCATCATTTTATGGGTCATGCACCGCGCCAATATCCGCCGCCTGTTGAACGGCGACGAAGGCAAGATCGGCGCGAAGGGCTAAGCCGCCTTCAGGTTGTGTATCTGTAAATCGGGTTGTGTCGCCGCGCCGCCTGAGCGACACTGTCCCCCGCAATTCCGCCGTGGGGGCACCGTTGGGCGACGGCATCAAACTGACCGACGAGCAGCGGCTCGACTGGCTGCGTCTCGTGCGCAGCGACAATGTCGGCCCGCGCACCTTCCGCGATCTCATCAACACCTATGGCGGCGCCCGCGCCGCGCTCGCCGCGCTGCCGAAGCTCGCCCGCCGCGGCGGCGCGACCGGCACACATATATGTGGCACCGAGGAAGCCGAAGCCGAGTTGAAAGCCTGCCGCGCGCGCGGCATTGAACTGATCGGGCTTGGCGAGCCAGATTATCCGGCACGCCTCCAAACCATTTACGATCCGCCGCCGCTGCTCGCCGTGCGCGGCAAGCGCGCGCTGCTGGCGCAGCCACTGGTCGCCATTGTCGGTTCGCGCAATGCGTCCGCCGCCGGCATGAAGTTCGCGCAAAATCTGGCGCGCGATCTGGGCGCCGCCGGCTTCGGCACCGTGTCGGGGCTGGCGCGCGGCATCGACGCCGCCGCGCACCGCGCCTCGCTGGCGACCGGCACGGTCGCCGTGCTTGCCGGCGGCCATGCGCGGATTTATCCGGCCGACCATGTCGAACTGCTCGACGCCCTGCTCGCCCACGGCGCGGCGATTTCGGAAATGCCGCTGAACTGGGAGCCGCGCGCGCGCGACTTCCCGCGCCGCAACCGGCTGATCTCAGGGCTGGCACTCGGCGTCGTCATCGTCGAGGCGGCGCGCCGCTCCGGCTCGCTGATCACCGCGCGCATGGCCGGCGAACAGGGCCGAGAGGTTTTCGCCGTGCCCGGCTCGCCGCTCGATCCGCGCGCCGAAGGCACCAATGGCCTGCTGAAGCAGGGCGCGACTTTAGTGACGGAAGCCGCCGACGTCATCGCCGCGCTGGAGCCGATCCTCGGCCGCAGTTTCGATCTGCCCGCGCAGGAGCCGGACGAAATCCCGCTGACCCCCGACACCGAGCCCGGCGACGACGAGCGCAGCCGCATCGTCTCGCTGCTCGGACCTTCGCCCACCGCCATCGACGATCTGGTGCGGCTGTCGCGCAGTTCGCCAGCGGTGGTGCGCACGGTCTTGCTGGAACTCGAACTGGCCGGCCGGCTGGAACGGCACGGCGGCGCGATGGTGTCCTTGGTGTAGACTGCCCGCGACGAGTCGAACCCCGCCGGACGCCTTCATGATTTTCAAGACCGCCTTTGCGCTGATCTGTTTCGCTTTGCTTGGCACGCCGGCATGGGCGCAAAAGCAGGATCAATCCTTCTCAGCCTTCGTCAACGAATTGTGGCCGGACGCGCAGGCCAAGGGCATTACCCGCGCCACCTTCGACAGCGCCATGCAGGGCGTCACGCCGGACCCGCGCGTCATCGCCGCGACCAGGAAGCAGCCCGAATACGGCCGGCCGGTCGGCGACTATATCAACGGCATCGTCACGTCAGGCCGCATTACGCGCGGCGGCGACAAAGCGCGCGAATGGGCGCGCACGCTCGATGGCGTCGAAAAGAAGTTTTCGGTCGAGCGCTGGGTGCTGCTGTCGCTGTGGGGCATGGAGTCCGATTTCGGCGCGGCCAAGGATAAATGGGACGTATTCCGCTCGCTCGCTACGCTCGGTTACGTCAAATACCGCCATCCTTATTTCCGCAACGAACTGATCGTCGCCATGGGCATCATGCAGAAAGAGCAGTTCCCCCGCAGCAAGATGGTTTCATCCTGGGCCGGCGCCATGGGGCAAGCGCAGTTCATGCCGTCGAGCTATGTCGATTACGCCGCCGATTTCTCCGGCGACGGCCACCCGGATATCTGGACCAACGTGCCGGATGTGTTCGGCTCTATCGCCAATTATTTGCAGAAGTTCAAATGGCGGCACGGCCTGCCCTGGGGCTTCGAGGTCATCATTCCGAATGGCTTCGACACCATGAAGAGCCGCGCGACATTTGCCGAATGGCAGAAGCTCGGCGTGCGCCGCGCCGACGGAAAAGCGTTTCCGCGCGACGGACAGATTCAGGGCATCATGTTTTTTCCGGCCGGCTCACGAGGCCCCGCCTTCCTCGTCACTGAAAATTTCAACGTGCTGAAGGCCTACAATAATTCGGATGCCTATGCGATCGCCGTCGGCCATCTCGCCGATCGCATGAACGGCGGCGCCCCGATCAAGGCCGCCTGGCCCGCAGACGACCGGCCGCTGCCGCGCGAAGCCCGCATCGCCTTGCAGAAGCGGCTCGCGGCGCTCGGCTACACGGTGAAGGAATTCGAGGGCCGCATCGACTTCGACCTGCGCGACAACATCCGCACCGAACAGCGCAAGCACGGCATGGTGCCGGACGGAAATCCAACTTTGGCGTTGCTGGAGAAGATCGGCGTGAGGGTGCCATGAGCCTCACTGGACATTGCCGGGCATGACGAGGTTGGTTAAGAGCGCCGGCCGTTCGGACCGTTATGACGGGTCAGACTCTCGGCTTCCAATCTTACCATTTCGAGGAGGTAGCCGAGGGTGTCGAGGCCATTACGGCGTGACATTGCGGCGAGGTCGTTTGAAATCGATGCCACATAGCTGGCGACCGCCGTTTGGCCGCTTTGCTCTTGTGTAGGTTCGGGCATTGTCTTCTTCCGCCGCGAAAGCACCGCATTGCTTGTCACAAGGTAAAAATACACGGAACATATCAAATAGTAACACCTATAATGGTGTTAATTATAAAATACATCTCATGGTTGTATACGTGCGTAGCCCGCAAGAGCGTCGTCTTTAGGCCGCTTTTGACTGGCTCAACGCCCCCGGCGGCAGGCGTGGCCGGGGCGCGGATTTGACAGCAAGGGACGCCTTCCCCATGTTCCCGGCAACACGAGCCGTCGATTCCGACCCGCTCCGTTTCGGTTCGGGCGTCTAACCTATTGGAAATTCATGAAAGTTGTCGTTGTCGAATCGCCTTCCAAGGCGAAGACGATCAACAAGTATCTTGGTCCCGGTTACGAGGTTCTGGCCTCGTTTGGGCATATCCGCGACCTGCCGGCCAAGGATGGCTCGGTCGATCCGGAGGCCGATTTCAAGATGCTCTGGGAAGTCGACCCGCAGTCGCAGAAGCGGGTCAACGACATTGCACGCGCCTTGAAGGGCGCCGATACCCTCATCCTCGCAACCGACCCTGACCGCGAAGGCGAAGCCATCTCCTGGCACGTGCTGGAAGCGCTCAACGAGAAGAACGCGATCAAGAGCCAGAAGATCGAGCGCGTCGTCTTCAATGCCATCACCAAGCAGTCGGTGACCGAGGCGATGAAGCATCCCCGCGCCATCGACGGCGCGCTGGTCGATGCCTATCTCGCCCGCCGCGCGCTCGACTATCTCGTCGGCTTTACGCTGTCGCCGGTGCTGTGGCGCAAGCTCCCCGGCGCCCGCTCGGCCGGCCGCGTCCAGTCGGTGGCACTACGCCTCGTCTGCGACCGCGAACTTGAAATCGAAAAGTTCATCGCCCGCGAGTACTGGTCGATCATCGCCAAATTGAAGACGCCGCGCGGCGACGAATTCGACGCACGCCTGACTGCCGTCGACGGCACCAAGATGCAGCGTCTGGACATAGGTACCGGTGCCCAGGCCGAGGATATCAAGCAGGCGCTCGAAGGCGCGTCGTTCACCGTCGCCTCGGTCGAAGCCAAGCCGGCGCGGCGTAACCCGCCACCACCGTTTACCACCTCGACAATGCAGCAGGAAGCGTCGCGCAAGCTCGGCTTCGCGCCGGCGATCGCCATGCGGCTGGCGCAGCGCCTGTACGAAGGCGTCGAGATCGACGGCGAGACCACCGGTCTCATTACCTATATGCGCACCGACGGCATCGACATGGCCCCGGAAGCGATTGCCGACATCCGTTCGATGATCGGCAAGAATTACGGCAAGGAGTATGTGCCGGGGACGGCGCGCACTTATCAAAACAAGTCGAAGAACGCGCAGGAAGCGCACGAAGCGGTGCGGCCAACCAATCCGAGCCGTACGCCGGCCGAAGTCGCCAAGTATGTCGACCGCGACCAGGCCCGCCTCTACGAACTGATCTGGAATCGCGCCGTCGCCAGCCAGATGGAATCTGCCGAACTCGAACGCACCACTGTCGATATCGTCGCCAAGAACGGTTCGCGCACCATCGATCTGCGCGCCAGCGGCCAGGTGGTGAAGTTCGACGGCTTTTTGACATTGTATCAGGAAGGCCAGGACGAAGCGTCGGAAGACGACGAGTCGAAGCGCCTCCCGGCAATGTCGGAAAGCGAGAGGCTGACCAAACAGGCGATCGAGGCGGCGCAGCATTTCACCGAGCCGCCGCCGCGCTTTTCCGAAGCGGCGCTGGTCAAGCGCATGGAAGAGCTCGGCATCGGCCGGCCTTCCACTTACGCATCGATCCTTCAGGTGCTGCAGGACCGCGGCTATGTCCGCATCGACAAGAAGCGCCTGATCCCGGAAGACAAGGGCCGCGTCGTCGTCGGCTTTCTGGAGAGCTTCTTCCAGAAATATGTCGAATACGACTTCACCGCCGCGCTGGAAGAACAGCTCGACAAGGTGTCGAACAACGAGCTGAACTGGAAGACGGTCCTCCAGAACTTCTGGATCGACTTCATCGGCGCGGTCAACGATATCAAGGAACTGCGCATCACGCAGGTGCTCGACGCACTCAACGAACTTCTCGGCGCGCACATCTTCCCGAAGCGCGAAGACGGCGGCGACGTGCGCCAGTGCCCGACCTGCGGCACCGGCAAATTGTCATTGAAGGTCGGCCGCTTCGGCGCCTTTATCGGTTGCTCGAACTATCCGGAATGCACCTATACACGGCAGATGACGCCGGGCGCCGCCGGCCAGCAGACCACCAAGGTGCTCGGCACCGACCCGGAAACCGGCCTGGACGTCACTTTGCGCGGCGGCCGCTTCGGCACTTACTTGCAGCTTGGCGAACAGGCCAAGGTGGAAAAGCGGCCGAAGGGCTCGAAAGGCCCCAAGCCGCCCCCGCCGGAGAAGCCGAAACGCGCCAGCCTGCCGAAAGGCGTGCAGCCGGACGATATCGATCTCGAAAAAGCGCTGGCTTTGCTGTCGCTGCCGCGCACGGTCGGCATCTCGCCGGAAGACAATGAGCCGATCCTCGCCGGCGTCGGCCGCTTCGGTCCTTACGTCAAGCACGGCAAGGTCTATGCGAGCCTGGAAGAAGGCGACGACGTCCTCACCGTCGGCCTCAACCGCGCCATGCATCTGATCGCCGAGAAGATCGCTAATCCGAAACAGGGTCGCCGCTTCGGCGCGTCCGCGGGCAAGACGCTCGGCGATCACCCGGAACAGGGCGGCCCGATCGTGGTCAAGAATGGCCGCTTCGGCGCTTACGTCAGCAATAACGGCATCAACGCCACGTTGCCCGCCGACAAGACGCCGGAGACGATTACGCTCGACGAGGCCATCGTGCTTCTGGAAGCGCGTGCCGCCGCAGTCGGCAACTCACCGCGCGGCAAGAAGCCGGCAAAGAAGACGCCTGCGCCGAAGGTCGCCAAAGGCAAGCCCAAGAAGATCGTCGATGACACGCCGGAAATCGGCGACGAAGCAGGCGCCCTCAAGGCCGCCAAGGCCGCCGCCAAACCGGCCAGCGCCCGCAAGAAGCCGGCCTCGAAGGCGAAGAAACCCGCCGCCAAGAAGCCCGGTGGCAAGACAACTAAAGCGACGGCGGCGGAATAACGTCTTTCTTCACTCCCCCTGTAAGGGGGAGGTCGGATCGCCTTTAGTATTCGAAATTGAAACGCGAAGTCAGATGGCGATCCGGGTGGGGGTCTCGCTGCTCATATGAGATGACCCCCACCCTGACCCTCCCCCTTGCAAGGGGAGGGAAAAGAGAAGCCGCATCCCCTGTGCTGGCGAAGCCTCCCCCAACCTCTTACATTACCCTTCACACGCGCCGTTTCGGCGCAGGAACTAACTTTTGAACAAACCTCCCAAATACACGTCCACGCTTCCCTCCCGGACCGACATCTTAGCGTTCATCGCCCGGACGCCGGGCAAGGTCGGAACCCGCGAAATCGCCCGCGCCTTCAATCTGAAGAACGACCTGCGCGCCGAATTGAAACGCGTGCTGCGCGACCTCGCCGACGAAGGCGCGGTCGAACGCAAGGGCAAGAAACTGCATCACCCCGGCTCCTTGCCCTCCACCGTGCTCGCCGACGTGATGTCGCGCGACCGCGACGGCGACATGATCGCCATACCCGACGAATGGGACGAGGAAGCGCACGGCCCGGCGCCGAAAATCCGCATTCACACGCCGCGCCGGATGAAGCCAGGCGAAGCGGCCGGCATCGGCGACAAGATCCTCGTCAAGGTCGAGGAAACCGGCGACAAGGACGTCCGCTATTCCGGCCGGGTCATCAAGATCGTCGATCGGCCGAAGCACCGCGTGCTCGGCATCTTTCATAAAAACCCGAATGGCGGCGGCCGGCTGGAGCCGGTCGACAAAAAGATGCTCGGCAAGGAAATGAGCATTCCGCAAGGCGCCACCGGCGATGCCGAGGAAGGCGACCTCGTCGCGGTCGAAACATCGCGGCCGTCGCGCTTCGGCCTGCCGCATGGCCGCGTCGTCGAGCGTCTCGGCTCGCTGGCCAGCGAAAAGGCGGTCAGCCTGATCGCCATTCACGCCCACTCGATTCCAAGCGTGTTTCGTAGCGAAACCTTGCGCGAAGCGGAAGCCGCCCGGCCCGCGACCATGGCGCATCGTGAGGACTGGCGGAAACTGCCGCTGATCACCATCGATCCGCCCGACGCCAAGGACCACGACGACGCCGTGCACGCCGAGCCGGATGAAGACCCGGCCAACAGAGGCGGTTTTATCATTACCGTCGCCATCGCCGATGTGGCGCATTATGTGACGCCCGGCTCGGCGCTCGACCGCGAAGCTCTGGTGCGCGGCAATTCGGTGTATTTCCCCGACCGCGTGGTGCCGATGCTGCCCGAACGCATATCCAACGATCTGTGTTCACTACGTCCGCATGAAGACCGCGCGGCGCTGGCCGTGCGCATGATCATCGGCGCCGACGGCCGCAAGCGCTCGCACACCTTCCACCGCATCATGATGCGCTCGGCGGCGAAGCTTGCTTACGAGCAGGCGCAGTTCGCCATCGACGGACGTCTCGACGACACTACCGGGCCTTTGCTCGAACCGATCATCAAGCCGCTGTTTGCCGCCTATGAGGCATTGGTGCGCGCCCGCGACCAACGCCAGCCGCTCGATCTCGACATCCCCGAGCGCAAGATATTGCTGAAAGCCGACGGCACCGTCGATCGCGTCGTCGTGCCGGAGCGGCAGGACGCCAACAAATTGATCGAGGAAATGATGATCCTCGCCAATGTCGCCGCCGCCGAGACGCTGGAAAAAGCGCGCGTGCCGCTGGTTTATCGCGTGCATGACGAGCCCGGCATCGAAAAGATCAACGCGCTGCGCGAGTTCCTCGCCTCGATGCAAATTCCGCTGGCGAAATCGGGCGCGCTGCGGCCGGCGACGTTCAACACGATTCTCCGGCAGGCCAAGGGCGGCGAGCGCGAACAGCTCATCAACGATGTCGTGCTGCGCTCGCAGGCGCAGGCCGAATATGCCGCCGAGAATTACGGACATTTCGGCCTCAATTTGCGCCGCTATGCGCACTTCACCTCGCCCATTCGCCGCTACGCCGACCTGATCGTGCACCGCGGCCTGATCCGCGCCCTCAGGCTCGGGCCGGACGGCCTGCCCGACAGTTTCGACGTGCCGGTGCTGGCCGAAATCGGCGCGGAGATTTCCGCCACCGAACGCCGCGCCATGCTGGCCGAGCGGGAGACCAAGGACCGGCTGATCGCGCATTTCCTCGCTGACCGCATCGGCGCCAGCTTCGACGGCCGCGTCTCCGGCGTGCACCGCGCCGGGCTGTTCGTGAAACTCAGCGAAACCGGCGCCGACGGCTTCGTGCCGGCGCGCACCATTGGCGACGAATATTTCGCTTTTGACGAGGCCAACCACGCCATGGTCGGACAGCGCTCCGGTGAGACCTATCGCCTCGGCGATGCCGTCACCGTCAAACTGGTCGAGGCCGCGCCTGTTGCCGGCGCACTGCGTTTTGAGCTTCTATCTCCCGGCAGCGGCAAGCGCCCCGGTAAAAAGAGTCACACGCCCAACCCGCCGAGACGCCCGATGCGCGGCCCGGCTGCGAAGCGCCATCCCGGCAAGCAGAAGCGGAAATCTCGACGATGAGCGATCTCCACCAAAGACTGACTGACCGCATGACGAAATCGGAACGCGACCAGACCTCGCCGGTGAGCGAGCCGCGCGACGCCGCGACCGTGATGCTGATCGACCGCTCGGGGCCGACAGCCAAAGTCCTGCTCGGCCGCCGCCACCACAGCCACAAATTCATGCCGGGCAAATTCGTGTTTCCCGGCGGCCGCATCGAGGCGCCCGACCGCACCATGCCGGCGATAAGCGAGTTGCATCCCGACACGCAGGCCAAGTTGCTGGAGCGCGTCGCCGATCCGAGCCCGGCCCTGGCGCGCGGCTTTGCGCTCGCCGCGGTGCGCGAACTCGCCGAGGAAACCGGCCTGCTGCTCGGCTCGAAAGGTGAGACTGCGCCAGCCTCGCCCGGCGAGATCTGGGAAGAATTCACCAAGGCCAAGGTGCACCCCGACCTTGGCCAGGTGCATTTCATTGCCCGCGCCCTTACCCCGCAGGGACGGCCGAAGCGTTTCGACACCCGCTTTTTCACCGCCGACGCCACCGGCATCGCCCACACAATCGAGGGCGTGGTCGGGCCGGAATCGGAACTGGTCGAACTGGTGTGGATGCCGATCGACCAGGCCGCCACGATCGACATGCCGACTATTACCAGCGTGGTTCTGGAGGAACTGGCGGTCAGGGTCGAAGCCGGTATGGCGCATGCCCTGCCGGTGCCGTTCTACTACCAGCAGAACGGCATTTTCATGCGGGAACTGCTGTAAAAGGCCCAAAAGCGGCCCCGCCGCGCAAAAGCCCGCTTTTCTTGACATTTGGGCGTTGGACGCTAGGGTCCGCGCCGCAGGCACCGTTTGCCTCCCCCATTCAGGTTTTCAAGGACAGTCACAATGGCAAAAGCCGTCAGCCTCAAGATCAAGCTCGTGTCGAGCGCCGACACCGGCCACTACTACGTCACCAAGAAGAACTCGCGCACGCAGACCGACAAGCTGGTCAAGAAGAAGTATGACCCGATTGCCAAGAAGCACGTCGAGTACAAGGAATCGAAGATCAAGTAGATCTCGTTCCAATCGAATTGCATGCCAGGGCGCCCATTGGGCGCCCTTCGCATTTCTGCCGGACGCTGCTACCCTTGAATTTAAAGCCGCCGGGAGTCCGCCAATGCTGAAAAGTTTTCGAGCCGCGCTGATCGCGCTCGCACTCCTGCCTTTCGCTTTCGCCGGCGCGCAGGCGGCCGAGCATAAACTGGCCTTGCAGATCAGCGACAGCGAGCCGGCCAAGATGAACGCCGTGCTCAACGTCGCCGCCAATGTCTCGAAGTATTATTCGGAGAAAGGCGACGAGGTCGAGATCCAGATCGTCGCCTTCAATGCCGGCCTGAACATGCTGCGCGCCGACAAGTCGCCGGTGCTCGACCGCCTCAAATCGTTCAAGCAGGGCATGCCGAACGTCGCGTTCATCGCCTGCGAGAACACGCTGGACACGATGACCAGAACAGAAGGCAAGGAGCCGCCTTTGGTCGAGAACGCCAAGCGTGTCACGGCCGGCGTCGTCACCCTGATCGAGCTGAACGAAAAAGGCTGGACCATCGTCCGCCCTTGAGCACCGCGCGCCGATGACAAGGTACGATTGCATCGTCGTCGGCCTGGGTGCCATGGGCAGCGCCGCCGCGTATCAACTGGCCAAATCCGGCGCCAGGGTTCTCGGCATCGACAAGTTCTCGCCGCCGCACGCCTTCGGCTCGTCGCATGGCGACACCCGCGTGACGCGCGCGGCCATCGGCGAAGGCGTCGAATATTCGCAACTGGCGCTGCGCTCGCACGCGCTCTGGCGCGATATCGAGGCGCAAACCGGCGCAAAACTGTTTCAGCGCAATGGCTGCCTGACCATTTCCGGGACCGACGCCGTGGTGATGCACGACGTCGATGACTTCTTCGCCAATATCGGCGAAGCGGCGCGCCGCTACGGCATTCCGCACCAGACTTTCGATACGCCGGACGCGATCCGCGCCCGCTATCCGCAATTCGCGGTCAAGGCCGGCGACCGCGCCATCCTCGACGAGGAAGCCGGCACGTTGTTTCCAGAAGCCTGCATCGCCGCGCAACTTGAACTGGCCGCGCGCGCCGGCGCGACGCTTCGGCGCGACACGGCGGTGGCGCGCATCGATCCCCTCGCCCAGGCTGTCGAAGTCGTCACTGCCGATGGCCAGCGCTACCTGGCCGACAAGGTGTTGATCGCAGCCGGTCCCTGGCTGCCGCGCTTCATCGCCGATGAACTAAACCGCCATTTCACCGTGACGCGGCAGGTGCTGCACTGGTTCGAGATCAAAACCAACCCCGAACGCTTCGCGCCGGCGAATTGCCCGGTTTTCATCTGGCCGGTGCCGCAGAGCCGCGAGGTCCACAGCAGCCTCTACGGTTTTCCGCTGGACGGCGATCCATCTCTGGGCGTCAAGGTCAGCCACGAGGAAAGCGGCGGCGTTACCGATCCCGATAACGTCGATCGTGCGCGCAGTCCGCAGGCGGAAATCGACCGAGTCTACCGCGCCTATATCGCGCCGTTTTTGCCCGATCTCGGGCCGCGCTGCTTGCGCACCGAAACCTGCCTCTATACCCGCGTCGACCGCTCGCGCTTCATCATCGACGCCGATCCGCGCGATCCGCGCATCGGTTTCGTCTCGGCCTGCTCCGGCCACGGCTTCAAGCATTCGGCGGCAATCGGCGAGGCTTTGGCGCAGCAGATGACGCAACGCCGCGCCGCTTATGTCGATCTCGAGCCGTTTCGGCTCAAGCGGCTGGCGCCTTATCTACGCGCCTAGGCCGCGTCCTGAACGACGCGGTTGCGGCCGTCGCGCTTGGCCCGGTAGAGCGCAGTGTCGGCGCGCTTGAGCATGGCGGCGGCGCTGTCGCCCGCCTCGCCGAGCGAGGCGATGCCGATCGAAATCGTCACGTCGAGATTCTTGGCGCCCTGCTGGATCGGGAACGGCTCGGTGGCGATGCGCCGGCGGATACGCTCGGCGACCATGCCGGCGACGGTCATATCGGTTTCCGGCATGACGATGACGAATTCCTCGCCGCCATAACGGCAGGCCAGATCGATATTGCGGATCGCCTTGCGGATGCGCACCGCGAATTCGCGCAGGACGTCGTCGCCGGCATCGTGGCCGTGGCCGTCATTGATCGCCTTGAAGAAGTCGATATCGAGGATCAGCACCGACAATGGCTTGCCGCGCGCGGCGGCCTGCTCGGTCAGCGCCGCCAGATGGGTTTCCATGTAGCGGCGGTTATAAAGGCTGGTCAGCGCGTCGGTGATCGCCATTTCGATCGAGGCCTGCACGTTGTCGCGCAGCCGTTCGGTGTAGCGCTTCTTCTTGATCTGGGTGCGCACGCGCGCCAGCATCTCGTTCTTGTCGATCGGCCGGATCAGGTAATCGTTGACGCCGATTTCAAGCCCACGCACCAGCCGCGCATTGTTGTCGGCCTCGGCAATGGCCAGGATCGGCATATTGCGGGTACGCTCAAGCGAACGGATCTGGCTGCACAGGCGCAGGCCGTCATGATCCTTGAGGCCGAGCGAGACGATCACCAGTTCGTAGTCGCCCTCGGCGACGTTGAACAGCGCATCGGCCGGATTGGCCTGTACTTCGACCGTATGCTCGGCCTGAAGCGTCTGCACGATGCGCTCATAGGACGACTGCCGGTCGTCGACGATGAGAATACGGCCGTTGCGGCCGGTCTCCGTCACCGCTTCGCGCTCCGGATTCTGGATGCCGATTTCCTTGGTGGTCAATGCGCGCATGCGCAGCTCGTCGGTGACCATCTTGAGCCGCGCCAGCGAGCGCACGCGCGAGATCAGCGCCACGTCGGTGACCGGCTTGGTGAGAAAATCGTCGGCGCCGGCTTCCAGCCCGCGCACGCGGTCGGATGGCTGGTCGAGCGCGGTGACCATCACCACCGGAATATGATGGGTTGCCGGATTGGACTTCAGCCGCCGACAGACCTCGAAGCCGTCCATGTCCGGCATCATAACGTCGAGCAGAATGATGTCGCATTCGGCGCGCTCGGCGACCGTCAGGGCTTCGGCGCCGTTATAGGCGGTCGAGACGTCGAAATACTCGGCCGACAGCCGCGCTTCGAGCAGCTTCACATTGGCCGGAATATCGTCGACGACAAGAACGCGGGCGGTCATGCTTTTACTCTCACTTGAACTTTCACGCCGGGCCTAAAAAATGACGAATGGTCTCGATGAATTTCCCCACCGAGATCGGCTTGGACAAATAGGCCTCGCAGCCGCCTTCGCGGATGCGTTCCTCGTCGCCCTTCATGGCGAAGGCGGTGACAGCGACGACGGGGATGTGCTTGAGTTCCGGGTCGTCCTTGAGCCATTTGGTGACTTCAAGCCCGGACACTTCCGGCAGTTGGATGTCCATCAGGACCAGGTCGGGCCGATGCTTGCGCACCAGATCGAGCGCTTCAATGCCGCTGCGCGTACCGACAATATCGTAGCCATGCGCTTCCAAAAGATCGTGGAAGAGCTTCATGTTAAGCTCGTTGTCCTCCACGATCAGGACGGTCTTCGCCATCTGCCGCCCCACTTTTTCCCCAAGGCACCGACTCAACGCGCCGACGGCGTCGCCAGGCCAGCCGCGCTCGGGCATGATTGAATAACAACGGTAGTCCCGATTTGTTTAAGAAAGGCAAACGAAACT
Organism: Rhizobiales bacterium Ga0077525; assembly: GCA_001464835.1. GTDB lineage: Bacteria > Pseudomonadota > Alphaproteobacteria > Rhizobiales > Xanthobacteraceae > Pseudolabrys. The sequence goes on along the minus strand of LNDS01000049.1, from coordinate 117,634 downwards.
TGATCAAGCCGCCCCGCAATATGCCTGAAGAGGCGGCAGAATCGCTGGCCATTCAGGCACTTGGCTATATCGCCGGGGAACCGGAACGGCTCGGCCGCTTCCTTTCCGTCACCGGCCTCGGCCCCGACGAGATTCGCGCCGCCGCCGGCGAGCCAGGATTCCTCGCCGGGGTACTCGCCTACCTCGCTTCGGACGAGCAACTGGCCGCCGCATTTGTCACTGAATCGGGGTGCGGCGCAGCCGACATCGCCCGCGCGCATCATGCGCTCGGCGGCGAACCCTGGGAGCGCGAGATTCCGTGACGGCGTTCTGCCGCGATTGCCTGACCGATACGGCTGACGCCGCGAAACGCTGCCCGGCCTGCGGCTCGCCGCGCCTGGCGCGGCACCCGGAACTCGCCGCGCTGACCATCGCCCATATCGACTGCGACGCCTTCTACGCCACCATCGAAAAACGCGACGACCCGGCTCTCCTCGACCGGCCGGTCATCGTCGGCGGCGGAAAACGCGGCGTGGTCTCGACCTGCTGCTATGTCGCGCGCACCTATGGCGTGCGCTCGGCGATGCCGATGTTCAAAGCGCTGGAACTTTGTCCGCACGCCGCCGTGGTCAAGCCGAACATGTCGAAATATGTCGAGGTCGGCCGCGCCGTGCGCGAGAGGATGCTGGCGCTGACGCCTTTGGTCGAGCCCTTGTCGATCGACGAGGCGTTTCTCGATCTGACAGGCACCGAAAGGCTACACGGCATGAGCGCCGCCAAGGTGCTGGCGCGCTTTGCCGCCGAGGTCGAGCGCGACCTCGGCATCACCGTATCGGCTGGCCTCTCGGCCAACAAGTTTCTCGCCAAGATCGCTTCTGACCTCGACAAGCCGCGCGGCTTTGCCGTGATCGGACAGGCGGATGCTTTCGCCTTCCTCAGCACCCGGCCGGTCGGTTTCATTTATGGCGTCGGCGCGGTCAGTGCGGCCAAACTTGCCGCCGACGGCTATCGCCTGATCGCCGACCTGCAACGCGCCGACAAGACTGACCTGATGCGCCGCTACGGCGAGGAAGGCGCCCGGCTCTGGCATCTGGCACGCGGAATTGATGTGCGCCGCGTCGATCCGGTGCGCGACACCAAAAGCGTCTCGGCGGAAACGACCTTCAACGAAAACATCGGCGAATTGCGGCCGCTCGAGCAGCATCTGTGGGACCTGACCGAACGGGTCTCGGCGCGGCTCAAGAAAGCGCAGCTCGCCGGCTCGACGGTGACGCTGAAACTCAAGACCGCCGACTTCAAGCTGCGCACGCGGGCGCGCGCGCTCGGCAATCCGACGCAACTGGCGGCGCGCATCTTCGACGCCGGCCGCGACCTGTTGCGCCATGAAGTGGGCCAGGCGCGCTTCCGGCTGATCGGCATCGGCGTTAGCCACCTCCAGGACGCCACCGGCGACGATCTCTCCGACCTGATCGACCGCCGCGGCGCGCAGGCCGAACACGCCATCGACAAGCTGCGCTCGAAATTCGGCAAGGATGCGGTGGTGAAGGGGTTAGCGCTGGATGAGGAGTAGAAGCGAACAGACGGCAAGTGGCGAGCGCCTCGTTTTCGCTATTAACTTACGGCGGATACGGAATTTTCAGGATTTCCACGCTCGCACGATAGCTTCAAGAATCTGCAACGCATCGTCCGTTCCATCAGCCGCCCCTTTTTCAAAATCCTGGTCGGCATTTCCCATCGTGTTGGTCACATGTGCGATACATAAAACATCGACCTGGCGCGCTCTGGCAAAGGTGTAGAGCGCAGCCGCTTCCATCTCGACAGCAAGTATGCCGCGCTTCTCCGCGGCCGCTATCGCTTCTGCGGTTTCTCGGAAAGGCGCGTCCGTGGTCCAGGTCGAACCGACGATGGCACGCAGGCCCGCGGCTTTAAGGGCGGCATCGGCCATTGCAACCAAACCTGCATTGGCATCGCTGTATTCGGAAGGCGCCGCGTAATGATAGCTGGTCCCTTCATCACGCAAGGCGCGGTCAATAACGATAAAATAGGGTGTTGGCCCGGCTGGCACGATTTGACCAGCAGATGTCACGCTCAGCAACAGACGGCAACCGGCCTCAAACAACTCTTCCGCCACCAATACGGCAAAGGGCGCGCCGACCGCGCAACCCACGATGCCGACGGTTTGCCCTGCGAGCTCGAAGGCGTCCAGTTGGGTGTGGTAGCAAGGCCACCCTTCGAAGGTCCTGGACCGCTGCTCTTTACGCAAGCGCCGCACCATGTCGCCGTCCGGGTCAAGAATGCAGACCGCCGGCACGTCGACGTTCTGCAATCCTTTTTGCCGGCGCGCTTCGCGCAGCAGCGCTGCCGGACGAAATACGGAAGGCGACGCTGAATTTTTGTTGTCTAGCAAGGGTGGCATGTTTACCGGAGACGCTCAAAAACTGCGCCATAGTGGTATGGCGACACATCGACATTTTTGCTGAATTTGAGCCCGCCGGATTCAACGCTGGCAATCGTCTGTTCCAATGTCATCCGGAGTTCGGTCGCCGGCCCACGCGGCTGCCCCAGCACCGGCGTTTGCTCACGCGGCGTTGCATGCCAATTGACGATGCCGAATAGACCGCCGGGCCTGAGAACATCATGAACGGCTTCAGCGAGACGCGGCCGATCCGGGACGCCGTGAAAGGCATTGGCCAGCAAAACATAATCCACCGGCGCGTTCAGCAGCCCAACAATTTCGTAGGCATCGGCCTCGATAAACGTACAATTCGGTGCGCCGCCCCGTTCGGCCATTCGAATCTTTGCCATCTCTAAAAGCGCCGCATCGATGTCGATGGCAACCACGCTGCGCGCCGGCCTGGACAGCGGGAAGGTAAACCACCCATCGCCGCAGCATAGGTCCACAACGTCACTGCCGGACGTGACCCCAATATCCCGCAACACTCTGGCAGGATCCGGCCACAAGGCCTCCCACCAGCCGGGATCGGGCATTCCCGTCCCTTCGAAAAACCCTGGAATCCGCGTGGTCATGAATCAGTCTAGCGCGCCGCGGGCTGAAGGAATTCTCGCCGCAATGTAGTCCGCCCTCGCCTGTAAGTACAAACTCTCACTTGCACGGCTTCTCTTTCTTCATCTCCAGCGACGACATCTCGCCGGTGATGGTGAAATCGTTGTAGTCGAGAATGAGCGCGCGCGAGATGCCGTTTTCATAAAGCTCGAAAGAGATGGCGTAGACCGGCGTCTGCTCGCCGGACTGCTCGGCCTTCTCGTCCTTTTTCTCGAAATAGCTGATCGTCACCGGCCAGCGTTTGAGCGCGGCCATTTCCGGCGTTTTCGCAGCCGCATCGCCGACCGGCTTCTGACCCGGCTCGATGGCGCGGCCGATAACGGTCAGCGTGTTGTAGAGCTTCTCGCCGGTCTCCGAGCCGTCATAGACCGGAAACTCCAGAATGGTTTTGCCGTCGCGCGCCGCCAGAACGATGCGCCGCATATGCTCGGTTGGAAAAACGGCATCGACCGGCACGGTGAATTTGCGGCTCTTCGGCTTTTTCAGTTCGACCGCCACGGCCGACGCATTGCGTTCGGCCGTGCCATCGACCATCTCCGCCGGATTGTCGTTGAGCTTGTTTTCCGAATTGAAGCGGAACTTCGTCGCCTCGCCGTCTTCCCAGGTGGTCGAGCGCAGGTCGCTCAGCGCGTTCTTGCCTTCGCCGGAATCCAGTTCGGAGACCTGGCGGAAATTCAGTTCGTAGCCATCGCAGGCATTGCCGGAAAAGTCGTAGACGATACGCCCGCGCACCGCCTGGATGCCGCGGCTGCCGCTCGATTTCGACAGTTTGAGATCGTAGATGGCGCGGTGCGGAGCCAGCACGACCGCTTCCATCCGCGCCGCCGGAACCGCAGCCGGCGGCGACACCGGTGCGGAGCGGGCCGGCAGGCCGGCTGTCGCGGTCCACAGGCCTGCGGCCAGAAGGCCGAGGAATGGCAAAATCAGGCGTTTGGCAGTGACGCGCAGGATCATGAAATTCAGGCCTCTCGCGAGCAGCGTTGCAGCATCAGCCGAGGAACTAGGCACGCCTATCGGGGCAGGAACGAGGCGCGTATTTCGAAGATAAGCGCCGGTAAGGTTTCCAGCAACCGCCCGCCCGGCCGCGCTTGCGCATAATGGACCAATCGGCCAATACATTTCTCAAGAAATATAACTGTCGCAATGGCCGCTATCGGAGACGTTTCATGCCTGGTTTAGTTGAAAAGGCGCTGGTTAACCTCGGCATCACGCTGCCGACGCCGGCTGCTCCGATCGCCAACTACGTGGCCTACGTCCGCAGTGGCAATCTCGTCACCGTGTCAGGCCAGCTCTGCTTCGGTTCCGACGGCAAGCTCGCCGCCAAGGGCCAGCTCGGCGCCGACGTCTCGGTCGAGGACGGCCAGAAGGCGGCGCGCGCCTGCGCGGTCAATCTGCTGGCGCAAGTGAAGGCCGCCATCGGCGATCTCGACAATGTCACCCGGGTGGTGCGGCTCGGCGGCTTCATCAATTCGGCCCCCGGTTTTGCCGATGGGCCGAAGGTCATGAACGGCGCCTCCGACCTGATGGTGGAAGTGTTTGGCGACCGCGGCCGCCATGCCCGCTCCACTGTCGGCGTGTCGGCTTTGCCGGCGAATGCCGCCGTCGAGGTCGAGGCCACATTCGAGGTCGCCTGACCGCAACCGGAACCATTCATGCCGGACCTGAGCTGGCTCACCGCTCGACCGATCGCGCATCGCGGCCTGCACGATGCGGCGGCCGGCGTCATCGAGAACACCGCGTCAGCCTTCACCGCCGCCATTGCCGGCGGCTACGCCATCGAAACCGACGTTCAGATCAGTGCCGATGGCGAAGCCATGGTGCACCATGACGATGCGCTCGGCCGCCTCACCGAAGGCAGCGAGGCCCTCGCCCGCATGGATGCCGCGGCGCTTCAAGCAGTGCGCTTCAAAGCGACCGCCGAGCGCATTCTGACCTTGCGCGAATTATGCGACCTGACGGCCGGGCGAACGCCGCTGGTGATCGAACTCAAGAGCCGCTTCGACGGCGATTTGCGGCTTGCTGCCCGGGCCGCCGAAATCCTGGCGGCTTACAAAGGTCCGGCAGCCTTGATGTCGTTCGATCCGGCGCCGATCATCGCGCTTCGAAATATCGCACCGGAACTTCCACGCGGCATCGTCGCCGAGCGGCACTACACCCACCACGAATGGGACCGGCTGTCGGCGGCGGAGAAAGTCCGGCTGGCATTTGTGTTGCACGCGCCGCAGTCGCGGCCGCAGTTCCTTGCCTATTCGGTCAAGGACCTGCCGTCGCCGGCGCCGTGGCTGGCGCGCCATGCGTTCGGCCTGCCTCTTTTAACGTGGACAGTGCGTAGTGAACACGACCGGCAAATCGCCGCGCGTCATGCCGACCAAATGATCTTCGAAGGCTTCCGTCCGTCTTAGTCTGGTCGCGCGGCGGAACAAGGGTCGCGCAGTCGCCGTTGTCGTCGATCAAGCAGGCGGAGCCGGATTCATGAAAACACCTCACTTTGCCATCCTTGTCATCGCCGCCGCTTTCGGGCTCGGCGCGCTGTCCGCGCCGGCTGCCGCGCAATCCTCGGCGGGCGCATCTCAAGCGAGCACCAAGAAGAAGATTCCAAAACAGCGCGTCGTGCGGCAGCCGCGCGCCGGCGGCCAGATTGCCTGCACGCCGGCAGGCTGCGGCCGCATCCCGGCCAACTGCTATCCGACGCAAGGCTATCGGTGGGACGGTATGCCGACCGGCTTCGATGTGGTGGTCTGCCGCTAGCTGCTGGGTGAGTTCCACAAACGGATGATCCCCGCCGGCCGGTTTCGGATTAGGATGATCTCGACGCGCCACTCTCAAGGCCCTCGGGACTTATGACCGATCTCGAACTCCGCATTCGCATCGAGCCCTCGCTGGCCAAAATTCCGGCTGTGGAATGGGATGCCTGCGCCGGCGGTGAGGCCAGCGGCGGCACAGTTAAAGTATCACATGAGGATGAGTTATCCCCGGAGTTATCCACACGAGGACATACATACAACCCTTTCGTATCACACGATTTCCTATCTTCTCTTGAACAGGCGAAATGCGTCGGCGGCAGGAGCGGCTGGCAGCCGCGCCACCTGCTGGCCGAGACGGCCAACGGCAACCTGGCCGGCTGCGCGCCCTGTTATGTGAAATCGCATTCGCAGGGCGAATACGTCTTCGACCACGGCTGGGCCGAGGCGTTCGAGCACGCCGGTGGCCAGTACTACCCAAAGCTCCAGGTCGCCGTGCCGTTCACCCCAGCGACCGGGCCGCGCCTCCTCACGCGCCCGGGCCCGATGGCCGAGCAGGTACGCGACGCGCTGGCCGATGCGCTGGCCGAGATCACTACGGCGAGCGAACTGTCGTCGGCGCATGTCACCTTCGTGACGGAAAGCGAATGGACCCTACTCGGCCAGCGTGGCTATCTGCTGCGCACCGACCAGCAATTCCACTGGCAGAACGAAGGCTACGCGACCTTCGAGGACTTCCTCGGCCGGCTCGCCTCGCGCAAGCGAAAGGCGATCAAGCGCGAGCGCAAGGAAGCCCTCGCCCCCGGCATCGAGGTGCACTGGCTCACCGGCAAGGACTTGACCGAGGACATCTGGGACGCCTTCTTCAGGTTCTACATCGACACCGGCTCGCGCAAATGGGGGCGTCCCTATCTGACACGCGAGTTCTTTTCCATCGTCGGCGAAAAAATGGGCGACCGCATCCTGCTGATGATGGCCAAGCGCACCGGCCGCTGGATCGCCGGCGCCATCAATTTCTTAGGGTCCGACACGATCTACGGCCGCAACTGGGGCGCGATCGAGCACCACCCGTTCCTGCATTTCGAGCTTTGCTACTATCAGGCCATCGACTACGCCATCGCCAACAGACTGAAGCGGGTCGAGGCCGGCGCGCAGGGGGAGCATAAGCTGGCGCGGGGCTACATGCCGCACACCACCTACTCGGCGCACTTCATCGCCAACCCCGGCCTGCGCCGGGCGGTGGCCGAGTATCTGGCGCGCGAGCGGGCTTATGTACAGGCGGCCGGAGAGGAGCTTGCGGCGGCCGCGCCTTTCCGCAAGGATTTGCTCGAACAGGATTAGGGATTCTCAAAGAGCCGGGAAACGTTCATGCCTGCTTACGACCCGAACAACATTTTCGCCAAGATCCTGCGCGGCGAGTTGCCCTGCTACAAGGTCTACGAAGACGACAAGGCCATCGCCTTTCTCGACATCATGCCGCGCGCGCCCGGACATACTCTGGTGCTGCCGAAAGCCCCTGCCCGCAACCTGCTCGACATCGGCGCCGACGATCTCGCCCATGTCGCCAAGGTGGCGCAGAAGGTGGCGAAAGCCGGCATGGCCGCGCTCGGCGCGGACGGCATCACCGTGCAGCAGTTCAACGAAGGCCCGGGCGGACAGGTTGTGTTTCACCTGCACGTCCACGTCATCCCGCGCAAAAGCGGCGTGCCGATGAAGCCGCCGGCGAGCGAAAAGGAAAAGCCGGACGTGCTGGCCGATATCGCCAAGAAACTGTCGGCGGCGCTTTCCTGAAATACGTCAGTTAGCGAACAGATATCCGCCGGCCAGCAGCAAAACTTCACCGGCGGCGACGCCGGCAAACACCGAGCGCCTGGCGACCAGAAAAACCAAGAAGCCGATCGCCGTCGCGCCGAGCCGCACGCTCAACGGTATCGCGGCGAGCGAGCCGTTGGAAAACAGCAGCAGCTTGGCGATGACCCCGGCCAAAGTCGCGGTCGCCACCGCCCGCGACCACATGACAATTTCGGAATCTTCGTTCAGCCCGCGCGCCAGCACCAGGCCGAAAACACGCCAGATTTCGTTCGGCAGGAAGCCGACGGTAATGAGGACCAGAAAAGGCCACAGCTCGGCCATCGCCGCGGTCATGCCATGGCCTCGCGGACGCGGTGGATCGCATAGGCCAATGTGCCGCCGCCGACGCCGGCCCACATCAGGTCAAACTGCACGTTCATGACGGTGAGCAAGGCGCCGAGCGAAAGGCCAAGCCCGAGCGCCAATTTGTCCATCATGATGCGGGCGTTGCGCGCGGTCGAAATCAGGAACGACAACGGCGTCAGGAACAGCAAAGTCGCCGCCAGCAGCGGCGGCAGGCCGGCGGCGAGATAATAGCCGACGAAGCCGAAAATCACCGCGGCGCCCATATAGCCGGTGGACAGGCCGTTGCAGAAAGCCAACCGGTGCTCGGCGGCCAGCTGCGGCAGGATGCGCAGCGACTCCACCCACATGCTGACCGAGGTGAAATGCGTCGGCAGCAAAAGGTCGCGCAGCCGCGTGTCGCGGTCGCGCACCAGCGGCAGCAGCGCCACGACCATCGGGAACAGGCGGATGCCGCTCAAGGTGACGGCGAGCGCGACTTCGAGCAGCGCCGCGCCGGTGCCGATGCCGGAAATCAGGATGACCTGCGCCGGTGCGGCCCAGACGAACAAGGTCGACAGCATCAGCCACAAAGCGCTCAGGCCGAAATCATGCGCCAGCGCGCCCAGCCCGATATAGGTGCCGGCCATGACCAGAAGAAAAACGGACGTCCACGCCGACCGGATGCCGCCGAGATAGGCGGCGGTCGCGGATTGGAATGTCATCGGCAAAGGACCGGTCCCGGGCATGGCTGCCCCGTGTCCCATAGAGCGGAGGCCGCCGCAACTGGCGTCCAGCGCATGCGTCGCCTGTGAAATGCCGATAACCGAACGGCGAAGGCCGGGCACAGGGCCCGGCCTTCGTCATGTCAATTCTGCGTCTGGCCTTACGCCTTGAGCAGCGGCACTTTCGGCACCGAACCACGCTTGCCGCCGCCGCCGCCATCCTTGCCGCCGTCGCCTTTCGGCTTGGGCGGCCGCGGCGACGACTTGCGCTTGGCCTTCGGCCGCACCGCCGGCAGTTTTTCCGGCTTCGGCGTAACCCGGCCGTCGAGGAACTCGAAGCCGATCTTGTCGCGGCCCTGCTCGTCCTTGTCGACGATGACCCGGACATGGCCGCCGTTCTTCAGCTTGCCGAACAGCACCTCATCGGCGAGCGGCTTCTTGATGTGCTCCTGGATGACGCGGGCCATCGGCCGCGCACCCATCAGCTCGTCATAGCCGCTGGCGATCAGCCAGCGCGCCGCTTCCTCGGACAGCTCGATGGTGACGTTGCGGTCGCCAAGCTGCGCCTCGAGCTGCAGCACGAACTTCTCGACCACTTGCGCAATGACCTCCTGCGGCAGATGGCCGAAGGTGATGGTCGCGTCGAGACGGTTGCGGAATTCCGGCGTGAACATCCGGTTGATGGCGTCGGTGTCCTCGCCCTCCCGCTTGCCGCGGGTGAAGCCGAAGGCGGATTTGGCCATGTCGGACGCGCCGGCATTGGTCGTCATGATGAGAATGACGTTGCGGAAATCGACCTGCTTGCCGTTGTGATCGGTCAGCTTGCCGTGATCCATGACCTGCAACAGCACGTTGAACAGGTCGGGATGCGCCTTCTCGATTTCGTCGAGCAGCAGGACGCAATGCGGGTGCTGGTCGACGCCGTCGGTCAGCAAGCCGCCCTGATCGAAACCGACATAGCCCGGCGGCGCGCCGATCAAACGCGAGATCGTGTGGCGCTCCATGTATTCCGACATGTCGAAGCGGATCAGTTCGACGCCGAGCGACAACGCCAGTTGCTTGGCGACCTCGGTTTTGCCGACGCCGGTCGGACCCGAGAATAGATAGCAGCCGATCGGCTTTTCCGGCTCGCGCAAGCCGGCGCGCGCCAGCTTGATCGACGCCGACAGCGCCGTGATCGCGTTATCCTGGCCGTAGACCACCGTCTTGAGCGTCTGCTCGAGATGCTGGAGCACCTCGGCATCGTCCTTCGACACGGTCTTGGCCGGAATGCGGGCCATGGTCGAAATCGTGTTCTCGATTTCCTTGATGCCGATGGTCTTCTTGCGGCGGTTTTCCGGCAGCAGCATTTGCGCGGCGCCGGATTCGTCGATCACGTCGATCGCCTTGTCCGGCAGCTTGCGGTCATGGATGTAGCGCGACGACAGCTCGACCGCCGCCTTGATGGCATCGTTGGTGTATTTGAGCTTGTGGTATTCCTCGAAATAAGGCTTGAGGCCCTTGAGGATTTCGATGGCGTCCGGGATCGACGGCTCGTTGACGTCGATCTTCTGGAAGCGCCGCACCAAAGCGCGGTCCTTCTCGAAATACTGCCGGTATTCCTTGTAGGTGGTCGAGCCGACGCAGCGGATCGAGCCGCCGGCGAGCGCCGGCTTCAGCAGGTTCGAGGCATCCATCGCACCGCCGGAGGTGGCGCCGGCGCCGATCACGGTGTGGATTTCGTCGATGAACATGATCGCGCCCGGATAGGCCTCGATCTCCTTGATGACCTGCTTCAACCGCTCTTCGAAATCGCCGCGATAGCGCGTACCGGCGAGCAGCGTGCCCATGTCGAGCGCGAACACGGTGGCGTTCTTCAACACCTCCGGCACTTCACCATGGATGATACGGCGCGCCAGGCCCTCGGCGATCGCGGTCTTGCCGACGCCGGCTTCGCCGACGAACAGCGGATTGTTCTTCTGCCGGCGGCACAGCACTTGAATCGTTCTGCTGATCTCGCTGTCGCGGCCGATCAGCGGATCGATCTTGCCGTCCTTGGCTTTCTTGTTGAGGTTGACGCAATAAGCCTCGAGCGCGTCGCCCTTCTTCTTGGGCTCGTCGCCGCTGGAGCCGCCACCGCTTTTGGCGTCGGTCTCCTCGTCGGCGCCGCGCACCGGGCGTTGCTCGGCCAGGCCGGGCCGCTTGGCGATGCCGTGGCTGATATAATTGACGGCGTCGTAGCGCGTCATGTCCTGCTCTTGCAGGAAATAGGCGGCGTGGCTTTCGCGCTCGGCGAAGATCGCCACCAGCACATTGGCGCCGGTCACTTCCTCGCGGCCTGATGATTGCACATGGATGACGGCGCGCTGGATGACGCGCTGGAACCCGGCGGTCGGCTTGCTGTCCTCGGCGCCGTCGGTGATGAGATTTTCGAGTTCCGATTCGAGATAAGCGACCAGGCTGCGGCGCAGCTTGTCGAGATCGACATTGCAGGCGCGCATCACGGCGGAGGCGTCCTGATCGTCGATCATCGCCAGCAGCAGATGCTCCAGCGTGGCGTATTCGTGGTGGCGCTCATTGGCGAGCGCGAGCGCCCTGTGGAGCGACTGTTCCAGGCTGCGGGAGAATGTCGGCATTCAGAGTTCCATTCCCAATTGTATCGAGCGCTCCCCGGCCCCGAGTATCGTTTTTTTAAGTCTCACTTCTTTTCCATCACGCATTGCAAAGGATGCTGATGTTTTCTGGCAAAGTCCATAACCTGCGTCACTTTTGTCTCGGCCACTTCGTACGTAAAGATGCCGCATTCGCCGATGCCGTGATGATGCACATGCAGCATGATTCGGGTGGCGGCCTCGTGATCCTTGCTGAAGAAGCGCTCCAGCACGTGGGTGACGAATTCCATCGGCGTGTAATCGTCATTGAGAATGAGGACGCGGTACATATTGGGCCGCTTGGTCTGCGGCTTGGTCTTGGTGATGACCGCGACCGACGGATCGCCCGGCGTCGGGCTCTTGCGCTTGCGGTCATCGTCCGCCATCCGCGCCGCCTGGCGCGCTATGGACGGGGAAAAAGAAGGTCTGACAGCGAGCATCATGGTTGGAGCCAAAACAAGCAACGTGATTGAACCTTCCAGAAGCGTGGCATCCCGCGACCGCGCCGTCACGAGGCCATGGTGCGTTTTCAAGCGGCATCTTAAAGACCCCAATGCCGCCCTTCCAAGCCGATTTTAAACGCCGGATTGCGCCAATCGCCCGATTTCCGGCCCTTGTTCCGGCCTTTGCCGTCCCGGCATTGTTCCAGATAGCCATTGGCGCAGGGTTCACAAGCCATTCCAGGCTCGGCATCCCAAGTTTTCCGCCCTCGCCCCCGGATCGGCCGGTATTGGCGTGCCGCGCGCTCGGCCTCGGGTGCAGCCGAGGTCTCTAAAAATGGTTCCAAAGTCTTACAAACGGCCGCGCGGCGCTGTTCACCGTCCAGGAGCCTGACGGCACTCCCGAAAACGCGCCAGGCCGCAGGTCATCATTACCGCGGACCGGCTATTTTGCCGGTGTCGCGAGACACCTCGTTTAAAAGCCCGCGCCTATGACGATCCGGACATTCCCACTTTCCGGTACACCATCATGCGTCGTCTCTGGATCAACTTCGCCCGCCACCTCGCCGGGTTCCGCCGCGCCAATACCGGCAATGTCGCCATCACATTCGCCATTGCGTATTGCGAGACGCCGGATAAGGAAAACCGCTGTCCAAACCGGCTTTGCAACTCGGCATTAACGACGTCGCATAAGAACTATCCGGCATTCGCGGCATTGCACGCACGTCGCGTTAACCATTTAAGCCTCTGTGCGAACACGATGTTTCCGAGAGACCGCGGGCCATTCATTACTTCGGCGCACCATTCTGCCACCTATCGATATACCGGTGATTTAACCGCTGGCGTCTATTCATGCAGACGAATTCAACCGTTACTCGGGTGAGACCGTCATGCACGCTGTCTGGACAAGAATTGCCCGCCACGTCGCCCGCTTCCGCACTGAAAGCGGCGGCAATGTCGCCATCACCTTTGCCATCGCCACCTTGCCTTTGGTGGGCACGGTCGGTTTCGCCGTCGATTACAGCCATGCCAATTCGGTCAAGGCCGCCATGCAGGCCGCGCTCGACTCCGCCGCGCTGATGCTGTCGCGCGATGCCGCGACGCTGACCAACAACGATTTGCAGACCAAGGCCAAGAGTTATTTCGACGCGCTGTTCACGCGGCCGGAAGCCAGGAATGTCGTTATCACCGCGACCTACACCACGGTCGGCGGCTCGCAGGTCAAGGTGGACGGGGCAGCGCAGGTACCGACCAGCTTCCTCGGCGTCATCGGCTACCAGAACATCACCGTCAACGGCACAGCGACCGCCGCCTGGGGCTCGTCGCGCCTGCGCGTTGCGCTGGCGCTCGACAACACCGGGTCGATGGCGTCCGACGGCAAGATGACGGCGCTAAAAGCGGCGACCAAGAGCCTGTTGACGCAACTCAAGGACTCGGCAGCGCAGAACGGCGACGTCTATGTCTCGATTATCCCGTTCGCCAAGGACGTCAATGTCGGCGCTTCGAACTACAACGCCGACTGGATCGATTGGGACGATTGGGAAGAAGGCAACGGCAGTTGGCAGAATACGTCCAATTGCAGCGGCCGATCGCGCCGCGGCAGAAGCCGCTGTAACAATTCCCAGGCTTGGGTGCCCGCCAATAAGAGCAGCTGGAACGGCTGCGTGACCGATCGCGATCGCGACTACGATCAACTCGTGACAGCGCCGAACCCGGCTGACGATGCTCTGCCGATCGGCCAGGCGTCAACGCTGTTCCCGGCGGAGCAGTACAACGCCTGCCCGGTCGCCATGATGGGCCTGAACTACAACTGGACCGCGATGAACTCCCTGGTCGATTCCATGCAGCCGAACGGCGCCACCAACCAGCCGATCGGTCTTGTGTGGGCGTGGCAGTCGCTGGTCGGTGGCGGCCCTCTCACCGTGCCGCCCAAGGATTCGAACTACAAGTATCAGGACGTGATCGTTCTGATGTCGGACGGCCTGAACACGCAGAATCGCTGGTACGGCAATGGCAGCCAGACCAGTACGGCGGTCGATAACCGGATGTATCAGACCGGCAACGGCTCCGGCACCTGCGCCAATATCAAGAACGCCGGCGTGACCATCTATACCGTGCACGTCAACACCGACGGCGATCCGATGTCGACCTTGTTGCAGAACTGTGCCGGCGGCCCGGACAAGTTCAACGATCCGTCGAAATTCTTCATGGTAACGAGCGCGAGCGGGCTTGGCTCGGTCTTCAGCCAGATCGGCACCAACCTGACCAAGCTGCGCGTCGCCAAATAAGCGCCCTGCCCTTCAACGCTGCCCAATAAAAAAGCCCGGCTCAACCGCCGGGCTTTTTCTTATTCACACTCACGCGACGCTTACGTAACGCACGTAAGACGTTCAGAAACTACTTGGCTTTCGCCATCATGGTTTCGAACGGCTTGTAGGATTCCTTCGCCATCGCGGTGTACATCTCGCCGATCTTGGTGGCTTCGGCGACAAAACCTTCATACGCGGTCTTGGCGTATTCGGTCTGCAGCTCGATGGCCTTTTCGATCGACTTGACGCCGAACAGCTTCTCGAGCGCCGCGGTGCTTTCTTCGAACGACTTCTTGGAGTAGTCGGCAATTTCAACCGCGATCGCCTGGGCGCTCTTGGAAACAGTGCCGACCGACTTCACCGCGAGATCGATATTCTCTTTGCTGACCTGCTGGAGGTCCTCGAAATTCTTGACCATTGTGCATCCTTTCCCGGCCCGCACGGAGCGGAGCCAATGTGCTATCGATGGTCCCGGCCTATCCCGGGTACGGACGCTTTATACCGCACTGCACAATAATGTCAATTATTATATTGCAGTGCGAAATTTACCACAAAATCAGTGACATGGCTTAAGATTTTGTAAACCGCGTTCTCCTACGTTTGTCAGTTCTTGCGCTGCAAATGCGCTATAAATTGGCCACGATGGCGGCCTAGGTAGATTTCATATCCGGGGTTGGGGAGCGCAGATGTCGCGTTGCGGAGGCCATGTTCAACGTTGTCTCCGTTTGGGCGCCTTCGGCCTGGCAGTGCTGGTGTTCGTCGCAGCGACTGCCGGAGACGCCGATGCCCGCGGCAAGCGTGCGCGCAAGGCCGTCGCATACTCGCCCCCCCAGGCCTCGATCGTCGTCGACGCCAATTCCGGCAAGATCCTTCAGCAGACCAACGCCGACAGCATCCGCCATCCGGCATCGCTGACCAAGATCATGACGCTCTATATGCTGTTCGAGCGTCTCGAAGCCGGCAAGCTCAAGCTGAATACGGAACTTCCGGTATCCGCGCACGCCGCGGTGCAGGCGCCGTCGAAACTCGCCCTCAAGCCCGGCGAAACCATTCAGGTCGAAACCGCGATCCGCGCCATCGTCACCAAGTCCGCCAACGACGTCGCCGTGGTTGTCGGCGAAGCCATCGGCGGCGACGAGCCCACGTTCGGCCGCATGATGACGGCCAAGGCGCGCGCGCTCGGCATGTCGCAGACCACCTACCGCAATGCCTCCGGCCTGCCCGACGAAGATCAAGTCACCACCGCGCGCGACCAGGCGCTGCTCGGCCGCGCCATTCAGGAACGGTTCCCGAATTACTATCATTATTTCTCCACGCGCGCGTTCTCGTTTCGCGGCAAGATGATGCGCAGTCACAATCGGCTGCTCGGTGCGGTCGATGGCGTCGACGGCATCAAGACCGGCTATATCAACGCCTCCGGTTTCAACATCGTCACCTCGGTGAAGCGCAACAACCGCTACGTCATCGCTGTCGTGTTCGGCGGCCACACCGCCAAAGCGCGCGATGCCCGCGTGCGCGGCCTGATCGAAGGGCACATCGCCACCGCCTCGATCAATCGCACCGCGCCGCCCGTTGCCGAAGGCACCGCCATGGCTGAGAACAAATTGCCGGCCAAACCGCCGGCGCCGCAGCGCGATCCGCGCGAGGACATGGTTGCGACATCGCAAGGCGGGCCATCGCTCGGCTCGACCGAACCGATCAAGCCAATCGCGGTCAAGACCGTCAACGTCGCCGCCGGAACGCGCATGGCGGCGCTTTCCGCGCTGCCCTCCGACAGCCGCAAGCTCACCCCGCCCCCGGCCAATACCGCCAGCGTCACCACCGTCGCCACGGTGAAAAGCGAACTGCCGCCGCAGCCGCCGGGCGCCGCGCCGGGCATTCTCGGCGTCTTGCCGGTCAGTGAGATCAAGCCTTCGCGCGGACCACAGCTTGCCGCCGCCGGCGATAAAGTGCCGGTACCGGCGGCTGCCGCCACGCCGGCTTCCACTGCCGAACACGCCGCCAGAGCACGCGGCGGCTGGATGATCCAGGTCGGCGCCTTCCCCGACGAAGACAACGCCAAGGAGCGCCTGAGCACGGCGCAAACCAAGGCGAAGGAACAACTCGGCAAGGCCGATCCGTTCACCGAAAAAATCGCCAAGGGCGACAAGTCGCTGTACCGCGCACGCTTTGCCGGGCTCGACAAGGACCAGGCCGAGAATGCCTGCAAGAATCTCAAGCGCAGCGAAATTCCCTGCATGCTGCTGAAGAACTAGAGCCTGCCGCGCGACCCCGATAACGGGGCGCGCCCAATAACAAGAAACGCGCGTCGATAACGGGTTTGCAAGTCAACAGTTCAGGAGCCGCTGATGATGGTATGTCTGGAGTACATCAGCGATGGCGACGAAGCAGAATTTCTTTGGCTTCATTGATACGAGCCGCGAGATACGTCGAGCCCCCCTGGTCGGGATGGAATTTCTTCATCAGCGTGCGGTGCGCGCGGCCGATGGCGTCGGCGCTCGCGCCAGCTTCCAGGCCAAGGATCTGATAGGCCTCCTGTTCCGACATTTTGCCGTTGCTCGCCGCGCCCCGCCCCGGTGCCGCGTCACGCTGCGCGTGTTCACTCCAGCCGGGGTCCCGGCGGTCAAGATACGGAACTAGCAGCGCGCGGCTTTCCTCGTCGACTTCGGTAAGAAGCTCGATCAGCGCCGTGAGATCGAGGCTTTCGAAGGTCCGGCCCTGGAAACGGCCGGCCAGCACCAGCCCGCCCATCGCGCCGCTGTCGTGATCGAGCGCCATTTCGATATAGGCCGTGCGCACGCGCGAGGTCTGGCCGGTTTTCTTTTCGGTCCGATCGGAAAACCCGGCCGGGCCGAACGGCACCCAGCCGAGCAATCCCAGCCCGAAGATTCCAACCGGAATGGCGATGCCAATCTGGCCGCGGATGCCGAGGAAAACGGCAAGGCCGAGCGACGCCAGGCCGCCGCTGGCCTTGATGACGCGGGCGCCGAGGCGCGGATCGACCTTGGATACTTTGTGAAGTACCCACAGACCGATCACCAGTGCGAGCAAACCGAAAATAAGCATGCGCTAATTCTTCATCTGCGCGAGCAGCAGCCGCGCGCCGCCGGCCTTGCGCGCCGACAAGTCGGACAGAGCCTTGATGCCGCCGGCAGCATAGGCTGCGACCGCGCGCAGCAGTTCGGCCAATTGCGCCGCCGAGCCGGTATCGAAGCGGCAATAGGCGCCGCGCGACAGCCGCGCGATCTCACGGTAGGCGGTTTCCGCCACCGGGTCTCCGCCTTCCTGGAACATGAACACAGGCACACCGAGCAGGCCGAGTTCGCCGGCGGCATGGGCGAGATCGTCAATGCCCTCTTCCATGGCGTCGCCGACGAAAACCAGAGCCTGCACACGCTGGCGCGCCTGTTCCTGACGGGCGTGGCTCAGGACCTTGCCGATCTGGGTGTGGCCGCCGCGGCAATCGATGCGCTGCATCAGCGACGCCAATTTGTCGGCGTCCGCCACCCAGCCGGAGGCGCGGCATTCGCTCAAGCCGCGGAAATAGAGCAACTGGATATCGAGCCCGCCGATCGACGCCGCCTCGCGGAACATGTCGGCCTGAAGGGCGCAGGCCGAATCCCAGGTCGGCTGCCGGCTCATCGTCGCATCGAGCGCGAAAATCAGCCGCCCGCGCTTGCCGGCGGTCGCCGCGGGGCCGAGCCCTTTCACTTTTTCCAGAAAAGCGTCGATCTCCGGGCGCGATGACGGTTTGGCCGGAGCCTGATGTTGGGTCGAGGTGTCTTTGCGGGTCGGGGCGCTCATGGCCTTAAGTCTACACCGATTTGGGACTCGTCGATGGCAGAGATAATCATCCGTTCGCCCCCGCGAAAGCGGGGGGCCAGTGCGACATAATGAAGGCCTTTTTTTTTGTGACCCCTGGGTCGCCGCTTTCGCGGGGACGAACGGCGGGTAGCCGCCGTCCATCCTTGAGGCTCGCGTGCTTGCACGCTCGCACCTCAGGTTGACGGATCAGGCCAGGAGGTCGTGGACCTGCAACGGCTCGTCCATGACCGAATACCATTCGGCGCGGGCGGCGGCGCGGCGCTTGCCGTTTTCCGACATCGGCAGATGCAGCGCGTTCAGGAGCGCTATGACTTCCTCGCGCGCGGTCAGATGCGACATGTTTGGACGGGTGCCTAAAGTCGCCTCGTCGAGATCGTCGAAGGCGGTCAGCCCGCGCGGGAAGAATTCACGATAGACAACGCGCTCGGCGAAACCGTCGACGGTGCGGAAGCCCATGCGCTTGCCGAGTTCGTTGATGCCCTCGCCGACCAGCTTCTTGTTGCGCGAGCCGAGCGTTGATAAACGGTTGCGCACCACGATCCAGTCGGTCAGGCGGCCATCGACCAGGCGGCGCTGGCGGCGCGCATTGCGCACCATCGAGGCGTAGTGGCTTTCGCCGGTAACAGTGAAATCGGTCGGGTCGAGCGTGGCGAGAACGTCAAAATCGACGAAGCTGTCGTTGAGCGGCGTGACCAGCGTGTCGGCCATCGAATGCGCGAGGCGCATGAGATAGGTGTCGTTGCCGGGCGTGTCGATGATGACGACGTCGTGCGTATGTTCGATCGCGGCGATCGCCTTGGAGAATCCGTTGAACTCGTTCGCCTCGTTGGCCTCGACCGAATTGGTGTCGGAGCGCGGCACGCAGTAATGCGTCGGCAGTTCGAGCTTGACGCGGGCGCGTTCGGCCCAGGCGCGTCGGTTCTCGATGTAGTGGGTGAAGCTCTGCTGGCGCGAGTCGAGATCGATGGTGGCGACGCGCTGGCCGGCCTTGAGCAACGCGACCGCGATATGCAGCGCCGTGGTCGATTTGCCGGAGCCGCCCTTCTCGTTGCCGAGAACGACAACGTGGGCTGACTGCGTGCTACTTTTGATCGGTTGGACCAGCATTAAGGGCGTCCTTTGGTGCGCCGATAGTCCATTAATTGCGGTAGTTTAGTCAAGTTTATCACACTTTAACCATTAATCCGCATGGCCGTGGTTAACGCCGGCTGTTAAATCTATCTCCGTTCCATGACAGGAACCCGACAGGCGATCCAGCGAGTAGAGCGATGGCGAAACCTCCGATCCTTGTGCACACAATTGCGGCGCTACGCCGTGAAATCGCGCGCTATCGTAAAAACCGCGAGACCGTCGCTTTGGTGCCGACCATGGGCGCGCTGCATCGCGGTCATCTGGCGCTGGTTCGTGAGGGGCAAAAGCGCGCCGACCGCGTGGTCGTGTCGATTTTCGTCAATCCGACGCAGTTCGCGCCGACCGAGGATTTCGGCTCCTATCCGCGCACCATAAAAAAAGACATAGAAGCGCTGACCGAAGCGAAGGCCGATCTGGTCTGGGCGCCTTCGCCGGCCACGATGTATCCACAAGGATTTGCCACAAGGCTGGCGCCGGAAGGCGCGGCTTTGGCCGGGCTGGAAGACAAATTCCGTCCGCATTTTTTCGGCGGCGTCGCCACGGTCGTGGCCAAGCTGTTCACGCAGGTGACGCCCGATTACGCGATGTTCGGCCAGAAGGACTACCAGCAATTGCGCGTCGTCACGCAAATGGCCAAAGATCTCGACCTGCCGCTGAAAGTGATCGGCATGGCCACCGTGCGCGAGAAGGACGGCCTGGCGATGTCGTCGCGCAACGTCTACCTCAGCGAGCTCGAGCGCCGCCACGCGCCGGTCTTGTATCGCACCCTGAAGAATTGCGCCGCGCGCATCAAGGCCGGCGAGCCGATCGCCATGGTGCTGGAAGAAGGCCGCATGCATATCCGGCAGGCCGAGTTTGCGGTCGATTATCTGGAGGGGCGCCACGCCGCGACCTTGGCGCCGGTCGCGACGCTGAAGGACGGGCCGATCAGGCTCTTGGTGGCGGCGAAAATCGGTACGACAAGGCTGATCGATAATCTGGGGGTGTAAAAGGTTGTCATGCCCGCGAAGGCGGGCATCCAGTAACCCCGGTATTACCGGGTTGCGAAGACTGTGAGTACTGGGTCCCCGCCTTCGCGGGGACGACACCAAAGTTTACAACAACCCCAATTCCCGTAGCTCCCGCCGCATGTCTTCGGGCATCGCGGCCGCACCGGGCGCGGCCTTGGCCAGGTCGCGCGGCGCTTCCTTGTCCTCGAGATAGCGCCAGCCCTGGAACGCCTGACGCGGCCGCGGCTCGACCGGAATGCATTTCGGATCGAGCACCAGTTTGCAGCGGTGAATGCCATCCTTGTCGGTGAAGGGCGTGATGGCCAGGATGCGCTCGCGGCACATGATCTGGCCCTTGATCACCCAGTAGATCGAGCCGCCGGCGATCAATTCCGCGGCGCGCTTCGGCACCATGCGCGTGGTGTGGACGCGCTCGGGCTTCTGACCCTTGGCCTTGCGCTCCTTGAGCTTGAGCTTGATCCAGTGTTCGAGGTCGGCAACGCTATCGGTACCGACGGAAAGCTTGATGAGGTGGAGAGGCATTCCTGGACAATCCGCTTGAATCAATTCGGGCCGGTCACTCGGCCAACTCAACGGCGATGGCCTTCTTCACATTCGGGCGCTCGGTCATGCGGGCGCGGTGCTCCAGCACGCGCGGCAGGCGGGAGAGATCGGCGCCGTCGCCTTCCAGCCATTGCGACAACGTAAACAGATACGCGTCGGCGATGGTGTAGCTGTCGCCCATGACCCAAGGCCCGCGCAGCATGTTGTGCTCAATCATTTCGAAGCAAGCGGTGACCGATTGCGGCACCTTCTTCTGCAATGCGATGATGGCGGCAGGATCGTCGGTCCAGCGATAGCCGCGCATCCGGTGCGCGTGCGCAACGTGCACCGTCGAGCACAGATAGCTGTTGAATGACTGTATCCCGGCAAAGGCGAACGGGTCGTCGAGCGGCGCCAACCGCGCATCCGGAAACGACTGGGCGATGAAGGCAAGCATCGCCGGTGTCTCGGTCAGGACGCCACGCGGCGTGACCAAAGCCGGCACGCGAGCTTTCGGATTAACCTTCAGATATTCCGGCGACTGCTGCTCGGTGGTCTTGAAACTGATGCGCCGCAGCTCATAGGCAGCGCCGGCGTCCTCCAGCGCGATGTGCGAAGCGAGCGAACAGGTGTGCGGCGCGAAATAGAACGTAAGCATGGGTCAGTCCTTCGTGGCCTCGATCACAATCATCTTCGCGCCCTCCGCCACCTGGTCGTCCTTGGTGACGGCGATTTCCGACACCGTGCCGTCAAGCGGCGCAACAAGCGTATGCTCCATCTTCATTGCCTCGATGATGGCGAGCCGCTGGCCGCGCGTGACGGACGCGCCCTCATCTACCAGCACCGCCAGCACCTTGCCGTGCATCGGCGCGCGCACCGTGCCGCCGCCCAGGCCATCGCCGCCTTCGTCGAGCGACAGATCGCGGAACGCGACCTTGGTCTGGCGGCCATGGCGCAAAACGTAAACAGAGTCACTTGTCGCAACGGCGGCAACGGCGTCGGCCGCGGCGGCAATTCCGTCAATGGTCACCGTGGTCATGCGCGCCTCCTGCATCACCTGCGCCGTGACCTTTTCGCCATCGGCGAGGATCGGCACGATCTGGCGGCGCGGGCCGGACAGCTGGAAGCCGTCATCGGCGTCCCAGGGTGACGTGTGCGGCGACCGCGCGGCGTCGGCATCGCGCTCGATCTGGTCGGCAATGCGGGCGCGCTCGCGCGTCAAGAGTTCGCGCGCGCCGAGCGCAGCGGCGGCCTTGTCCAAACCTTGCGGCGTGGCGCCAAGCGCGTCGAGGTTGGCGTCGATGAAGCCGGTATCGAAATTGCCGGTGCGAAATTGCGGCGCGCGGCACAAAGCCGCCAGAAAGCCGGCATTGCTGCGCGGGCCGGCGACAATCGTGGTGTCGAGCGCATTGGCCAGCACGCCGAGCGCCTGCTCGCGGGTTTTGCCCTGCGCAATCACCTTGGCGATCATCGGATCGTAGAACGGCGTCACCTCGTCGCCGACCGTAACGCCGGTATCGACGCGAAGCCCCTCGCCGTCGGGAAATTTCAGCGCGATCAATTTGCCGGTCGATGGCAAAAAGCCGCGTTCCGGATCCTCGGCATAAAGCCGCGCCTCGACGGCGTGGCCGTTGAGCGGCACCTGATCCTGCTTGAGCGGCAGCTTTTCTCCGGCGGCGATCTGGAATTGCCATTCGACCAGATCGAGGCCGGTGATGGCTTCGGTCACCGGATGCTCGACCTGAAGCCGCGTGTTCATTTCCATGAACCAGAACCCGCCACTCTTGAGGCCGCCGGCGCCGTCGGCAATGAATTCAATAGTGCCGGCGCCAACGTAACCGCACGCCTTGGCGGCGGCGACCGCGGCATTGCCCATCTCGGCGCGCAAGGCGGCGCTCATGCCGGGGGCCGGCGCTTCCTCGATGACTTTCTGGTGGCGGCGTTGCAGCGAACAATCGCGCTCGTTGAGATGAATGGCGTTGCCGTGCGTGTCGGCGAAGACCTGCATCTCGATGTGGCGCGGCGCGGTGATGTACTTCTCGATCAGCACGCGGGCGTCGCCGAAAGCCGATTGCGCCTCGCGCTGCGCGCCTTCCAGCGCGGTGTCGAAATCGGCGTGACGATCGACGCGGCGCATGCCCTTGCCGCCGCCGCCGGCGACCGCCTTGATCAGAACCGGATAGCCGATCTCGTAGGCTTTCTCCTTGAGGAATTTCGCTTCCTGCCGTTCGCCGTGATAGCCCGGCACCACCGGCACGCCGGCTTTCTCCATCAGCGCCTTGGCGCGGTCCTTGAGCCCCATGGCCAGCATTGCCGACGGCGGCGGGCCGATGAAGGCGATGCCAGCGTCAGCAACCGATTGCGCAAAGGCGGCGTTTTCCGACAGGAAGCCGTAGCCGGGGTGAATGCAGTCGGCGCGCGCCGCTTTTGCCGCGGCGATGATTTTTTCGGCGGCGAGATAGCTTTGTGCGGCGGCCGCGGGACCGATTGCGTGCACCTCGTCGGCGAGCTTGACGTGCAGCGCCTTGGCGTCAGCCTCCGAATAGACCGCGACCGTCCGCAGGCCGAGCCGCTTCGCGGTGCGGATGATGCGGCAGGCGATTTCGCCGCGATTGGCGATGAGGACGGTTTTGAACATATGGCGCCTTGGACCCCCACCCGCCTGCCGCCGCTAAAGCGCCGGCAGCCGACCTCCCCCTTTCAGGGGGAGGTGAAAAGAAAGTCTAGCGCACCGGCGCCGCTTGTGCTGCTGGAGCCTGTGGACGCTTTGGCGGCATCGGCACGTCGTCGCCGGGGGTGGCATCGGCTTTCGGCTGGGCAGCCTGGGCTTGCGCTTCGACCGCGCCTTTCGGCAGCGGCGGCTCGGCATTCATGATGCTGACGGCGGGAATGGAGGCGGCCGAGGGCAATGTGTATTTGCTCGAGACCGGATGGGCGACCTGTTCCGGCGCGGCGACGGCCGCCGACTGGACCGGCGCGGCGGCGGGCGGCGCCGCGGACACTGCGGCGGGCGGCTCGGCTGCCGGGGCCGGCGCGTTCCAGGCCGCGGCGTGGCGCGAGACGTATTGATCGAAGGCCTGCGCCTTCATGTTGGCCTTTATCGTGGCGGCGTCGGTGAGCCAGGCAAAGGCGGCGCAGCGCTCCGCCGTGCAGCCGTCGCGCGCGCTCAGCACATGCGCGGCGATGCCGTAGCGGTCAAGTTCGATGGCGCGGCGCGAGGCAGCCAGCGCTTTCAACGCGGCAGGCTGCGTGTCGGCGGCCTCGGTCAGCAAAGCCAGCCGCGCGCCGACATAGGCGACCGCGGCGGCGGTTGAGCGCGCATCGGCGAAGACGCGAGCCTCGCAAGCGGCCTCGACCGTATCGCCGGCCCCGGCATCGAGGCATGACAGCGCCGAGCCCGGCGTCGTGGCGGCGGCGGTCAGTTCGGCGCCGCGCTGGACGATAGAGCGGCGGTCGGCCGCGTCGCGGTCGAGCGCCATCTGGTTGACGACGACAAAGACCGACAAAGCGACGCCGGCGGCAAAGGCTGCCGCCAGCGAAAGCTTGATCAGTCCGTTCAATGTGCCGTCGAGATTGTTCATTCTAGCCTATTGGACTTTAGCACCCGACACCTTCACGACGTCGGCCCATCTGGCGATATCCTTGCGCAAGTATGCGTCGAATTCGGGCGGCGTCATGACCAGCGGAACGGCGCCCTGCTTGAGCCAGGCGTCCTTGACCTCGGGCAGATTGACGACCTTGACGATCGAGGCGTTGAGCGCGGCGACCACGTCTTTCGGCGTGTCCTTCGGCGCCATGACGCCGAGCCAGATGGTGGCCTCGTAGCCGGGCACCGTCTCGGCCACCGTCGGCAAATCGGGCGTCAGCGGATTGCGCTTGGCGCCGGTGGTGGCGAGCGCGCGCACCTTGCCATCCTTGGCCAGCGCCGACATCGTGGTGATGGCGTCGAACATCATCTGCACATTGCCGGACAATACGCTGTTGCGCATGTCGCCGGAGGCCTTGTGCGGAATGTGGACGATGTCGCTCTTGCTCATCGCTTTGTAGAGTTCGCCGGCCATGTGATACGGCGTGCCGGGGCCGGACGAGGCATAGTTCAGCTTGCCGGCGTCCTTCTGCGCCAAGGCGACGAATTCGCCGACCGACTTGGCGGCAACGTCGGGGTGCACGACCATCAAGAGGTCGGAATAATTGATCGGCGCCACCGGCACGAAGTCCCGCATCAGTTCGTAGGGCTTGTTCGACAGCAGCGACTCATTGGTGGTGTGCGTGTTCGACATTACCAGCAGCGTGTAGCCATCGGGCGCCGACTTGGCGACCGCGTCGGTGCCGATCACCGCGCCGGCGCCGGGACGGTTTTCCACGACGAAGGACTGCTTGGTCTCGTCCGAGAGATATTTCGCCAGCACGCGGGCATAGACATCGGCCGGTCCGCCGGCGCCGAACGGCACGATCATCTTGACGGTGCGGTTCGGATAATTTTGCGCCTGCGCCGGCGCGGTGAAAAGCGGCGCGGCGAAAGCCAGAGCCAGCGGCAGAGCGAAAGCGATCGAACGAAGGCGCAAGAAAATCTGCATGAGAATCTCCCTGATGTTTTTCGGTTTTGTCTTTGCGATATTTTTGTAGCCGTAAAGTGAATGCCGGGCGGCGCGGTTTATTCCGTTGGCTTTAAGCGCCGCCGGCCGATTTGAAACTCGGCGCCAGATCGCTGGCGACCGCGAAGGCGCCTTTGCCCTCGATCGAGGTCATCGCCACCGTGGTGCGCAGATCGGAGACGCCGCCGCCGGCGCCCGCCGCCAAAAGCGCTGCCGCCATTTGCGCATTGTCCGGCGCCTCGGCAATGACCATGAAATCGTATTCGCCGAAGGTGACGTAATAGCCGATCAGCCGGCCGCCGACCTTGCCCAAGAGGCGCGACACTTCCAACGCGCGGTCTTCCGGGTGGACCAGCATGCCCTTGATGGCGGCGCGGGTGTAGCGTCCTTGCGTGATGTAGACCGGCATGCCCCCTCCTCGCGTCTGAACGGCTCAGAACGTCTCAGAACGCCTGATCGCCATAAAAGCAAAACGAAGACGGCAATGCCAGCGCGCCGCACTTTTGATTTGCGCATGATCTTTCCGAAAAACCGGTCGCCACTTTTCGGAGATCATGCGGTTAAACGCGGTCGAGCTGGCTTTCCTTGGCGACGCGCTCGAAGGCCTCGCCGGAACTCTTGATGCGGTACTGGTAGTCGTCGCTTTCCGACGGCAGCAGCTTGATCACCGTATAGGTGCCGGAGGCGGCGGCGCGGCCGAAATTCGGCGACGTGAAGTACACCGTCTCACCGACGGAATATTTATGCCGCACAACCGGCAGTTCCGGCGCCGCCGGCTGCACCGGCGGGCTGTAGGTGCGGATCATTTTCGGCGCGGCGGTCTCCTCGGCGGCAACCTTGGCATCGCCTTTCGCGGTCTGCTTGCCGGAGGCCATCTTGGCGGCGATCTGCGCGGCGATCTTGGACACCGTCTTCGATAGGGTCTTGGCCGCCTCTTTCGATTCCGCCTTCGATTGCGGCTTGACCGCTATGGGCTTGGCCGCCGGTTTGGCGACGGCCTTTACCGCGGGCTTGGCAGCCTGTTTGTTCGCCGGTTTGGCAACGAACGCAGCCGTCGCCGGCCGCGCACCGCGCGTCGTCGTCGCGGCGACACGGCGCGACGATTTCGTCGCCGGTTTTTTCACCGACGTGCGCGCGCTCTTGTCCGCATTTGAATTTTTGGCGGATTTTTTGACACCCCGGGAAGCCTTGGCGGGCCGCCGGGCGGTCTTCGTCGACTGATTACCCATGGCTGCAATATAGCAGTTAATTGGAAAAAAGGCGCGAACTTTTTTCGCCAGATAATATAATGTTTTCAGTATGTTATTAAGCTGCTTATGGTTAATTTGAAACCTTTGCGGGTACCCCCGGGCCGGGCCCCAGACAGCCCATCCGGCCCGCCCAGCCTGGCGTTGTCTAGATGCCGGCTCGCGCTGCGGAACTCTGGCGACCGCCGCGCGTTCCTTTGCGGGTCACGGGAGATATTCATCATGCGGCTATTGCTCGGCATTATTCTCGGCGCACTGCTCACCATTAGCAGCGCTTATCTCATCGACTCGCATAACGCCGCTACAGCCGCGGAAACGGCGAGCGTTTCAACGCGGCCCATGGTGAACTGGGACGTTGTCGGCGTGAAATGGCAGCACTTGACCGAGTGGGCCCGCACCGAGTGGGTCCGCGTTACCGGTTAAGCGCCCCATTTAAGGCGCGACCGGCGCGTCCTTGAAGCCGGCGGCGTCGAGCGCGCGACGCACCAGGCCGGACGTCTTGGCTTCTTCCATAAGTCGGCTGGCGGCGCGCAAGGCGCCCGGCCGGCCTTTCGGCACGGCGACGCCGATACCGGTCTGCTGAAACTGACCGCTCAGGACGCGGGCGCCCGGCACCTGCGGGAGCATCCCGACAAACGAGTCATGCGACAGCGCGAAGGCATCGCCCTCGCCTTTCTGCGCCCGCGCCGTCATCAAATCGACGCCGGCGACTTCCTCAACCGTGGCGAGCGGCGCGGTACGGGCGGCGCTGCGCCCGGTCGTGGTGTTGGCGATGGCGACGATGCGAATGCCTTCGCGGTTGACCTCCTCGATCGACTGAATGGTCGAGCCGGCCGGCACCAGATAGGTCGAGGCAATCATGTAATAGGCCGGGCCGAACGCGACCCTGCCCTCGCGGGTCGCATCGCGCGGCATGAAAGCGATGTCGCAGGCGCCGGAAGCGACCGCGTCGGTCACCTGGCCCGAATTGGAGAACAGCTGCATCTCGAGCGGCAGCTTGAGCGTTTCGGCAAAGGCGCGCAGCAGATCGACGGTGACGCCGCGGGGCGCGCCTGAACCGTCCTGAACCGCAAAGAAGGCCGACGCCGCCGGCGCCAGCACGACGCCGCCGCGCAAGACGCCGGTCGGCGCGAGGTCCTTGATGTCGGCGGGGTCGATTGGCTGTGTCATGGGCGCCGTCTAGCACGCAGACACGCGAGCAGCCAAGCCGGCCCTAGAACTTCTCGACCCATGGCCGCAATTCGATTTCCTGCGACCAGGCGCTGCGCGGCTGTTGCAGCACCTGCAAATAGGATTGCGCGATCGCCTCGGGATCGAGCATCGAATCCGGTTTGTCGGCGGGCTCTGGCCTACGCGCGCTCCTGATGCCGCCATCGATAACAAAATGCGCGACATGGATGCCTTGCGGGCCCAACTCGCGCGCCAGGCTTTGCGCCAGGCCGCGCAGCGCGAACTTGCCCATGGCGAAAGCCGCCGACTGCGCATAGCCCTTGACGCTGGCCGACGCGCCGGTGAACAGCAGCGCGCCATGATTGCGCGGCAGCATGCGCCGCACCGCCGCCTGCGCCACCAGGAAACCGCCGAAGGCGGAAATGCGCAGCGTCTTCTCGACCTCGGCCGGATCGAGATCGATGAGCGGCCCGCGCACGCGGTAGCTCGGATTGTAAACGACGACATCGGGCGTATGACCCTCGCTGTCGAGCTGCGCGAACAGAGCCTCGACTTCGTCGCGTTGGGCGGCGTCGCAATTATAGGTGCGCGCCCCCGTTGCCGCGGCAAATTCGGCGAGCTTCGTCGCCGAGCGCGCGGCGAGCGCGACCTTCATGCCCGCTTTGGTGAAAGTGCGGGCGAGCGAGGCCGACAGGCCGGAGCCGGCGCCGACGATGAGGGCGGATGACTGGGTCATGGGCCGCAGCATAGGCCAGCGCCAGTTGCCAGACGATACCTAAATCGCCGCATCCGAACGCACGACGGCGACGATCTCGAACTGGTCCTTGTCGTCGTCGCTTTTGCAATACGCGTTCAGCGCATCGCGCGCTTGCACGATTGCCTCCTCCGGGGTCCAGCAACCGGACACCTGCATGCTGTCATCCTCGCCATCGAAATAGACGACGAACACTTCCCAATCGTGGCCGGGCGGTTTTTTCGGGGCGGAGGGCATGACGTCATATCGCAGTTTGCAAGGCGCATTACCCGTAGCGCGCCATCCCGTCGGGTGGAAGCCGGTTGACGCATCACTGACGCGCCACTCGCCGCGTTTGATAAAGCCCCGGAGAGCCGCTAGCTTTTGCCGCCGCGTGCGGTGCCGGAGCGGCAATGGGGATGCGCGGTGGGCGGCTTATTCGGCGATCGGCTGTCCTATCGTCACGCGCAGATGCTCGCGGTGTCGCTCGTCGCGGTCATGACTGCCATCAGCCTGGCCGCGCCGCCGCTGATCTCCTACGACCCGGCCTTCGGCCTGTTGCGCTGGAACGCCTTGCTGCAACGCGCGCCGTTCGACGCGACGCTGCGCCCCGACCCGGCCGACATTGCACGCGACATCGTATCAGTGGCGAGCTGGTGGAGCCCCGGGCAATATCTTGCGCCCGGCGTGCTGACACTGAGCGGGCTGCGGCTGGGCACGGCGATCGTGGCTGTCGCGGCCTTGAGCAATCTCGCCGCGCTGCTCGGCTGGATCGCGGTGGCCCGCACCTTCGACCTCGGGCCGGGCGTGGCGTTGGCGGCGGCGGCGCTGATCGCGTCGTTTCGCTATGCCAGCAGCGCCTATGGCCTCTATAGCGGCGGCGAGATTTTATTGCAGGGCGCAACACCGTGGATCGTGCTGGCGGCGTGGCGCATTCCGCAGGCAACGGCGGGCTTCGCGGCGGCTCTGGCCTTTGTCGCGGTTATCGGCGGCTTCATGGCCAAACTGAACGGCCTGATTATCACCGGCGCGGCCTTGGCCGCTTCCGGCACGCTGGCGCTTTACCAATTGCGCCGCATCACGCCGGGCATGGTTGGCGGCGCTGTTGGCGCATTGGCAGCGGCAGCGCTCGTTTACGCCTTCTGGTTTGCGGCCAAGCCGGTGACGCACTTTGGCGGCGGCGGCGAAGGCTTCGATGCGGTGCGCCTGCTGTTTGCGCTCGCCGCGCCGTGGACGGCGGCGCTGTCGTTTCAGGATTTGATGGTGTGGCTGTGGCAAACGCCCGGACGCGTCGTGTTGCCCGGCGACGCGGCGATGGTGGGACTGTGTCTCGCGCCGCTTGCCGCCGTGCTGGCGGCGGCGTTTGCGTTCGACAGAAACGCGCCGGAGAACGAGCG
This sequence comes from Rhizobiales bacterium Ga0077525, assembly GCA_001464835.1. Taxonomy (GTDB): domain Bacteria; phylum Pseudomonadota; class Alphaproteobacteria; order Rhizobiales; family Xanthobacteraceae; genus Pseudolabrys. The sequence goes on along the minus strand of LNDS01000049.1, from coordinate 87,983 downwards.
GCGCTTGCGCCGCTTCGCGTTGCTGACGCTTGCCGGATTTACCGGGGCGATGCTGGTTCTGTATGCGCGCAATGCCCCGGTGCCCTTGAGCGAGCGGCACTTCCGCCCAGTGAGCATGCTACTGTTTCTCTGCTTGCTGGCGATGGCGCTGCGGCCGTCGACAGCGCGCGCCCTGCGCTACGGGGTCCTGGCTTTATTCGGCGCGCTGGCGCTTTACGGGCTGGCGTCGTTTTCCGGCCGCGTCATCAGCGCCCAACGGCAGAGCGCTGACGCCACTAGCGGCACGCTGCAACCGGCCGCCGATGCGGCGGCGCTGGCGGCGATCCGCACTGCGTTCGCGGCGGAAGGCCGCGATGCGCTGTTCTATCTCGGCGCGCCGGAACTGGTGGCGGTGCTGCCTTACAATGCGCGCATGATCGTCGATGCGCCGGCGCTGACAACTGAAGCGGCCATCGCCGCCGCGCTTTATCGCGGCCGCGTCAAAGGCTCGCTCTTCGTGCTGGTGAGCAATGAGCTGCCAGCGGCCAAGGTCGCGGCCCTATTGCGGGCGTTTGTCGATTACGATCCGGCCGCGTGGCAAAAGTCGGTGTACGACCGGGCAACGGTTTACCGGCAGTGAAGGCGCGGCTCGTCCTTCACATCCTAAACACCCCAAACCGCGTCTCCGGCACGGGCGCATTCAATGCCGCGCTGAAAGCCAGCGCCAACACCCGCCGCGTTTCGCTCGGCGCGATGATGCCGTCGTCCCACAGCCGCGCGGTGGCGTAATAAGGATTGCCCTCTTCCTCATATTGTTCGCGGATCGGCGCCTTGAAGTCTTCTTCTTCCGTTTCCGACCACGCGCCGCCGCCGGCTTCGATATTGTCGCGCTTGACGGTGGCCAGCACACTCGCCGCCTGCTCGCCGCCCATCACCGAGATGCGCGAATTCGGCCAGGTGAACAGAAAGCGCGGGCCGTGCGCGCGGCCGCACATGCCGTAATTGCCGGCGCCATAGGAGCCGCCGAGGATCAGCGTCACCTTCGGCACCTGCGCGCTCGCCACCGCCGTCACCATCTTGGCGCCATCCTTGGCGATGCCGCCGACTTCGTATTCGCGGCCGACCATGAAGCCGACGATGTTCTGCATGAACAGCAGCGGAATGCGGCGCTGGCTGCACAGCTCGATGAAGTGCGCGGCCTTCAGCGCGCTCTCCGAGAAGAGAATTCCGTTATTGCCGAGAATGCCGACCGGCATGCCATGCAGCCGCGCAAAGCCGGTGACGAGCGTCGTGCCGTACAACTGCTTGAACTCGTCGAACTCGGAGCCGTCGACCAGCCGCGCGATGACTTCGCGGATGTCGTATTGCTTCTTCAAATCGACCGGCACGATGCCGTCGAGTTCGTCGATGTCGAACAGAGGATCGCGCGGCGCGGTCAGCGGGATGTCGGGCTGCTTCTTGACGTTCAAGTTTGCGACGATACGGCGCGCCAGCGACAAAGCGTGATGATCGTCCATCGCCAGATGATCGGCGACGCCGGACTGGCGGGCGTGAATGTCGGCGCCGCCGAGATCCTCGGCGCTGACCACTTCGCCGGTCGCGGCCTTCACCAGAGGCGGCCCGCCGAGAAAGATGGTGCCTTGGTTCTTGACGATGATGCTCTCGTCCGACATCGCCGGCACATAGGCGCCGCCCGCCGTGCACGAGCCCATCACCACGGCGATCTGCGGAATGCGCATCGCCGACATGGTGGCCTGGTTCCAGAAGATGCGGCCGAAATGCTCGCGGTCGGGAAAGACTTCGGTTTGATGCGGCAGGTTGGCGCCGCCACTGTCCACCAGATAAATGCATGGCAGCCGGTTCTCGCGGGCGATCTCCTGCGCGCGCAGATGCTTCTTCACGGTCAGCGGATAATAGGTGCCGCCCTTGATGGTGGAGTCGTTGCACACCACCATGCATTCGCGGCCCTCGACGCGGCCGATGCCGGTGATGAGCCCGGCGCCGTGAATGGCGTCGTCGTACATCCTGTTGGCGGCGAGCGGCGACAATTCCAGAAACGGCGAGCCGGGGTCGATCAAATTCATCACCCGGTCCCGCGGCAAAAGCTTGCCGCGGCCGACATGGCGTTCGCGGGCGCGCGCCGGTCCGCCGAAGGCCGCCTCGGCGCGTTTGGCCTGAAGCTCCGCCACAAGCGCCCGCATGCGCGCGGCATTGGCCTGGAATTCGGTTGAATTGCTGTCGATTGGAGTGCCGATCTGGGCCACGCCTTAAGCCTCCCGATTCCGTGTTGCCACCACTATGGCCCGCCGCAAGGCTTTAGGAAACGGTGGCGGCCGGGCATAAGCTTGCGGCGTGACCCATCAAGGAGACCCGCATGATTACCCGCTTTCCCGGCCTCACCCCGACCCGCTCCCGCGCCGTCGTCCATGACGGCCTGGTGCTGACGGTTGCCGTCACGCCCGATCCGGCGCCGCCCGGCCTCTATGAGCAGACCGTCAATACGCTGCGCCGCATCGACGAAAGCCTCAAAATGGCCGGCAGCGACAAGAGCCGCATTCTGTCGGCGATCGTCTATGTCGCCGACATCAAGCAGAAGAGCGAGATGAACCGCGCCTGGGACGAATGGGTCGACCGCGCCAACCCGCCGATGCGCGCCTGCCTCGGCGTCGATCTCGAACCGCCGCATCTGGTCGAGATCGTTGTCACCGCCACATCGCGCTGACATTGTCGCGCTGAGGTTCGTCGCATCGGCAACCGATGAACATCCGTTCAAGACATAAAGCCGCGTGCGCGGGAACGCAGGCGCGGCGGCAGCGTTCCTTTCACTGTGCATGTGCGCCGGGGCGGTATGCAAAAGGAGCTTGCAATGAACAGGATGAAGTTACTGTCGACCGCCGCTGCCGTTCTGATGTTGGGTACCGGCGCTGCTCTCGCCCAGGCGCCCGCGCCGTCGAAGGATCAGGCGCCGCCGCAGCCCGCTCCCGCAGCGCAACAGAATGCGCCGGCGGAAAAGATTGCGCCGTCGATCAAGTCCGGCACGACCGCCACACCCTCGCCCGACGGTAACGACGTCAACAAGCTGGCGCCCGGCCGCGGCCAGAGCGCGCAAACCGGCGCGCCCAAGTCCGCAGCGGATGCCAAGACGGACATGAAGGTTCCGTCGGCGGCAGCGAAGACCGAAACCAAGACCGAGACAAAAAGCTCGGCCGATGCGGCCAATTCCGGCACATCGGCCACCGCCACAACGACCGGCCAGGGCGCGGGCGCGGCGGCGCGGCTGTCGAGCGAACAGCGGAGCCAGATCACGACCGTGATCAAACGGCAGAACGTGCAGCCGGTGACGCTCAACGTGGCGATCCGCGTCGGCACGCGCATCCCATCGACCGTGCGCTATTATCCGTTGCCGACCGAAGTCGTCACCATCTATCCGGAATGGCGCGGCTACGACTACATCCTGGTCGGCAACCAGATCCTCGTGCTCGATCCGCGCACGCATGAGATCGTCGCCATTCTCGAAGCGTGATTGCAAACGGCGATGCAGTGCGGCGCGGAACAATGTTCCGCGCCGTTTATCACGTTTATGTAAAAGCAAAACGCCAAGTTCCCGGAACGATGTTCCAATTCACCGGTTGGTCCCCCGTGTGTCGAACACAGCACAATAAATTCACCAGGAGGATATCCAACATGAAGACTCTCGCAACAATGACAGCCGTCGTCGCGCTTATCGCCGGCATGTCGGCGGCCAGCGCGCAGAACCCCGCCCAGCCGCAGACCGGCTCGACCTCGCCCGCCAACCTGAACGCCGCTGGCAACAACAAGCAGACCGGCGCTCAGAACCAGAGCGGCTCGCAGACGCCGGCCGGCGCCGCGGCGAAGGGCTCCTCGACGACCGCGCAAAGCCCTACCAACCCGGCGCAGAGCCCGGCCGACCCGAACTTCAAGCCGACCAATCAAGGCGACGCCAAGCTTAGCGGCAGCCAGTCCAAGGATTCGCAGATGCAGAGCAGCGGCACGGCGACAACGCCGACGCCGACCACGACCACTGGCGCATCTTCGAAGAGCCCGGCCGACCCCAATGCCAAGCCGCCGGTCTCCGCGAAGTAACTTCGCTTCGTCTTTAAGATAACCGAACGCGCCGGCGACATCGTCGCCGGCGTTGTTTTTGGTTCCAGCTGCATGAGCGCCATGCACATACGTTTGTCGCCCGTGCTGCGATGCCGCAGCGCGGGAACACAAGCGGCCCATCGAACGTTGACCGTGCGAGATTCCCGAACAGCACAGACAAGAGGAACACCATGAACAAAGACCGCATTGAAGGCAGCTTCGATCAGGCCAAGGGTAAAGTGAAGGAAGTCGCCGGCAAGGTTACCGGCGACAGCAAGCTCGAAACCGAAGGCAAGGCCGATCAGATCAAGGGCAAGGTGCAGAACACCATCGGCGGCATGAAGGACTCGATCAAGGAAGCGACCGAATAGTCCGTCCGACCATCGGACATTCGGCAGAACCCGGCGCTCCCCCGCGCCGGGTTTTCGCGTTGCGGCCGTTCGCCTACTTTGCCCCGGTCAGCCTTAGATCGGCGATCACCGGCAAATGGTCGGAGATGGTGCGTGCCTCGCGATCGATGAAGCTGCGCAGCAGCGCGCCGCGCGGCCGGCAATAAATGCGGTCGAGCCGCAACAGCGGAAATTTCGCTGGAAAGGTGCGGAAGCCCGTGTGCGCGCCGAGCACACGGGTCAATACCGCGCGCACCGAACCGGGCCAGTACCAATCGTTGAGATCGCCCATCACAACCGCCGGCGCGTCGCCACTGGCCAATTCCATCAACAGCGCCGCCTGATGACGCCGCTCATGAATGCTGAGGCCGAGATGCGTGGCGACGACAATGAGCGGGCCTTGCGGCGTCTCGACGACGGCGCGAATGGCGCGGCGCGGCTCGCGCTCGCCGAATGAGATGTCGCGGATTTCATGCGACGTCACCGGAAAACGGCTGATCAGCATCTGGCCGTAATCGCCGTCGGCGCCGGTCAGCGACTTGGCGCCGATGCCGTAAACACCCACCGCCGTCGCCAGAAATTCGAACGGGTTGGCGCCGCCGGCCAAAGCGCGGCGTGAATCGACTTCCTGAAGCGCGACGATATCGGGGTCCCAGCGGCGGATCAATTTGACCACGCGGGCGAGATCGAAACGCGGATTGCGGCCGAACGTGCCGTGAATATTCCAGGTCATGATGCGGACGCTGTCCGCTTTGTCCGCCCTCACCGGCGGCGGCCTGCGTAGCGCGACATTGCCACCTGCACGCCGATCGACAGGCCGACCCAGGCGGCAACAGCCGCGGCCAGCAGCGCCAGATCGAACGCCGTGGGCTGCGTCATGATGCGGGCGAACTGATTGCCGACCGCCGAGATCATGATGATGCCAGGCAGCATGCCGATGAAGGTGCCGACCATATAATCGAACACGGGAATCGAACTGGCGCCCGCCGCTAGATTGACCACCGTGAACGGCGCGACCGGCACCAGCCGGATCGCCGCCACGGCGATGACGCCGCGCTTGGCGACGCGCTGGCGCACCCGGTTGAGGCGCGGCCCGAGCAGATCGCGCAACGTGCGTTTGCCCAGCGCCGCGCCAATGCCATAAGTGACCAGTGCGCTCGCCAGCGCGCCGACGCCGGCATAGGCAAAGCCGAGCCACGGCCCGAACGCCGCCGCGGTCGCGGCGATCAGCACGGTAACCGGAAACATCAGCGATCCGGCGACGACAAAGACGCCGACGACGACCAGCGGCGCCAGGCTGCTGCCGTTGAGATCGGCCAGCATCTCACGCACGGCGTCGGGCCGCGCCAAAGGCACGAACTGCCAGATCAGGGCTAGGACGACGATGACAAGTCCCGCGGCGATGACCTTGAGAATGGTTGAAAAATTGCGCGCCGGCACGAAACCTCCAAACATATTGCTGATGAATTCCTCGGCGCCGATCGGGCGTTCCGGATCGGCGACCCCGGCAAGCAAGGCGAAAGCTTCGGGTGAGGATGGCTCCTCATCGACGATGTCTTTCAGGCTGTGGCCGTCGCCGCTAAGACCACGCGCGGCCGCGATCAGCGAGCCGTTGTGTCGCTCCAGCGCGGCGGAGACTTCGTCCTGCGTGACGCCGCACTGATCGGCCAGCAAACGGTTGCGCATGGCAAGAATGCTGGCGCGCTGGGTATCGTTTTCGGCTACCACCGTGAGATCGCATTCAGTGTCAGTGCCCATCGAACGGTTGTTAAGATTGGCCGAGCCGATGCGCAGGATCCTGTCGTCGACAATCATCACCTTGGAATGAACCATGGTGCAGGTGACCTCGTCGCCGCGCGCGACCTGCGGGTAACACAGCCAGACGCGGTCACCGAACTCCTTGAGCACGGCGGCAAAGCGCGCCCGGCCGGCGCGCATGCTCTGCGCCTCCAGCCACGACACATGGGTTTGCGGCGAAACAATCAGCGCTTCGAGGTCGGGCTTTTCGCGCAGCCTCTTGGCGAGGCGCTCGGCGATCGGCAGCGCGGTGAGAAACTGGTTTTCGATATAGATCCGGCGCTCGGCGGCATCGATCATGTCGAAGAACAGCGCCTCAACCTGGCGCGCTTCCTTCTGATCGTCGAAACGCGGCTGCGTCAGCGATATGGCGATGTCGGCGTCGGTGAAATCCGGCTTGACGCCATCCGGCCAGCAATCCGCCGTGGTGCTGGTGCGCGGCACGGTCTCGTAAGCGGCACAGCGCCAGCGCTCGCGCATCAGATCGCCGAGCGCGCGCGCCGCCTCGCCGTCCACTGCCATTTGCACGTCGTGAAACGGCGCGTAAGGCTTGCCGGCGGGATCGACGCGCAGCGGATTGTCGATTGTGTGCGCGCTGGTGTCCCAACGCCGAATGGTGATGTCGAGGCCGCCGCTGTAGCCGACCGCGTCATCGACCACGACAAGCTTTTGATGCTGCGACGAGCCGATCGGCACGCTGTCGTCGAGACAGAAGCGGATGTTGTGCGGCGTGTTCCAGCGCAACGTCATCGACGGGAACGGATCGCGCTCAGCCGCGTACAGCACGGAGAAATCCCACAGGAGGATGCGGATCTGCAATTCGGGACGGCGCGTGACCAGCGCGGTGAGAAATTCGGCGAACGGCGCGGGAAAGCCGTCGTCGGCCTCACCCGACGGGCCGACCAGCCGGGTCTGGCTGTGAATGTCCCAGCCGGCGATGAGGATCGAACGCTGCGCCTTGAGCATCGATGAGCGGATCGCCGCGAAATAAACGGCCGCATCGACCAGCATGGCGGCGCGGTGGCTTTGCGCCACGCGCCAGACATTGCGGTTTGGTTCGAACTTCATGTGCGGCTGAATCCGTTCGGCGAATAGAATCCGGTTTCCGGCCGCCAGCGGCGGACAGATTGTCGAACTCAACGCGCGAATGGAACTTTGGTTCGCCCTGTTAAACGCCGGTTAGCTTTGCGAAAACGGCACGCCCCGCACCAGCGGCCAGTCCGGCTCGTTATTCTGCATCACCCAGGTCTCTTTCATGGCGGCTTCATACCACTCGCGCCAGGCCGGCAGCGCCATCACCGCGTCCATATAGGCGCGCGTGGCGGGGTTAACCGGCAGGCCGTAATTGTGGAAGCGCGCCACCACCGGCGCATACATGGCATCGGCATTGCCGAAGGTACCGAACAGAAAGGGCCCGCCGTCTTTGGCGCCCTCGCCGAAACGGGCGCGGCATTCGGCCCATATCGCCTCGATACGCTTCATGTTGGCGATGACTTCGCCCGGCATCGGCCGCGCCTTGACCGGCAGCCACAGATTCATCGTGCAGTGCTGGCGCAACGGCTGGAAGCCGGCATGCATCTCGCTCGCCGCCGAACGGGCAAGGCTCCGGGCGCGGCGATCGTCGGGCCACAGCCGAGCTGCCGGAAAGCGGTCGGCGAGATGTTCGAGAATGGCGAGCGATTCCCAAACCGTGTCGTCGCCATCGATCAGAATCGGCACCTTGCCGGCCGGCGAATATTTCAGGATGTGCTCGGCGCTGCCCGGCACATACAGCGGGATGACGATCTCCTCGAAAGGAATGCCGGCGGCCTTCATGGCGATCCACGGCCGTAGCGACCAGGAAGAATAGTTCTTGTTGCCGATAATCAGTGTCAGGGACATGCGCGGCGGTCCGCTTCTTTAAGTGATGTTATGGGTCTGCGGCCAATCGACTTCGTCTTCGGCAAACAGCCAGGGTTCCTTGATCCCGGCAGCGACCCATTGCTGCCAGGCCGGCAGCGCCATGATGGTCTTCATATAGGCGCGGGTCGCCTCGCCGACATCGACATCGTACACATGAAAGCGCCCGACCACCGGCGCATACATGGCGTCGGCATTGCTGAAAGCGCCGAATAGGAACGGGCCACCTTTGCCGAAGCGGGCGCGGCAATCCGCCCACAGCGCCTCGATTCGCTTGACATTGGCGATGACCTCCGGCGTCAAATCGCGCTTGATGACGCGGCGCGCGAAATTCATCGGCAAATGATTGCGCATCGCTTGGAAGCCGGCGTGCATTTCATTGGCGACGACGCGGGCATGGGCGCGGGCCGCGACGTCCTTCGGCCACAGGCCGGCCTCGGGAAATTTCTCGGCGGCATATTCGAGAATGGCGAGCGATTCCCAAACATGAATATCGCCATCGATCAGCACCGGCACCTTGCCAGTGCCGGAGACGGGGCCTACTTCGCGTTTGAATTCCTCAGTCTCGAACGGGATGACCCGCTCCTCGAAGGGAATGCCGGCGACTTTGAACGCCAGCCACGGCCGGAACGACCAGCTCGAATACTTCTTGTTGCCGATGATCAGTTTCAGAGTCATGGCCGCCTGCCCCACCTGCATGTTTGCGACGCCTTAAAGTGCGGGCGCGGCAAGCCGGCGGCAAATGAATTTTAGGAATGCGCAGCAGCAACCGGATTTATCGATTGCCTCATGGCTTGGTGACCGCCTCCGGCGCCTCGACCGGGCCGCCTGCCGTCTTCCAGGCGCCGAAGCCGCCGCGAATATGGGCGACCGGCTTGAGGCCCATGCGCTGCGCGGTTTGCGCCGCCAGGGCCGAGCGCATGCCGCCAGCGCAGAAAAACACGAATTTCTTGTCCTCGCCGAACACCGGTTTGAAATAAGAGCCGTTTGGATCGATCCAGAATTCCAGCATGCCGCGCGGGCAATGAAAGGCGCCGGGCACCCTACCCTCGCGCTGCAGTTCGCGGATGTCGCGGATATCGACCAGCACGGTATCGTCGCGCCCGGCGAGCTTGATGGCGTCCTCGACGGCCAAAGTCTCGATCTCGCGCTCGGCGGCGGCGCACATTTCCTTGTAGCCAAGGGTAATCGTCTGCGGCATTTGGTATTTCCCGATTATGTCCGTAGTGCCGAGTTTGGCCCGGTTGTCGCCGCCTGCGCAAGCGGGCATCCTGCGGCAGACTTTGAAGGGGTCGTGCCATGCTTTCATTCACGCTGCCCGACATGCTGGCGCTCGGCTGGTTCCTCGCCTGCTGGATCGCCTATTCGATCGTCATCGAGAAAACCGCGCATGGCCGCCAAAGCCTGAACGCGCTGATGAACGTCTACCGCGACCGCTGGATGATGGAGCTTCTGGCGCGCGACGTGCGCATCGTCGACTCGCAGGTGACCGCTTCGTTGCAGAACGGCACGGCGTTCTTCGCCTCGACCAGCCTGATCGCCATCGGCGGCACGCTGACTTTGCTGCGCGCGCCGGAACAGGTTCTGACCGTGGTCGGCGCGCTGCCGTTCGGCGTGCCGGTGACGGCGGAAATGTGGGAAATGAAGATCCTCGGCCTCGCCGTGATCTGCGTCTATGCGTTTTTCAAGTTTTCGTGGTCGTACCGGCTGTTCAATTATCTCGCCATCATGGTCGGAGCGGCACCCCCGCCATCGGAAAAGGATACGCCGGCGGCGATCGAGTTCGCGCACCGCGCCGCGCATGTCTGCGCCGATGCCGGGCGGCATTTCAACCGCGGCCAGCGCGCGTTCTTTTTCGCGCTCGGCTATCTCGGCTGGTTCCTGGGGCCGCTCGAACTGGCGCTGACCACGACCGGCGTCTTGATCGTCATGTGGCGGCGGCAGTTCGCCTCGGAGTCGCGCCGCGCCTTTGACCCTGTCTTGTAGGATCAGGCCAGCCCCATCAGCACCGCGACCGTGGTGACGAACATGAGCGCCAGCGCCACCGCGATGCCGGTAACGACGCGCTCACCCCAACTCGCACGCAGGCCGACATCTTCATAGGCGGCGGTTTCGTCGGGCGTTGCCGGACGGTTCGATCGCGTAAAGTCAAAGGACATGGCGGGCGATTCCCTTTGGATAGAGAAAAGTGCGGCGGAGAACGCAAACGCGCAATGCGGACACGCGAAGCGAACCCGGGCGCACGAATCGCCCATGTGCATGGAAGATTACCGATTGAAAACGATTCTCACAATTTTCGCGCGCACAGGGCCCAAGTTACGCCCACGTCACGGCGCCGGCCACAACGCCGCGCTGCGGCCGGTCAGCCAATAGGCCAGCAGCCCGAACCATTCGTTCATCGCCAGGTCGAGACGCGCCAGATTGCCGCCGATGCCGAGGCCAGGCCAGACGCGGTACCCCACGTCCGTGCGCCAGGCGACCGGATAGGCTTCGACCGCAAAACCGGCCTGCCGGAATGCGCCGACCGAACGCGGCATGTGCCGCGCCGAAGTCACCAGCAGCCAGCGCTCGCCGGGCGTCGGCTGCGCGATATCCTTGCTGAAGGCCGCGTTCTCGGCGGTGTTGCGCGAACGCGTCTCCAGCGTGACGCGCTCCTTGGCAACGCCGAAACTGTCGAGCAGCGATTGCAGGTATTCTGCTTCGGCGCCACCCTTGCCGCTCAAGGTGCCGTCGCCGCCGCTATAGACGATACGGGCTTTTGGATATGCGCGCGCCAGTTTGGCGATGGCGATGACGCGCCCGGCATCTTCGCCGACGATTGCCTCGCCATGGCGGCGCGACAGGCTCGGCGAAATCGCGCCGCCGAGAACGACAATGCCGTCCGGCGCGCCGCGCGCGGCGTCCCATTTGGGAAAGCGGCTCTCCAGCGTGTGCGTCAGCATGTCGGCGAGCGGCGACACGCCGGCGATCAGCAGCAGCACGAAGCTCACGACCAGAAGCCTTGTGCCGGCGCGCCGCCACCGCGTCGGCATCAGCAGCAGGCCGGCAACACCGATGGCCATGATCGCAACCGACGGGCGCAGCAGCAGGCCGGCGGTCTTGGAGAGAAAAAAGAACATGGCCATCCCATCGCGTCACTTTATTTTTGACGCGGATAAAAGATCAGCGCGACTTCTTCCAGTCCTCGTAACGCTTCTTGTTCTCGTCATTGGGCGGATAGAGGCCGGGGAGTTTCGCCCCCTTCTCCACTTCCTGCACCAGCCAGCTTTCCATCAATTCGTGTTCGGCGCCTTCATGCGTGACGAACTCGACGAGATCGTGCGGAATCACCACCGCGCCATCATCATCGGCGACGATGATGTCGCCCGGGAAAATCGCCGAGCCGCCGCAGCCGATCGGCTCGTTCCAGCCGACAAAGGTCAACTGGTTGACCGAGGCCGGCGCAGCAACGCCCGCGCACCACACCGGCAGACCGGTGCCAAGCACTCCGTGCTTGTCGCGCATCACGCCATCGGTGATCAACGCCTGCACGTTGCGCTTGACCATGCGCATGCAGAGGATGTCGCCGAAGATGCCGGCGCCAATGTTGCCCATCGCATCCGCGACACAGATGCAGCCGTCCGGCATTGCTTCGATGGCCGAACGAGTCGAGATAGGATTGAGCCAACTTGCCGGAGTGGCGAGATCCTCGCGCACCGGCACGAAGCGCAAGGTGAAGGCAGGGCCGACGATGCGCTTGCCGCTGTGGCCGAATGGCATCGCGCCCTTCATCCAGGAATGACGAATGCCCTTTTTCAGCAGCATCGTCGTAACCGTGCCGGTCGTGACCGTGCGCAGGACGTCGAGCGTCGCGGGGTTGGGCGCGGTCGGCGTGATCGTCATCGTCATCGGCGTGGTCATGGATGTTTCTCGCTGAGGTCAAACGGGATTGAGGCCGAGCCTGGTGTCGCGGCGGCGAAGATAGGCGACCAGCGGCACCGACAGAAGCACCATCCAGGCCTTGCCGACGATCTGGCCGGCCAGGAAATCGAGCGAGCCGAAAGCCAGCCACAGGAAGATCAGCGAGTCGAGAACCAGCCCGACCAGGCCGGAGGCGACCACCGCCAGCACCAGCCGGCGCCGCGCCAGCGGCGTATAGACCGCGAAATCGGCCAGTTCGGACAGCAGGAAGGCCGTGGCCGAGGCCATGACCAGCGATGCCGGCGCCAGTCCCGCCGACAGCGCGGTACCGGCGAGGATGGCGGCGAGGCCGAATTCGATGCCGAGGCGGCGCTGCACCAGGTCGCGCAGCACCAGAGCCGCGCCGATCATCAGGACGCCGGACGGCGCCATCAGGCCGGGCGCCACCGGCAGCAGGCAGGGGCCGTTCGGGACGCACACCGTGCCGACATTGCCGATCATCCAGTTCGCCGCCGGAATGGTCAGGCAGTACAGGACCAGGAAAATCCCGCCTTCGATATTGTGACGCATCGCTTCAGTCTTTTGGGTCATCGTTCAGGGTCTCGAATGTCGCGGGACATTATTGGGCGATAAACTTGGCATAGCCCTGCGCGCGGAGCTCACAGGCCGGGCACGTCCCGCAGCCATATCCCCAGGCGTGGCGGTGCGCGCGGTCGCCGACGTAACAGGTATGGGTGTCCTCGACAACGACATCCAGGAAGCCCTGCCCTGCGATTTCGTGCGCCAGGGCGAAGGTCGCCGCCTTGTCGATCCACATCAGCGGCGTATGGATGGTGACCCGCTTGTCGAGGCCCAGGCTTAAAGCCACCTGCATCGCCTTGATGGTGTCGTCGCGGCAATCGGGATAGCCGGAATAGTCGGTCTCGCACATGCCGGCGACGATGTGCCGCGCACCGCGGCGATAGGCCAGCGCGCCGGCGAAGGTGAAGAAGATCAGGTTGCGGGCCGGCACGAAGGTGTTGGGCAGGCCGCTATCGGCAAAGGCAATGGCCGTCTCGCTGGTGAGCGCCGACTCGGAGATGGCGGCGAGCGCGTCGATGGAGATACGGTGGTCGTCGCCGAGGCGGGCTTTCCATTCGGGCTTGAGCGCGGCCATGCGTTCGCGCAGCCGCGGCCGCACGTCCAGCTCGACGACATGGCGCTGCCCGTAGTCGAAGCCGACGGTCTCGACGCGGGTAAAGCGCTCCAGCGCCCAGGCGAGCGCGACGGTGGAGTCCTGCCCGCCGGAGAACAGGACAAGGGCGGAGTCGTTTGATGGGGTCATGGTCGTCATGCTTTCGAGAGCGGCGCGCCACACTCCGCTCATTCCCGCGAAGGCGGGAATCCAGTTTTGCTTGGCCTAGTCTGGGTCCCCGCTTCCGCGGGGACGAGCGGACAACTCACATCAATCCCAGTCCGGCGCATGCGCCAGATTGACGATGCGCTTGCCGCGCTGCGACAGCGCAGCGATCTCCGCCATTTCGGCGGCGGACAATTCGAAATCGAAAATCGCAAGGTTCTCCTCGAGCCGCTCGATCTTGCTGGTGCGCGGGATGACGACGACGTCCTGCTGCACCAGCCAGCGCAGCGAGACCTGCGCCGCGCTCTTGCCATGCGCCGCGCCGATCTTTTCCAGCACCGCATCGCCCTTGGCGCTGCCGCGCGCGATCGGGCTATAGGCGACGACAGCGATGCCGTACTTCTTGCAGGCGGCGATGACTTTGGACTGGTCGAGAAACGGATGGTACTCGATCTGATTGCAGACGATCGGTTCGCTGGTCACTTTGCTGGCTTCGTCGAGCAGCGCCACCGTGAAGTTCGACACGCCGATCTGCCTGACGTAACCCTCGCGCTTCATCTTGGCCATCGCGCCCAGCGTCTCGGCCAAGGGCACGCGATCGTTCGGCCAGTGGATCAAGAGCAGGTCGATGATATCGAGCCGCAGTTTATGCAGGCTCTCCTTGACCGAGCGCTCGGCCTCGAACGGCGCCAGCGAGCCGTGCGCGATTTTCGTGGTGACCATGACCTCGGCGCGCTTGCCGGACGCCAGCACGCCTTGGCCCACTTCGGCTTCGTTGCCGTAGAGCTGCGCGGTGTCGATGTGGCGATAGCCGAGACGGATCGCCTGCTCGACCAGCCGCGCGCAGTCGCGCCCACGCAACTCCCAGGTGCCAAGGCCGACGATCGGAATCTGGAAGCCGTGGCTCTCGACGGATTTCATCGTCACCCTCCTCTTGATATTACGGAACGTCCCACACCGGCGCGTGCGGCGGGTTGACGACGCGCATGTTGGCGGCGTTGAGCGCTTTCAGCGCGGCCATTTCGGCGTCGCTGAGTTGAAAATCGAAAACGTCGAGATTGGCCTTCAGATGCGCCGGCGTCGCGGTGCGCGGGATCGGCACCGTGCCGCGCTGCACCAGATAGCGCAGCGATACCTGCGCCGGGCTCTTGCCATGCGCCTTGGCAATGGTCTCGATCGCGTCAGTGCTTTGCAACTTGCCGCGCGCAATCGGGCAATAGGCGACAACCGCCATGCCGTGCCTCTCACTGGCGGCCACCACCTTGTCCTGATTGATGTAGGGATGCATCTCGATCTGGTTGCAGACCAAAGGCTCGGTCGTCACCGCCCAGGCCTCGTCCAGCATCCTGGTCGTGAAATTGGCGACGCCGACATGTTTGGCGCGGCCGTCCTTCTTGGCGGCGCACAGCGCCGGGATGCTGACGGAAAACGGAATGTCCTTGTTGTTCCAGTGGATCAACAGCAGGTCGATAGAGGGCAATTGCAGATTGGTCAGGCTCTGGTCGAGCGACTTGTTGAAATCGGCCGGCTGGAGATTGTTTTCGCGCACCTTGGTGGTGATGAAGACTTTGTCGCGCCCGACGCTTGAAGCGCGCAGGCCCTCGCCGACTTCCTTTTCATTGCCGTAGAAGGCCGCCGTGTCGAGATGGGTATAGCCCATATCGAGCGCAGCCTTGACCGCCTGCACGCAGACGTCGTCTTTCAGGGTCATGGTGCCGAGCCCGATCTGCGGGATATGGGCGCCATGAACGTCGGCGTATTGCATGCGGGTCTCCCGGCGAGGCGCCGCAGGAAATGTGCGGCCGGGCGGGAGAATGCCCGTTGGCGCGTGGCCTGCCAACCCGGGTCGCTCGGGAATGCCGGACGGCCAAAAAACGTCAGCGCTTTAGCGCCGTCCGCCGCCAAGCGCCGCAAAAGCCGCTTCCGGGGCGCTGTCGATCAGCTTGAGCAGCGCGCGGGCGGGGCCGCGCGGGTTGCGCTTGCCCTGCTCCCAGTTGCGCACGGTCTCGATCGGCACTTCGATCTTCTCGGCGAAGGCCGCCTGGGTCAGGCCGCAGCGCGAGCGGACATGGCGCACGAAGGCGGCCGGGTCCTTGTGATCGACGGTTTTCTCCTGGCCATCGGGCAGGATTTCGACGATCCGCCCATCGGCCTTCAAGCGCACCCGCATCATGGTCCTGATCCCCATCCATAGCGTTTTCAAGCGAAGTGGATACCGGCCTTCGCCGGCCATAGCCGGCTTCGTCCGGCGACGGCCGGTTCGCGTGAAGAAAACGCGTCAAAACAAAAAAGGTCAGCCAATGACCTAGGCGATTCGGGACACCCAAAAGTTAACGGGCCTCGACGGACTTTGCCTTCCTGACCGCCAAAAGCAGGTTCGACTCGCCGGCGCGGTGGCGATAACCGATGCCGAAGTCGAGCTTGCCGGCGCGGTCCTTGCGGAACAGGTCGCGGAACTTGGGCTGATAGCCTTCCGGAAATAGCTCCATCGCCTCGGGGAAACGGCCGAAGGCCTGCAACTCCCAATCCTTCTCGTTGAAGAAGCGGTACGGAATGCCGCTGTCGTCCTGCACCACGGTGGCGCTCCTGGCGACGACGAAATCGCGGATGCGGGTGAAGTTATTGCCGTGCATCAAATAGGATGCGCTCTTATGAAAGCTGTCGGCGGGGCCGAGCTTTTCCATGAATTTGAGGAAGCCGCTCGACTTGATGCTGGCGTCCGAAAGGTCAGTGACCAGGTAATACAGCGTGCGCTCGCGGCCATCGGCGGCGGTGAAAACGATCTTGACGCCGCGCGCGCCGGACCGGGCTTTCTTGTCTTCCGGCTGCACGTCACCCTGCCCGTCGATATAGACCATGCTGACGTCGCGGAGTTGCTTGCCCGAACGGGCGAGGAACACATAAAGGATCGGGATGGTGCCGCGCAGCGCGCTCTCGTTGAGCTTCTCGCGCATGTCGACGGTGATGAAGAAGCTGAGCGAGAGCAGCGTGCGCATCGAATTTTCGAGATGGCCGAGACCGGCGATGCCGCTGGAGCGCCGCGCTTTCGTCAGATCGGGAATGTCGCCGGTCGGCTCCAGCCCGGCCATCACATAAGTGGTGGCTTGCGGAAAGAACGCATCGGCGAACAGGAAATCCGGGCCGCTGAACATGTAGAACAGAGTCGCCTGGTGGGATTTGAGGTTGGCCGCCGACCAGGCGCGGATCTGGCTGAGCGGGCTTTTCTCGACCGTGGCGAACGCCTTGTCCATGGTCCTGGCGTGCTGCTGCCAGGTCTTGTCCTTGGTCAGCGCAAAAAGCGGCGAAGATTCCGACGGCGGCATGCCGGCGAGAAATTTCGCCGTGTCATCGACGCTTGCAGTTTCGGCGGCATAAGCGTTGGGAGCGAGAGCGAAAAAACCAAGCGCAACAGCAGCGAAAAAAACGAGCCTTGTCATTATACGTTCTCTACCTTCTCGGGCGCGGCCGGGCTGTATTGGGCGATGGCGTAGATGATGAGACCGGCCAGCATCAGGGCGACGCCGGCCAAAGCCTGCACCGGACGGCTGACCATGAGGTAGTACATCATGAAGCCGGTCACCGCTAAGAAGATGAGCGGCGTCAGCGGATAGAGAAAGGCGCGGTGCGGACGCGGATGCAACGGTTTGGTGGTGCGCAACACCATGACGCCGAGCACCGTGAAGAACGAGCACAGCGCCAGGCTGAACTGGATGAAGTCGAGCACCGCCTCGAAGCTCTGCGTCAGCAGCAGCAGGCTGGCGGCCAGAAGCTGGAAGATGATGGCGAAGGACGGCACGCCGCGCGGCGACTTGTAGGCAAACAGCCGCAGCAGCGAAAAGTCCTCGCCCATCACCATGGTGACGCGCGGGCCGATCCACATCATCGCGCTGACGGTCGAGATCAGTCCGAGGCAAATGAGCGCGCCGACCAGGCGGCCGCCGAGCGGCCCGAAGATATGATCGCCGACGATGGTTGAGACCTGGATTTGTCCGGCGAATTTCTCGACCGGCGTGGTGTAGAGAAACACCGCGTTGAGCGCGACGTAAAGCACGGCGACGACAAGCACGCCGGTGAACAGTGCGCGCGGCAGCGTGCGGGTCGGGTCGTGCAGTTCGCCGATGATGTAGGTCGAGGCGTTCCAGCCGGAATAGGCGTACATCACGAAAGCCAGATTGACGGCAAAAGCGGCGCTGAGGATCTGGCCGACATCGGCTTTCGTCGGGACAAACGAGATTGGCTGCGCCTCGCCGACGGCAAATCCGGCGACGATAAAGACGACGATCAGGACAAGCTTGACGATGGTCGAGACGTTCTGGAACGCCGATCCGTACCGCAGTCCCGACAGATGGAACATGGTGACGGCCCAGATCACGCCGAGGCCGAGCGCCAGCGGCGAGACGCCGGGTAAAAGCGGTTTGGCGTATTCGCCGAAGGCCATGGCGGCGAGCGCCACGGGGGCTGCAAATCCCACCGTCGCCGACAGCCAGCCGGCCAGAAATCCGAAGATTGGTTGATAGGTTCGCGCCAGAAAATTATATTCGCCGCTCGACCTCGGAAACATGCCGGCCAATTCGGCGTAACAAGTTGCGCCGCAGTACGCGACGATGCCACCGACAACCCACAACAGAATTAGGGAGAAGCCGGAGCTGAGCGTCTGCACCTGAAAGCCAAGGCTGGTGAAAACACCGACGCCGACCATGTCGGCAATGACGATTGCGGTCGCCGCGAATGTCCCGACGCCGCCCGCTGCAACGGTAACAACGGCGGCTTCGGCCAATTTTTTTTGTGTCACCAGCAGCCCCCTACTCCTGACCAACAATTAATACAAAATTGAGCTTATTGGTATGAGTTTATAGCCCGGCCGCGGCCTGTTAAATTTCAGGCCGGTTCGCCGGCCTTTTGCCCCAATAGACGCCGAAGGTTCGGTGCGGAGTAGCAAGCGGTGCCGCCGATGCCTCGAATAAGAGTAAGACCCGGACTGCTGTTCTGGCTCGCTTTGCCGGTCTTCGTGCTGGCCATTGGTGCGGCGCATTCGCAGTCGCTAAACGACATCTTCGCGGCGCGCTGGCCGGTGAATGGCCCGCGGTCTGCCAACGTCATCCCGGTGCGCTCGGTGCCGGCCACCGCGCCGCTCGCTGCCCGGCCACCGGCTTTGCCAAGTGTGCCAGCTCAGCCAAAGACCGAGTTGGTCAAATTCGCCACCGCGCCCTTCCCTTACGACGGCCCGGTGCCGGGCAGCGAGCGGCCGTTTCTCGACGTCGTCAAGGACGGGCAGAAGGGCCACCGCACCGCGCGCGGCTCGGTGCTGTGGCAGCGCGAGACTTTCAACGACAACCGGGTGCTGCTGCATGTCCCGAGCGGCTTCGACATCAACAAGCCCGCCGTCATGGTGGTGTTCTTTCACGGCCACGGCGCCGAACTCACCCGCGACGTGATGGCGCGGCAGAACGTACCGGCGCAGGTCACCTTGTCCGGCAAGAACGCCGTGCTGGTCGCGCCGCAGTTCGCGGTCGATGCCGCCGATTCCAGCGCCGGACGTTTCTGGCAACCGGGCGGCTTCGCCCGCTTTGTCGACGAAGCGGCAAAAAAACTGGCGGCGCTGCAAGGCAATGCGCGCAACGCCAGGCAATTTGCCAAGATGCCGGTGATCATCGTCGCCTATAGCGGCGGCTATCTGCCAGCGGCCTGGAGCATCCGCGAAGGCGGCCTCGGCCGCCGTTTGCATGGCCTTGTGCTGCTCGACGGCCTCTATGGCGAGATCGAGCATTTCGCCGACTGGATCAAGAATTCGAAGAAGGTGTTCTTCGTCAGCGCGTATACGCAATCGACGCGTCGGCAAAATTTGGCGCTCGCCAGTATCCTGAACGAGAAGCGTGTGCCGTACAGCGCCGACATCGGCAACAATCTGTGGCGCGGCCATGTTGCCTTGCTGCCGGCGGGCGCCGATGTCAGCCATCAGGATTTCGTGACGCAGGCATGGACCGACAATCCGATTGCCGACATTCTGGCGAAGCTTAACTGAGGGCGTGCCGCGGGGCCTAACGGATCAGGCGAATATCGAGGCCGAGGGCGAACGATTTCCAGGAGCGGTCGGCGGTCAGAATGGGCGCGCGCTCCCGTTCGGCCAGAGCGAGACAGGCGCGGTCGGCCAGCGATAAACCGAAGCGCCGGGTCAACGGGCGTAATTCGCCGGTGCGCTGCGCCAACAAAAGATCATGGGCAACAATCTGCACGCCGATCGCGGCAATGTTCCGCAACACGCCGCTTATCGCCTCGCCGCGATCGAGGCACTTGCCGATCACTTCGGTGTAGTTGACTGACGATAGTAAAGCTCCGGGCAAAGCCGCCGACACGAGATGCGCCCCGGGTTCGTCGCCATAGAGCGCCAGCACGGCGGAGGCATCGAGGACCACGAGGCTCACCGCCGTTTCATTTTCTGCTCGCGCCGATCCCGGAGTGTTTCCTGCTCGTCCTTGGCGGCTTCGGCGCGGCGCTCGGCAATCAATTCGTCGGAAGCATAGCCTAAACCTTTGGCCATCGATGCGGCCTCGGTCCGAATTTTGCGAAGACCATGCAGATGGCTGTGCATCCGCACCTCGCCGTCTTTCAGCCATGCGGTGAGGACGTCGCCTTCCTGCACATCCAGCGCCGCGCGCATATCGGCCGGCAATAGGACGCGGCCTTTGGGCCCGGCGACGAGAAAATACCGCACCGTTCCGTCCGGCAGCGTTTCAGCCGGCGGCAGCTTGCGCTTGCCGCGCGCTACTTCTTCCGCGCCCGAGCCGCCGGGACGCCGCGCGCTGGAAGGGGTTTTCGGTTCGGCAAAACCCGCTCGGCTTGATTTGCGCGCCATGGTCAATCGTCCGTTGACGGCGCTTTATGACATAAATCCGGCAAGGTGTCACGACTGTATAAAGTGACACTTTTACGTCGTTTTCTCGAAAATCTCCCGGCCGATCAGCATGCGGCGGATTTCCGAGGTGCCGGCGCCGATTTCGTAGAGCTTGGCGTCGCGCAGCAGGCGTCCGCAGGGAAAATCGTTGATATAGCCGTTGCCGCCGAGGCACTGGATTGCCTCCAGCGCCATCCAGGTGGCGCGTTCGGCCGCATACAGGATCGCGCCGGCGGCATCCTCGCGCGTCACCCTGCCCTCGTCGCAACCGCGCGCCACGGCATAGACGTAAGCCTTAGACGCATTGAGCGTCACATACATGTCGGCGAGCTTGGCCTGGATCAACTGGAAGCGGCCGATCGATTGGCCGAACTGCTTACGGTCGTGGACATAGGGTACCACGACATCAAGGCAGGCCTGCATGATGCCGAGCGGGCCTGCCGCCAGCACGACGCGTTCGAAATCGAGGCCTGACATCAACACGTTAACGCCATTGCCGACGGCGCCGAGCACATTCTCCTCCGGCACTTCGCAATCGGTAAACACCAGTTCGGATGTATCGGAACCCCGCATGCCGAGCTTGTCCAGCTTCTGTGCAGGCGAAAAACCTTTCATGCTCTTTTCGATCATGAAGGCGGTAATGCCGCGCGAACCGGCGGTGCGATCGGTCTTGGCATAGACGACAAGCGTATCGGCAACGGGGCCATTGGTGATCCACATCTTCGAGCCGTTGAGCACGTAGCGGTCGCCGA
The DNA here is from genome assembly GCA_001464835.1 of Rhizobiales bacterium Ga0077525. Lineage (GTDB taxonomy): Bacteria > Pseudomonadota > Alphaproteobacteria > Rhizobiales > Xanthobacteraceae > Pseudolabrys. The sequence continues at coordinate 66,932 of LNDS01000049.1, read as the reverse complement.
CCTTGTCGGCACGGGTCGCCATCGACACGACATCGGAACCGGCGCCCGGCTCCGACATCGCCAGCGCGCCGACATGCTCGCCGGACAAGAGCTTGGGCAGGTATTTGCGCTTCTGCGCCTCGGTGCCGTTGCGGCTGATCTGGTTGACGCAGAGATTGGAATGGGCGCCATAGGACAGACCGACCGAAGCCGAGGCGCGCGACACCTCCTCCATCGCCACGCAATGGGCAAGATAGCCGAGCCCCGAGCCGCCATACTCCTCATCGACGGTAATGCCGTGCAGGCCGAGCGCGCCCATTTGCGGCCAAAGATCGCGCGGGAACGTATTGGTGCGATCGATCTCGTCGGCGCGCGGCGCGATCTTGTCCTGGGCAAAATCGGCGACCGACCTTCGCAGCATGTCGGCGTCCTCGCCGAGGCCGAAATCGAAGCCCGCCCAGCTATTGGGGATCATCGCGCCGCCTCCCGGTTGCCCTTGAGTGGCACTCTATAGGCTGCGGTTCAGGCTGTCAGCGCCGCCGGGGCCGGAGCCGCCGGGGCCTTGGCGCCGCTGTTCTGCTTCTGCTGCGCGAGGAGCCGGTCGATGGTCGCGGCCGGCGCCGGCTTGGCGAACAGGAAGCCCTGCATCTCGTCGCAGCCGGCGAGCCTGAGCAGCACGCGCTGCTGCTCGGTCTCAACGCCTTCGACCAGCACCGAGAGGCCGAGCGCGCGGCCGAGCGCGACGATGGCCTGAATGATGACGCCGCCATTGGCCGAGGTGCCGAGCGCGACGACGAAGCTGCGGTCGATCTTGAGCTTGTCGAGCGGGAAACGCTGCAGATAGCTGAGATTGGAATAGCCGGAGCCGAAATCGTCGAGCGCGACGCGCACGCCAAGGTCGTGCAGGTCCTCGATGCGCTTGACCATGTCTTCCGGGTTGTCGATCAGCACGCCTTCGGTGATTTCCAGCATCAACCGCGACGGCGGCACGCCGCTTTCCTCCAGCGCCGAGCGCACCAGATCGACGATGGTGCGGTCGCGCACCTGCAACGGCGACAGATTGACCGCGACATAGAGATCGGGCCAGCGCTTGGCTTCCTGCAAGGCGCGGCGCAGCACGAAGGCGCCTAACGTGTCCATCAGGCCCATCTGCTCGGCGACCGGAATGAACACCGCCGGTCCGATGGCGCCGCGCGTCGCGTGATTCCAGCGCAGCAGTGCCTCGACGCCGACGATACGGCCGCCATGCGCCGCGATGATCGGCTGGTAATGCAGTTCCAGTTCATTGGCGCTGAGCGCGCGCGGCAATTCGCGGTGGATGAATTTCTGGTCGGTCGAGACGGTGTCGATTGATGCTTCGAAGGCGACGATGCTGCCGGGGCCCTTCTTGGCTGCCGCGCGCAGGGCCAGCTCGGCGCGGCGCGTCAGCTCTCCGCGCGTCGTCGCATGGCGCGGCGCCTGCGCAAAGCCGGCATGAGCACTGACCCGCACCACGGTATCGAACCAGTGCGGCCGCGCGATGTTTTCCAGAACGGCGCGGATCATCGGCTCGACGTCTATCTCATCTTCGGCGATCAGCATCACCGCGAATTCATCGCTGCCAACGCGGCCGACCACCGCCTCCTCCGGCACCGCTTCGCGGATCCGATTGGCGACGGCGACGATCAGTTCGTCGCTGCCGAGCACGCCGAGATGGGCGGTGACGTCCTCCATGCCGTCGAGTTCGATCAGCGCGAAAGTGGTGCTCTCGTGCGCCGCGTGTTCGGCCAAAAACAGATCGAGCAGTTCGAGCGTCTTGGCGTAATTGGGCAGGCCGGTCAGCTTGTCTTCGTCGGCGGCGCGGCGCGCCTGTTCTTCGCTGGCCGACAGGTCGCGGCTGGCGCGGCGCAACTGCGCCAGCGAAAAGCCGGCAAAGCCGACCAGTGCCAGCGCCAAGGCGGCGATATAAGGCATCAGGCCGTCCATCGCGGCGCTCATCGGCCGGGTCCGCTCCCAGGTGAAGAAACCGGCGATGCGCCCTTGCGCGTCCAGCACCGGCTGAATTTCGCGTTCGCCGGCCACCGGCTCGGTTTCGAATTTGAGGCCTTGCAGGCGCGCGCTCTGCTCGACCATGCGCACGAAGCGCGGATCGATCTCGCGGTTGTTGCCAAACAGCGCGCGGAATTCGCCGATGGCGTTGCGCAAGGCTGAGCGCTGCTCCGACCACAGGCGCTCGTCGCTCTGTTGCGCCAGGCCGTAGCCGACGCCGGCGCTGACCAAAGTGGCGCCCACGGCGAGCAGTGCGAGCAGTACGATGAGTCGAGAAGCGGAGAATTTGCGGCGCGCGCGCGCCCGCGTCACGCGGGCGGCGTCATGCATTTGCCGGCCGCCGCGCCAGACATAGCCTGCCAGGGCCGACAGACGGCCCCCCGGGGCGGACCGGGCCATTTTCGTTACAGCTTCGCCACGCACGCGCTACTCCCCCGCGAATACTCTGCGGTTCCCAAGCGCTAAAGGGATAGCCACTCAGCCTTAATGGCCGGTCAGCAAAGAGGGTGAATGAAGCGTAACCGGCCCACCGTGGCGCCGGTTGAAGGCGAAGTTAGCCCTGCAAAATCAAGCGTCAGCGCAAGCCAAACCACAAAGTCGCGATGGCCATGAACGAGAAAAATCCAACCACGTCGGTCACCGTGGTAACAAACGGGCTGGAGGCAACCGCCGGGTCGATATTGAGGCGGTGGAGGCCGAGCGGGATGAGAATGCCGCCGGCCGCCGCCGCGATCAAATTGACGATCATGGCCAGGCCGATGACGATGCCCAGCCCCGGCACCTTAAACCAGGCATAGGCGGCGACGCCCGTAATGACGGCAAACGCAATGCCGTTCAGGAGGCCGACCAAGAGTTCGCGGACAATGACACGGCGGGCATTGGCGTCGCTCAATTCCTGCGTCGCCAAAGCGCGCACCGCGATGGTCATGGTTTGCGTCGTGGCATTGCCGCCCTGGCTGGCGACGATCGGCGCCAGCACCGCCAAAGCCACCATTTTCTGCAATTCGCCCTCGAAGGCGCCGAGCACCGACGAAGCCAGAAAGGCGGTGCCGAGATTGACCAAGAGCCAGTTGAAGCGGCCGCGGGCAATGGTCCACACCGTGTCGGACAGTTCTTCGTCGGCTTTGACGCCGCCGAGCGCCTTGATGTCCTCTTCGGCCTCCTCGACGATGACGTCGGCGATATCGTCATGGGTGATGACGCCGACCAGCCGCTCGTTGGCATCGACCACGGGCGCGGCGACAAGATCGTAGCGCTGGAACAGCCGCGCCACGCTTTCCTGGTCCTCGTCGGCGCGCACGCGGCGGCGCTCTTCGTCCATCAGATCCTTGATCGGCACCGGCCGCTTGCTGCGCAGCAGGCGGTCGAGTGGCACGGCGCCGAGGAATCGGCCGTCAGCATCGACCACATAGAGTTCGTAAAACTGTTCGGGCAGTTCGGCGGTCTCGCGCATGTAGTCGATGACCTGGCCGACATTCCAGTCCGGCGCGACCGCGATGAACTCGGTCTGCATGCGCCGGCCGGCGGAGTCTTCCGGGTAGTCGAGGCCGCGGCTCAGCGCCAGACGCTCGGCGGCCGGGAGATGGCCGAGAATTTCGGTCTGCTCGGCGCGCGGCATGTCCTCGAGAATGGAAACCGCATCGTCGGTCTCGATGTCGCGCACGCCCTCGGCGACGGTCTGCGGCTCCAGTTCGTCGAGGATTTCCTCGCGCACCGTGTCATCGACTTCGGTCAGTGCGGTAAAATCGAAGTCGATGCCGAGAAGCTCGACAAGGCGCGGGCGCTGGTCCGGCTCCAGCGCCTCAAGCAGCGCGCCGAGATCGGATTCGTGCAGGTCACCGACCAGGACGCGCAGCGCCGGCACGTCGACGGCCTCGATGGCGCGCGCGGCCTCGGCGACGAAATCGGCGCGGATGGCGCCATCTTCGTCGCGCAGCGGCGGCTTTTCGATTACCTGCGAAGTCATGCCGAGCCTTGGCAAATCCGTTGCAACTTAAGAGGGCTTGTACGCTTGCCGCTTGCGCCGAGGCAAACATAAATCGCTATAATCCCGGCGCTTAACCGCGTTTATAACGCGGCCTTGCGGACAATCGCAGGCGCGGTCAAAAGTCGCGGCGGGGCGCCTTTCATGACAAGACTATTGGCCATCGTGGCGATCGCGGTCCTTGCTCATTCGGCCGCAACGGCGGAGCCGTGCCCCGGCAATGCCGACGCGCTCGGCACCGAACGGGTGCTGACGGTCGATGCCAAAACCACGCCAAGGGTCGGCCGCAAGCACTTCCCCGACACTTTGCCGCTCAATGACAAGGAACTGGTGCTGACCTTCGACGACGGGCCGTGGCCGACGACGACGCCGCGCGTGCTCGCCACACTGAAAGCCGAATGCGTCCGCGCCACGTTCTTTCTGCTCGGCCGCAACGCCGACGCCCATCCGCAACTTGTTCGGCGCGCTTTGGCCGAGGGCCACACGATCGGCCACCACACCTATTCGCATCCGCTTTTGAACCAGATGACGCCGGACAGAGCCGAAGCCGAAATCGACCGCGGCATCGGCCGCGACGAACTGGCCGCCTACGGCCAGTTTCGCACCACGCCGAGCACGCCGTTCTTCCGTTTTCCCGGCTTTGCCTCAAGCCAGCCGCTGCTCGACCGTCTCACTCAGCGCGGCATCGTCGTGTTCGGCGCCGATGTCTGGGCCAGCGATTGGCTGCCGATGACGCCGGAGGCCGAGCTTCAGCTCTTAATGACCCGGATCGTCCAGGCCGGGCGCGGCATCGTACTGATGCACGACACCAAGGCGCAGACCGCGGCGATGCTGCCCGGCCTGTTGCGGGAATTGAAAAAGCGCGGCTTCCGGATCGTCCATGTTGTCCCGGACATCGGCCCGGTTTCGCACTAGAGTCATTACGGCTTTGATTTTTGTTTTGACGCGGTTTCGGTACCCACATCGCTCCAAAACGCCCTAAAAAGTTAACCATCCTCGAAACATGGTTAACACGAATTTTTAAAAACCAACAAAAACAATAACTTAGATCGTTAACCATAGCGGATATTTGGTTAACGGCGCCATACCAAGTTTCCCCACGTTCCGACATCCTAGGCCCCGGCATCGGGACGTTGCTGAGGGGCTCGGGGTCATGCGTAGAGTTTGGTTCGTTGCGTGCTGCCTTGTCGGCGGCGCGCTGCCGGCGCTGGCCGCGCCCTGCCCCGGCAATCCGAATGCGCTCGGCACCAGCCGGACGCTCACCGTCGATACCAAATCATTCCCGCGCATCGGCACGATGCAGTACCGCAACACCTTGCCGCTTAACGACCACGAAGTGGTCATCACCTTCGACGACGGCCCGCTGCCGCCCTACACCGACCGCGTGCTCGACGCGCTGGCCAAAGAATGCGTCAAGGCGACCTACTTCCTGGTCGGCACCATGGCGCGCGCCAATCCCGACGCGGTGCGGCGGATCTACAATGCCGGGCACACCATCGGCACGCACAGCCTGCGCCACCCGTTCAGCCTCGGCGATCTCGGCCTCGCCCGGATTGCCAACGAGGTCGATGGCGGCATCGCCGTGGTGCGGAAAGCGGCCGGCGATCCGCGCGCGGTGGCGCCGTTTTTCCGCATTCCGGGGCTGGCCCGGTCGAACCAGGCGGAGAGCTATCTGGCGTCGCAGAAACTTTCGGTGTGGAGCGCCGATGAGGTGGCCGACGACTGGCATTATGGCATTACGCCAACGCAGATCGTGCGCAAGATCATGAGCCGGCTGGAGTCCAAGAACCGTCGCGGCGTGCTGCTGCTGCACGACATCAAGGCGGCCACCGCCATGGCGGTGCCGCTGCTGCTCAAGGAGTTGAAGGCCAGGGGCTACAAGGTCGTGCACGCGGTGCCGCCGGGCCCGCGCCCGGAATCCCTGCCCGACTTGCCGCCGACCATGGTCGCGGCGAAACAAGGCTGGCCGCGCGTTGTGGCGCAAAAAGCGGAGACGACGGGATCGTTGACGCGGATGCCGCGGCCCATCCGCGTGGCGACGCGCAGCGATAGCCGTGCCCGCGACGTCAGGCTGGCCGCCGCGCTCGACAAGAAAAAGAGCAAGGTGCAGTCGGCTTCGGCGTTCAAAACCGGCGGGCTGTTTTCGGCGCGCTAGCCGTTCGCTGCGATTGTCACGAAGGCCGTCCCGGTGCAGCATCGGCCGCGCGCCGGACGACTTTATTTTCAAACGCCCGAAGCAGGGCCAGGAGCCAAGATGGACAAGTTGCGCATTACCGCCGGGTCGTTCGTGTTCGGCGCCAAGTTCGAGACCGAACTGGCGCCCAAGACCGTGGCGATTTTCAAGAAGCTCCTGCCCTACGAGCAGAAGGTCATTCATGTGCGCTGGAGCGGCGAAGGCGTCTGGGTGCCGCTTGGCGAACTCGACCTCGGCCTGACTTATGAGAACCACACCAGCTATCCGCATCCGGGGCAGATGATCGTCTATCCGGGCGGCATCAGCGAAACCGAGATTCTGCTCGCCTATGGCGCGGTGCATTTTTCGAGCAAGCTCGGGCAGCTCGCCGGCAACCACTTCATCTCGCTGACGTCGGGGCTGGACCGCTTGTACGAATTCGGCCGCGCGGTGCTGTACGAAGGCGCCAAGCCGATCCGGATCGAGGCGGTGTGAGAGAGGCGCTTCAGGGCGCGCGCGATAAAACCGTCGGATTTTTCAGAAAAATCGTACTGGTGCGGCCGAGAAGACTCGAACTTCCACGGATTGCTCCGCTGCCACCTCAAGGCAGTGCGTCTACCAATTCCGCCACGGCCGCACAGTACGAGGAAGGTGCGCGTCGGTAGTCGCGCCCCTGTAACGGCGGATCGTGTAACAAATAGGGTTATCAGGGACAAGGGCCGAAGCGCATTCTTCCCACGCCCGCCGCCGGGATTTTTGCAGGCAGTTCAAGCCGTTACGCGACGGGGCCGATCCGGACCCGGCCCTGCTCGAAATAAAGCGGTATGGGGACCGGAAAAGCCGCTTTTTGTTCGACGCGTTTTCTTGACGCGAACCGGTTCCCACTTCGCTTGAAAACGCTTTTTAACGCATGTCCAGCGGGCGCGGCAGCAGTTCGCCGACCTCCACCGCGATGCGGTTGCCGTTGACGACGACCGTGCCCTTGGCCACCGGCAGGTTGTTGGCCAGGATGTTGACGGCGTCGTCCTCGCCTGCGTCCAGCTCGATGATGGCGCCGCGGCCAAGCCGCAGCACCTGATGGATCGGCATGGTGGTGGTGCCGAGCACCACGGTGATGTCGACGGAAACCTTGTCAAATGTGCCCAAGTTCACAACTTCCTGTCATGTAGTGGTCTGCCCCAAATCGACCTGTCATTTGAGTCCTTTGGGCCCCGCCATGGTCATCATGCTATGGTTAATGAGTGATTAATATGCGCGACGAATTGAACCTCGGCATGCCTGCGCCGGCCGGAATGCCGGCGGTCGAATGGCGCGTCAGCGATGTGCCGGTGGCCTATGAGGACGCCGTCGCGTTCATGGACGTGCGCGCGGAAGCGATCGCCAATGGCGAGGCGCCGGAACTGGTCTGGCTAGTCGAGCATCCGCCGCTTTATACCGCCGGCACCAGCGCCAATCCGGCCGATGTGCTGGACGCGCGCTTTCCCGTGTACGAAAGCGGGCGCGGCGGCCAGATGACCTATCACGGCCCCGGCCAGCGCGTCGGCTATGTGATGATCGATTTGCGCCGGCGCGGACCAGACCTGCGCCGCTTCGTGGCGACATTGGAAGAATGGATCATCCGCACGCTCGCCGCCTTCAACGTGCGCGGCGAGCGGCGCGAGGACCGCATCGGTGTCTGGGTCAAGCGGCCCGACAAGGGAGACGGCTTCGAGGACAAGATCGCCGCGCTCGGCATTCGGGTGAAACGCTGGGTGACGCTGCATGGCATCGCCATCAATGTGGAGCCCGACCTGTCGCATTTTTCCGGCATCGTGCCGTGCGGCGTCAGCACGCAGCGCTACGGCGTCACCAGCCTGGTCGATCTCGGCATTCCGGCGGCCATGACGGATGTCGATGTGGCGCTGCGCGCGAGCTTTGAAGAATTGTTTGGGGCGACAGCCGGTCAGAACGTCGGCAGCACGGAGAATTCCTCGCCCGGCACGCGGGCTCTTAAATCGGCGTCGGAGCCAGCGCGCTGATCGATGGCGTCAACGCGCGCGCCGAACGGGCCGCGTCTACAAGCCGCAATCATGTCCTCGATCACATCGGCCTCGCCTTTGAACAAAACCTCGACGGTGCCGTCGCGGCAATTGCGCACCCAGCCTTCAAGGCAAAGCCGTTCAGCTTCACGCTGCACGAAGGCGCGGTAGCCGACGCCCTGCACCCGGCCGTGCACAACAATGTGGACGACAACGTGCGGCGTCTCGCTCATGGAATGTCTCCGCAGCCAATGACGCGGCTGCCGGTCCAGCGCGACCGCGACCAGCGCGCCACAGAGCGCACGTACCGCTCCGGCAGTTGCCAGCTGCGCGCCGCGGCGGCGCACATTTCGGCGTAACCCGGTTTTGGCCGGCCGGCGCCACGGCGACGCAGGACATAGAGCATGGCGAGCGCACGGCGCGCGCCGATCCGCACCGGCAGATAGCGCACGTCGTACAGGCCCTTGTGCAGCAATTCGTAAGAATGCAGCGCGGCGAGATCGCGTGGCGTCAGCCGCCACAGCACGCCATGGACGCGCTCGCCCGGCGACGGCTTGACCGAGCCCCAACCGTCAATGCCGATGAAGAATTTATGGCCGTCGAGCTGCGCCGCGCCGAGTGCCCGCGCGCTCGGACAACGCGCCAGCATGGCGGCGCGATGCATGTTCGAGCCATAGGCGAAGTAGAGAGTCATTTGCTGTTAGCGCGCACGCCTTACGCAAATTCCAATATCACCGCATCGACCGCCAGGCTGTCGCCGGGCTTGGCATTGACCTTCTTGACCGTGCCGTCGACTTCGGCGCGCAGCACGTTTTCCATTTTCATGGCTTCGACCACCGCCACCACTTCGCCGGCCTTGACCTCCTGGCCTTCCGCCACCGCGACCGACATGACCAGCCCCGGCATCGGACACAGCACCAGCTTGCCGGTGTCGGCCTTCACCTTGACCGGCATCAGCCGCGCGTAAGATGCCTCGCGCTCTGTATAGACATAGGCTTTGGTCTCGACGCCCTGATAGGCCAGCGCAAAGCCGTTGGGCAGGTTGCGCACCTGCACCGCCACCGGCTTGCTGTCGATGGTGCCGCTCCACAACGGATTGCCCGGCGCCCAGTTCGAAGCCAGATGGCGCGGCTTGGACTCATCGGCAAAACGCACGGCGATGGTGCCGTTCTCGCGCTTGACCTCGAGCCTGTACTCCTTATCGCCGAGCCACACCGCGCGTTGGCTCTCGCGCGTCACGCTGCGGCCATTGAGCTGGCCGGAGATGTTGCGCTTGCGCTCGCCGAGCACATGATCGATCGACGCCGCGACCGAGGCCAGCACTTGCGCGCGCTCGCCATCCGGCGCGATCGGGTGGAAGCCTTCCGGGAATTCCTCGGCAATGAAACCGGTCGACAATTTGCCGGACTTCCAGCGCGGATGCGCCATCAGGGCCGACAGAAACGGAATATTGTGGCGGATTCCGTCGATGACGAAAGCATCAAGCGCGTCGCCCTGCGCTTCGATGGCTTCAAGCCGGGTCGGCGCATGCGTGACCAGCTTGGCGATCATCGGATCGTAGAACAGCGAAATCTCGCCGCCTTCATAGACGCCGGTGTCGTTGCGCACGGTGATGTTGCCGGCGGTGCGCTCGGCCGGCGGACGATAGCGCGTCAAGCGTCCGGTCGAGGGCAGGAAATTGCGGTACGGGTCTTCGGCATAGACGCGGCTCTCGACCGCCCAGCCGTTGAGCTTGACGTCGCTCTGCTTGATCGAGAGTTTCTCGCCGGCGGCGACACGGATCATCTGCTCGACCAGATCGATCCCGGTGATCAGTTCGGTCACCGGATGCTCGACCTGAAGCCGCGTGTTCATCTCGAGAAAGAAGAAGCTCTTGTCCTGCCCTGCGACGAATTCAACCGTGCCGGCGCTATCGTAACCAACCGCCTGCGCCAGCGCGACGGCCTGCTCGCCCATCTTCTTGCGCGTCGCTTCGTCGAGCAACGGGCTTGGCGCTTCCTCGATGACCTTCTGGTTGCGGCGCTGGATCGAGCATTCACGCTCGTGCAGGTAGATGACATTGCCATGCTTGTCGCCGAGCAACTGGATTTCGATGTGGCGCGGATCGACGATGAATTTCTCAATGAACATGCGGTCGTCGCCGAACGACGACTTGGCTTCCGACTTGGAGCGGGCAAAGCCCTCGGCCACTTCGGATTCCGACCAGGCGATGCGCATGCCCTTGCCGCCGCCGCCGGCAGAGGCTTTGATCATCACCGGGTAGCCGATCTCGTTGGCGATCTTCACCGCCTCCTTGTCGTCGGCGATGACGCCGAGATGGCCGGGCACAGTCGAGACCTTGGCGGCGGCCGCCGCCTTCTTGGATTCGATCTTGTCGCCCATGGCCGCGATGGCCTTCGGGTTCGGCCCGATGAAAACGAGGCCGGCGGCTTCCAGCGCCTTCGGGAAAGCCTCGCGCTCGGACAGGAAGCCATAGCCGGGGTGGACCGCCTCCGCCCCGCTCTCCTTGCAGGCGGCGACGATTTTCTCGATGATCAGATAGCTTTGCGCGGCGGGCGGCGGGCCGATCAGGATGGCAGTGTCGGCCATCTCGACATGCAGCGCGTCCTTGTCGGCCTCGGAATAGACCGCGACCGTCTCGATGCCCATTTTGCGCGCGGTCTTGATGATCCGGCAGGCGATTTCGCCGCGATTGGCAATCAAGATGCGCTTGAACATGCTGCTGAAATCCTTAGCCCGCCCGTTTTTTGAACTTTGCGGCACTGCAGCGAAATGTCAATGCGCCGGGTGAATAGCGGCGGAAAATCCTTTTGTCGCGCCTGCCTAGGGCGCAAGCTTTGGTCTCCGTTTCACGCCGGCGGCGCTGCGATTTTCCTCTTTATAGCGCGGCCTATTCCGCCTGCCGGACGGCACCTATATTAAGCGTCTACATTTCACCGCACAGCGATTTGGAGATTTCACATGACGTTGGCAATTGGCGATACCGCGCCCGACTTCGAGGCGGAAACCACCGAAGGCAAGATCCGCTTTCACGAATGGCTCGGCTCATCCTGGGGCGTGCTGTTCTCGCACCCCAAGGACTTCACGCCGGTCTGCACCACTGAGCTGGGCACCGTGGCCCGCCTGAAACCGGAATTCGACAAGCGCAACGCCAAGGTCATCGGCCTGTCGGTCGACCCCGTCGACAACCACGCCAAGTGGGCGGTCGACATCAAGGATGTGGTCGGCTTCGCGCCGAACTATCCGATGATCGGCGATACCGAGCTGAAGGTCTCGAAGGCTTACGGCATGCTGCCTGCCTCGACCGCCGGCACCTCGGAAGGACGCACGCCGGCCGATAACCAGACCGTGCGCAACGTCTTCATCATCGGCCCGGACAAAAAGATCAAGCTGATCCTGGTCTATCCGATGGCGGTCGGCCGCAACTTTCAGGAAATCCTGCGCGTCATCGACTCGCTGCAGCTCAACGCCAAGCACCGCGTGGCGACTCCGGCTGACTGGAAGCAAGGCGAGGACGTCATCCTCACCAGCGCAATCAGCAATGACGAAGCAAAGACGCTTTATCCGGAAGGCTACAAGACCGTGAAGCCCTATCTGCGCACGGTACCGCAGCCCAAGGCGTAATCCGGGTTTTGAGTCATGATGAAAAGGCGCCGGACAACCGGCGCCTTTTTCACATTTCAGCCGACAAGTTCATTCGGCATGATGTCGCATATCAAATGGACGCGCGGCGTCTCGCTGCGGTTGTGAACGCCATGCTTGCGGGTGTTGTCGAATTCATAGGCGATGCCCGGCTCCAGATAAAACCGCTCGCCGTCGACAATGAAATCGACATCTCTGTTGCTGACGACAGGGACATGACAACGATGCACGCTGGTCAAGGCCGCGCCGGCATCGACATGCTCGGCGACAACGCCACCCGGCGCCAGTTCGGCGAGCATCAGCTTGGCGACCTTGCCGCCCAGCCGCTTTTCCAGCGCGTCGGCGCAGGAAGCGACGGCCGCGGTCAGTTCGCGCGGGGGACGGTCGGCGCGCAACACGATGAATGGCTTTCCGGGCTGCCACGCATTGTCGAGCCAGTTGAAGACAATGGAGCGCGTCAGGCTGTGCGGCTTGAAAATATGCTGGCGGAATTGCGCGGCGTCCCACAGCGGGTCGGCAGCCCCCGGCAGCGCGGCAAGAATATCCTCGACCGGGTAGTCGAACAGCGGAACGACAGCGCTTGGCAACCGCATCAGCGCATCCTTCTCAATCCGCGACCGTCTGCTATACATGTCCTGGGACCGGGGGCACGATGGCGACACGCGGCATTCTATATTCGGCGACCGGCGAAAAATACATATCAGAGGCCATGGCCTCGGCCAAGTCGTCACTCCGTTTCAATAAAATTCCGCATTGCATTTTCTGCGACGTCGCGCCGCTTGAAGCACTCGATGGACTCCGGTTCATGCCACTCGGGTCCAGCGGCAACGGTTTCCTCGACAAGATCCGCAGCATGGCGCAAACGCCCTTCGACCAGACCGTATTTCTCGATACCGACACGCATGTCCTGGCCGATATCGGAGAGCTTTTCGATCTGCTGGCGCGCTTCGACCTGGCCGCGGCGCACACCGCCGGCTACGCGAAATGCGGCGACCGCGGCCAGTCGCAGGCGTTTTACGATTTCAACACCGGCGTGATCGCCTATCGCAGCACGCCGGGCGTCAAGGCGCTTCTGGACGAATGGTACCGGCTCAGCGAGGAATGGTTGCGCGCGCCGCCCGAATTCCATATGCCCAGTTTCGATCAGGCCGCGTTCCGCCGCGTTGTTTGGCAGAGCGCGCTGTCGATTTATGTGCTCGGCCCTGAATTCAACTATCGCAGCGCCTTTCCGGGGCGGCTGGTCGGCAAGGCCAGGATCATTCATGGCCGCAACAAGAACTACGCCAAGGTGGCGGCGCTGATCAATGCCGGCACCGGGGCGCGCATCATCGAACGGTTTGCTCCCGATCTAGACTGGTAGCGGCACCGCGCCGCCACTTCCCGCAATCCTCACCACACGGCCCATAGCAATGAGCGACACGACGATCAACGAATCCGCTTTCACCCAGCCGGCCTTCGCGCAATTCCTCGGCATCAAGATGACGCATATCTCGGCCGAGCGCGTTACCGCCGAACTCTACGTCAAGGACGAGCTGAACAACCGCTTCGGGATCATGCATGGCGGCGCCATCATGGCGCTGGCCGACAATGTCGGCGGCACCGCCACCACCGCCAATCTGAAGGAAGGTCAGACCACGACGACGATCGAGAGCAAGACGAATTTCTTCGCCGCCATTCCGATCGGCGACACCGCGAAAGCCGAATGCATCGCGCTGCATCGCGGCCGCACCACGATGGTCTGGCAGACCCGCATCACCCGCAATGACGGCCGGCTGTGTGCGTTGGTGACGCAGACGCAAATGGTGCTGGAGAAGAAGAAGTAGTCACTTGTCTGTCGTCACCGACGCCGCGGCATTTCCCGCCGCGGGCGTGACGCGCGCGCCACGATTGACCAGCACGACGCCGGCGGCGCAGACCACCATGCCGGCAATCGACAGAGCGTCGAGCTTTTCATCGAACAGCAGGTAAGCCATCAACGCGGTCACCGCCGGCACCAGATAAAACAGGCTGGAGTATCCGGTCGCCGCCGAACGGCGGATCAGCCAGTACATCAGGCCGACGGCAGCGATCGACAGCACCAGCACCAGCCACGCCAGCGCGAATATCAGTTCGCCGCTCCAGTGAATGACGCGCGTTTCGAAGGCGAAGGCGGCGCAGCCGAACAGGACGGCGGCGCCGGCATATTGCACCAGATTGCCGGCGCGCCAGTCGATCCGGCCGCAATAGCGCTTTTGGTACAGCGCGCCGAGCGTAATGCCGAACAGCGACACGACGCTGGCGATCCAGCCGAACAGCGAGCCCGACATCACCAGCGAGCGGTCATGCAGCACCATGACCACGCCGACGAGCCCGAGCGCGAGACCGAACCATTGCAGCGGCGCGACTTTCTCGCCCATGAAGCGATTGGCGATGGTTGACGTCAGGATCGGCTGCAAGCCCGGAATGAGCGCCGAGACGCCGGCCGGCACGCCCTCGCTCATCGCCAGGAAGACGCCGCCGAGATAAAGTCCGTGCACCATCAAGCCGGCGAGCAGGCTGTGCCCGATCTCCGCTCTGCTCAGCATGTGTGCGCCGCCGATGACGGCAATAGCGCCAAGAATGACAACGACCGAGACCATCCGTAGGCCGAGAAAGGTCATCGGCTCGATATAGGGCAGACCGAAACGTGCGCCGATAAAACCCGTGCTCCACAACACCACGAAAATAACCGGCGCTGCGGCGATCGCCAAACGGCTCAAGGGCATAAAAGTGTCTCATAAGAAGCGAGGTGGCAGACGTAAATCGTGGCAAGCGCTATAGCATTTCCGGCACAAACGTGGTCACCTTGTATTTGGTGATGTCGCCCCCTGCCCGCATGCACTGCGGGATGGCGCGAGCCGAGGGAGGCCACCGATGCAGATCCTGTCCTTTTATATCGTTTTCGTTCTGCTCGGCGACGTGGGTTCCTATGCCATCGGCCGCACTGTGGAACAATGGTCGCCGGCGGCGAGTCTGCCGGTGTTTTTGGCCTGTTTTTTCCTTGTGTTCTGGCTAGCCTGGCTGCTTGCAATGCGAGTGACGAGACCCAAAGTGGCGTAACCAAGGCGGCGTGACCCGTATAGCTGCCCTGTTCTTTTGCAGGAACCTGGAGCGGCCTTGAGGGGTTTCCTCCGTTCGAGACGTAAAATGTCCGAACACCCAGGAGGAATGGCCATGTCAGATCCGCGCTATACCGATAAGCAGTTCAGCGAACCGCGTAACACCGATCCGAACTACATCCAGCCTGCGCCGGTGCGCGACCAAAGCGGCGGTGTTTGGGGGTGGATCGCCGGTTTCGCGGTAGTCGCTCTGATTGCCTTCGTCGTTCTCGCCGGCTGGAATAACAGCACGACGGAAAATACGGCGGCGAACAGCAATACCCCGCCGATCACCACCGGGAACAACGCTCCGGTTCGCAACGTGACGCCACCGGCGACCACCGGCTCCGGCACGACGTCGCCGCTGACGAATCCGGCGACGCCGTCGGCTCCGCCAGCAAGCCCGCCGTCGGCTCCGCCAGCAAGCCCCTCGCCGCAGCAGTAAGCGGCAAACTCGATCTCACCAAAATTCCGGCGCCGCATTGGCGCCGGATCCGTTTTCGCCAGGAGAACGTTATGGATCTCAACATCAACGAACTGCCGGAGCGCGAGAAGCGTGTCGAGCCCGCCATGCCGCCGCCGCCGCGCGAAGCCAACATGCCGATCAAGATCGCCGGATTTCTGGCGGTCGTCGTCGTGCTGACCGCGCTCGCGATCAACAGCCACCAGGGTGCGCCGGAGACGATGGCGTCCGACACGCCGACGGCGGTCGAAGGCGCTTCGACGTTGCCAAGCGGATCCGCGCCGGCTGAACGCACGACCACCGGCAGCGCGTCGCCGATGATGGCGCCGAACAACCCGGCCGCCACCAGCCGCTAGGTGTTAAACGCCGGATCAACCGGCACGCGGTAGCCGTTGGCGAGCCGGTTGGTCTCGTTGGCCATGCCGGTGACGGCCATCAACTCGCCGAACATCGCCTCGGTCATGCCGGCCTTGCGCGCCGCCGCAGAGTGGCTGGCGATGCAATAGGCGCAGCCATTCGTCACCGACACCGCGAGATAGACCATCTCCTTGGTCAAGGGATCGAGCGCGCCCGGCGCCATGATCTCCTTGATGCTCTCCCAGGTGCGCTTGAGCGTCGCCGGATCGTGCGCCAGATATTTCCAGAAATTGTTGACGTCCGGCACATTGCGCGACGACTTGATGTCGTCATAGACGGCGCGCACGGCGGCGGAGGCATCGGCATATTCGATCGGCGCAGGCATGGCAAACGTCCCCGGCTGGCAATGGAGTGACGCCGATTATGATGACATTGCGGGCGACAGCAAGTGATTACGAAGTGCGCGTCACGCCGGCGGCGCGGCCAGCAGCATCGGGGAGCCCTTGCAGCCCCGCGCGCGCAGCATGTCATTGACGCGGCGCGGATTGGCATTGCGCGCCCGCGCCACCGTGTTCAATTCGCGGGTCAGGCCGGCGATGCTGTGTTGCGCGATGCCCAATCCCGACAAAAGATTGAATCGCACGGTGCGAATGCGCGGGTTGCACGGCGCCGGCGGATAGATGTTCTCGAAAATATGCCGCGGCAGCGACAGGATTTCGCCAGCCTCGTAAGCGCGATCGACACCGAGGCCGGCGGTCGATTTGTCGCGCAGCATGGCGCTGATGTCGAAAAAGCCGGTGACTGGCGAGGGATCGAACGCATAGACGTAACGGATCGATTGCGTGTCGTCGGCGTAAGCCGCCTGCTGCGCCAGCCCGCCGCCGAGCGAGTGCCCCGCCGTGGCGAACTGAATGCCGCTGCCGTTGCAGCCGTTCTTCTTAATGCGCGCGACTATCTGCTTGATGTGCACCTGCACCTGCGCATACTGATCGAACTTCGGCATCATCCGGTACAGAAAGCGGAAATTCGACGTCCAGTCGCCACGATCGTTCTTGTCGGTGCCGCGAAACGCGATCACCGCCTCGCGGCAAACGCCGTTCTGCATGCGCCGCCAGACGTGAAACTGCAGCCCGCCGACCGGCGTGCATTCGACGCTGCCGCCGGCGCGCGGCGGACACGGCAGGCTGCCTGAGATGCCGAAATCGCACTGCCAGCCGCGGCCGTTCAACTGCGCGATCCAGCCGCGCACGTTGGCGCGGAAGTCGGCATCGCCGTCGGACGAAGGCCGCGCCAGCCGCCCCCGATCGGGGCAACGCGAGCGGTTAAAATCGGCTGGCTCGGTGTAGGCCGCGGTCGCCATCATGGCGTAAGGCGCATAGAGCGCGGCGTAATCCACCGCCTTGAAATCCGACGGTAGGTCGGCGCCGATGCTGACACGAACATCGGTTGGCGCTTGCGTGGCGCAGCCGCCGAGCGAAACGCCAAGCGCGATGCCGAGCACGGCACCCGCGCAGCGCCACGGCAACGATAAAGCCGCCATCCGAAGCCCCCCCCCCACCCGCTTTGCGTGTATCGAAGCAGGAACTAAACTGCCGCACAAGAGCGAGGCCGCGCCTTGACCGCCGTTTCGCGCATACGCGCGCGCCGCCGTGCAACCGCACAACCCCCGTCCGCGCCAGTGCTAAAGCCCGACGAACCCGCGCAACTCTTTTACCGTCGCCTCAGTGTCCTTGGCTTCGCCAGTGGTGAGCACCAAAGTCTCGCCGGAACGGCGGTGCAGTACGCTGTGATAGATCAGCGCGCCGGACATGCCGTCCTTGTCGAACTTGACCGCGATGTCGTCGATGTCGGCGAGCGGGAATTCGACCGGCTTCTTGCTCCACAGCAGCACCTTGCGTTGCAACGCCGCGGTGCCGGAATCCTTGTCGAGCGTCAACGTCGTCGCGCCTTCGGTGAGCACGAGCTTGCGCGATGTATTCTCGATTTTTGCCATTGTCAGGTCCCCTTGGTGGTTTCCCGTGCGGCTACATTAGCAAAAATCGCGCGGCCGTGTTGTGACGCGCTGACGCGGCGATGAGATTTTCAGACAGCCCATTCTCGTCATTCCGGGTTCGCTCACTTCGTTCGCGCCCCGGAATGACGAACGCATTAGCCAACGCTCCGCCGCCCGTGTTGTTTGTGAGGCGCCGGGTGCGCCTGTCTTTTTCCTGGTCCCTCAAAGATGAGGGAATGGCGCGCCGTGAGGCGCGGCTTTCTCAGCCAGTACCGCACGTCATTGGCGACGCGCGGGCGCCTCTCGGCGCGCCAGTGCGGCTTTTCTGTCCCGGGGACCGTGCTTCCGGGTGCGAACGAGGCCCTCCTGGGCCCCCTATCCGGCCGGCTTTCGCCAGCCTTCATCCGCACCGCGTCCAGCCATTGAAGGCAGAACCCCGTAGTGGGTCCGGACGGTTACCCCGGGCCTCCCGAGCGCGTGCCTGCGAAGCACGCCCGCGGGCGCCGCATTCCACCCCGCCGTTATGACGCCTCATGACAGCGCCCCTCGTTGGGTGGAACGGTCCTAGGATTATGGAGAGTGGGAAGGAAGTCAAGTGATATTTTATCGGAGGTTGTGATTTTGTTAGGATGCCACCAGGGAGGCCGGACATGCCCGAAATCGCCATAAACATCGAACCCGACCTGTACGCCCGGTTGAGCCGTTGGGCACAGGAGCAAGATCGTCCCCTGTCGTCCCTGATTGGGGAAATCCTGGCAGCGGCGGAATGCGTCCGCAACAATTACGACCCGACGATGTCGCGCTCAACGCGGGACATTCGCATGTGCCGCGATGGCGGTTGCGGGCTATGCGAAAATCTTGAGCCGTTGTTCGCCAATGGGAAGACGGAAGCGCCGACGGCGTATCGTCGAGTGCGATCATGATAGTATACGAGGGTCGGCCCTGAAAGACTTGCAATGGAGAACACGATGCTCAAGCCAACCCTGACGCGGCGCGGATTTGCCATCGGTCTCATGGCCGTTCCGGTTTTTGCCGGCAGCGGTTGGGCGCAAGGGAGCGCACCTGCCAGCCTGCCGACAATGAAAGTCAGCAAGGACCCGGATTGCGGCTGCTGCGGCGGCTGGATCGACTATCTGCGCAAGGCCGGCATGACCGTCGAGGTGACCGAGACCAAAGAGTTGGACAAGGTCAGGAAGCGCCTCGGCGTGCCGGACGATCTGGCCTCATGTCACACCGCAGAGATCGGCGGTTATGTCATCGAAGGCCATGTGCCCTACCCGTCGATCCGCAAGCTGCTCGCCGAGAAGCCGCGCGCGATTGGCCTGAGCGTTCCCGGCATGCCGCAGAGTTCGCCGGGCATGGACGTGCCCGGCGCGAGCGATGTCTATGAGGTGGTGTTGTTTGGGAGTGAGGGGAGGAAGAGGTTTGGGAGATTTAGGGGAAGGAAGGAGATTTAGGCGCGATGTTCAATACGAGACGTATTGCGCGGGTAAGCTGCAGTTGCGGATTAAGTTTCCCTAATCGCCCCGCGGGCTTCGAAGAGGTAGCGAGAATACCGGGCACTCTTTAATAGAAGGATCGTATCCCAAGGCCAGAACGACATCTGTGATCATCTCAGCTTCAAAGACTGCACCTTTTAAAAACTCTTCTACTAACGATCTTCCAAGCATAAACTCATCCGTGATCAGTATTAGAATATACTTTTGGTATGGCCCTCCCTTCACCAGTTCACGGCGATCTTTGCGTGAAATTCTGGTTTGGATCGCGGCAATCAGCGCCTCACGACACCAGTTGAAATATTGCGGTTTACCTTTGATCGTCGACTTCAGAGTCTTTTCGTGCACCAGCTCACTTACCTCAATTCCGCAGCGCTCCCCTTTAAAATTCCCTTCACAGTCCGGCGGGTCCTTACCAGGCTCACGAGAACGAAGTTGATCAATTGTAATTCCAGCTAGCGGAAGAACGCTCGCCGCCGCTGCGGCTTCCATAATTGGCTTATCGCGCCAGTACCAATAGTCTTGCGCGCCCCTCAAATTTGGCCAGATATCATTGAGGTCTTCGTTCTTGAATTCATCGCTCATCGCGGGACATCAGCCTATCGTCCTTTCCCTTAGCACCTCGACGTTCTTGTTCTTGCGCATTCAGGTGCACGGGTGGCACGGCCGGGACAAGCCCGGCCATGACGCGCTAAGTGGCACCGCCCCACGCCGTCACCCTGAGGTGCGAGGCCGTTAGGCCGAGCCTCGAAGGGCGACGGCCCGGCTATCGCGTTTCTCCGTTCGTCCCCGCGAAAGCGGGGACCCAGCGCTTGGCCAAAGAACTGGATTCCCGCTTTCGCGGGAACGAATGGAGTGTGGTTCGGCCCTCGCGTCGCGACGCAATTACCCCCACCCCGCTCGTTTTCGCTGCGCGACGGGCGCCCCGCCCCACAAGGGGGAGGGTAAAGAAGAGTGCGCGCTTCGGCGCGCACCGAGCGCGATCACACCACCCTTCGATACCCCTGCAGCATCGCGTCGTCGATGTCCGGCAGATTGACGACGATGTTCTCCGGCGTGCGGCAGGCCAGCCACCACAATTCCTCGGTCGTGCTCATGTTGCATTCAAGGTGATGGATAAAGGGCGGCACGAACATGAAGTCGCCTTCGGACAGATCGACGAACTCCCGATAGTCGGTCCCCCAGAAGATGCGGGCGCGGCCGGACAACACATAGGCGCCGGTCTCGGCCTCGCCATGATGATGCGGCAGCGAGCGGAAGCCCGGCGGGTTCGACGCCTTGCCGAACCATAATTTGGTCGCCGGCGTGTTCTGCGGCCCGACACCGGTCATCAGCCGCAGGCCGCCGGACTGGCCGGTGTTGGTCGAGCCCTCGTTCTTGCGCGTGACGATGGGGCGGTCGTTGACGGGCATTGGCTGCTCCTGCGATGGAACGACAAGGCTCGCATTCTGTCATTGCCGGGCTTGACCCGGCAATTTATGAGGCAGTCCGGCGACGCCAAAATTGTCACGGCCGGGCCGGCCAGAGGCCGGTCCCGGCTGCCCGCGCATGACAAGATACGGCGATGACCCCCACCCCGCCCCACAAGGGAAAGGTGAAGAAGGTCACCACCCCATCAGCGTCTTGGTCGAACCCTCATTGTCCTTCAGGAACTTCACATAGTCGGCGCCCTTGATGACGCGCGGTTCGAGGCTGAGTGACGCCGCCTTGTCCTGGTGCTCCTTCGACGACAAAGTCTTCTCCAGCGCCGCGACCAGCTTCGCCTCGACATCCTTCGGCAAGCCCGCAGGCGCAGCGATGCCGCGCGACACCGACCAGTTCTGATTGAAGCCCTGCTCCTTGAAGGTCGGGGCGTCCGGCAGGAAGCGCGAACGCTCCGGCGACATGACGCCGAGAATGCGGATGGTGCCTGCTTTGGCCTCCTCCGCCACTTCGCTGATATTGGCGCCCAGCACATGGATGTGGCCGCCGAGCGCCTGGGTCTTGGCCTCGGCCGTGCTCTTGTGATGCACGGTGATCATCTTGATCTTGTTCTCGGTCTCCATCGACAGAATGGCGAGATGATCGTCGGAGCCGGCGCCGAAGGCCGACACGGTGAGCGTGTCCGGCGCCTTCTTCGCCGCCTCGACCACGTCCTTCACGCTCTTGAACGGCGAGTCCGCCTTCACCGCCCAGACATTATAGTCGAGCACGTGGTTCATCAGCGGCGTGAAGCTGTCGAGCGTTTCGGTGCGCTTGTACTGCTTGTCGAGATAGCCGGCATACATGCTCGGCACGTTGAGATAGCCGATCGTGTAGCCGTCCGGCTTGGCAAGCGCCAAAGCACCCCAGCCGACCCAGCCGCCGCCGCCGGCGCGGTTCTCCACCGTCACCGGTCTGCCGAGCGCGGCTTCAAGATCGCGCGCCAGCATGCGCGCGGTGATGTCGGTGCCGCCGCCGGGGCCATAAGGCACGATCAGCGTGATGTTGCGTTCCGGGTATTGCGCCTGCGCCGGAGCGGTGAATATCAGCGCGGCGGTGGCGGCGGCGGCGAGTAAACGGACTCCTGCTGTGAGCATGGCCATGTGTCTCCCCCTGATGCCGCCTTGTGGCGGCTTATGGGGCCAAGACTGCGCGCGAAAGTAGAATCCGGCAAGAGGGGTCGTCTGCCTCACACCGGCAAATTATCGTGCTTCCGGCGCGGCTGCTCGACGTGCTTGTTCTTCAGCATGGCCAGCGCGCGGGCGATGCGGCGGCGCGTCGAGTGCGGCATGATGACGTCGTCGATATAGCCGCGCTCGGCGGCGACGAAGGGCGACAGAAAGCGGTCCTCGTATTCCTTGGTGCGCGCCGCGATCTTATCCTTGTCGCCGATGTCAGCGCGGAAGATGATCTCGACCGCGCCCTTGGCGCCCATCACCGCGATCTGCGCCGTCGGCCAGGCGTAGTTGACGTCGCCGCCGATGTGCTTCGACGCCATCACGTCGTAGGCGCCGCCGAAGGCTTTTCGCGTGATGACGGTGACGAGCGGCACGGTGCACTGGCTGTAGGCGAACAAAAGTTTCGCGCCGTGCTTGATGAGGCCGCCATATTCCTGGTCGGTGCCGGGCAGGAATCCGGGCACGTCGACGAAGGTGACGATCGGAATGTTGAAGGCATCGCAGAAGCGCACGAAGCGCGCGGCCTTCCGGGACGCATCGCTGTCGAGCACGCCGGCCAGCACCATCGGCTGATTGGCGACGAAACCGACGGTGGAGCCGGCGATGCGGCCGAAGCCGGTGACGATGTTTTTTGCATAGGCGGTGGAGATCTCGAAGAAGTCGCCCTCGTCCACGACCTTCTGGATCAGTTCCTTGATGTCATAGGGCTTGTTCGGATTGTCGGGGATGAGCGTGTCGAGCGACTCGTCGATGCGGTCGGCATCGTCGAGCGTCGGCCATGACGGCGGGCCGGCTTCGAAATTCGCCGGCAGGAAGTCGATCAGCCGGCGCATCTGCAACAGACATTCGACGTCGTTTTCGAACGAACCGTCGGCGACGCCGGACTTTGTGGTGTGGATCGAGGCGCCGCCGAGTTCCTCGGCCGTCACCACTTCATTGGTCACGGTCTTCACCACGTCGGGGCCGGTGACGAACATGTAGGACGTATCGCGCACCATGAAGATGAAGTCGGTCATCGCCGGCGAATAGACGTCGCCGCCGGCGCAGGGTCCCATGATGATGGAAATCTGCGGGATGACGCCGGAGGACAGGACGTTACGCTTGAATACCTCGCCATAGCCGCCGAGCGCGGCGACGCCCTCCTGGATGCGCGCGCCGCCGGCGTCGAACAGGCCGATCACCGGCGCTCGCGCTTTAAGCGCCATGTCCTGCACCTTGACGATTTTCTGCGCATGCGCCTCCGACAGCGAGCCGCCGAACACGGTGAAATCCTTGGAGAACAGGTAGACGGTGCGGCCGTTGACGGTGCCCCAGCCGGTCACGACGCCGTCGCCGGGGAATTTCGTCTTCTCCATGCCGAAGTCGGAGGAGCGGTGCTCGACGAACATGTCGAACTCCTCGAACGAGCCCTTGTCGAGCAGGAGTTCGATACGCTCGCGGGCGGTCAACTTGCCGCGTTTGTGCTGGGCCTCGATGCGCTTTTGCCCACCGCCCAAGCGGGCCTCGTCGCGCCGTTCTTCCAGCCGGTCGAGAATGTCCTTCATGGTGTCTTTTAGCCCTTTGAAACCCCGTTCCGGCAGTTTGGCCCAGTTTGGTGCGCTGCAAAAGGCATATGTTGGGGGTGAAGGGCAGGGTTGAGGAAGACTTGGCATCCCCCAAAACCCTGCTTACAAGCCCCCCATGACCGACCCGACGACCGACCACAAGACCATGGCCCAGCTCCTGCAACAGGGGCTTTTTCACCACCGGCAGGGCCAGATCCCGCAGGCCATGGAGCGCTACGGCGAGGTCCTGCAAAAGGACCCGAAGAACGCCGACGCGCTCTATTACGTCGCGGTGGTTGCCTGCCAGGAAGGCCAGTTCAAGCAGGGCGTCGATCTGGTGCGCCGGGCCTTGAGCCTGGTGCCGCCCGAGGCGCGCATGCTCAATCTGCTCGGCCAAGCGCTGGACCGGCTCGGCCAGCCGCTGGAAGCGGTCAAGGCGCTCGACCAGGCGATCGCGCTCGACCCCAAGCTCGCCGCCGCCCACGCCAACCGCGCCAATATCATGATCGACGCCGGCCTCCCCGCCGAAGCGCTCAAGAGCTTCGATAAGGCGCTGGAGCTTGCCCCGGACTCTCCGCTCGAATTGATCAACCGCGGCGGCCTGCTGCAATCGGCCGGCCGGCGCGACGACGCGCTGAAGGATTTCGACCGCGCCATCGCGCTGTCGCCGGACGTCGCCGAGGTCCATGCCAACCGCGGCAGCGTTTTGTGCGAGATGGCTTTGCTCGAGCTGGCGGGCGGCCGTGGCGATCCGGCCGGGCTCGACGAGGCGGTGGCGTCCTATACGCGCGCGATCAAGCTCAAGCGCAGCCTGCACGAAGCCTATGTGGCGCGCGGGCGGATCAAGCTGATGCGCGGCGACTGGCCGCCGGGCTTCGCCGATCTCGAGCATCGCTTCGAGTTGACCGGGCCCGATTACAAGCCGCCTTTGCCCGACACGCGCTGGGACGGCACGGCGCCGCGCGCCGGCGAGCGTCTGGTGCTGGTCGCCGATCAGGATTTCGCCGACGTCATCCAGTTCGCGCGCTTTGCGCCGATGCTGGCGGCGCAGGGGCACGACGTCGTCGTGCTGGCGCACAAGAGCATGGCGCCGCTTCTATCGACGCTGAAAGGCGTCACGGTCGTCAGCAACGTGGCCGATCTGGAGAGCAAGCGGCCGCTGCGCTGGCTGCCGCTCGCGAGCGTACCGGCGGTGCTGATGACCACGCCGGAGACCTTGCCGCGCGAGCCTTACCTCTCGGCCGACCCGGCACGCGTCGCGGCCTTTGCCGACAAGCTCGGCGAAGCGCCGTTCAGGATCGGCATCGTCTGGGACGGCACCGACAATCCGCACAGCAACATTCCGCTGACCGCGTTCAAGGATATCGCGGCGCTGCCCGGCGTCGAACTCATTGCCTTGCAGAAGGGCCAGCCGGTCCAGGACATCCGCGGCGTCGCCTTTCGCGACAAGATCAGAACCATCGACGCCGACACGAACGCGGACAGCGACTTCTTTCTCGACACCGCCGCGGTCATCAGCCAGCTCGATCTGGTAATCGGCCCCGATACGCCGGTTGTGCATCTCGCCGGCGCCCTGGGTAGACCGGTGTTTACCGCCGTACCGGCGATCGCCGACTGGCGCTGGATGCTCCAGCGCGACGACAGTCCGTGGTATCCGGGCTTGCGCGTCTTCCGGCAGGACGGGACGCAAAGCTGGGGCTCGGTTTTCGCCCGCATGGCGGCTGCCGTCAGCGAGAAGCTGAAATAGGCCTTTCCTTCGCCGGCAATGGAACTTTTTTTGTTCCGGCCTATTATCCGGCCGGGGGCTCTCCATTGCCGAAAAGGACATTTCAAATGGCTACCAAGCCCGCGCCGCGGCTGAAAACGCCGATCGATCTCAAGAGCAACGCGACCAAGGCCGTCGCCGACGCGTTGAACGCGATCATGGCCGACACCTTCGCGCTCTACATGAAGACCAAGAATTTCCACTGGCACGTCAGCGGGCCGCATTTCCGCGACTACCATTTGATGTTCGACGAACAGGCGGCCGAACTGCTCGCCTCGACCGACGAGATTGCCGAGCGCGTGCGCAAGATCGGCGGCAATACATTGCGCTCGATCGGCGATATCGGCAAAAAGCAGACGATTGCCGACAACGACGCCGAATACGTGTCGCCCGACGACATGCTCATCGAGTTGCACACGGACACGCTGCACACGATCAAGGCGATGCGCGCGGCGCATGAAGTGTGCGACGAGCATGACGATGTCGCCTCGGCGAGCCTGTTGGAGAATTTCATCGACGCCGCCGAAAAGCGGGCGTGGTTCTTGTTCGAGACGGCGCGACGGGGTGAGCCCAGCGGGCATTAGGCCTGCCTGCCCCGGACAAGTCGCAGCACGAGCGTGAGCGAGTGATGCGACGCCGAGCCGGCCGTTCCAGAGTCAGAGGCCGTAACGATCCCGGGTCTGCGGCGCACAACTTCGTTATGCGCCGCGCCCGGGAAAAGTAGCGACGCTCACCGTACCAGCTTCAGCACCGTCGCCGCCGCCATGTATTCGGCGAAGCGGTTTTCGCGGCGAATCAGCGCCATGTCGTCGAGGCCCCACTGCGCCATCTGGTAATCCTCGTCGGCATGCGCCGCTTTCCAGGCGGCGGCGGGATCAAACGCGCCGGCGTCAACGGCGAGCGCGATCAAGGCCGAGCCGGTCAAGGTCATGATCGAGGCCACCGCGCCGAGCCGCCACACATCTTTTGGAATGCTCGCTGACGCGGCGGCTATCGCCTCTTCCGGCTGCGCGGCAAAGACCACGCCTTCGATCTGAATGAAGCGCGCGCCGAGCGCGTCACGCGCCCAGGCCAGCACCGGGTCCCATTCGGCCTTCTGCATGTCGACCAGACCTGCCGGCGTATCGGCGCGATAACAGACCAGATCGGAGCCGAGATATTGCACGATCTCGGCAATGATCGGCTCAGGCTTCGCCGCAACGCCGTCGATGACGACATTGGCGAGCCGCGTCAGCGGCATGGCGAAGGGATCGATGACCTCGACCTGCGCTTGCCATTCTTTCGCAATCGCTTCGCCCAGTTCACGCACCGGCACGACCAGCGCCTTGCGCGCCGGCGTCATCACCTGCTTGCCGTCGAGCAGCAACGGGAAACCGTCGGCGGTTTTCTCACCAACCTGCGCCTGCTTATAGAAACGCTTGCGCAAGGACGCGCGCGCGCCCTGCCGCGCCGACACCATCGGGTCGAGCGGCTGGTTGATGAAAATCTCTTCCATGAACTCACGCATGCGCGGAAGCCTTCTCGCTTGAAGGCCACAGCGCGAGCAGCGCCGCATCGAGCGCGGCGAAGTCATCGATCACCGATCGCGCGCCGGCCTCATGCAGATCGGCGACCGGATGATAGCCCCACGCCACGCCGATAGCGGACGCGCCGGCGTTCTTCGCCATTTCCATGTCGAACACGGTGTCGCCGATGACGACGGAGTTTTCCGCGGCGATGCCGGTCTCGCGCATGGCGTGAAGCACCATGCCGGGATCAGGCTTGGACGGCGCGGTGTCGGCGGTTTGCACCGTGGCGAACACGCCTTCGAGGCCGTGGGTCTCGACCATCGCCGCCACGCCGCGCCGCGACTTGCCAGTGGCGACGCCGAGCACGCAATCGTCGCGCAGGCGCAAGCGGTCGATTGCCGCACGCGCGCCCGGATACAACGGCGCCTTCCAGATGCCGGCCTGCCGCATGGTCAAGAAGGCATCTTTATAGCCCGTCACCAAGGCGTCGATCGGATGGTCGCGGCCGGCCGCCAGCGTCTCCATCGCGTTGGCCAGCGACAGGCCGATGATGGCGCGCACGGCTTCCGGCGGCGGACAGGGCAGCCCCTGCCCGCGCCAGGCCATATCCATCGCCGCACAGATCATGTGCTGGCTGTCCATCAAGGTTCCGTCGACATCGAAAAGGATGAGTTTCATAATGCGCAAGCCTCTAGCAAGCACCGTTGTGCGCCGCAACAGACGCGAGCCTCAAAAAGCCTTGATCGAACTCAAGGATAAGTAGCCTAAAGACATTCTAATCAATAGTATCGACGTCGGAATCGAGCCGGATACAAGGCACGACCCAAGGGAAGCAGCGCGAACCGTGCGTACAGAGATCACGCCCGGCCGCGTTTTGAGGAAGCAATGAAGAATACCGATATTTCCGACCCGCAGTATTTCCACAAAGTTGTCGACTGCCAGTACGCCTGTCCGGCGCACACACCCGTTCCCGAATACATCCGCATGATCGCCGCCGGACGATACGGCGACGCCTACATGGTGAACTGGAAGTCGAATGTATTCCCGGGAATTCTCGGCCGCACCTGCGACCGTCCGTGCGAGCCGGCATGCCGCCGCGTACGCGTCGAGGAAGAGCCGGTGGCGATCTGCCGCCTGAAGCGCGTCGCCGCCGATTTCAAGGAAGACGTCACCGCGCGCATGCCGAAGCCGCCGCAACACCGCAACGGCAAGCGCATCGCTTTGGTCGGCGGCGGGCCGGCGTCGCTGACCGTGGCGCGCGATCTCGCGCCGCTCGGCTATAGCGTCACCGTGTTCGATGCCGACAAGAAAGTCGGCGGCATGATCCGCACGCAGATTCCGAAATTCCGCCTGCCCGATAGCGTCATCGACGAAGAAACCAATTACGTGCTCGATCTCGGCGTCGATTTTCGCGGCGGCCAGCGCATTGACTCGATGAAGGCTTTGCTGGCGCAAGACTGGGACGCGATCTTCGTCGGCACCGGTGCGCCGCGCGGCCGCGACCTCGATTTGCCCGGCCGCAAGGAGGCCGCCGCCAATATCCATATCGGCATCGACTGGCTGTCGTCGGTGTCGTTCGGCCATATTACCAAGATCGGCCGCCGCGTCATCGTGCTCGGCGGCGGCAACACGGCGATGGACTGCTGCCGTTCATCGCGCCGTCTCGGCGGCGAAGAGGTGCAGGTTGTCGTGCGCTCCGGCTTCGACGAGATGAAGGCGTCGCCTTGGGAAAAGGAAGACGCCCAGCACGAAGGCATTCCGATCCATAATTTTCTGGTGCCGAAGGAATTCACCCATGACAACGGCAAGCTCACCGGCGTCGTGTTCGAAAAGGTGAAGGCCGAGTTCGACGCCAAGGGCCGCCGCAAGCTGGTCAATGCCGGTGAGCCGGACCAGCACTTCCCCTGCGACGACGTGCTGGTCGCTGTCGGCCAGGAGAATGCCTTTCCGTGGATCGAGCGCGACGCCGGCATCGATTTCGACGAATGGAACATGCCGAAGGTCGACAAGGTGACGTTCCAGTCGAGCAACCGCAAAGTCTTCTTCGGCGGCGACGCCGCCTTCGGCCCGAAGAACATCATCTGGGCGGTGGCGCATGGCCACGAGGCCGCGGTCTCGATCGACAAGATGCTCAATGGCGAGGACATCGCCGACCGCCCGATGCCGGCGGTGGAGGTGATGAGCCAGAAGATGGGCATTCACGAATGGTCCTATGACAACCAGATCGATCTCGACAAGCGCTACAAGGTGCCGCACCGCGATCTCGGCATCGCGCTGAAGGACATCAAGTCCGAGGTCGAACTGGGCTTCGACGTCGAACTGGCGCTGAAAGAGGCCGGGCGTTGCCTGAATTGCGACGTACAGACCGTGTTCAACGCGCCTTTGTGCATCGAGTGCGATGCCTGCGTCGATATCTGCCCGATGGACTGCATCACCTTCACGCAGAACGGCGAGGAAGCCGAACTGCGGACGCGGCTGACCGCGCCGGCCCTCAATCTCACGCAGGATTTATACGTTCAGGACGGCCTCAAGACCGGCCGCGCCATGATCAAGGATGAAGACGTCTGTCTGCATTGCGGACTGTGCGCCGAACGCTGTCCGACCGGCGCCTGGGACATGCAGAAGTATTTGCTGGAAATGACACACGCAGGAAGCTCATGCCGACCCCCTCGCCGATCAGCCGCGTAAACGACTTCGTCATCCGCTTCGCCAACGTCAACGGCTCCGGTTCGGCGAGCGCCAACGAGATGTTCGCCCGCGCCATCATCCGCATGGGCGTACCGGTAGCGCCGCGCAACATCTTCCCGTCGAACATTCAAGGCCTGCCGACCTGGTACGAGGTGCGCGTCACCGAAGCCGGCCATCTCGGCGCGCGCGGCGGCATCGACATGATGGTGGCGATGAACCCGCAGACCTTCGACAAGGACATCGCCGGCATCGAGCCCGGCGGCTATGTGTTCTACGATTCGACCAAGGAACTGCCGGCCTCCAAGTTCCGCCCCGACATCAACGTCATCGGCATGCCGCTGACCGCGATCTGCAACCGCGAATATACCGATCCGCGCCAGCGCCAGCTGTTCAAGAACATCATCTATATCGGTGCGCTGTCGGCGCTGCTCGACATGGACCTGAAAGCGGTCGAGCAACTGATCGGCGAGCAATACAAGAGCAAGCCGAAGCTGATCGAGCCGAACGTCAAGGCGCTGCATATCGGCCGCGACTACGCGGTGCTCAACCTCGCCTGCCCGATCGGCTTGCGCGTGCGCAAGGCCGATAAGGTCGGCGACCGCATTTTCATCGAGGGCAACAACGCCGCGGCTTTGGGCGCGGTCTATGGCGGCGCCACGGTGTGCGCCTGGTATCCGATCACGCCTTCGTCCGGCCTGGCGGACGCCTTCACCAAGCATTGCGAGAAACTGCGCGTCGATCCGGAAACCAAGAAGGCGAAGTACGCCATCGTGCAGGCCGAGGACGAACTGTCCTCGATCGGCATGGTGATCGGCGCATCGTGGAACGGCGCGCGCGCTTTCACCGCGACTTCGGGTCCGGGCATTTCGCTGATGCAGGAGTTCATTGGGCTGGCCTATTTCGCCGAAATCCCGGCCGTGATTTTCGACGTGCAGCGCGCCGGCCCATCGACCGGCATGCCGACGCGCACCCAGCAGTGCGACATCATTTCGTGCGCTTATGCCTCGCATGGCGACACCAAGCATGTGCTGCTGTTCCCGGAAAATCCGGCGGAGTCGTTCGAGTTCGGCGCGGTCGCCTTCGATCTCGCCGACCGCCTGCAAACGCCGGTCTTCGTCATGCTCGATCTCGATATCGGCATGAACCATCATCTGTCGCGGCCGCTGACCTGGGATGACAGCAAGAAATTCGACCGCGGCAAGGTGATGACGGCCGAGGAACTGGATGCCGGCCGCGATTTCGGCCGCTATCTCGATGTCGATGGCGACGGCATTCCGTACCGCACTTATCCGGGTACGCATCCGACCAAGGGCTCGTTCTTTACGCGCGGCACGTCGCGCGACCGCTACGCCAAATACACCGAGGAAGGCGCGCCTTACGTCGACAACATGCAGCGGCTGGTGCGCAAGTTCGACACCGCCAAGGACATGGTGCCGCGGCCGTTGCAGGCCAATTCGGCCAAGGCCACCAAATACGGCGTGATTTATGTCGGCTCGACCGCGCCGGCCATGGACGAAGCCATTCACATGATCGAGGGCCGCGGACACGCCATCGACCGCATGCGCGTGCGCGCCTTCCCGTTCCATTCGTCGGTCAACAGTTTCGTCGCCGACCACGATTTCGTTTTCGTCGTCGAGCAGAATCGCGACGCGCAACTGCGCTCGCTGATCGTCAATGAATGCGGCATAGATCCGGTGCGGCTGGTGCCGATCCTGCACTATGACGGCACGCCGATCACGGCCCGCTTCATCGCCAAGGCGATTGGCGACCATCTCGACCAGTTGAAGGTGACGCCGATGAAGGTGAATTCATGACCTATCTCGCCAAGCCGAAATTCCATCATCCCAACCTGCCGAAGAACGAACTCGGCTACACCCACCGCGATTACGAAGGCACGGTGTCGACGTTGTGCGCCGGCTGCGGCCACGACTCGATCACGGCGGCGATCATTCAGGCTTGTTTCGAATTGTCGATCGAACCGCACCGCGTCGCCAAGATTTCCGGAATCGGCTGCTCGTCGAAGACGCCGACCTATTTCCTCGGCAATTCGCACGGCTTCAATTCGGTACACGGCCGCATGCCGTCGGTGGTCACGGGCGCCAACCTCGCCAACCGCGATCTCATCTATCTCGGCGTCTCCGGCGACGGCGATTCAGCCTCGATCGGCTTCGGCCAGTTCGCCCATGCGCTGCGGCGCGGCGTCAACATGACCTATATCGTCGAGAACAATGGCGTCTACGGCCTGACCAAGGGACAATTTTCGGCCACCGCCGACCGCGGCTCGAAGTCCAAGCGCGGCGTCGTCAATACCGACAATTCCATTGACCTCGCGGCCATCGCGCTGCAACTCGGCGCATCCTTCGTCGCCCGCTCCTTCTCCGGCGACAAGCAGCAATTGGTGCCGATCATCAAGGCGGCCATCGCGCACAAGGGCGCGGCCTTCATCGACATCATCTCGCCGTGCGTGGCGTTCAACAATCACGCCGGCTCGACCAAGAGCTTCGACTTCGTGCGCGAGCACAACGAAGCGGTCAACCGGCTCGATGTGATTTCAAGCCGCATGCCGATCGAAGTGAAATATGATCCCGGCACGGTCGAGATCGTCGAGCAGCATGACGGCTCGACCATCGCGCTGCGCAAGCTCGACGCCGATTATCAGGTGCACGACCGCGCCGCCGCGCAGGGCTTCCTGCAACAGCACGCCGCCCGGGGCCAAATCGTCACCGGGCTGCTCTACGTGGAAAAGGACGCCGACGATTTGCACAGCAGTCTCGACACGGTCGATACGCCGCTCAACGCGCTGAACGAAAAAGAGCTGTGCCCCGGCCAGGCCGCGCTCGACAAGTTCAATGCCAGCATGCGGTAAATTGGATTACGCCGCGCGGATAGTGCCGGCCGGCGTCAACTGGCCGACGGCCACCTGATTGCGGCCGGCGGCCTTGGCGGCATAGAGCAGCCGGTCGGCGAACTCGACCAGGCTCGCCGGTTCGCCAGTCAGATTCTTGGCGGTCGCCGCGCCGATACTGATGGTCAGGCGCGGACCCGCCGGCGAACGCGGATGCGCGATATCGGCCTGGCGCAAGGCCGCCGTCAGCTTGTTGGCCACCGCCAGCGCGCCGGCGGCGCCGACTTCCGGCATCAGCACGGCGAATTCCTCGCCGCCGTATCGGGCGACGATGTCGCCCGGCCGGCCGATGGCTTCGACCAGAACTTGCGCCAGTTCGCGCAGGCAGGCATCGCCCTGCGGATGGCCGCAATAATCGTTATAGGCCTTGAAGTGATCGACATCGATCATCAGCAGCGACAAAGGCGCGCCGGCGCGGCGGCAGCGCCGCCATTCGCGCGCGAGCGCGGCATCGAAGCGGCGGCGGTTGGCGATGCCGGTCATCGCGTCGGTCGATAACAGATGGCGCATCACCAGGCCTTGCGCATACTGCATGCGCTGGCTGCGCTGCAACGAATTGGCGGCGGTGAAGCCCAGCGCATTGGCGAGAAGTACCCAGACCAGACCGCGGTAGAACACATCCGGCGGCAGCACGTCGCCGAGCACTTGCAGCCACCAGAACGGCGCGACGCAGGAAAACAAAGCGGCGACCGCCACCGAGCCGGCCAGTCTGATCGGCAGATAGAGGTAGATGACGAAGACGATGCCGACCATCAAGGTCGTCCACATGTCCGCGGTATCGGGCCGCAACGTCAGCATGCTCAGGCGCGTCAGCGTGCCGACCACGATCGCCACCATCATCAAGGTCTGCAACACGTGCGGCGAGCGCAGGCGCAGCGCGATGCAGAAGCCGACGATCGGCATGACGATGCCGGCGATAGTCGGGATCATCGTCGCCTCAAACGACGGTGCATTGGTGAGATAACTCACCAGAAAGTTCAGGATGCTCGCCAGCGCAACCAGCCCGGTCAGTAACAGGACACGGCGGCGGTCGTCGGCGAAACGGTGAAGGAGGTAGTCCTGCTCAACTTGCGGATCGACGAGGCGCGCGCTCCATCGGGTCACCGCGACCGGCGTCAATTCCGGCTCGGCGCCTAAGCCTATTTTTGCGGCGTTGCTGCGCGTGTCAGTCAATGAACCCCTACTCCCTGGGTTCCATATAGAAGGCCAGCGGTTGACAAAGTCCTAGCGGGAACCCGGCCGGGCTTTTGCCGAGCCGGGAAATTGCTCACGTCATCTCAGAAGGTTAATGGTTCTGGCGGACAGGGCGCGACGTGCCGCGAGGCGATACACTATCCCGTAGTTCCAGACCGGGAACCGGCGGATAGGCCGGGCGTTGCCGAGAGACCTTCGCTCCCGCACAGGTTTTGACCATGGCGAAAAACGGCTCCTCGACCGCCGGCAAGAAGCGCGACACGGCCAGGCATCCCCGGCACGGCATCAGCAACCGCGAGGTCAACGACGTCGAGGAAATGTCGATGCCGCGCACGCCGGTCATCTACGAGGTGGTGCGGCGGCTCGGCGAAGAGGAAATGCAGCGGCCCGCGACGTCGCTGTGGTGGTCAGGCGTCGCGGCCGGGCTGTCGATCAGCTTTTCGCTTTTGGCGCAGGCGGTGCTGCTGACGCATCTGCCGGACACCGAATGGCGTCCGCTGGTCGTCGGGCTCGGCTACAGCGTCGGCTTCCTCATGGTGGTGCTCGGCAGCCAGCAATTGTTCACCGAGAGCACGATCACGGTGGTGCTGCCGTTTCTCAAAGACACGTCGTGGCGGAATTTCTGGCGCGTCTGCCGGCTGTGGGCGATCGTGCTCGCCGCCAACCTGACCGGCACGTTGATGGCGTCGGCGTTTTGCACTTTCACGCCGGTGCTGAAGCCGGAATTGCTCGCCGGCATGCTCGAGGTCAGCCGTCATCTGAAAGAATTGCACTGGTTCGAAATGCTGCTTGCCGGCATCAGTTCCGGCTTCCTGATCGCGGCGATGGTGTGGATGATCCCGGCCGCCGAGACCGCGAAATTCGCCGTCATCACCTTGATGACCTACCTGATCGCGATCGGCGGCTTCACCCATATCGTCACCGGCAGCATGGACGCCTTCATGCTGATGCTGAACGGCGAATGGCAGTGGTGGCAGGTGATCGTGCAGTTCATGATCCCGGTCTTGATCGGCAACATGATCGGCGGCACGGCCTTGTTCGCGGTGATCTCCTACGCGCAGGTCATGGAGGAGATTTGATTTTCTGTCATTCCGGGGCGCACTGAAAGTGCGAACCCGGAATCCAGAGCCACACACTATAGCTTCGCATCCAACTCTGGATTCCGGGTTCCGGCCTTCGGCCGCCCCGGAATGACGGGTCGCTACTGATTAATACACCCGCCGACATAGGCCTCGCGATTGCCCGTGGCGTCGCCGTAAACGCCGGCTTGATGCTGGCAACGCAGCGCGCGGTCTTGTCCGGTTTCACGGCCGCCCGGCCCTGCCCCCGGAAGCGCCGGCAAGTTGGGCAACAGGCGGCCGGTTTCCGGCACATAGATCGGCGGCGGCGACTGCGGATAGGCCTGCACCAGGGGCGGCGCGGTGCGCGGGCGCTTGACCTGCTGCTGCGTGCCGCGCGGCGATTTGTACTTCGGCGGCAACCAGGGTTCGGACGCTTTCGGCTGCCGTGCGCCCGGCTCCGGCCGCATGATGCTGTAAGGATCGTCGACCGTCTGCGCGTGCAAGGGCGGCGCTGACACGAAAGCCGCGACGGCCAACAAGCTCAAGAGAAACGCCCGCTGCATCCCTTTAAAATGGGGATGCAAAGCCTCGTTGGCTAGTCCTCTTCCGGCGCATCGACGATCGGGTCGTAGCGGCCGATGTCGAAGCCGAGCAGGTTCCACGACTGCTGCATATGCGGCGGCAGCGGCGCCGAAATGTCGATGGTGCCGCCGCGCGGATGCGGCACGACGATGCGCCGCGCCAGAAGATGCAGCCGGTTCTGAATGCCGCCGGGCAGTTCCCAGTTTTCGATGTTGAAGTATTTCGGATCGCCGATGATCGGATTGCCGACATGCGCCATGTGCGCACGCAACTGGTGGGTGCGGCCGGTGACCGGCTTCAGCGAAATCCAGGCGAGCTTCTGCGCCGCGGTTTCGACCACGGCGTAATAGGTCACGGCGTGCACGGCATCCTTCTCGCCATGCGCGGCGATGCGCATGTATGAATCTTCCTCGTCTTCGTATTTGGCGAGATAGGTCGAAACGCGGCCCTGCTTCGGCTTCGGCACGCCAGCGACCAAAGCCCAATAGATCTTGCGCGCGGCGCGGGTGCGGAAAGTTTTTGCGAGCGCGGCGGCGGCGAAACGCGTTTTCGCGACGAGCAGACAGCCGGCGGTGTCCTTGTCGAGACGGTGCACCAGGCGCGGACGCTGCGCGTCGGCATGGGGCGCGCGCAACGACTCGAGCATGTCGTCGACGTTTTCCTTCACGCCCGAGCCGCCCTGCACGGCAAGACCGGCCGGCTTGTTCAACACCAGCACATCGTCGTCTTCCGACAACGTGATCGAGCGCAGGAACTCGCGGTCCTTCATCGCCTGCGGCGCTTCTTCGCGCACCTTCGGCGCTTCGAGCTGCAGCGGCGGAATGCGCACGGCCTGTCCGGCGACGAGACGGCTCTTCGGTTCGGTGCGGCGGCTATTCACGCGCACCTCGCCCTTGCGGACGATGCGCTGGATGTGACTGAACGACAGACCGGGAAAGCGCGCCTCGAAGAAACGGTCGACGCGCATGCCGTCTTCATCCGGCGTGACGAAGATGGTCTGCACGCCGGCAGAATAATTCGCCGGGTTGGGGACGGCCTTCGGCTTCGGCGCGGGCGCCGACGCCACCATGGCGGCTTTGGTCGAGAATGAATTGTCGCGCGGCGGACGGGCCGGGAAAGCGCGGCCCTTCTCGTTGCGGATCGCACCGGCCGGCGCATCCGGGCGGCTGCGCGAGCGCGCGCCGGGCCGTGCCCCCGGCTGTGCCGCAGCGCGCGGCCCCGGCTTGACGTCGAACTTGGCATCGAAGCGGCGATTGGGGCGGCCTTCGGATGGCGCTTCAAGGCGCGCGCCCGGCTTGCCGCCGGACTTGCTGGCGAATTTGGCTCCGGATGATTTGCCGCCCGAGCGCTTGTTCTTGAAGTCGCCGCGCATGTCGCGGCTTTTGCCGTCGGTCTTACCGCCGAATTTCCCGCCCGGTCGGTCGCTGCGGTCTCTTTGACGGTCTTGACGGCCGCCACGGCCTGCGGGCGTCCGCTTGCCACCTGGCGAACGGCCGACCGACGATTTGCCGCCGCCGGGCCGAGGGCCTTCTCTGCCGCCTCTCATCAAACTAGCTCCAAACAGGGTTTTCGCACATCGCGGCGCTCAATCTCGTCTGTAGCACAGGCCGCCGGTTTAAGGCGTTTTTCGGGTGTGCTGCCGCTATTTGGCGCGCCGGAGCGCAATTTGCGTTAATGACAGCGCTGCAGCTCGCCCCTCGGCGTCCGGTCCCAGGTCAGACTGAGTTTTCCACCCCGCGGATGCAGCGACACCGGCACCGAACGCTCGCCGTCGGCGCTCCAGCACAGAGCCTGTATGTAGACTGCCTCCCCGGCTTTATACATGCGGCCGATGCGGCAACTATCGCCCTGCCAGCGCACGGCGTAGCTCGTAACGACCAGCGGGGGCTGCGCGAAAAAGCCGCCGTCGCAAGCGGCCGGATTGGCGGCCCAGCGGCCGGTGAGCGATTGCGCGGCCTGCGCAGGCGGCGCCAAAGAAGCGGTCAAGGCAGCTATCCACAATGCGGCGCAAAGGGTCAGGAGTTTCATAGTGCAGCTTTTGCCTAGCGGCGCTGCGGCACAATCGCCGATCCTTGCCGCGCCGTGTATCCGCTTACGACAATCCCATTCTTAATGGCAAATCTGACGATCTCGTCGGGCGTGTTGAAGCGTCCCTGAATAGCGCTCACCGATTCAGAGGCCGTATTATCCGAAAACTGACGATAGTTCTCGTATTGCGGCACCGCCCAGGCCTCGTACCGCACCTCGCCTAGGACCCTGTCGACCGAAGACCAGCGTCTTGCCACGATGATCTTTGGCCAGCCCGCGGGCAATGGCGTTGCGGTCGGCCGTGGCGTCGGCGCGGGCGTCGCCATTGCCCGTTGGATCGCCCGTTCGGTCTGCTGCGCCTGCACGCTGGCCGGTGTCGGCGCCGGCGGCTGTTCGGAAGCGCTCGTCCAGAATTTCCATATGCTGACAATAACGATCGCTGCGATGATGGTCGCGGGCGTTTTCAAACCCTGCAGGAATGTCACGAGGCCGTTCATGGGCGCGCCTCCAGCGGATGCAATCTCCCGGTTGCAATTTATTATAGTGCCCGCTTTAAGATCTGCCAATATCGGGCTGCATGCGCGATCGCCGCCGGGCAGCGCGCAGCGATGATTTTACGGCTGCTTATCG
Source organism: Rhizobiales bacterium Ga0077525 (assembly GCA_001464835.1). GTDB lineage: Bacteria > Pseudomonadota > Alphaproteobacteria > Rhizobiales > Xanthobacteraceae > Pseudolabrys. The sequence goes on along the minus strand of LNDS01000049.1, from coordinate 29,139 downwards.
CGGCGCAATTTCGCCCAATATTCCAGACGCTTCCTGATCTCGCGTTCGAATCCGCGTTCCGGCGGATTGTAGAACTGCTGGCGCGGCAGCGCATCGGGAAAATAGTTCTGGCCGGAAAAAGCTTCCTCGGTGTCGTGGTCATAAGTGTAGCCGCGGCCATAGCCTTCCGACTTCATCAGATTGGTTGGCGCATTGAGAATGTGTTTCGGCGGCACCAGCGAGCCGGCGGATTTGGCGACCGCCTTGGCCGCGCCATAGGCGGCGTATCCGGCATTCGATTTCGGCGCGGTGGCGACATAGAGCACCGCTTGCGCGATGGCCAGTTCGCCTTCGGGTGAGCCGAGGAAATCGTAAGCTTCCTTGGCGGCATTGGCGATGACGAGCGCCTGCGGATCGGCCAGCCCGATATCCTCAATCGCCATGCGCACGACGCGGCGGCAAATGTAGAGCGGAGGCTCGCCGGCATCCAGCATGCGGGCGAGATAATACAACGCCGCGTCGGGATCGGAGCCGCGCACCGATTTATGCAAAGCCGAGATGAGGTTGTAATGACCGTCCTGCGCCTTGTCATAGATCGGCGCGCGGCGCTGCACGATCTCCTGCAATTTGGCCTGATCGAAGATTTCACCAGGACGGGCCGAGCGCCAGACTTCCTCGGCGAGCGTCAGCGAGGCGCGGCCGTCGCCATCGGCCATGCTGGCGAGCGCGGTGCGCGCGCCGTCATCGAGCGGCAGCTTTTTGCCTTCGAGTTCTTCAGCACGGGTGAGCAGCTTTTCGATCGCGGCGGCATCGAGCGACTTGAACACCAGCACGCGGGCACGCGACAGAAGCGCGGCGTTGAGTTCGAACGACGGATTTTCGGTTGTTGCGCCGACCAGCACGATGGTGCCGTCTTCCATCACCGGCAAGAACGAATCCTGTTGCGCGCGGTTGAAGCGATGCACCTCATCGACGAACAAGAGCGTGCCCTTGCCGCTTTCGCGGCGCAGCCTCGCGGCGTCGAACACTTTCTTGAGGTCGGCGACGCCGGAGAACACCGCCGAGATCTGCTCGAAATGCAGTTCGGTCGCGTCGGCCAACAGCCGCGCCACCGTGGTCTTGCCGGTACCGGGCGGGCCCCAGAAGATGAGCGAGCCGAGCGAGCGCGTCGACAGCATGCGGGTCAATACGCCGTCGGGGCCGAGCAGATGATCCTGGCCGACGACTTCGTCGAGCTTCGACGGCCGCAATTTGTCGGCGAGCGGCCGCGGCGCATCCTTGTCGAGGCCGGCGGCGGCGAACAGATTGGGCCCGGATTGGGGGCGCGCGGTCATCCGCCGAACACCGCGGAAATTTTCTGGCCGCGCCGTACGATGATGATGCGCCAGGCGCCGCTCGGCGTTTTGGCGGCGGCATCCAGTTCCTTGGTTACGGTGATGCGCCGGCCATTGACCTCCTCGATCACGTCGCCGCGCTGGAAACCGAGATTGCTGGCGTAGGAACCGTTATCGACATCGAGCACGACGACGCCGCTGTCGATGTTCTGGATCTGCAACTCGTCGGCCAGAGCCGGCGACAGATTGGCAACCTTCACGCCGGAGAACGGCGAGCGCGAACGAATGGTGATTTCCTCGCGCGGCAGGTCCGGCGCGGTTTGCAGCGCGACAGTGGCGGCCAGTTCCTGCCCGGCGCGGACGATGCCGAGCCTGGCGCTGCCGCCGAGCGGCCTGGTGGCGAAACGATAATCGAAGGCGTTGGTGTCATCGACCGCCTGCCCGTCCACCGAGACAATGAGATCGCCGGGCTTGAGGCCGCCGCGCGCCGCCGGTCCGTTCGGCGTGACGCTTGATATCAACGCGCCGGCCGGCCGCTTCAGGCTCATGCTGTCGGCAATGTCGGCGGTGACGGCTTGCAGCTTGGCGCCCAGCCACGGCCGCTTCACCGCGCTGCCACCAGTCTTGGCCGAGGTGACGACAACGCGCACCATGTTGGCGGGAATGGCAAAGCCGACGCCTTGCGAGCCGCCGGAGCGTGAGAAGATCGCGGTATTGATGCCGACCAGCTTTCCGGTGAGATCGACCAATGCGCCGCCGGAATTGCCGGGATTAATGGCGGCATCGGTCTGAATAAAGAACTGATAGTCGGACACACCGACCTGCGTGCGCGCCAGCGCCGAAATGATGCCATGCGTCACGGTCTGCCCGACGCCGAACGGATTGCCGATGGCGAGCACGACATCGCCGACTTCCAGCGTGTCGGAATTGGCGAAGTCGAGCACCGGAAACTTCTCGGTCGAGGTCTTGACGCGCAGCACCGCCAGATCGGTGCGCGGGTCTTTCAAGACGACCGTGGCTTCGAACTCGCGCTTGTCGGCGAGCGACACCTTGATCTCGTCGGCGCCCTCGATGACGTGGACGTTGGTTACGATCAGGCCCGATGCATCGACGATGACGCCGGAGCCGAGCGAACGCTGCGTCTGGTTGCCGGCGTCGCCCGGCACGCCAAAGAAGCGTCGGAAGATCGGATCCTCAAACAGCGGGTTGCGCGTCTGCACCGTCTTGGCGGCATAGACATTGACCACGGCCGGCGCGACCCGCTGCACGACGGGCGCATAAGACAGCCGCAGCTCGGCGGCATTGGGCACACGGCGCTCGAGTGCCGGGCCTTGCGCCTGCGCCGCGATTGGCAGCAAAGCGGCGGCAAGCACTCCGAACAGGGCAAAACGGACCTTCAAATCCATGTCGATTCCTCTCCAGCGTCGCCATACCGATATAGGCCCGCGCCGGGGCGGATTGAAGGCGTCCCCGGCGGTATCAGCGGCTTTTCGGCCCCTTTTTGCGTCCTTGCCAGCGCCGCGGAGGCACGGCATGAGGGGCGTCCAACCTTAACGCGGAGCGCGCCCATGAAGGCCGTCGGCTATTTCAAATCCCTGACTATCGGCGAGCAGGACGCGCTCATCGACATCACCGCCGACGACCCGGCCCCCACGGGCCGCGACCTGCGCGTCGCGGTCAAGGCCGTGTCGGTCAATCCGGTCGATACCAAGGTGCGCATGCGCGCTGCGCCCGGCCCCGGCGAACCGGCCAAGGTGCTCGGCTATGACGCTTCAGGCGTGGTCGAGGCAGTCGGGCCCGGCGTGACCTTGTTCAAGGTTGGCGATGAAGTGTTCTACGCCGGCTCGATCGCGCGGCCCGGCACCAATTCGGAATTCCATCTGGTCGACGAGCGCATCGCCGGCTTCAAGCCGAAGTCGCTGGATTTCGCGCAAGCCGCGGCGCTGCCGCTGACCGGCATCACCGCCTGGGAATTGCTGTTCGACCGCTTCGGCGTCGCGCCCGGCAAGACCCCGGACGGCCGCGCCCTCCTCGTCATTGGCGGCGCCGGCGGCGTCGGCTCGATGATGATCCAATTGGCGAAGCGGCTGACCGCTCTGACCGTGATCGCCACCGCGTCGCGGCCGGAGAGCGCGGCCTGGTGCAGGAAATTAGGCGCCGATCACGTCATCGATCACACCAAGCCGATGGCCGAGCAACTCAAGGCCATCGGCCACGCGCAAGTCGCGCTGATCGCCAGTATGACCGGCACCGAACAGCATTATCCGGCAATCTTCGACATCATCGCGCCGCAGGGCAAGTTCGGCCTGATCGACGATCCGAAGACGCTCGACGCCATGGCGCTCAAGCGCAAATCGGTGTCGATCCATTGGGAGTTCATGTTCGTGCGCCCGATGTTCTCGACGCCGGACATGATCGCGCAGCACAAACTGCTCAACGAGATTACGGCGATGATCGACGGCGGCCTCATCGTCACCACGGCGGCGACGGCGCTGTCGCCGATCAACGCCGCCAACCTGAAAAAGGCGCATGCCCAGATCGAAAGCGGCACCACGATTGGCAAGGTGGTGCTGGAGGGGTGGTAGCACCTATCCGTTCGTCCCCGCGCATAGCCGTTTGAAGAACGGCGTTCCTTCAGTACGCCTATGGCGGGGATCCAGTCCTCTAAGCTGCAAAGAACTGGATTCCCGCTTTCGCGGGAATGAACGAAGTTTGTGGCTTCCGCCTGCTACTCCTTCACCGGCACCGTGCGCAGATAGGCCACCATCGCGTCGAGATCGTCGGCCGTCATGCGCGCGTAATACGGATAGCCCATCGGCGGCTTGAGCTTTGAACCGTCCTTGGACACGCCGTCGGTGATGGCGCGCTTGATCTCGGCATCGCTCCAGTCGCCGATACCCTTGGTCTTGTGCGGGGTGATGTTGCGCGACACCGATTTGCCCCACGGACCGGGGAATTCCATGCCGCCTTTGCCGAGATCGCCGACGAAGTCCTTGCCCTTGGCGCCAAACGGCGTGTGGCATTCCATGCAGTGGCCGATGGTCACGAGATAGAAGCCGTTCTTCACCTTGTCCTTCAGCATCGCTTCGGTGTAGGGCTTTTCAGAACCGGGAAACGCATGGTGCGGCAGCGCGATCTTGTAGATCGGATCCGGCACCTTGTTTTTGACCGGCTTCACCGTGCGCAAATAGGCGACGATCGCATCCATATCGCTCTCGGTGACGATGCCGTAGAACGCTGTCGGCATGATTTCGGCGATCTGAACGCCGTTCGGCCGCTTGCCGGTGCGCAGCAGCGTCTTGATCTCGGCGTCGGTCCACGCGCCGATGCCGGTTTCCTTGTCCTGCGTGATGTTCGAGCCGGTCACCTTGAACGGCGGTTCGTCGAAGGTGATGCCGCCGGACAAGGCCTTGCTGAAATCCGGGCCGTTCGGGCCCATCGGCGTGTGGCAGTTCTGGCAGGTCATCACGGTGTTGACGAGATAGCTGCCGCGCTCGACCTGCGGCGACTGCGCCTGTGCCTGCGCCGCCCCGGTCAATCCCGGCACGCAAAGCGCTACCACCAAAAGCCCGGTGCGGATCATCGGAAGTCTCCCCTTACGGCTGTTTCGATCGGCCGTTTGGATATCATGATACCGCCGGTCCGATGTGACGGCCAACACAGTTTTGAGCATTTCCAACAAAGGTTTCAGCGGCCCGCCGCCAAATGAGAAAGCCCGGACCTGGGTCCGGGCTTTCTTGATGATCAATCGATCGCGAGCAGCGGTAAATCAGCAGGCGAACCGGCTGCCCTTGCCGACCTTTTTGGCCTGCCCCGGCGGGCAGAAGCCCCTCGCATGCGAACCGCGCGTGCGCGCATGAGCTCGTCCCTTGGCGCCATGTTTGCCGGCGGCTATGTCGGCGCGATCGAGGCCGCGCTCCGAACCAGGCACACTGACAAAGGATGAGTGGCCGCCGCCTCGGCCGCCGCTTTTGCCTTGGGCGGACGCAGCGGACGCCCCCAACGCGGCGGTCAGAGCGAAAATACAAGCAGCAACGAAGAACTTTTTCATGGCGCAATCCTTCCGATGGTCCGCGACACATCAGCGGCCGAAGTGATGAAGCTTTCGAATGACACGTACTACCCAACGGGCGGGCAGAGCCTATCGTTCAGCTGCGCAGGAACTAATCGGCGGCAAGCCTAATAGGGACTTAGCGGCCACCCGCCTTCTCAAGCTCGGCAGCCATCGTGGCAAAGCCACGGCGGCGGGCGTGGGCAAGCGGCGTTACGCCCTCGCGGTCGGCCAGGTTCACGTTAGCGCCGCTGGCCACGAGCAGCCGCACAATTTCCGTGTGGGCACGGCCGCCATCGCCGAGGATGACGGCCTCCAGCAGCGCGGTCCAGCCGAGCTTGTTGACGTGATCCTTGTCGATTTTCGTCGCCAGCAGGATACGCACGGTCTCGACATGGCCATGATGCGCAGCCGGTATCAGCGCGGTGCCGCCGTAGCGGTTAGTGCTCTTCAAGTCCGCGCCGGCCGCCAGGGTCATTTTCAAAATGTCATCGCGGCCCTCGGCCCCGGCATACAGAAAGGGACTGTCCTCAATCGCGTCTTTGGCATTGACGTCGCTGCCCGCAGCGATCAGCAGCCGCGCTGCCTCGACACGGTTGGCGTGGGTGGCCGCCAGCAAGGCGGTGCGGCCCTGCCCGTCGCGCGCCTTCACGCTGGCGCCTTCCTTGATGAGCCGCGCCACAGCGGCGCTATCGCCACGCCCGGCGGCATCGATCAGGGCTGCGTCCTGCGCCGGTGTCGCCTGCGCGATAGCGGACGCACAAAACAAAAGGGCGGCGCCAAGCGCCGCCCTTAAATGATTTAGAAGCGAAGCCACGTTTACGCGGCCGCGTTCTCGTCGTCGGCCTTCTTGGCCTGCACGGGGCCGGAATCCTTGCCCTTGGCCTCGACGTCGCGATCGACGAATTCGATGACGGCCACCGCGGCGTTGTCGCCGTGACGGAAGCCGGCCTTCATGATGCGGGTGTAGCCGCCCTGGCGGTCCTTGTAGCGCGGCGCGATGACGTCGATCAGCTTCTTGACCATGGCGACGTCGCCGAGTTCAGAAATGGCCTGGCGGCGGGCGGCGAGATCGCCCTTCTTGCCGAGCGTCACCAACTTCTCGACGATCGGGCGAAGCTCTTTCGCCTTCGGGAGCGTCGTAACGATCTGCTCGTGCTTGATCAACGAGGCAGCCATGTTCGCGAACATCGACATACGGTGCGAAGAATGACGACCCAACTTGCGATAAACTTTTCCGTGACGCATCGCGAAAACTCCCTGCCTCTATCCTGTATGCACCGGAGAATTCCGGCACGCCGCGGAAGGCGGCTTTAAAAACCGAACCGGGCGCTATGCCCGGTTCGGGAATTCCTAATAATGATCCTCGAAGCGCTTGGCCAGCTCTTCGATGTTTTCCGGCGGCCAGCCCGGCACTTCCATGCCGAGGTGCAGGCCCATCTGCGCCAGGACTTCCTTGATCTCGTTGAGCGACTTGCGGCCGAAGTTCGGCGTGCGCAGCATTTCGGCTTCGGTCTTCTGAACGAGATCGCCGATGTAGACGATGTTGTCGTTCTTGAGACAGTTGGCCGAACGCACCGACAGCTCCAGCTCGTCGACCTTCTTGAGGAACGCCGGGTTGAAGGCGAGATCCGGAATGGTCTCGGTCGCCTGTTCCTTGCGCGGCTCTTCGAAGTTGACGAAGACGTTGAGCTGGTCCTGGAGGATGCGCGCCGCGTAAGCGAGCGTATCGTCCGGCGTGACCGCGCCGTTGGTCTCGATGGTCATGGTCAGCTTGTCGTAATCGAGGATCTGACCTTCGCGGGTGTTCTCGACCTTGTACGACACCTTGCGCACCGGCGAATACAGCGAGTCGACCGGGATCAGGCCGATCGGCGCGTCTTCCGGACGGTTGCGCTCGGCCGGGACATAGCCCTTGCCGGTGTTGACGGTGAATTCCATGCGGATCTCGGCGCCCTCGTCCAGCGTGCACAGCACGAGTTCGGGGTTGAGCACGACGACATCGCCGACGGTCTGGATGTCGCCGGCGGTGACGGTGCCGGGACCCTGTTTCTATGTCCTTGATGTTGAGGACCATGTCGGTGACGTCCTCGCGCACGCCGGCGATCGAGGAGAATTCATGCAGCACGCCGTCGATGTGCACCGACTGCACGGCGGCGCCCTGCAACGACGACAGCAGAATACGGCGCAGCGCGTTGCCGAGCGTCACGCCAAAACCGCGTTCGAGCGGCTCGGCAACGACCGTGGCGATGCGCGCCGGGTCGGACCCGGCGGTCACCTGGAGCTTGTTCGGCCTGATCAATTCCTGCCAATTTTTCTGGATCACATCTTCACCCATTATGCAGCGCTGGTTCCACGCCCTAAGGCTTCTGCCAGCGCACCCCACCCGCCGTGTGGGGGGAAAAATTCGGCGGCAGCGGACGCGCCCGTGCGCATCCGCTTCAATCAGTCAGTCTTTAGACGCGACGACGCTTGCGCGGACGGCAGCCGTTGTGCGGGATCGTCGTCACGTCGCGGATCGAGGTGACGGTGAAGCCCGACGCCTGCAACGCGCGCAGCGCCGACTCGCGGCCCGAACCCGGACCCGACACTTCGACCTCGAGGGTGCGCATGCCGTGCTCTTGCGCCTTCTTGGCGGCGTCTTCAGCGGCCATCTGCGCCGCATAAGGCGTCGACTTGCGCGAGCCCTTGAAGCCCATCGTGCCCGACGACGACCAGGCAATGGCGTTGCCCTGCGCGTCGGTGATGGTGATCATGGTGTTGTTGAACGACGCGTTGACGTGCGCGACGCCCGACGCGATGTTCTTGCGTTCGCGCCGGCGGACGCGGGTGGCTTCTTTGGCCATAGTCAGTCCTTTCGAGGTCCACGGCGGTTCGCCGTTTCACGGGCGAAGCGCGGACGAGTGCAAAAAATCAGGTGGTCTTTTTCTTGCCGGCGATGGTCTTGGCCGGGCCCTTGCGGGTGCGCGCGTTGGTATGCGTACGCTGGCCGCGAACGGGCAGGCCCTTGCGGTGACGCAGGCCGCGGTAGCAACCGAGGTCCATGAGCCGCTTGATGTTCATCGAGGTTTCGCGGCGCAGATCGCCCTCGACCAGGAATTCGCGGTCGATCAGTTCGCGGATCTGCAGCACCTCGGCGTCGGTGAGCTGCGACACGCGGCGTTCCGGCGGCAAGTTAACCTTGCCGACGATATCGGCGGCGATCTTCTGACCGATGCCATGAATGTACTGAAGCGCGATGAGGACGCGCTTGTTGGTGGGCAAATTCACGCCCGCGATACGAGCCACGGATAGTCTCTCCTGTTATCGGTCGGAGGCGCTGAACGCGCCGAATTCTTGTTGCCGAATTTCTCTCGTCCCTTGAAGGGGATAGCGCAAAGCGTAACACGACACCCGCCCCCGCCATTTGGGGGTCCGGCATCGCGCCAAAACTCTGAATGCGTGTCTTATTAGGGGATTCATGAGGCCTTCGTCAACCTCCGTCGGGACTTGCTCTTGCCCCGCCCGCCCTTGCGCTTGGCGGCCGCGGATTTCGTCTTCTTCAGGCTCTTTTTGGCGGTTTTGGCCGTCGATTTGGCCGTTTTCTTGGCTTTGGACTTCTTGACCGTCTTTTTCGTGACCGTTTTGGCCTTTCTGACTTTGCCCGCCTTTTTAGCCTTTTTGACCGACTTCACCGCTTTGGCGCGACTCGGCTTGGCGGCCGCGGAAGGCTTCGCGGCGACGGCCTTCTTGCGGACTTGTCTGGCTGCCTTGGGACGCGCTTGCTTGCTGTCATCGGTCATGAACGCCGTGGCCTTATCGACTAAGCCGCTCACCGTTTCGGCCACCGAATCCCACATCGATCCGGCTTTGGCCTTGGGTTCGACCTCGTCTGGCGTTGCCGCTCCGCTGAGCAATTTGCCGATGGCCGCCGTGACGTCGTCGATCGGCGCCATGCCGTCGACGCCCCTGAGCAGACCCTTGGCGTCGTAATAGCCGGCCAGCGGCGCTGTCTGGTCATGGTACGCGGCAAGCCGGCCCTTGAGCACTTCCGGATTATCGTCCTTGCGCAGCGGCTCGCCGCGCGCGGTCATTTCCGCGACGCGGGTCTCGATGCGCTTGACCAGAATGCCTTCGTCGACCTTCAACTCGATGACTGCATCGAGCTTGAGGCCGCGTTCGGCGAGCAATTCATCCAGCGCCTCGGCCTGCGGCACGGTACGCGGAAAACCATCAAGGATAAAACCGCGCCGTGCGTCCGGCTGGTCGATGCGGTCGGCGATGATCGCCACGACCACCTCATCCGGCACAAGCTGGCCGGCTTCCATGATGCTCTTGGCGCGCAAGCCGACCGGCGTTCCCGCCGCGACCGCCGCACGAAGCATGTCGCCGGTCGAGAGCTGCACGATTTTGTGCTTCTCGACCAAGCGTTGGGCCTGCGTGCCCTTCCCCGCCCCCGGCGGGCCGAGCAGGATCAATCTCATCGATTGCGCCCCCGCAATTTCGAACGCTTGATCAGGCCTTCATATTGATGCGCGAGCAGATAGCCCTGCACCTGCGCCACCGTATCCATGGTGACGCTGACAACAATGAGCAAAGACGTGCCGCCGAAGTAGAACGGCACCGCCGCATACGAGATCAGGATTTCCGGAATAATACAGACGATCGACAGATAGATCGCGCCGACCACGGTGATGCGCGACAACACGTAGTCGATGTATTCGGCGGTGCGCTCGCCGGGGCGAATGCCCGGCACGAAACCACCATGCTTCTTCAGGTTTTCCGCCGTCTCGGTCGGATTGAACACGATCGCCGTATAGAAGAAGGCGAAGAACACGATCAGCGAAATATACAGAACGAGAAACAGCGGACGGCCGTGACCGAGCAACGTGGTCATCGTCGTCAGCCATTCCGGGCCGGAGCCGGCATTGAAGTTCGCGACCGTCGTCGGCAGCAGCAGCAATGACGAGGCGAAGATCGGCGGAATGACGCCCGAGGTGTTGAGCTTGAGCGGCAGATGCGACGACTGGCCCTCGAACATGCGGTTGCCGACCTGGCGCTTAGGATACTGGATCAGCAGGCGGCGCTGCGCGCGCTCGACGAACACGATGAAGGCGATGACCGCAACCGCCATCACCAGGATGAGCAAAATGAGGCCGGTCGACAGCGCGCCCTGCCGGCCGAGTTCGAGCGTACCGACAATGGCCGACGGCAACTCGGCGACGATGCCGGCCATGATGATCAGCGAAATGCCGTTACCGATGCCGCGCGCGGTGATCTGCTCGCCGAGCCACATCAGGAACATGGTGCCGCCGGTCAAGGTGATCGTGGTCGAGATCAGGAAGAACAGGCCGGGTTCGCTGACGACGCTGCCGGTGCCTTGCAGACCGACGGCAATGCCGTAGGACTGGAACAGCGCCAGCACGACGGTCAGATACCGCGTGTACTGGTTCATGACCTTGCGGCCGGACTCGCCTTCCTTCTTGAGCGCTTCAAGACGTGGCGACACCGTTGTCATCAACTGAATGATGATCGAGGCCGAAATGTACGGCATGATGTTCAGCGCGAAGATGGCCATCCGGTTGATGCCGCCCCCGGAGAACATGTTGAACATGCCCAGGATGCCGCCGGCCTGCTGATTGAAAATCTGCTGCCACGCGGTCGGGTCGATGCCGGGCAATGGGATATAGGTGCCGAGGCGATAAACCAGCAGCGCGCCGAGGGTGAACCAGATACGCTTTTTAAGCTCGTCGGCTTTGGCGAGCGCGCCGAAATTGAGATTGGCCGCTAATTGTTCTGCTGCCGAAACCATTCGCTCGCTCCTGCCGCCTTAGCCCGGTCTTGTCCGCCCCGGCTTGGCCTTCGCGGCTAAGGGGTCCCGAACCTTGAAGACCCTTACATAGGCGCTGTCGTCAAAACTGGTAGCTGACGGGAAGCCGCACCGGCCGCCCCCGCGACCGATGCGGCTAACCCGCCGAAGTTATTCGGCTTTTTTGCCCTTCGCCGGCTTGGCAGCTTCAAGCGCCATACGCTTGTTCTTGCCGCGCGGCTCGGCATCTTCCTCGACGACCGGCTTGACGATCTTGACCGAGCCGCCGGCCTTTTCGATGGCCTCGACCGCCGACTTGGACGCGCCGAACACCGAGAAATTGGCCTTGGCCTTGAACTCACCGCCGCCGAGAATCTTGACGCCACCCTTGGCGCGGCGCATCAGCCCTGCCTTGACCATGGCTTCGGCGTCGATGGTCGCCTTGATGTCGAGCTTGCCGGCGTCGACCGCCGCTTGCAGCTTGGTCAGGCTGACTTCGTTCAACTTCACCGCGAACGGCGTGTTGCGGAAGCCGCGCTTCGGCAGGCGGCGATGCAGCGGCATCTGGCCGCCTTCGAAGCCCTTGATGCGCACGCCGGAGCGCGCGGTCTGGCCCTTGCCGCCGCGGCCGCCGGTCTTGCCCATGCCGGAGCCGATGCCGCGGCCGATGCGCATGCGGTTCTTGCGGGCGCCGGGATTGTCGGCGATCTGGTTCAGTTTCATCTCACGTCCTCGTTCTCTGCGTTCGCCGGCTCACCTTCGAGCGCGGCGCAGAATTACTTCTTGTCTTCGACCACGCGCACCAGGTGGCGCACCTTGCGGACCATGCCATGGGTCTCCGGCGTATCCGGCAGATCCTTGACGCGGCCGACCTTGTTCAGGCCGAGACCGACCAGCGTTTCGCGCTGATCGTGATGGCAGCGCAGCGGGCTCGCATACTGCTCAAGCTTGACGGTCTTTTTGGCGGTAGCCATCTTTCAGATCCTTACTCAGCGGTCGCGACTTCGTCGGCGCCTTCGCGGCGGCGAGCCTGCAGCGTGGAGACCTTGACGTTACGGCGCGAAGCGACCGAACGCGGCGAGTCCTGATGCTTGAGCGCGTCGAACGTGGCGCGCACGACGTTGTACGGGTTCGACGAACCGAGCGACTTGGCGACGATGTCCTGCATGCCGAGCGTTTCGAACACGGCGCGCATCGGGCCGCCGGCGATGATGCCGGTGCCGGGAGGCGCCGCGCGCAGGAACACCTTGCCGGCGCCGTGACGGCCGAGCACGTCGTGATGCAACGTGCGGCCTTCGCGCAGCGCGACTCGGGTCAGCGAGCGCTTGGCGGCTTCAGTCGCCTTGCGGATGGCTTCCGGCACTTCGCGCGCCTTGCCATGACCGAAACCGACCCGGCCCTTCTGATCGCCAACAACGACGAGCGCCGCGAAGCCGAAGCGCTTGCCGCCCTTCACCACCTTGGCGACACGATTGATGTGCACCAGCTTGTCGGTGAATTCGCTGTCGCGCTCCTCGCGGCCGTGGCTGCGTTCGCGATCTCGTCGGGGTTCGTGTGCCATGTTCAGCTTTCCCTGCGCATCGTCTTGTCCGAAAACCGGTTGCCACTTTTCGGGACGATACGTGTTCCGTTAAAAGTTAAGTCCGCCTTCACGCGCGGCATCCGCCAGCGCCTTGACACGGCCGTGATAGAGATAACCGCCACGATCGAACACCACTTCCGTGATGCCCTTTTCCTTGGCGCGTTCGGCGATCAACTTGCCGACAGCCTTGGCGGCTTCGATGTTGGCGCCCGTCTTCTTGCCTTCACGCATCTTCTTCTCGAGCGTCGAGGCGGCCGCGAGTGTCACGCCCTTCTCATCGTCGATCAGTTGCGCGTGGATATGCTGCGACGAACGGAACACGGAAAGCCGGGCCCGTCCACGCGCCGCAAGCTTTACCTTGCGTCGCACCGTCGCCGTCCGCCGTGCGGTCCGGTCACTTAATCTCGACATGGCGCTATGCCCTCTACTTCTTCTTGCCTTCCTTGCGGAAGATGTATTCACCGGCGTACTTCACGCCCTTGCCTTTGTACGGTTCCGGCGGACGATAACCGCGGATCTCCGCGGCAACCTGCCCGACCGTTTGCTTGTCGATGCCGGTGATGGTGATTTCGGTCGGCTTCGGCGTCGCGATGGCGATGCCTTCCGGAATCGCGAACGTCACGTCGTGCGAGAAACCGAGCTGCAGATTCAGGCTCTTGCCCTGGACCGCGGCGCGATAACCGACGCCGGTGATCTCAAGCTTCTCTTCGAAGCCCTTGGTCACGCCGGTGAACAGGTTGTTGACCAAAGTGCGATAGGTGCCCCACATCGAGCGCGCACGCTTGGACTGGTCACGCGGGTTCACCGTCGCCACGCCCTTGTCCAGGGTCATGGTCACGTCGTCATGCAGCACGAGCTGCATGGCGCCCTTGGGACCCTTCACCTTGACGGTCTGCCCTTCGACATTGGCGGTGACGCCAGCCGGAACAGCAATGGATTTGTTGCCAATGCGTGACATTAGAACACCGTGCAGATGATTTCGCCGCCAACATTGGCGTCGCGGGCGTCGTGGTCGGCCATCACGCCCTTCGGCGTGGAAACGATGGCGACACCGAGACCGTTGTTGATGCGCGGCAGCGCCTTGACCGACGCATAGACGCGGCGGCCGGGCTTGGAGACGCGCTCGATTTCGCGGATGACGGGCTCGCCTTCGAAATACTTGAGTTCGATTTCGAGCTCGCTGCGGCCGTTGGCATGCGCCACGGCGGCGTAACCGCGGATGTAGCCTTCGGTCTTGAGCACTTCGGCAACGCGTTCGCGCTGCTTGGAGCCCGGCATCGAGACCTTGGCCTTGGCGCGCATCTGCGCGTTGCGGATGCGGGTGATCATATCGCCGATCGGATCGTTTACCATCTCGGCCCCCTTACCAGCTCGACTTCACAAGGCCTGGAATCAGGCCCTTGTTGCCGAGATCGCGCAGGGCGATACGGCTGAGACGATGCTTGCGGTAATATGCGTGCGGACGGCCCGTCAGTTCGCAGCGGTTGTGAATGCGCACGCGCGACGAATTGCGCGGCAGTTCGGCAAGCTTCAGCGTCGCGGCAAAGCGCTCTTCCATCGGAAGGTCCTTGTCGTGCGCGATGGCCTTGAGTTTGGCGCGGCGGGCGGCGAATTGCTTCGTCATCCGCTTGCGTCGATTGTTCTTCTCGATCGAACTCTTCTTCGCCATGTATCTTAGCTCCTTATTTCCGCGTTTGAGGTGGCCGGACGGCCCCTCACTGCCGGAACGGGAATTGGAATGCAGCCAGCAGAGCGCGCGCTTCTTCGTCGGTACGCGCGTTGGTGCAAACGGTGATGTCCATGCCCCAGGAATCGACGACCTTGTCGAAGTCGATTTCCGGGAAAATGATGTGTTCCTTGACGCCGATCGAATAGTTGCCGCGGCCGTCGAAGCTCTTCGGATTCAGCCCGCGGAAGTCGCGGATGCGCGGCAGCGCGATGTTCACCAGGCGGTCGATGAAGTCGTACATGCGCGTCTTGCGCAAAGTGACCTTGGTGCCGATGGCCTGGCCGTCGCGCAGCTTGTAGGTGGCGATCGACTTGCGCGATTTGGTGATGACCGGCTTCTGGCCGGCGATCAGAGCGAGATCGCCCGCGGCCTGGTCGACCTTCTTGCGGTCGGCAACGCCTTCGCCAATGCCCATGTTGAGGACCACTTTCGTGATCTTCGGCACCTGCATGACGTTCTTGTAGCCGAACTGCTTGGTCATCTCGGCGCGGATGACCTTCTCGTAGTGCGTCGTCAGACGCGCCACATAGTCGGACGCCACGCGTGCCTTCTTGACCTTCGGCGCGTCGCCCTCGGCGGGCTTGGCGACCTTCGGTTTCTTGACCTTGGGTTCGGTATTTTCTTGCTTAGCCATCGATCTCTGCTCCGGAGCGCTTGGCGATACGCACTTTTTTGCGGTCGTCGCCTTCGCCGATAGTCTTGAATCCGACGCGGGTCGGCTTGCCGTCCTTGGGATCGGCCAGCGCCAGGTTGGACAGGTGGATGGCGCTCTCTTTCGAGATGATGCCGCCTTCCTGCTGGGCCGACTGACGCTGATGACGCTTGATCATGTTGATGCCGCGCACCAGGGCACGGTCGGCATCGGGGCGCACTTCGATGACTTCACCGGTGCGGCCTTTGTCGCGGCCTGTCAGGACGATGACCTTGTCGCCTTTACGGATCTTGGCAGCCATTACAGCACCTCCGGGGCGAGCGAGAGAATCTTCATGTGGTTCTTGGCGCGCAGTTCGCGCGGCACGGGCCCGAAGATACGGGTGCCGACCGGCTCGCTCTGCGCCGTGATCAGCACCGCGGCGTTGCGGTCGAAGCGGATGACCGAACCGTCGGCGCGCTTGATGTCCTTGCGGATGCGCACGACGACGGCCTTCATCACTTCGCCCTTTTTCACGCGGCCGCGCGGAATGGCTTCTTTCACCGAGACGACGATGATGTCGCCGATGGTCGCGTACTTCCGCTTCGAACCGCCCAGCACTTTGATGCACATGACGCGGCGCGCGCCGGAATTGTCGGCGACGTCGAGGTTGGTTTGCATCTGAATCATGATGCGGCTCTCATTCTTTTTGGGCGGGTAAGGCTCATAGCCTCGGCACCCAGGTTTATCTAAAAGTTCAACAAAACAGCGGCGACTAGACTTTCTGCTTCTTCTCGCCGCGGATCACTTCCCAAGTCTTCAACTTGGAAATCGGACGGCGCTCTTCGATCCACACCTTGTCGCCAACCGAGTATTCGTTGGTTTCGTCGTGGGCGTGATACTTCTTCGAGCGGCTGATGGTCTTCTTCATCGTCGCGTGGGCAAAGCGGCGGTCAACGCGGACGACCACGGTCTTGGCCTGCTTGTCGCTGACGACGACGCCCTGGAGCGTACGTTTTGGCATCTCAGACCCCTTGCTTCTTCGACTTGTTCGGTTTGTGGGCGATCGCACGCTTGGCGGCGCTCGGCGGCGACTTCGTGGCGGCCTTGCGGCGGCCCGACTTCGGCGTCTTGTTGGTCTTGACGGCGGGCTTTGCCGTCGTGGTCTTGGCGGCCGGCTCGGCGCCGACGCGCTTCTGCGCGGCGATGGTCTTCATGCGGGCGATGTCGCGGCGGATGACGCGAACGCGCGAGGTGTTCTCGAGCTGACCCGTGGCCCGCTGGAAGCGCAGATTGAACTGCTCCTTCTTTAGCTTGAGCACCTCGTCGTCGAGTTGGTCGAGCGTCATCGCTCTTACGTCGGCGGATTTCATGGTTCTTACTCGGCGATGCGTTCGATGAAACGGGTTTTGACCGGCAGCTTGGCGGCGGCCAACGTCAGGGCTTCCTTGGCGACACCGACCGGGATGCCGTCGACTTCGAACAGGATGCGGCCCGGCTTGACGCGGCACACCCAGACTTCCGGCGTGCCCTTGCCTTTGCCCATGCGCACTTCGATCGGCTTCTTCGACACCGGAACGTCCGGGTAGACGCGGATCCAGACGCGGCCGGCGCGCTTCATGAAGCGGGTCAGCGCGCGGCGCGCGGCTTCGATCTGGCGCGCGGTGACGCGATCCGGCTCGAGAGCCTTGAGGCCGAACTGGCCGAAGGCCAGCGTGGCGCCGGACGTCGCGGTGCCGTGGATGCGGCCCTTGAACGCCTTGCGGAATTTCGTTTTCTTCGGTTGCAGCATGTTGTTGTCTCTTTAGGCCGCATTATCGCGGCGCGGACGGCCGCTATCGCCTTCGGCGAGCTTCTTGTCCTGCGCCATCGGATCGTGCTCGAGGATTTCGCCCTTGAAGATCCAGACCTTGACGCCGCAAGTGCCGTAGGTGGTGAAAGCGGTCGACACGCCGTAATCGATATCGGCGCGCAGCGTGTGCAGCGGCACGCGCCCTTCGCGATACCATTCCATGCGGGCGATTTCCGAACCGCCGAGGCGGCCGGTGCAGTTGATGCGGATGCCTTCGGCGCCGAGGCGCATCGCCGACTGAACGGCGCGCTTCATGGCGCGGCGGAACGCAACGCGGCGCTCGAGCTGCTGCGAGATCGACTCGGCCACCAGCTGCGCGTCGAGTTCCGGCTTGCGGATTTCGACGATGTTGATGACGACGTCGCTGTCGGTCAGCTTGGCGACCGACTTGCGCAGCTTCTCGATGTCGGCGCCCTTCTTGCCGATCACCACGCCCGGACGGGCCGAGTGAACGGTCACGCGGCACTTCTTGTGCGGGCGCTCGATGATGATCTTGGAGACAGCCGCCTGCTTCAAGTCTTTCATGAGCATCGCGCGGATCTTGATGTCTTCATGCAACAGCGTGCCGTACTCGGTCTTGCCGGCGAACCAGCGCGAGTCCCAGGTGCGGTTGATGCCGAGACGAAACCCGATCGGATTGATCTTTTGACCCACTACTATCCTCCTCAGGCGTTCGCTTCGGCCGCCGCGACCTGACGAACGACGATCGTCAGATGCGAGAACGGCTTGAGAATTTGACCGACGCGGCCACGGCCGCGCGGGGAAAAGCGCTTGATCACAAGCGCCTTGCCGACATGAGCCTCGGCGACGATGAGATCGTCGACGTCGAGGTCGTGATTGTTCTCGGCGTTGGCGATCGCCGACTCCAGGCACTTGCGCACATCCTTGGCGATGCGCTTGCGCGAAAATTCGAGGTCGGCCAATGCGCCGGCGACCTTCTTGCCGCGGATCATCTGCGCGACCAGGTTAAGCTTCTGCGGCGAGATCCGGATCATCCGGGTCACGGCCTTGGCCTCGTTGGCGGGGAGGTCCCGTTCGCGTGCGCGCTTGCCCATAACGTTTCTCTGTCCTGCGCGGCCTTAAGCCGTTTTCTTGGCTTTACGGTCCGACGTATGGCCGTAAAAAATTCGGGTCGGCGAGAACTCGCCGAATTTGTGACCGACCATCTCTTCCGTGACCGTCACCGGAACGTGCTTCTGGCCGTTGTAGACGGCGAAATGCAGGCCGACGAACTGCGGCAGAATTGTCGAGCGCCGGCTCCAGATCTTGATCATGTCGTGGCGTCCGGACGCACGCGCGGCTTCCGCTTTCTTCAGCAGATAACCGTCGACGAACGGGCCTTTCCATGCGGAACGTGTCATTGCTCTAGTCCCTAACTCTGCTTTTTCTTGCGGTCATGGCGGCTGACCATGATGAATTTGGTGGTGCGCTTGTTCTTGCGGGTCTTCTTGCCCTTGGTCGGGAAGCCCCACGGCGTGGTCCAGTGACCGCCGCCCTTGGTGCGGCCGCCGTGCGGATGGTCGACCGGGTTCATGGTGATGCCGCGGTTATGCGGCAGACGGCCACGCCAGCGCTGACGGCCGGCCTTGCCGATCGTCGTGTTCATTTTATCGGGGTTCGACACCGCGCCGATGGTCGCCATGCAGCGGCCGTGAACGAGGCGCTGTTCCGACGTCGACAGGCGGATGATGACGTAGTCGCCATCGCGGCCGACGATCTGCACATAGGTACCGGCCGAACGGGCGAGCTGACCGCCCTTGCCGATTTTCAGCTCGACGTTGTGCACGATGGTGCCGACCGGAATGGCGCCGAGCGGCATCGCATTGCCCGGCTTCACGTCCGCGCTGTCAGCCGAGATGACCTTGTCGCCAGCGGCGAGACGCTGCGGCGCCAGGATGTAGGCCTGCTCGCCGTCTTCGTACTTGATGAGCGCGATGAAGGCGGTGCGGTTCGGATCGTATTCGAGACGCTCGACGGTCGCGACCATGTCTTTCTTGGTACGGCGGAAGTCGATGATGCGATAGGCCTGCTTGTGCCCGCCGCCGCGGAAGCGCGACGTGATGCGGCCATTGTTGTTGCGGCCACCCGTGGAGTGCTGACCTTCGGTCAGCGACTTGACCGGCGCGCCTTTGTACAGCGTCGAACGATCGACGGTGACCAGGTGGCGCTGGCTCGGTGTGGTCGGATTGTAGGTCTTTAACGCCATCGATCCGCTCCTTACAGGCCGGTGGTCACGTCGATGCGATGACCTTCTTCGAGGGTCACGATCGCGCGCTTCACATCAGACTGCTGTCCGACTTTATTCTTGAATACCTTGACCTTGCCCTGGCGTATCAGCGTGTTGACGTTCTTGACCTTGACGTCGAACAGCTTCTCGACCGCTTCCTTGATCTGCGGCTTGGTCGCGGTACGGGCAACCTTGAAGGTCACCTTGTTGAACTCCGAACCCATGGTCGCCTTTTCGGTGATCACGGGAGAGAGGATGATGTCGTAATGACGCGGATCGCTGGTGCTCATTTGAAACGCGCCTCCAGCGCATCGAGCGCGGCTTTCGTCAGCACGAGAGTCTTGCGCCGCATGATGTCGTAAACGTTGATGCCCTGGATCGGCAGCACGTCGATGTTCGGAATGTTGCGCGCCGCCGACGCGAAGTTCATTTCCAGCTCGGCGCCGTCGATGATCAGGGCGTTGGCCAGGCTCATCTTGCCGAACTGCGCCGCCAGCATCTTGGTCTTGGCTTCGCTGAGCGAGGCCTTGTCGATGACGATGATGCCGCCGTCCTTGGCCTTGGCCGACAGAGCGTGCTTGAGCGCGAGCGCCCGCACCTTCTTCGGCAGATCGATGGCATGCGAGCGCACGACCGGACCGAAGGCACGGCCGCCGCCGCGAAACTGCGGAACGCGAGCAGAACCGTGACGGGCGCCGCCGGTGCCCTTCTGGCCGTACATCTTCTTGCCGGTACGCCAGATCTCGGAGCGATCCTTGGTCTTGTGCGTGCCGCGCTGGCGGCGAGCCAGCTGCCAGTTGACGCAGCGCTGAATGATGTCGATGCGCGGCTCGAGGCCGAAGATGTCGTCGGACAGGCTGACCGATCCGGCTTCCTTGCCTTCAAGCGTGGTGATTTTCATATCCATATTATTCGCCCTCCTTCGCAGCGGGGGCTTCCGAGGCGGCCGCTTCCGCGAGGCGGAATTTGCCCGGCTTCGGCGCGTCCTTGTGCAGCTTCTTCTTGACGGCGTCGCGCAAGGTGATCCAGCCGCCCTTGGCGCCCGGCACCGCGCCTTCGACCATGACCAGACCGCGCTCGATATCGATCTTGGCGACCTTGAGGTTCAAGGTGGTGATGCGATCGACGCCCATGTGGCCAGGCATCTTCTTGTTCTTGAAGGTCTTGCCCGGGTCCTGACGGCCGCCGGTCGAACCGATCGAACGATGCGAGACCGAGACGCCGTGCGAGGCGCGAAGGCCGCCGAAATTCCAGCGCTTCATGCCGCCGGCAAAGCCCTTGCCGATCGAGATGCCGCAGACGTCGACGAACTGACCTTCGACAAAATGATCGGCGGTGATTTCCGCGCCGACCGGGATCATCGCGTCTTCGCTGACGCGGAATTCCGCGAGCTTGCGCTTCGGCTCGACCTTGGCGGCGGCAAAGTAGCCGCGGTCGGCCTTGCTCATGTTGCCGGCGCGGCGCGCGCCCGACCCGAGCTGCAGCGCGACGTAACCGTTTTTATCTTTTGTGCGATGAGCAATGACCTGGCACTCCGCCAAGCGGAGCACCGTGACCGGAACGTGTTCACCGGCTTCGGTGAACAACCGGGTCATACCCATCTTCTGTGCGACGACACCCGAACGCATTTGTATGTCCTCACCCGGCCTTTAGAGCTTGATCTCGACGTCGACGCCAGCGGCCAGGTCGAGCTTCATCAGCGCGTCCACGGTCTGCGGCGTCGGGTCGACGATGTCGAGAAGGCGCTTGTGCGTGCGCATCTCGAACTGTTCACGGCTCTTCTTGTCGACGTGCGGCGAGCGGTTCACCGTGAACTTCTCGATGCGCGTCGGCAGCGGGATCGGCCCACGCACCTGCGCGCCTGTGCGCTTGGCGGTGTTGACGATCTCGCGCGTCGACGCATCGAGGATGCGATGATCGAACGCCTTGAGCCGGATCCGAATATTCTGGCCGTTCATTTGTCTGTCTCTCTGGACTGTCATCATCCGTACAAACGGATGATCCAGTATTCGCTAACCGTCTCGACTTCCCTGATTCTTGGCGGAGCCGTTGCTCGCTTCGATCCAGGTTACCGCGCTCCCCGCTTGTTAGGGCGGGGAGCAGCAGTTTCGTTGACTACTCGATGATGCTGGCGACCACGCCGGCGCCGACGGTGCGGCCACCTTCACGGATCGCGAAGCGGAGCTTTTCTTCCATGGCGATCGGCACGATCAGGTGCACTTCCATCGCCACGTTGTCGCCCGGCATCACCATTTCGGTGCCTTCCGGCAGATGAACCACGCCCGTCACGTCGGTCGTGCGGAAGTAGAACTGCGGACGGTAGTTGGTGAAGAACGGGGTATGACGTCCGCCCTCTTCCTTGGTCAGGATGTAGGCTTCGGCCTTGAACTTGGTGTGCGGCTTGACTGAGCCCGGCTTGCAGAGAACCTGGCCGCGCTCGACTTCCTCACGCTTGGTGCCGCGCAGCAGCGCGCCGATGTTGTCGCCGGCCTGGCCCTGATCGAGCAGCTTGCGGAACATTTCAACGCCGGTGACGATGGTCTTCTGCGTCGGCTTGATGCCCACGATTTCGACTTCCTCGCCGACCTTGACGATGCCGCGCTCGACGCGGCCGGTGCAGACGGTGCCGCGGCCGGAGATCGAGAACACGTCTTCAACCGGCATCAGGAACGGCTGGTCGATCGGACGTTCCGGCTGCGGAATGTACTCGTCGACCGCCTTCATCAGCTCGAGAACGGCATCGTGGCCGAGCTTCGGCTCTTTGTCGTTCAGTGCCATCAGGGCCGAGCCCTTGATGATCGGGATCTTGTCGCCCGGGTAGTTGTACTTGGACAGAAGCTCGCGGACTTCCAACTCGACCAGTTCGAGCAGTTCCGGATCGTCGACCATGTCGACCTTGTTCATGAACACGACCAGCGCCGGGACGCCGACCTGACGGGCGAGCAGGATGTGCTCGCGGGTCTGCGGCATCGGGCCGTCGGCGGCCGACACGACCAGGATCGCGCCATCCATCTGCGCGGCGCCCGTGATCATGTTCTTCACATAGTCGGCGTGGCCGGGGCAGTCGACGTGCGCATAGTGACGGTTCGTCGTCTCGTATTCGACGTGCGCGGTCGAGATCGTGATGCCGCGCGCCTTCTCTTCCGGCGCCTTGTCGATCTGGTCGTAGGCGGTGAACGTCGCGCCGCCGGTTTCGGCGAGCACCTTGGTGATCGCCGCGGTCAGCGAGGTCTTGCCATGGTCGACGTGACCGATGGTGCCGATGTTACAATGCGGCTTATTGCGGTTGAATTTTTCTTTGGCCATGGAGCTCTCCGTTCAGAAACTTCAAGTTTAAGATTGCGACCGGCTACGCGAATTTCTTCTGCACTTCCGCCGAGACGTTGGCGGGCAGTTCGGCGTAGTGATCGAATTGCATGGTGAAAGTTGCACGTCCCTGCGACATCGACCGCAGGGTATTGACGTAGCCGAACATGTTCATCAGCGGCACCATCGCGTTGATCACGTTGGCGTTGCCGCGCATGTCCTGGCCCTGAATCTGGCCGCGGCGTGAGTTCAAGTCGCCGATGACCGAACCGGTATAATCTTCCGGGGTCACCACTTCGACCTTCATGATCGGCTCGAGCAGCACGGGCTTGGCGCGCTGCATCGCTTCGCGCAAACCGGCGCGCGACGCGATTTCGAAGGCGAGCGCCGACGAGTCGACGTCATGATAGCGGCCGTCAACCAGGGTCACCTTGATGTCGACGACCGGGAAGCCGGCCAGCGGGCCGGAGCTTAGAACCGACTCGAGGCCCTTTTCGACGCCCGGGATGTATTCTTTCGGCACCGAGCCGCCGACCGTGTCGTTGATGAACTCGAACGGAGCGCCCGGCTCCGACGGCTCGACCACGAACTTGACTTCGGCGTACTGACCGGAACCGCCCGACTGCTTCTTGTGGGTATAGGTGTGCTCGACCTTCTGGGTGATCTTCTCGCGGAAAGCCACCTGCGGCGCGCCGATATTGGCGTCCACTTTGTAGGTGCGGCGCAGAATGTCGACCTTGATGTCGAGATGCAGTTCGCCCATGCCCTTGAGAATGGTCTGGCCGCTCTCGTGATCGGTCGATACGCGGAAGGACGGATCCTCCGCGGCAAGCTTGGCCAGCGCGACGCCGAGCTTTTCCTGATCGGCCTTCGACTTCGGCTCGATGGCGATCTCGATCACCGGCTCGGGGAATTCCATCTTTTCAAGGATGACCGGGTGCTTCGGATCGCACAACGTATCGCCGGTGCGGGTTTCCTTGAGGCCGGCCAGCGCGACGATGTCGCCGGCATAGGCTTCCTTGATGTCTTCGCGGTTGTTGGCATGCATCAGCAACATGCGGCCGATGCGCTCTTTGCGCTCTTTGGTCGAGTTGATGACGCCGGTGCCGCTTGAGAGCGTGCCCGAATAGATGCGGCAGAAGGTAATGGTGCCGACGAAGGGATCGTCCATGATCTTGAAGCCGAGCAGCGACAGCGGCGCGTCGTCCTTCGGCTCGCGGATGACGTCTTCGCCATTGTCCGGATTGATGCCGTGGATCGGCGGCACGTCGAGCGGCGACGGCAGGAAATCGACGACCGCGTCGAGCAGCGGCTGCACGCCCTTGTTCTTGAAGGCGGAGCCACAGAGCACCGGAAAGAAAGCGCTGGTGATGACGGCCTTGCGGATGAGCTTCTTGAGGGTCGCCTCGTCCGGCTCCTTGCCTTCGAAATACGCGGCCATCGCGGTGTCGTCGAGTTCGACAGCGGCCTCGATCAACATCTCACGGTACTTCTTGGCGTCGTCGACGAGATCGGCAGGAATGTCGATGTCTTTGTAGTTGGCGCCGAGCGCCTCGTCTTCCCAGATCACGCCCTTCATGCGGACCAGATCGACGATGCCCTTGAAATTGTTTTCCGCGCCGATCGGCAGCTGGATCGCAATCGGCTTGGCGCCGAGGCGGGTCTTGATGTCGTCCATGCACTTGAAGAAGTCGGCGCCAATCTTGTCCATCTTGTTGGCGAAGACGATGCGCGGCACGCGGTATTTGTCGCCCTGGCGCCAGACGGTTTCGGTCTGCGGCTCGACGCCCTGGTTGCCGTCGAGCACGACGACGGCACCGTCGAGCACGCGCAGCGAACGCTCGACTTCGATGGTGAAATCGACGTGGCCGGGGGTATCGATGATGTTCAGGCGCTTGCCGTTCCAGAACGCGGTCGTCGCGGCCGACGTAATGGTGATGCCGCGTTCCTGCTCCTGCTCCATCCAGTCCATCGTCGCGGCACCTTCGTGCACTTCGCCGATTTTGTGGCTCTTGCCGGTGTAATAGAGAATCCGCTCGGTCGTCGTCGTCTTGCCGGCATCAATGTGAGCCATGACGCCGAAATTGCGGTAGTCCTCAATGGCATGGAGACGAGGCATATCGATCTACTTCCTGAATAAGGTCGCCGCTACTACCAGCGGTAATGCGAGAAGGCCCGGTTGGCTTCCGCCATCTTGTGGGTGTCTTCGCGCTTCTTGACCGCGTTGCCGCGGTTGTTGGATGCGTCGAGCAGTTCGGCCGAGAGACGCTCGGTCATGGTGCGTTCGTTGCGGTCACGCGCAGCGGAGATGATCCAGCGGATACCGAGAGCCTGGCGGCGCGACGTGCGCACTTCGACGGGCACCTGGTAGGTGGCGCCGCCGACACGACGCGAGCGCACTTCAATCGAAGGCATCACGTTGTCGAGGGCCTGCTGGAACACGCTGAGCGGGTTCGCCTTGGTCTTGGTCTCGATGGTCTCGAGCGCACCATAAACGATGCCTTCGGCGACCGACTTCTTGCCGTCGTACATGACGGCGTTCATGAACTTGGACACGACCGCCGACTGAAACTTCGGATCGATCGTGATTTCGCGCTTTTCTGCGGCGTGGCGACGAGACATGTTTCTGACCCTTACTTCGGACGCTTGGCGCCGTATTTCGACCGGCGCTGCTTGCGGTTCTTGACGCCCTGCGTATCGAGGACGCCGCGCAGAATGTGATAGCGCACGCCCGGCAAATCCTTGACGCGGCCGCCGCGGATCATGACCACCGAATGCTCTTGCAGATTGTGGCCTTCACCCGGGATGTAACCGATGACTTCGAAGCCGTTGGTGAGACGAACCTTGGCGACCTTACGAAGCGCCGAGTTCGGCTTCTTCGGCGTCGTCGTGTAGACGCGCGTGCAGACGCCGCGCTTCTGGGGGCTCGACTGCAGCGCCGGGACCTTGTTGCGGGTCTTGAGCGGCTGCCGCGGATTGGCAATCAGCTGGTTGATCGTCGGCATCGTTCGCCTTCGTAACTGTTGGGCACTCGCCCGGAATTAAGGGCTTGCGCCCGGAATTGATTGGGCCGTGAGGCCCGCGCGTGTTCTCTTTGCGTGCTTTGTCGGCACGCAAAACGAAATCGCGCCATCCGCATCAATCGCGGGGGCGCTCTTTCCAGTCCTGACAACTGCGCAGTCGTGTTCACGACCGAGCAGCCGTTTAGTGAAACCTGACAGTGGCTGTCAGCGGCAGCGTCTGAGCTTCATTCGTCGAGGCGATTGCGCCGGCTGAATTTTTGAGAATATTTAACGTTCTCAAGTACTTGGCCGGGCGGCCGTTCCGAAGCAAGCGAAGCTCACCGCCTGCCGTTAAGTGCCGCGTATGTATCGGCCTGATACCCCCAAGTCAAGGCGAAAAGGGCCGAAAAACCGGGGCTCCGGAGCGCTTCGGCGTATCCACGGTCCCCTTGGCGGCCAACATGAAGCGCCGGCTGCGGCGGCGCAAGCCACCGGCCGGGAAAGACCCACGGCCGCGATCGGCCGGCCCAGCAAGTGACTGTTATATATAACCTTTCTCCTCTTTCGCAATACCCTCCCAATATGCTTTCGGGCGCGCCGTCGGTCACCGGCCCTGCCGCCCCGCTAGCGCTCGGACGTGGGCCATTGGCCGACAGGTCGCTCTGGGGATCCTTGGACATCCAGACGACAGATGCCGGGGGCATCGGGGTCCCGAAAGACCAGGCCAGCCGATTCTGTCCCCTGCTCCGCTTGAGTCGTCGGTCACGAAAAAGGGCCGCCCTTTCGGACGGCCCTTGATCGTTGCGATGAAGCGGCGAGGCCTTACTCGGCCGCCGGCAGCGCCGGCGCGGCAAGCGCTTCCGCTGCGGACGCGGCCTTGGCCGCATCCTTCTCGCGTTCTTCCAGGATGAGCGCGTCGCGCTTGATGGCGATCTCGCGCAGCTGGTTCATCATGGCGCCGGTGCCGGCCGGGATCAGGCGGCCGACAATGACGTTTTCCTTGAGGCCGTCGAGCGTATCCGCCTTGCCGTTGACCGCGGCTTCGGTGAGGACGCGCGTGGTCTCCTGGAACGACGCGGCCGAGATGAACGACCGGGTCTGCAGCGAGGCCTTGGTGATGCCGAGCAGGACGGGATGTCCGACCGCCGGCTTCTTGCCCTCTTCGACCGCCTTGAGATTGATCGCATCCATTTCACTGCGATCGATCTGCTCGCTGGCCAGGAGTTCGGTCTCGCCGGCGTCGGTGATCTCGACCTTCTGCAGCATCTGGCGAACGATCACCTCGATGTGCTTGTCGTTGATCATAACGCCCTGCAAGCGATAGACCTCCTGGATTTCGTTGACCAGGTAAGCCGCCAGTTCTTCGACGCCCTTGATAGCAAGGATGTCATGCGGAGCCGGGTTGCCTTCGACGATATAATCGCCCTTCTCCAGCACGTCGCCGTCCTGCAGATGGATGTGCTTGCCCTTCGGGATCAGATATTCCCGCGGCTCCTCACCCTTGTCGGCTGGCTCGATGGTGATGCGGCGCTTGTTCTTGTAGTCCTTGCCGAAGCGCACGACGCCGCCGATTTCAGCGATGATCGCCGCATCCTTCGGCTTGCGGGCTTCGAACAGTTCGGCGACACGCGGCAGACCGCCGGTGATGTCGCGCGTCTTGGCGCTCTCGGTCGGGATACGGGCGATGACGTCGCCCGCCTTGACCTGGTTGCCCGGATCGACCGAGATGATGGCATCGACCGCGAGCAGATAACGCGCCTCGCCGCCACGCGCGAGCTTGAGGATCTTGCCGTCCTTGCCCTTGACGATCATCGCCGGACGCAAGTCGGCCTGGTTGCGGGACGAGCCGGTGCGCCAGTCGATCACCACGCGCTTGGCGATGCCGGTCGATTCATCGAGCTGTTCCGACATCGACAGACCGTCCACCATGTCCTCGAAGGCAACTTCGCCATCGACTTCGGTGAGGATCGGGCGGGTGTACGGATCCCACTCGGCGATACGCTGGCCGCGCTTGATCTTGTCGCCCTCATCGACGCGCATGCGCGCGCCGTAAGGAATACGGTGATGGGCGCGCTCGGTCCCGTCGGGATCGACCACCGCCACCACCATGTTGCGCACCATCGCCACCGTGTCCTTGTCGGAGTTCTTGGCGATGTTCTTGTTCTTGAACACGATGCTGCCGTCGAAATTCGACTCGATGAACGACTGATCCGAAATCTGCGCCGCGCCGCCGATGTGGAACGTGCGCATGGTGAGCTGGGTGCCCGGCTCGCCGATCGACTGAGCGGCGATGACCCCCACCGCCTCGCCCATGTTGACCGGGGTGCCACGCGCCAGATCGCGGCCATAGCAGGCGCCGCAGACGCCGATCTTGGTCGTGCAGGTCAGCACGGAGCGGATCTTGAGCTCCTGCACGCCGGCCTTGGTGATCACATCGACTTCCGGCTCGGTGAGCAGGGTCGACGCCTTCATCACGACCTTGCCGGTCGCCGGATCCTTGACGTCCTCGGCCGTGGTGCGGCCGAGAATACGGATCGCCAGCGACGCGACGACGGTGCCGGCGTCGATCACCGCGCGGACCTTGATGCCGTCCGTGGTGCCGCAATCCGGCTCGGTGATGATGCAATCCTGCGCGACGTCGACGAGACGGCGCGTGAGATAGCCCGAGTTCGCCGTCTTCAAGGCGGTGTCGGCCAGGCCCTTGCGGGCGCCGTGGGTCGAGTTGAAGTACTCGAGAACCGAGAGGCCTTCCTTGAAGTTCGAAATGATCGGCGTCTCGATGATCTCGCCCGACGGCTTCGCCATCAGGCCGCGCATGCCGGCGAGCTGACGCATCTGCGCCGGCGAACCGCGGGCACCTGAATGCGCCATCATGTAGATCGAGTTGACCTGCATGTCGCGGCCTTGCTTGTCCTTCTTGGTCGCCGAGATTTCCTTCATCATGGCGTCGGCGATCGCGTCGGTCGATTTCGACCAGGCATCAACCACCTTGTTGTACTTTTCGCCCTGGGTGATGAGGCCGTCATTGTACTGCTGCTCGAACTCCTTGGCGAGTTCACGCGTCTTGTCGACGGTCGCCCACTTCGACGCCGGCACCACCATGTCGTCCTTGCCGAACGAAATGCCGGCCTTGAAGGCGTGATAGAAGCCGAGCGCCATGATGCGATCGCAGAAGATGACTGTCTCTTTCTGGCCGCAGTGGCGATAGACCTGATCGATCATCCCGGAGATTTCGCGCTTCGTCATCAGCTTGTTGACGATGTCGAACGGCGCCTTGACGCTGCGCGGCAGAACATTGCCGAGCAAGACGCGGCCGGGCGTGGTGTCGTACCACTTCTTGTATTCTTCGCCCTTCTCGTCGATGCCGGTCCAGCGATAGCGGATCTTGGTGTGCAGCGTGATGACCTTCTCGGCCAGCGCGTGCTCGATCGCCGCCATGTCGCCGAAGCCCTTGCCCTCGCCGGGCGAGCCTTCGCGGATCAGCGTCAGGTAGTAGAG
Organism: Rhizobiales bacterium Ga0077525; assembly: GCA_001464835.1. Classification (GTDB taxonomy): domain Bacteria; phylum Pseudomonadota; class Alphaproteobacteria; order Rhizobiales; family Xanthobacteraceae; genus Pseudolabrys. The sequence goes on along the minus strand of LNDS01000049.1, from coordinate 160 downwards.
GCCGAGCACGATGTCCTGCGACGGCACGATGATCGGCTGGCCGTTCGCCGGGTGCAGGATGTTGTTGGTCGACATCATCAGGACGCGCGCTTCCAGCTGCGCTTCAAGCGACAGTGGAACGTGCACGGCCATCTGGTCGCCGTCGAAGTCGGCGTTGAAC
>LNDS01000048.1 GCA_001464835.1 Rhizobiales bacterium Ga0077525 | reverse complement strand
GGCTCAACTGATCCCGCTCCGCCATCTCTGCCTCCCATCCGAAAAAGGCAGTGAATCACAGGCAGCGAATTACGCAACGATCCCCTGAAAGGGGAGGGATAAGAAGATCACGTCACGATGCGGCTCAAATCGACATTCTCCGCCGTCCGGGGCCCGTGCGGCAGGCCGAGATAAGACTGCGAGCGCATTTCGAACAGGCGCGAGGCGGTGCGCTTGAATTCGTTGGCCTCGTATCCTTCGGTGGCGGTGTAAAGCTGCTCCGGCGGCGCTTCGGCAGACGCCAGAAGTTTCACCGCGTGGTCGTACAGAGTGTCGATCAGGATGATGAAGCGCTTGGCTTCGTTGCGGCGGGCAAAATCCATCACCGGAATATCGTCGACGATCAGCGTGTGAAACTCGTGCGCGATCCGGAGATAGTCCGACGCCGCCAAAGGCTGCGCGCATAGTTCTGCGAAGGTGAAACGCGCCACGCCCATCGCCGCCACCGGCACTTTGATGATGCGGCCCTTGACCACGAGGTCGTGCGGCGCGCCCTCACTGCCGGCGGTCAGCCGCTGCCAGGCATCGTCGAGCGCGGCTTTCGCGGCGGCGTCGGGCGGCACGTACCAGGCGGCGACGCCGGTCAGCTTTTCCAGCCGGAAATCGGTGCGCGCGTCGAGCCGCAGTACTTCGCAGTGTTTTTCCAGAAGCGCCAGAAACGGCAGGAACAGCGCACGATTGAGGCCGTCTTTATAGAGGCCGCTCGGCGCGATGTTCGACGTCGCCACCATGACGACGCCGAGTTCGAACAGCCTGGTGAACAGCCGGCCGAGGATCATGGCGTCGGCGATGTCGGTGACGTGGAATTCGTCGAAGCACAGCAGTTTGGTCTCGTCGGCGATCGCGGCGGCGGCGTGCAGGATCGGGTCCTGATCGGCCACCGTGCCGTTCTTGATCTCCTGCCGGTAGGCGTGAACGCGCTCGTGCACGTCGGCCATGAATTCATGGAAATGCGCGCGGCGCTTGCGCGGCACAGCGCTCGCCTCGAAGAACAGGTCCATCAGCATGGTCTTGCCGCGGCCGACTTCGCCGTAAACGTAAAGCCCCTTGAGCGGCGGGCCGGCCTTCTCGCGTTTGGCGAACAGCCAGCCGAGCGACGACGACTTCTGCGACAGCATCTGCTCTTCGAGGCGGCGCTCCAGCGCGGCGAGCCGGTTGACAAGAACCGACTGTCCGGCGTCGGCCTCGATCTTTCCGGCCTCGACGAGCGCCGCGTAACGGGAACTGAAAGTGTCGAGCATGAAATGGGGCTTGCGGTGAGAATTTTTGCTTGGATAGCGGAGCAAATGGCGGGCAGGTCGCGCCGATGCCTAAGGCTATCAACACAAAGTGTAAATCGCCCTTATCGCAGAGCCGGGACGACCTTGCGGCCGCCAGAGCGGCAAATGCTGCGCTTTATGCTGCAGCACGGGTGCAGCATAGGTGCAGCATAAGCGGGCCATTAGGGTCGATATTCTCGGATAATGCATTGTTAGCCATGCGCTTTTCGCAGGCAAGGGTCGCGCTGGCCCAACCGCCCGGTCGCAATTTTGCTGCGTTGCACCATATATAAACGCGAGAGGATTCGGCCTTAAGGCGAGTCGCCAGCACAGGGGAAACGAACCGAATTTGAGACAATCGAGGAAGACCGACATGCAAGAGCCCCTGCCCGGTGGCGGCACCGTCCGCAAATTGTGGATCGGCGAGACCGACGCCTACCGCGACCATCTGCTCCGGCTTGACCAGGAGAGCCGCAACACGCGCTTTTCCGGCGCGGTGTCCGACGATTTCATTGCCCGCCACGCCGCCACCGCGACCGGCCTCGGCGTCGTCGTGCACGGCTTTTTCGTCGATGGTGTCATGCGCGGCGGCGCCGAACTGCGGCGCAATGGCGCTTCGCTGGGCGGCATGCTGTCCGACGGGGCGGAGGCCGCCTTCAGCATCGAACAGGAATGGCAGAGCCACGGCGTCGGCACGGTGCTGCTGGAGCGCACGCTCTTGAGCGCGCGCAACCGCGGCATCAAGCATCTGCGCATGGATTGCCTCGCCGACAACCGGCGCATGCAGCAACTGGCGCGCAAGTTCGAGGCCGATCTGAGCTTCGATTTCGGCAGCGTGATCGGCGAAGTCGATCCGCCGCGGCCGACGCCCTTGTCGCTGATGCGCGAAGCGATGGACGACGCGCATGGCGTCGCCGCCAAGATCTTGGAGGATCAGTCGCGGCTGTTCGGGGTGGCGTAGCCGCTCAGCGGATACCGCGCCTCGGCGATGTAAGGTCCGCCGCCGGTCGAGGCGCGCGACGAGAACAAAACGAATTCCAAGACAGGGAACGGCGCGGTGCGGAAATAGCCGCGCGCTGACAGATAATCCGCGACATCGAGCGGCGAGCCGTGGCGCAGCCGCGCCAAGGTGACGTGGGGCGTGAACTTGCGCGGCTCGGGATCGAGGCCGATGCGCCGCATCAGTCGTTCCTGTTCGGCCTGCAAGTCGAACAAAGCCGGCGCGGGCGCCACGCTGGCGACCACCGCGCGCGGTTTGTTGCCGCCGAACGCGGTCAGGCCGTCGAGATGCAGATCGAACGCGCCGCGCCGCGTCTGGCCCAGCGCATAGGCCGCTTCCTGTGCCACGACGTCGTCGACATCGCCGATGAAGCGCAAGGTGACGTGATAATTCTCGCGGTCTATCCAGCGCGCGCCGGGCAGGCCCCCGCGCAGCCGGTCGAGCGCCTCGGCGACGCCCGATGGAATTTCGATCCCGGTAAATAGACGCGGCATGGGCTGGAATATAGATCAGGACCCGCGCGCGGCGCGCACGCGGCCGATCAATTCCTCGACCTTCGGCAGAATGCGCGCGACGATGACGTCGATGCCGGCGGCGGTCGGGTGCAGGCCGTCGCGCTGGTTCAGCTTGGCGTCGTTGGCGACGCCGTCGAGAAAGAACGGATAGAGGATGGCGTCGTATTCCTTGGCCAGCGCCGGAAAAATGCCGTCGAAATCGCGCACATAGTCCGGACCCATATTGCGCGGCGCATACATGCCGGCGAGCAGCACGGCGATCTTGCGATCTTTCAGTTTCTTCAGGATGCCGTCGAGCGCCTTGCGGGTGACCGCCGGATCTATGCCGCGCAAGGCGTCATTGGCGCCGAGTTCGACGATCACCGCCTCGGTGCCGGGCGGCACCGACCAGTCGACCCGGCCAAGGCCGCCGGACGCCGTATCTCCGGACACCCCGGCATTGGTGATAGCGACCGCGATGCCCTTGGCCTCCAGCGCCTTGGCCAGCTTGGCCGGAAAGGCATCCGCCGCCGGCAAATTGTAGCCAGCCGACAGCGAATCGCCGAGCACCACCATTTTCACCGGGGCATCCGCCGCGATCGCACCCTGAGGCGCGATAACGCAGGCCAATATCAGCAATAAGGCCAAGAGGCGCTGGACCCGGGCGAAATTTTCCCCATATGACGGAAATCGTAAGCGGTGGAGACCCATGAAATCACCTTCCCAGCCTGAACCGGCGATATCCCTCGCCGGCGTTAATTTGTCGCTCGGGCAGGGAGCCGCCCGCGTCCATATTCTCAAGGACATCCACCTCAATATAGGCAGCGGCGAGGCGATTGGTATGATCGGGCCGTCCGGCTCGGGCAAATCGACGCTGCTGATGGTGATGGCCGGCTTGGAGCGGGCCGATGCCGGCACGGTCTCGGTGGCCGGCGAAGAACTCGGACGTCTCGACGAGGATGCGCTGGCGCGCTTTCGCGGCCGCAATGTCGGCATCGTCTTTCAATCCTTTCATCTGATCCCGACCATGACCGCGCTGGAAAACGTCGCGGTGCCGCTGGAGCTGGCCGGCGTCAGCGATGCCAATGAGCGGGCGCAAGCTGAACTTGAAGCCGTCGGCCTCGGCCAGCGTATCCATCACTATCCGGCGCAACTGTCCGGCGGCGAGCAGCAGCGCGTCGCGGTGGCGCGCGCTTTGGCGCCGAACCCGGCGATTCTGGTGGCCGACGAGCCGACCGGGAATCTCGATGAAGATACCGGCAAAGCGATTGTCGATCTCCTGTTCGCCGGCCACGAGAAGCGCGGCACGACTTTGGTGCTGGTGACGCATGACCCGTCGCTGGCCAAACGCTGCGGACGCGTCGTGCGTTTGCGCTCCGGCCATGTTCTGGACGCCGCATGAGCGGCACCACGTCGAACACACCCTGGCTGCCGTTCCGCTATGCGCTGCGCGAGATGCGCGGCGGCCTGAGCGGCTTCTATGTCTTCATCGCCTGCATCGCGCTCGGCTCGATGGCCATTGCCGGCGTCGGCTCACTGGCGGCCAGTCTCGCCGATGGCTTGTCGCGCGAGGGCCAGGTCATTCTCGGCGGCGATGTGTCGTACACGCTGATCCAGCGCGAAATCTCCGACAGCGAGAAGAAGTTTCTGCAAAGCCGCGGCACGGTATCGAGCGCGGCGACCTTGCGCGCCATGGCGCGCAGCGAAAGCGGCGAAGCGACGCTCGTCGAACTGAAAGCCGTCGATGACAACTATCCGCTGTATGGCACTGTCAAACTCGAACCGGCCGCTCCGCTCACTGAGACTTTGGCCGAGCGCAATGGCGCATACGGCGCCGCCGCCGACCCGACTTTGCTGGCGCGGCTCGGCATCAAGCCGGGCGCGCGCGTCACCATCGGCACGGCGGCGATTGAAATTCGCGCCGCGCTGGCCAATGAGCCGGACAAGCTCGCCGGCGGCATAGGCTTTGGTCCAAGACTGTTGGTCAGCGAAGCGGCACTGCGCGCCACCGGTCTGGTGCAGCCCGGCAGCCTGGTGCGCTGGATCTATCGCCTGCGCTTGCCGGCGAACGACAGCAGCGACGCCGCGGCGCAAGCTGTCATCGCGCAGACGCGCGCCGCCTTGCCCGAAGCCGGCTGGGAAATCCGCAGCCGCACCAATGCCTCCCCGCAACTCGAGCGCAACGTCAATCGCTTCACCCAATTCCTCACCATTGTCGGTCTGACTGCACTGCTTGTTGGCGGCGTCGGCGTCGGCAACGCGGTGAAAAGCCATCTCGACCGGCGGCGCGAAACCATCGCCACGATGAAGGCGCTGGGCGCGAGCGGCGCGCGCGTCTTCACGATCTACCTGACGCAAGTCTTGCTGCTGGCCGTGATCGGCGGCGCCATTGGCGCGGCGCTGGGCGCGGCCCTGCCTTTCATCATCTCATGGACCTTCGGCGCCATTATTCCGCTGCCGCTGGCGCCGACCTTGCAGCCGGCCGAACTGATGCTGTCGATGCTCTATGGCCTTTTGACCGCGCTGGCTTTCGCGCTGTGGCCGCTGGGCCGCGCGCATGACGTGCCGGTTGGCGCGCTGTTCCGTGATGTCGTGGCGGCGCAGCCGAGCTGGCCGCGCCGCATTTACATCGCCGCCACCGTAGCGGCCGTACTCGTCCTCGGCAGCGTCGCCATTCTGCTCGCCTATGACCGCCGCGTCGCCCTGATTTATGTCGGCGTCGCCGCCGCCATTTTCCTGCTATTGCGCCTCGTCGGTTCGCTGCTGATGACCATCGCGCGCCACGCGCCGCGCGTGCGCATGACCGGCCTGCGCATGGCCATCGCCAACATCCACCGTCCCGGCGCGCTGACGCCGACCATCGTGCTGTCGCTCGGTCTCGGCATCGCGCTCCTCGTCACCGTCATCGAGATCGACGCCAATTTGCGCGCGCAATTCGCCAACGAACTGCCGGCCAAGGCGCCGTCGTTCTATTTCCTCGATATCCCGGCCGACCAGGCCAAGCCGTTCGGCGACTTCGTCCGCGCCAAGGCGCCCGGCGCGAAACTGGAAGAAGTGCCGATGCTGCGCGGCCGCATCGTCGCCGCCAACGGCATTCGCGCCGAAAACATCAAGCCGAAGGAAGAATCTGCCTGGGTGCTGCAGAGCGACCGCGGCATCACCTATAGCGGCACGATTCCCGAAGGGTCGCGGCTGGTCGAGGGCGAATGGTGGAAGCCGGATTACACCGGCGAGCCCTTGGTGTCGTTCGAGAAGCGCATCGCCGACGGCCTCGGCCTGAAAGTCGGCGATGCGGTCACCGTCAACGTGCTCGGCCGCGACATCACCGCAAAAATTGCCAACACGCGCACCGTCGATTGGCAGAACCTCGGCATCAATTTCGTCATGGTGTTTTCGCCGCACGCCTTCGACGGCGCGCCGCATACCCATCTCGCCACGCTCACTTACGACGGCGGCGGCACGCCGGCGCAGGAAACCGCCGTCATCCGCGCCGTGGCGCAGGACTATCCGATGGTCACCAGCGTGCGCGTCAAGGATGCGCTCGACGCCATTGGCGGGCTGATCGGCAATCTGGTGCTGGCGATCCGCGGCGCGTCGGGCCTGACGCTGCTGGTGGCGGCGCTTGTCCTCGGCGGCGCACTCGCCGCCGGCCATCGGCACCGCGTGTATGACGCCGTCATCCTCAAGACGTTGGGTGCGACACGGCTGCGGCTGCTGGGCGCCTACGCCATCGAATATATGCTGCTCGGGCTGGCCACCGCCGTGTTCGGCGTGTTCGCCGGCTCGGCGGCAAGCTGGCTCATAGTGACAGAACTGATGCACCTGAAATTCGCCTGGCAGCCGGGACCGGCCCTGGCGGCGACGGCCGCCGCGGTTCTGGTCACGGTCGCCTTGGGGCTCGCCGGCACGTTTTCGGCGCTGGGGCAGAAGCCGGCGCCGGTTTTGCGTAACCTTTAACGGCAGCGGTTTACCAGCGACATTCCGCCGCGCGGCGGCCTAGCCCGCTGATATGTCCGCGCTTTTGGCCTATAATGCCGCTTCGCGGGGCCCATTAACGATCCGCAATGAGGCTGGACCATCATCAAGCCATATCTGGCGCACAGGCTCGCCAATCACTAGATTTGATCCACGAGCGCGACGGCAAAAGCCGGCGCGCCAGACGTGACCGGCAAAATGGCCGGAACATAGAGAGGGAAAGACTTCGATGTCGGACTTCGACCGTAATGTAGCCGCCCGCGGCTTCGGCGCCGCAGAAACGGCAGCCGCGATCGATGCAGGCCTGCGCGCCTACATGATCCGCATCTACAACTACATGGCCGTCGGCGTCGCGCTGACCGGCGTGGTGTCGTGGCTGACCTTCAACGCCGCCACCACGACCAACGAAGCCGGCCGCCTGGTGCTGACCTCGTTCGGCCAGGCGATCTACAGCGGCCCGCTGACGATCGTCCTGTTCCTCGGCACGCTCGGCCTGGTGTTCTTCCTGAGCTTCCGTATCGATAAGCTCCAGGCCGGAACCGCGCTGATGCTGTTCATGGCCTATGCCGCGCTGCTCGGCCTGATGCTGTCATCGGTGTTCCTGCAGTACACCGGCGTCTCGATCACCCGCACCTTCTTCATCGCTGCGGCGTCGTTCGGTGCGCTGAGCCTGTATGGCTACACCACGCAGCGCGATCTCTCGCCGATCGGCTCGTTCCTGATCATGGGCCTGTTCGGCCTGATCATCGCGATGCTCGTCAACCTGTTCCTGAAGAGCTCGGGCCTCGACTTCGCCATCTCGGCGATCGGCGTCCTGATCTTCGCCGGCCTCACCGCCTGGGATACCCAGAAGATCAAGGAAATGTACGACGTCAACGATGACGGCACCGTGGCGGGCCGCAAGACCGTCATGGGCGCGCTGACGCTCTACATGGACTTCATCAACCTGTTCCTGTTCATGCTGCGGTTCCTGGGCGATCGGCGCTAACGCAGCCAGGCAGCCTAAAAGTTAAGACGCCCCGGCTTGATGCCGGGGCGTTTTTTATTCTGGTCATTGCCGGGCATAGCCCGTCGAAGACGGGCGTAAACGCCCTCTTGACCCGGCAATCCATGATGATGTCCAACAGAAAGGCCTTACGTAAGGTCACGCCGTTCCCCACTTCATCATGGATGCGCGGGTCAAGCCCGCGCATGACGAGCTCTCGAATGACTGCCCCGAACATCCGACCCACCACCCCCGCCGACATCCCCGCCATTACGCGCATTTACGCGCATGCGGTACTGCACGGCACCGCCACCTTCGAACTGGAGCCGCCGGACGAAGCCGAGATGATGCGCCGCTTCGACAAGCTGCGCGCCGGCAATTTTCCTTATGTCGTCGCCGAGATCGATGGCGCAGTCGCCGGCTACGCCTATGCCGGTCTGTTTCGCGAGCGGCCGGCCTATCGCTTCACCGTCGAAGATTCGATTTACATCGCGCCGGAGATGCATCGCCGCGGCATCGGCCGCGCACTGCTGATGCGGCTGATCGCCGATACGGAAGCGGCCGGCTTCCGGCAGATGATGGCTGTGATCGGCGATTCGGCAAATACCGGCTCGATCGCCGTGCATCGCGCCTGCGGCTTCAAGGACGCCGGCGTTTTCGAGGCGGTCGGCTTCAAGTTCGGCCGCTGGCTCGACACCGTGCAGATGCAGCGGGCGTTGGGGCCCGGCGCGACGACGACGCCTTGATCTTGTCCCGGGCGCAGCGCAACGAAACGTTGCGCTGCGGAACCGGACCGTTCCACTCTCGCGACGGCCCCGGCTCTGCGGTGCATCACTTCGTGCTGCACCGCGTCCGGGGCAAGGGATCAATCCCCCACCAGCGCCAGCGACCTGTCGATGACGCGCAGCACGCGGTCCAGTTCGTGGCCGCGGCGCAGGATCAAGCCAGTCGCCGAGATGACGCTGTAGGCGCCCTGCTTCTGATCGAGCTTCGGATTTTTTTCGATGCGGTACAAAGGCACTTCCGACGAACGGCGGAACACCGAGAACACCGCGCGGTCTTTCAGAAAATCGATGGCGTAGTCGCGCCACTCGCCGGCGGCGACCATGCGGCCATAGAGATCAAGAATGCGGTTGAGTTCGCGGCGGTTGAAGGTGACTTGGTTCAGTAAATTGACGGGAGCGGCCGCGCTACGCGCCGGGGCGCCGCCCCCGGGAAACTGGCTTGGGTTGATTTCGCCGGAACCGACACTCATGCGGCGCCTCCTTTTCTCAGTTAGAGCAATGATCGCCCCGCAAGGCTGCCCCGGCAAGCCCTTCGTTGCCGCAAATCCAAGCGGCCGAAGCGGCTGAATCTTGCGATCACGAACTCGTTAGATGTCTCACAATAACGCCCTATTTCGGTCAATCGCCGGTCACGAGGCGTTGCGATAACTCGACCGTTGCCTAAGGCCCGGTCCGGTTGATCTCCGGATTCCTCAGCCCCCCAGCCCCCCGGGGGTCGATCGACCGGGCCAGTCGGTAGCGTAGAGTTAAAGTAAGCGTTGGATTGAAATCCCCTAAGTCTTTGGGCCGGCTTGTCGCCGGCCCATTTTTTTGCGCGTGCTGCACCGTCGCCGTCATTCCGGGGCGCGAGCGCGAGCCCATAACCCCAGAGCTGCGGAGTATGGATTCCGGGTTCGCGCTAAAAGCGCGCCCTGGAATGACAGAGCTAGCGCAAGCGCGCCTGCGCAGCGCCGAGCATCACGCCGGGCTTTGCCGCGGCGCCGCTCTGCAAGACGACCGCGATGCGGTCGATATCGCCGAGCGCGTAGCTCTTGCCCGGCAAGTCGCTCAACAGCATGCTGAAGGTTTCCGCCTTGCCGTTCCAGTCGCCGAGCTTGACCCAGCGCCGCACCACGTTGTGATAAGTGAGTGTGCGGCCGCTGTTCTCGCCGCGGCTGACGGCGACGGGCGCTGAGTCGGTGATTGGGCAAAGCCAGATTTCGGCACCGCCGGAGTCGTTGACGCTGCCGGCCGCCACCGTGACGGTGATTTTGTCGTCGGCGATCTTGAGCGTCACCGGCACCAGCAACGGCCTGGCGTTCTGCCGCGTCTCCGCGATCGCTTTTTCGATCGCCGCTTTGTCGCTGCCGAGCACGTGCACGACGCCGTTGATCACCGCTTGCGGCGTGTACACGTTGCGGTCGCCGCGGGCGCTGGAATAAGCGCGCTGCCGGTTGGTATGGCCGTGCAAAGCCAAAGTGTCCTTCCAGCCGAGATAATCCCAATAATCGACCGGCAGGCTGAGGGTCACCAATGTGGGATCTTTGGCAAGTTCGCCGAGCAGTTTGTCGGCGGGCGGGCAGGACGAGCAGCCCTGGCTGGTGAACAGCTCAATGACCGCGCGCGTCTCGCCGGCCTGCGCGGCCGGCGCCGCGGCAGAGGCGGCGCAGAGAATGGCCGCAACATAAGTAAGCGCGCGATAATTCATGCCGGTTCCATGGGCCCCCACCCAATGAACGCCATATAGAGCGCATCGCCGATCACCCGCCACTCACTTCAAGGTGAGTGGCCCGCTGCAGCAGCAGTCGAACGGCAATCAGCCCGCCAGTTGGCGCAGCACGTATTGCAGGATACCGCCGCTCCTGAAGTAGTCGAGTTCGTCGACGGTATCGATGCGGCAGATCAGCGGCACGCGCTTGAGCGTGCCGTCGCCCATGACGATCTCCGCCATCAGCTTCTGGCGCGGCTTGAGATCGCCGTGCAGGCCGCGGATCGTCACCGTCTCGTCACCCTTCAAGCCGAGCGACTTCCAGGACGTGCCTTCCTCGAAGTTCAGCGGCACCACACCCATGCCGATCAGGTTCGAGCGATGGATGCGCTCGAACGATTCGGTGATGACGGCGCGGACGCCGAGCAGGACCGTGCCCTTGGCCGCCCAGTCGCGCGACGAGCCGGTGCCGTATTCCTTGCCGCCGAAAATCACCAGCGGCACCTTCTCTTCCTTGTACTTCATCGCCGCGTCGTAGATCGGCATCTGCTGCTTCGACGGGTAATGAATGGTGACGCCGCCTTCGACGCCCGGCACCATCTGGTTCTTGATGCGGATGTTGCCGAAGGTGCCGCGCATCATGACCTGATGATTGCCGCGGCGGGTGCCGTACTGGTTGAAGTCGATCGGCCGCACCTGATGATCGCGCAAATATTCGCCGGCCGGGCTCGACGCCTTGATCGAGCCGGCGGGCGAGATGTGATCGGTGGTGATCGAATCGCCGAGCAGCAGAAGAACGCGCGCGTCGATGATGTCCTCGATCGGCTTGGGCGCCTTCTTCATGCCTTCGAAATAAGGCGGGTTCTGCACGTAGGTCGAACGGTCGTCCCAAGCATAGGTCATGCCGCCCTTGACCGCGATCTTGCGCCAGTTGGCATCGCCCTTGAACACGTCGGCGTACTTCTTGGCGAAAATCTTCTTGGTGACGTTCTTGGCGACGAAGGAAGCGATTTCCTTGTTCGACGGCCAGATGTCTTTGAGGAATACGTCCTTGCCCTTCTGGTCCTTGCCGATCGGATCCTTGGCCATGTCGACATACATCGAACCGGCCAGCGCGTAGGCGACCACGAGCGGCGGCGACGCCAGATAGTTGGCGCGCACGTCGGCATTGACGCGGCCTTCGAAGTTGCGATTGCCGGACAAAACCGCGGCGCCGACCAGATCGTTCTTGTTGATTGCCTCGGAGATTTCCTCCGGCAGCGGGCCGGAATTGCCGATGCAGGTGGTGCAGCCGAAACCGACGAGGTTGAAGCCAACCTTATCGAGGTCCTTCTGCAGACCGGCGTTCTCGAGATACTCGGCGACGACCTGCGAACCGGGCGCCAGCGAGGTCTTTACCCACGGCTTCGAGGTCAGGCCCTTGGCCACCGCGTTGCGCGCCAAAAGACCAGCGCCGATCATCACGTTCGGGTTTGACGTATTGGTGCAGGAGGTGATCGCGGCGATCACCACGTCGCCATTGCCGAGATCGTGCTTGCGATGCTCGACCGGCACGCGCTTATGCAGTTCGTTGCCCTTGTTGTATTCCTTATCCATCGACACGGTGAAGCCGGCCTTGACGTCCTTCAGCGTAATGCGGTCTTGCGGCCGCTTCGGCCCCGACAGCGATGGCTCGACCGTGGCGAGGTCGAGCTTGAGGATGTCGGTGAACATCGGATCGGGCGTCGACGGTTCGCGGAACATGCCTTGCGCCTTGGCGTAGGCCGCGACCAGCTTGACCACTTCCGGCGGACGGTTGGTGTCCTTGAGATTCTGGATGGTGTCTTCGTCGATCGGCGAGAAGCCGCAGGTCGCGCCGTATTCCGGCGCCATGTTCCCGAGCGTGGCGCGGTCGGCGATGCTCAGATGCGTCAGGCCGGCGCCGAAGAACTCGACGAACTTGCCGACCACGCCGCGCGCGCGCAGCATCTGCGTCACGGTAAGCACGAGGTCGGTCGCGGTGAGGCCTTCCTTCATCTTGCCGGTCAGCTTGAAGCCGATCACTTCCGGCAGCGTCATCGACAAAGGCTGGCCGAGCATGCAGGCCTCGGCTTCGATGCCGCCGACGCCCCAGCCGAGCACCGACAGGCCGTTGACCATCGTCGTGTGCGAATCGGTGCCGACCAACGTGTCGGGATAGGCGACTTCCATGGTCACCGGCTTGCCGTCGATCGAAACCTTGTCCTTCTTGGTCCAGACCACCCGCGACAGATATTCGAGATTGACCTGATGGCAGATGCCGGTGCCCGGCGGCACGACGCGGAAATTGTCGAACGAGCGCTGCGCCCATTTCAGGAACTGGTAGCGCTCCTGGTTCTGCCGGTATTCCTCATCGACGTTCTTCTTGAACGCCTTGTTGTCGCCGAAGAACGTCACCGCCACCGAGTGATCGATGACCAGATCGACCGGCACCAGCGGGTTGATCTTTTTCGGATCGCCGCCGAGCGCCACCATGGCGTCGCGCATGGCGGCGAGATCGACCACCGCCGGCACGCCGGTGAAGTCCTGCATCAGCACGCGGGCGGGGCGGAAAGCAAATTCATGCTGCGAGGATTTGGTCTTGAGCCATTCGGCGACCGCCTTGATGTCTTCCTTGGTCACCGTGCGCCCATCTTCGTTGCGCAGCAGATTTTCCAGGAGCACCTTCATCGAGAACGGCAGGCGTGAAATGCCTTTCAGGCCATTCTTTTCGGCGACGGGGAGGCTGTAATAGGCGTATGTCTTGCCACCAACCTTGAGGGTCTTGCAGCATTTGAAACTATCGAGAGACGTCATGTCGGCTGTTTCCATTCCCGGCTGGGACAACGGCGCTGGATCGACATAAGCCCTTGGTAGAAAACAGCTTTTCTGAACCGAGAAACCTGGTGCCGGATTCCATTACGTAACGCCGCAAGTGCTGGCTTATAAAGTCTTTTCGCGCGCAATGCCATCGTGACTGGGATGATTCCAAAGGATGAGTACAGATTTGATCGAGCTTTGCGCGAAAGACCTGGCGTGCGAGCGCGGTGGCCGATTGGTGTTCAGCGGGCTCAACTTCGCCGTGAGCAGCGGTGAGGCTTTGGTCGTCACCGGACGCAACGGCGCCGGCAAATCGACGCTGCTGCGCCTGATCGCGGGCCTGCTGCGCAAATCGGCCGGAGAGCTCGACCTGACCGGCGGGGCCGCGGGGGCCGATGAGGCTACGGTCGCAGAACAGTCGCATTATCTCGGCCATCTGGACGCGGTGAAACCGGCGCTTTCGGTCGGCGAAAACCTGCGCTTCTGGACGACCTATCTGGGCGCGCCGCGCGGCGCTCCGATTCGCCCAGCGCTGGAAGCGATCGATCTTGCCCAACTTTCCGATTTGCCGGCGGCTTACCTGTCGGCCGGACAAAGGCGGCGGCTGTCGATTGCCCGGCTGGTGGCCGTGCCGCGTCCGCTCTGGCTGCTCGACGAGCCGACGTCGGCGCTGGACACCCAGTCGCAAAGCCGTCTGGCCGAGCTGATGCGCAACCACCGCGCCGGCGGCGGCATGATCGTGGCGGCGGCGCACGGCCCGATTGGCTTGGATGATTCGCGCGAACTCAAGCTCGACGCGCAGGCGGGAGCCGGCTCATGAATCCATTTCTGGCCCTGATCGGCCGCGACATGCGCCTCGCCATCCGCGTCGGCGGCGGCGCGCTGATGGGCGCCTTGTTCTATTTCACCGTGGTGGCGATGACGCCCTTCGCCATCGGCCCGGACCTCAACCTCTTGGCGCGCATCGGTCCCGCCATCCTGTGGCTCGGCGCGCTGCTGGCGAGCTTGTTGGCGCTCGACCGGCTGTTTGCCACCGACCACGAAGACGGCTCGCTCGATCTTTTGATGATGGGCACCATGCCGCTCGAACTGGCGGTCGCCGCCAAGGCCATCGCGCATTGGCTGACCACCGCGCTGCCGCTGATCGTCATCACGCCGGTGCTCGGCCTGATGCTCAATGTCGAAATGTCGGCGATGGGATGGGTGGCGCTGACGCTGCTTGCCGGCACGCCGGCATTGACGTTCATCGGCCTGATCGGCGCGGCGCTGGCGGTGACATTGCGGCGCGGCGGGCTGTTGCTGGCGGTTCTGGTATTGCCGCTGACGGTGCCGGTGCTGATCTTCGGCGTCGCCGCGGCCAACGCCGCCATCATCGGGCCCGCGCCGTTCGGCCCCCCTTTCACCATTCTTTGTGCTTTATCCTTGGCCAGTCTCGTCTTGGGGCCCGTCGCCGCCGCGGCGGCGTTGCGGCAAGGGCTTGAATGAGCGGCATTTCGTCTTGATCAACATCATTGCCGGGTCCGGCAGCGCTGACTAAAAGGCCGATCATGGCTGTTATCGATCTCGCCAACCCGACCCGTTTCCTGACGCTGGTCAACCGCGTGCTGCCCTGGCTTATCGGCGCGACGGCGCTGGTGTTTGCCTATGGGCTGTATCGCGTTGCCGGCGCGCCGGACGATTATCAGCAGGGCGCCACCGTCAAGATCATGTACCTGCACGTTCCCGGCGCCTGGCTCGGCATGATGGGCTGGGGCGTGATGACGGTCGCCGCGCTCGGCACTTTGGTCTGGCGCCATCCGCTGGCCGACGTCGCCGGCAAGGCGGCGGCGCCGATCGGCGCTGGCTTCACCTTCATTTGCCTGGCGACCGGCATGCTGTGGGGCCGGCCGATGTGGGGCACCTATTGGGTGTGGGACGCGCGGCTGACGTCGGTGCTGGTGCTGTTCCTTCTGTATCTCGGCATGCTGGCGCTCTATTGGACAGCCGAAGACCCGAACCGCAGCGCGCGCGCCGCCGCCATTCTGGCGCTGGTCGGCGCGGTCAACATCCCGATCATCAAGTTCTCGGTCGACTGGTGGAACACATTGCATCAGCCGGCCTCGGTGGTGCGCATGGGCGGCGCGGCCATCGATGCGTCGATCCTGGTGCCGCTCTTGATCATGGCGCTCGCTTTTACGCTGTTGTTTTTCACGCTACACTTCGCCGCTATGCGCAATGAAATCCTGCGCCGAAGGGTGAGATCGATGCGGATGATGCAAGCCCGCGAGGTACCAGTTTGAATCTCGGGCCGCACGCCATTTTCATCATCGCCTCCTACGTCGTCGTCGTCGTCGTCGTCACAGCATTGATCGGCTGGATCGCCGCCGACTACGCCGCGCAACAACGCATCTTGCGCAACCTGGAACAGCGCGGCGTGACCCGCCGTTCGCAACGCGCCAAGGGTGACGCGCCGTGAACGGCTCGCCGGAGCAAAGCACGCGCGGCAAGCGCAATTTGCTGGTGATGCTGCCACTGGTAACCTTTCTCGCGCTCGCCGGCTTGTTCCTGTACCGGCTCGGGGCGGGCGATCCGTCCAGACTGCCATCGGCGCTGATCGGACGGCAGGCGCCGGCGATCGACCTGCCGGCGCTCGAAGGTTTGACGCGCGACGGCAAGCCGGTACCCGGACTGAACAACGCGACATTTGCCGGCAAGGTGACGCTGGTGAATGTGTGGGCGTCGTGGTGCGTGCCGTGCCACGACGAAGCGCCGCTGCTCGATCAAATGGCCAAAGACACGCGTTTCCAGATCGCCGGCATCAATTACAAGGACGCGCCCGACAACGCGCGGCGCTTCCTCAACCGTTACGGCAATCCCTTTGCCGCCGCCGGCGCCGACGGCAATGGCCGCGCCTCGATCGACTGGGGCGTCTATGGCGTGCCGGAGACGTTCCTGATCGGGCGCGACGGCGCGATTGCCTACAAGCTCGTCGGCCCGATCACGGCGGACAATCTGGCGAAGGTACTGATGCCGGAAATCGAGAAGGCGCTGGCGAAGCAACCGCCGCCCGGCTGACCGCTCGCTGAAACGTGATCGGGCCTGCATCCTTCGGTCTATCGACAGGCGCGAAGCGAAGCGCGTAAACCGGCCGAAACATCAGGTCCAGAATCGCGAGCGGTTAACATGAGCATCGACATGACACGGCGAACATTGCTGGAGCTTGCGGGCGCGGCAACGCTTGCGGCAGCTGCCGCCGGTGCAGCGAAAGCCGAAGGTACGGCGGGCGCATCCACGGGGCCGACCTTCGCAACGCAGACGCCGATGTTTATCGGCATGGTAACTTTGCGGGTGCGCGCGCTCGATCCAATGATCGACTATTACCGCGATGTCATCGGCCTCAAGGTGATGGAGCGCAGCGCGGCTGGTGCGAAGCTCGGCTCCGGTGGCGTTGTGTTGCTTTCGCTGGAGGCCAATCCGGCGGCCAAACTCGGCGCGGCCAATGCGGCCGGGCTCTATCACACCGCTTTCCTAATGCCGACACGCAAGGATTTGGGCATCTGGCTGCTGCATGTCGCGCGCAAGCGCGTGCCACTGCAAGGCTTCGCCGATCATCTGGTGAGCGAATCTGTTTATCTCGGCGATCCGGAAGGCAACGGCATCGAGGTCTATGCCGACCGCGACAAGTCGCAATGGAAGTGGCAGGACGGCAGTGTCGCGATGGCGACCGACCCGCTCAATACCGACTCGCTGCTTGGACTCACCGAGCAAAGCGCGCCGTTCACCACCGCGCCTGATGGCATGCGCATCGGCCATGTGCATTTGCGCGTTGGCAATCTCGATCAGGCCAACGGCTTTTATCGCACCGCTATCGGCCTCGACTTCACACGCGCGCGGCCCGGGGCGACGTTCCTCGCATCAGGCGGCTATCACCATCACGTCGCCATGAATGTCTGGGAAAGCCAGGGTGCTGCCAAACGCGACGATGCGACGACAGGCCTTGCCTGGTTTTCGCTCAACATCGGCAAGTCCGACTTGATCGCAGCACAGGCGCAGCGGCTCACGCAGGCCGGTGTGCAGACCGTCAAACTCGACAACGGGATTGAAGCAACGGACCCGTGGGGCACGAAGGTGCGGTTGATTCAGCTTTAAGAGGCCGCTCATCCTTCGAGGCTCGCTTCGCTCGCACCTCAGGATGGCGGGGACGGGTTAGTCGTCTTTCTTTTCTTCTTCCGTGTATTTCATCAGCAACGGATATTGCAGCGCGCCGAAGATAAAGGTGAGCGGCACGACGCCGAACAATTTGAAATTCACCCAGAAGTCCGTCGACTGCGTGCGCCAGACGACTTCGTTGACGACGGCGAGAAACAGAAAGAAAAGCGCCCAGCGCCAGGTCAGCTTGCGCCAGCCTTCCGCGGTGAGATTGAACACCGAATCGAACAGCATGCCGAGCAACGGCTTGTTGAAGGCAAGGCCGAAGAACAGCGCGCCGGCGAACAATACATAGATGATGGTCGGCTTGAGCTTGATGAACAGCTCGTCGTGCAGGACCAATGTCAGCCCGCCGAACACCAAAACGATGACGGCGGTGACCACCGGCATCACCGCGACATGTCTGGTCAGCACATAGGACACGGCGAGCGCGATCAGCACCGCGACCATGAAGGCGCCGGTTGCCGTATAGATGCCGAATTTCGAATTGGCGGCGAAAAACAGGATCAGCGGCCCGATATCGAGCACCAACTTGAGCGTCGGGTTGAGCTTCTTCTTTTCCGCCATGTTAATCCTCAATTCCCACCACCGCCCGCGCGAAATCGCGCGCAGTGAACGCCGCCAGATCGTCGATACCTTCGCCGACGCCAATGAAGTGCACCGGCAATTTGAAACGCTCGGCAATGGCGACAAGAATACCGCCGCGCGCGGTGCCGTCGAGCTTGGTCATCACCAGGCCGGTCACGCCGGCGACCTTGCCGAAAACCTCGACCTGGCTGAGCGCGTTCTGGCCGACGGTCGCATCGAGCACCAGCAGCACCGCATGCGGCGCGGTCGGCTCGACCTTGCGCATGACGCGCACGATCTTTTCCAGTTCGCTCATCAACTCGGCGCGGTTCTGCAAGCGCCCGGCGGTATCGACCAATACGATTTCGGTGCCGTCGGCTTTCGCCGCGGTGATCGCCTCGAAGGCGAGACTCGCCGGATCGGCGCCTTGCGTACTCGCCTTTACAGTGGCGCCGGTGCGGGAGCCCCAGATTTTCAACTGCTCGATAGCGGCGGCGCGGAACGTGTCGCCGGCGACCAGCATCACCTTCTTGCCCTCGGCGCGGAACCTGGCCGCCATCTTGCCGATGGTCGTGGTCTTGCCGGAACCGTTGACGCCGGAGACCAGAATGACGAAGGGCGTCGCGGTGATTTCCAGGGGCTTCGCCACCGGCGTCAGCACCTTCTCGACTTCGCCGGCGAGCAAGGCCCGCACCTCTTCCGGCGCGATGCCTTTCTCGTAACGGCCCTCTTTCAGAAGCGACGAAATGCGCGCCGCAAAATCGACGCCCAGATCGGCGCGGATCAGTTCATTTTCGAGGTCTTCCAGCGTATCGGCGTCGATCTTGCGCTTGACGATCAGATCGCTGATGGCGCCGCCGAGCGACGCGGAGGTGCGCTTGAGGCCGCCGCTGAGGCGCTTCCACCAACTTGTTTTCTCTGTGCTGTCGCTCATGTCGCGCCCGTGATACCCGTTTCGGACATGATTGGTAAGAGATTATGACCCCCGACGAAATGCTCGGCCGCCTGCTGTACCGCGACGGGCTGATGCTGGTGATCGACAAGCCGGCCGGCCTCTCGGTGCACCGCGGGCCGAAGGGCGGCGACAGCCTGGAAGATTATTTCGACGTGCTGCGCTTCGGCCTGCCGCGCATGCCGGCGCTGGCGCACCGGCTCGACAAGGACACCTCCGGCTGTCTGGTGCTCGGCCGCCACCGCAAGGCGCTGGCGCTGCTCGGCAAGCTGTTCAAGAACGGCAAGATCGGCAAGACCTATTGGGCGGTGGTCGAGGGCGGCCCGGTCGAGGACGAAGGCCGCATCGATATTCCGCTTTCCAAACTCGACGAAAATCGCGGCTGGTGGATGAAGCCCGACCCCGCCGGCAAGCCGTCATCGACGGTGTGGAAGGTGATGGGCCGCGGCGACGGCAAGACCTGGCTGGCGCTGGAGCCGCTGACCGGCCGAACGCATCAACTGCGCGTGCATTGCGCCGAGATGGGATTTCCGATTCTCGGCGACGCTATTTACGGCAGCGCGCCACGCGCCGGCGGGCCGCCATTGCATCTGCATGCGCGCGAAGTGGTGGTGCCGATTTCCAAGAACAAGCCGCCGGTCGTGACCACCGCGCCGGCGCCGGAACATATGCGGGAGATGCTCAAAGCATGCGGATGGACGGGCGATGACCGGCCTCATGGTGAGGAGCCCGCGTAGCGGGCGTCTCGAACCAGAGGCCGCCGATCCTTCGAGACGCGGCCTTCGGCCGCTCCTCAGGATGAGGCGGATCAGTACAACATCGCTTTAATGCGTTCAGGCGCGGCCTTGTCGTAATCCTCGCCGCCCATCTTGCCCTGGCTGACTTCGGCGATGATGGAGCCTGTTGACGGCAGGCTGTTGCGCGCGATCTGCGTTGCCGGGTCCCACAATTTCGAGCGCACGATGGCCTTCGAGCAATGGAAAAACACCGTCTCGATGTGAATGACGAGAACGCTGCGCGGCAATTTGCCGTTGACCGCAAAGCTTTGCATCAACTCCGGATCGATCGAGATCGAGGCGCGGCCATTCACCCGCAAAGTCTCGCCGACGCCGGGGATGAGAAACAACACGGCGATGCGCGGATCGCGCAGGATGTTGCGGAAGCCATCAACGCGGTTGTTGCCGGGCCGGTCGGGAATGGCCAGGGTCTTGTCGTCGAGAATGCGCACGAAGCCCGCCGCGTCGCCTTTCGGCGAACAGTCGAGACCTTCCGGACCGCCGGTGGCAATGGCGACGAAGGGTGCAGCCTCGATCAATTTGCGGTAGCTCGGACTGAGGTGATCGATTTCCTTGGCGAGCGACGGGCCGAAAGGTTTGCCGTAAAGCGCCTCGAGTTGCTCGACGGTCGTGATCAGATGGTCGGTCCCAGCCATTCGCGTCCTTCTCCCTTGCGTCAAGCCGCGATCAATTGCCGGCCGTCATGCGCGGCAATCGTCAGCTCCAGCATAGCACCCGGCGCGGCGGCCGAAGCGAGCCGCACGGCGGTGAATTGCTCGGTGCGGCCGATGCCGCCGCGTTCGGTCAGCACCTGACGCTGCCGGCCGATTTGCGATTCAAGATAGGCGCGCAACGCCGCCTCGCCTTTGGCGCGAAGACGCTGCGCCCGCTCCTTGATGATCGCGCGATCGAGTTGCGGCATCCGCGCCGCCGGCGTGCCGGGGCGCGGCGAAAACGGAAAGACATGCAACTGCGTCAGCCCGCATTCATCGACCAGATCGAGCGAGCGCGTAAACATATCCTCGGTCTCGGTCGGAAAACCGGCGATGATATCGGCGCCGAACGCGACATCGGGCCGTAGGCGGCGCACGTCGTTACAAAACGCGATGGCGTCGCCGCGCGTGTGCCGCCGCTTCATGCGCTTGAGGATCATGTCGTCGCCGGCCTGCAATGACAGATGCAGATGCGGCATCAAACGCGGCTCGTTGGCAATCGCATCGAGCAGATCGGCATCGGCCTCAACCGAATCGATCGACGACAGCCGCAGCCGCGCAATCTCAGGCACCTCGCGCAGCAGGCGCTTGACCAAAGCGCCGAGCTTCAACGCGCCGTCTCGGTAGCTGGTGATATCGACGCCGGTCAGCACGATCTCGCGATAGCCATTGCCGGCCAAGCGGCGCGCCTGCGCTACAACATCTTCCATCGGCAACGAGCGAGAATTGCCGCGCCCGAACGGAATGATGCAGAAGGTGCAGCGATGGTCGCAACCGTTTTGTACCTGGACGAAAGCGCGGGTGTGACCGTCGATGGCATCGACCTTGTGCGCCGCCAGGGTTTTCGCCGCCATGATGTCGCCGACCGCGACGCGCGTATTTCCGGTCCACGCGCGCGCGTCGAGTTTTTCTTCATTGCCGAGCACGCGATCGACTTCCGGCATGGTCGAGAATGTCGCAGGCTCGGATTGCGCCGCGCAGCCGGTGACGACAATGCGGGCGTCGGGACGTTCGCGCCTGATGCGGCGAATGTTCTGCCGCGCCTGCTTCACTGCCTCCGACGTCACCGCACAGGTGTTGAACACCACGGCGTTATCGAAGCCGGCGGCCAGGGCCTCGCGCTTGATGACTTCCGATTCGGCGATGTTGAGCCGGCAGCCGAAAGTGACAATATCGACACTCACGGCGCAGCCTTCTCGAACAATGCGGGATTAAACGTCCCGTTGAATTCGAACGCCACCGGTCCGGTCATCAGTACGTGATCGTCGGCACGCCATTCGATGGTCAGTTCGCCGCCCGGCAGCGTGATCCTGACCTTACGCTCGGTTCGCCTCAATCGCGCCGCCGCCACCGCCGTCGCACAAGCGGCCGAGCCGCAGGCCTTGGTCAGGCCGGCGCCGCGCTCCCAGGTGCGGATGACGATGTGCTCACGATCCACGATATGCGCCAAAGTGATATTGGCGCGGTCGGGAAAGATCGGGTGATTCTCCAGCAGCGGCCCGAAGCGTTCGAGGTCATAGGCATAAGGATCGTCGACCCAGAAGATCGCGTGCGGATTGCCCATGTTCACCACCGATGGCGAATGCAGCAAAGGCTTGTCGATCGGCCCGATCTGCAATTCGATGGCGCGGGTATCGCGGAATTCTTCCGATAGCGGAATCTCGTTCCAGGCAAAACGGGGCTTGCCCATGTCAATGGTGAACAGGCCGTCGACGCCTTTCCAGGCATTGAGAATGCCGGCCCTGGTTTCGAAGGTCAGGGCATCCTTGCCGTTGGTGTCCGACACGATCGAGGCGACGCAGCGCATGCCGTTGCCGCAGGCGCCGGCTTCGGAGCCGTCGCTGTTGTAGATGCGGATGAAGGCCTCGGTGCCCGGCGTGCGCGGCGGATAAAGCGCCATCAACTGGTCGTAGGGCGCGCCATCGGGCGACGCCACCGCGCGCGCCTCGTCGGCGGCGATCGCGGCCGGTTTCTGGCCGGTGTTATCGCGCAGATCGACGACGACGATTTCGTTGCCGGCGCCGTTCATCTTGACGAAAGGCCGATTGGCGAGCACGCCCATAATAAAGATCGCTGGTTGGCGATTATCCCGGCTTCCGCCCGGGTTCCGCCGTTTTATATGGCGAATAATCGCCGGTTGGCCAGTAGCGTGTTAAAAAGGCAGATATGCCGGCGAATCGCGGCGCTGCCGCAGGTGTTCGGAGCCTATAATGTCCCTTTCGCGCAAATGCCTGGCGGTGCCGGTCGCCCTTTTCATGGCGCTCGGCGGCAACGCCGCGCTGGCGCAAGGCGCGCAGCCTGCCGGCCCGCCGGTGCCGTCGCAGCTCCAGCCGGGCGACGCCTTCGGGGAAACCGTGACGCTGCCGGACCGCACCATCGTTTACATGAAGGGGCAGACCAACTGGGATGTCGCCTTCGACACGCTCAAGGATACGTTCAAGTCGCTGAACGAATATCTGGACAAGCAGGGGCTGAAGCCGACCGGCCCGCTGATCACGATCTACACCGAGACCGACGACCGCGGCTTCTCGTTCCAGGCGGCGGCGCCGATCGCTGCCGCGCCGGCCAATCCGCCCAAGGGCGACATCGCCATCGCTGTCGCGCCGGGCGGCAAGGCGCTGAAATTCGTGCATCGCGGCTCGTACGACTCGATGGATTCGACCTATGAGGCGATCACCAATTACCTCGATGACAAGCAGCTTGAAGCCAAGGACCTTTTCATCGAGGAATACCTCACCGATCCGGTGAAGACCGATCCGAACAACCTCGTCATCAACGTGTTTGTGCCTATTAAATAGCTATTCCGCCTCATCCTGAGGAGGCGGCGCAGCCGCCGTCATAACAAGTCGGCTAAAGCCGACTTGTCTTTTTAAAACCTGATCTCGGATAAATCCGAGATCAGTGGATGGGGCGGCCCCATCCTTCGAGACGCGTTCCTTCGGAACGCTCCTCAGGATGAGGCCGAGAGAGGATCAATCATGCTGCGTTACTTAGCTGCTTTGCTCATCGTCGCTGCGACCATCGCAGCCTTCCCGGCGCTCGCCGCCGACAAGCTCTTGACCGTCACCGGCGACGCGACCGTCAACGTCGCCCCCGACACCGCGGTGATCCGCATCGGCGTCACCACCACCGCCAAGACCGCGCGCGAAGCCAGCGAAGGCAATGCCCGGCAGGCAACGTCGGTGCTGGCCGCGATCAAGGAATCCGGCATCGGCGACCGCGACGTGCAGACGTCGCGCCTCTCGCTGCAGCCGCAATACGATCAAAGCAAGACCGGCCCGGCGCGGCTGCTCGGCTTTCAGGTGACCAACCAACTCACCGTGAAATTTCACGACATCGACAAGCTGCCGGGTTTCCTCGACCGCGCCATCGCCGCCGGCGCCAATGAAATGTCCGGCATTGAGTTCATCGTCTCCGAGCAGTCCAAGCTGCTCGATCAGGCCCGCGACGACGCCGTCGCCGATGCCCGCCGCAAGGCCGAGCTGTATGCCAAGGCAGCCGGGGTCAAGGTCGGCCAGGTGGTGACCATCACCGAGGAAGGCTCCAGCCCGCCGCCGCGGCCGATGCAGGCTATGCGGGCCGCCGGCGTGCCGGTAGCCCCCGGCGAGCAGACCCTGCGTGCCAACGTCACCGTCACTTATGCAATAATCCCTTGATATTGCTTGATTTTGTCCGCCTTGACTTAAACGGCCCCGCCCCCTAGGTTCGCCGCACTTAATCGCTACGAGACAAAAGACCGACCCGCCGCCCGGCCCTAAGAGACCGGAGGCCACCGCCCGACAGCGCAATGCGCCCTCGGGCGTCAAGTCGTTTGGACGTTAGGCAACCGGGATTTCGATGTTCGACAATCTGTCGGAAAAATTAGGCGGCATTCTCGACAAGCTCACCCGCCGCGGTGCGCTGCGCGAAGCCGACGTCGACGAGGCGATGCGCGAAGTTCGCCGCGCGCTGCTCGAAGCCGACGTCGCGCTCGATGTCGCGCGCGCCTTCGTCGAGAACGTGAAGAAGCAGGCGGTCGGGGTCGAAGTCGTCAAGTCGGTCACGCCCGGCCAGATGGTCGTCAAGATCGTGCACGACCAGTTGGTCGCCACCTTGGGCGCCGAGGCGCAAGCGATCGATCTGCATGCCGCGCCGCCGGTCGCCATCATGATGGTCGGCCTGCAAGGCTCCGGCAAAACCACCACCACCGCCAAGCTGGCGCTGCGCCTGACCCAGCGTCAGAAGAAAAAAGTTCTGATGGCATCGCTCGACGTGCGCCGTCCGGCGGCGATGGAGCAACTCGCGGTGCTCGGCCGCGACACGCAGATCGATACGCTGCCGGTCGTCGCCGGCCAGTTGCCGCCGCAGATCGCCACGCGCGCGCTCGCTGCCGCCCGTCTCGGCGGCTACGACGTCGTGCTGCTCGACACCGCCGGCCGCACCACGCTCGACGACGAGATGATGAACGAGGCGGCCGAGGTCAAGAAGGCCGCCAATCCGCATGAAGTGCTGCTCGTCGCCGACTCGCTGACCGGCCAGGACGCCGTCAATCTGGCGCGCGCCTTCGATGAGCGCGTCGGCTTGACCGGCATCGTGCTGACCCGCGTCGATGGCGACGGCCGCGGCGGCGCGGCGCTCTCGATGCGCGCCGTCACCAACAAGCCGATCAAGCTGATCGGTACCGGCGAAAAGATGGACGCGCTGGAGGAATTCGATCCCGCGCGCATCGCCGGCCGCATTCTCGGCATGGGCGACATCGTCGCACTGGTGGAAAAAGCCTCCGCCAATATCGACGCCGAAAAGGCGATGCGCGTCGCCGAGAAGATGCGCAAGGGCGCGTTCGATCTCGCCGACATGCGCGAACAGTTGATGCAGATGGCGCAGATGGGCGGCATCGGCGGCCTGATGGGCATGATGCCAGGCGTCGCCAAGATGAAAAACCAGATCGCCAATGCCGGCATCGACGACAAGACGCTGAAACGTCAGGTCGCGATCATCGACTCGATGACGCCGCAGGAGCGGCGCAATCCGGACCTTTTGAAGAACAGCCGCAAGAAGCGCATCGCCGCCGGCTCCGGCACCTCGCCCGAGCAGATCAACAAGCTTCTGAAAATGCATCGCGGCATGGCCGACATGATGAAGGCCATGGGCAAGGGCAAGCGCGGCCCGCTCGCGGGTTTGGGTCAGATCATGGGCTTTGGCGGCGGCGGCATGCCATCGCCGGAGCAAATGGCGGAGATGGCCAAGAAAATGCCGGGCGGGCAGTTGCCGCCGGGCTTTCCGGGCGCAGGCGCGCCGGGGCTTCCCCCCACAATGCCGGCGCTGCCGCCGACGATGCCAGGGCTACCAGGACTTGGCACACCGGGAAAATTCCCCGGCATTCAGGGCCTGCCCGGCTTCGGGAAAAAGAAATAACCGCTTTCGACTTCACCCAACTCAAACGATCAACGCAAAGTTCAACAAAGGAAAACTGAAATGTCTCTCGTTATCCGCATGGCTCGCGCCGGCACCAAGAAGCGCCCGTTCTATCACATCGTGCTCGCCGACTCGCGTTCGCCGCGCGACGGCCGCTTCATCGAACGTCTCGGCTACTACAATCCGCTGCTGCCGAAGGACAAGGAAGAGCGCCTCAAGCTTGACCTCGACAAGGTCAAGGCGTGGATGGTCAAGGGCGCGCAGCCGTCCGACCGCGTCAGCCGCTTTCTCGATGCCGCCGGCGTGTTGAAGCGCGAGAAGCGCAACAACCCGACCAAGGCCGTGCCGCGCAAGGAGCGCAAGGCGCTGAAGGAAGAAGCGCTCAAGGCGAAGGAAGCCGCCGCCGCCGAGGCGAAGGCCGCCGCGCAAGCCAAGGCCAACGAAAAGGCGGCCGCCGACAAGGCCGCTGCCGCGCAGTAGTCGCGGCCGACCGTGGCTCGCGACACCAGCAAGTCACCGGCTCCCTTACCGGGAAACAAAGTCCGCGTCGCCCGCATCGGGGCGCCGCATGGCGTGCGGGGCGAACTCAAGCTGTGGTCGTTCACCGGCGATCCGGCGGCGGTCGCCGATTACGGCGCGCTCGAAACCGAAGACGGCAAGCGCCGTTTTGACATCGAGACAATGCGCCCGGCGAAAGATCATTTCATCGTGCGCCTTGCCGGTGTCGCCGACCGCGACGCGGCGGCGAAGCTCACCAACATCGATCTGTTCGTGCCGCGCGAGCGGCTGCCGGCCATCGATGAGGACGACACCTGGTACCACGCCGACCTGATCGGCTTGGCCGCCGTCACGCCGGAAGGCGTCGCGCTAGGCACCGTCACCGCGCTGCATAATTTCGGCGCCGGCGATCTGATCGAAATCGCCACGACGCAAGGCGGCGAGCCTTTGCTACTGCCGTTCACCGACGCGATCGTGCCGGAGGTCGATATTGCGGGGAAGAAGGTCGTCGTCGTGCTGCCGAGTGTGACGGAGTAGCCCCGTATGTGGCGCGCATCGGTGCTGACCATCTTTCCCGAGATGTTTCCCGGGCCGCTGGGCGTCAGCCTCGCCGGGCGGGCGCTCAATGCCGGCCTGTGGTCGCTCGAAGCCATCGACATTCGCGCGCATGCCCTCGACAGACACGGCACCGTCGATGACACGCCGGCCGGCGGTGGCCCCGGCATGGTGATGAAGGCCGATGTGCTGGCCAAAGCCCTCGACAGCATCCCCGCCGATCCGCGCCCGCGCCTGCTGATGAGCGCGCGCGGCGCGCCGCTGACGCAAGCCCGTGTCGCCGCGCTCGCCAAAGGCGACGGCGCCGTCATCCTGTGCGGCCGCTTCGAAGGGGTCGATGAGCGGCTGATCGCCGCGCGCGGCCTGGAGGAGGTTTCGATCGGCGACTTCGTCCTGTCCGGCGGCGAAACCGCGGCGCTGACCCTGCTGGACGCCTGCGTCCGGCTCATTCCCGGCGTCATGGGCAAGGAGGCCTCGGGCGTCGAGGAGAGCTTCTCCGACGGGCTCCTGGAATACCCGCAATACACCCGTCCCGCCGTGTTCGAGGGGGTGCCGATCCCGGAAATCCTGACCTCCGGCGACCACGGCAAGGTTGCCAAATGGCGGCTTTCCGAGGCCGAAAGGCTGACCAAAGAGCGCCGTCCGGACCTCTGGGCGGCCTATCTGGCACGGAAAAAGCCCTAGTTTTGATGGGTGACAATCCCGCCCAAGTGTACTAGAAGCGCGCCAACCCATTCAGACCAAGCATGACCGCGCGCCGGTTGCTGGCGCTGCCGAGGAGATTTGAGCCATGAACCTGATCGCACAGCTCGACAAAGAGCAGATGGAAAAGCTGTCCGCCGGCAAGACCATGCCGGACTTCGGCCCCGGCGACACCGTGCTGGTGAACGTCAAGGTCAAGGAAGGCGACAAGAGCCGCGTCCAGGCCTATGAAGGCGTCTGCATCGGCCGCTCCGGTTCGGGCATCGGCCAGAACTTCACCGTGCGCAAGATTTCCTACGGCGAGGGTGTCGAGCGCGTGTTCCCGCTGTACGCGCCGATGATCGACTCGGTGAAGGTCGTGCGCCGCGGCAAGGTGCGCCGCGCCAAGCTGTATTACCTGCGCGCCCTGCGCGGCAAGGCGGCCCGCATCGAGGCCGAAACCACCAACGCGCCGGGCAAGGAAGCCGCCGCCAAGTAGGCAGCGCGACTTATCAGGACTGCTTCAAGGGGCCGGCGTTCGGCCCCTTTTGCTTGTTTGCTGCCCTACGCGCCATTTCGTTGTCGGAACCATTCCAATCGACTATATAGCCTCCATGGTTTCCAAGGCTTGCCGCATCATCCTCGCCGACCACACCCGCCTGCCCTGGCGGTTTTTTGGCCGGCTGACGGCTGTCCAGGCTGGACTCTGATCGTTCGCCGCCGGCATGAAGCCGGACGCCTGCGAACCGCTTTCCCTTTTCGACTTGCACAAGGTTATCCTTCGTCATGAAACCGCGCACCCTCTACGACAAAATCTGGGACGATCATCTGGTCGACGAACAGGCCGACGGCACCGCGCTGCTCTACATCGATCGCCATCTGGTTCACGAAGTGACCTCGCCGCAGGCGTTCGAAGGCCTGCGCGCCGCCGGGCGCAAGGTGCATGCGCCGGACAAGACATTGGCCGTGGTCGATCACAACGTGCCGACGTCGGACCGCTCGCTGCCCAATCCTGACCCGGAGAGCGCCGAACAGATCGCCGTGCTGGCGCAGAACGCCAAGGACTTTGGCCTGACCTATTTCAACGAGTTCGACCGGCGCCAGGGCATCGTCCACATCATCGGGCCTGAGCAGGGCTTCACGTTGCCCGGCACGACGCTGGTGTGCGGCGACAGCCACACCGCGACGCACGGCGCCTTCGGCGCGCTCGCCTACGGCATTGGCACCTCGGAAGTCGAGCACGTGCTGGCGACGCAGACCTTGATCCAGAAGAAGTCGAAGAACATGCGCGTCACCGTCGACGGTGTGTTGCCGCATGGCGTGACCTCGAAGGACATCATCCTCGCCATCATCGGCGAAATCGGCACCGCCGGCGGCACCGGCTACGCCATCGAATATGCCGGCGAAGCTATCCGCGCGCTGTCGATGGAAGGCCGCATGACCATCTGCAACATGTCGGTCGAGGCCGGCGCCAAGGCCGGCTTCATGGCGCCGGACGAGAAGGTGTACGAATATCTCAAGGGCCGTCCGATGTCGCCGCAGGGCGAGACGTGGGACATGGCGATGGAATACTGGAAGACCCTTTATTCCGAAGAAGGCGCGCATTTCGATCGCGAGATCAGGCTCGACGCCGCTGCCCTGCCGCCGATCGTCACCTGGGGCACCAGCCCCGAGCAGGTCGTCTCGGTTGCCGGCCGCGTGCCTGTGCTGTCGGAAATCGCCGACGACAACAAGCGCGTCGCCGCCGAACGTTCGCTCGGTTACATGGGTCTCAAGGGCGGCGAGAGGATCACCGACATCAAGCTCGACCGCGTCTTCATCGGCTCCTGCACCAATGGCCGCATCGAGGATTTGCGCGCGGTGGCCAAGATCGCCGAAGGCAAGACCGTCAACGGCAATGTCTATGCGATGATCGTGCCGGGCTCGGGCCTGGTGAAGGAACAGGCGGAAGCCGAAGGCCTCGACAAAATCTTCAAGGCCGCCGGCTTCGATTGGCGCGAGCCGGGCTGCTCGATGTGCCTCGCCATGAACCCGGACAAGCTGGCGCCGGGCGAGCGTTGCGCCTCGACCTCGAACCGCAACTTCGAAGGCCGCCAGGGCTACAAGGGCCGCACCCATCTGGTGTCGCCGGCCATGGCGGCGGCGGCGGCGATTGCCGGGCATTTCGTTGACGTAAGAGAGTGGAAGTAGCGCATCGCGCGCGACACTTTGAAAATCAAAAGGCCCGCAAATTTGCGGGCCTTTTTTGTTTATCCTCCGAGCCGATGAAAAAACCAGCCATGCCCATCGCTATCTCCAACACCGCCGCCCGCGCCATCTGGCTGCGGGCGCAGCGGCTGGATGTGCGCGCGCCGTTCGGCGAAGGCCCCGCTGCGGTCGCCGAGGCCGTCGCGCATCTCGGCTACGTGCAGATCGACACCATCAACGTCATCGAGCGCAGCCATCACCACATCCTGTTCTCGCGCATTCCCGCCTATCGCCGCGACGACCTCCGCACCGCCCAGAGCATCGACAAGAGCGTGTTCGAATACTGGACGCATGCTTTGGCTTATGTGCCGACACAGGACATCCGCTACTTCGTCGATGACATGAAACATTACCGGCGCGAGCCCGGCGGCTGGTTCGACTCGGTGCGGCCGGAAGACACCCGCAAGGTGATGCGGCTGGCGCGGAAAGGCCCGTTGTCGATCCGCGATATCGACGACGACGAGCTGCGCGAAAAGGATCACGAATGGGCCAGCCGCAAGCCGTCGAAGCGCGCGCTGCAACTCGGCTTCTATCAAGGTCATCTCGCGGTGTCGGCGCGCACCGGCATGCTCAAGACCTATGATTTGCTGCTGCGGCATTTCGGCTGGGACAAACTGCCCAAAGCGGCGACGGCATCCGAGACGACGGCCTACTTGCTCGACCGCGCTTTGCGCTCACAGGGCATCGTCAGCCTCGATTCGATCTGCCATCTCTATGCGTCCGCCAAGCCGGCAGTGCGCAAGGTGATCGACGCGCGGGTGCGGCGCGGTGAACTTGTGCCGGTGGCGATCGAGGGCGCCGGCAAGCAAGAGCACTGGGCGGCACCCGCGGCGCTTGAAGACAGCACCGAAGGCGAGCCCGGCCTGGTGCACATCCTGTCGCCATTCGATCCGCTGATCATTCAGCGCAAGCGCACGCATCTCTTCTTCGGCCACGATCATCGCTTCGAGGCCTATGTGCCAAAAGAGAAGCGCAAGCTCGGCTACTTCGCGCTGCCGGTGCTGGTGGACGATACCATCGTCGCCGCGCTCGACCTCAAGACCGACCGGCAGCAGCGCAAGGTGTTGATCCAGAAATGGACATGGCTCGGCGCGAAAAAAACGCCGCGCAACGACGTGAAGCGGCGCATCGAGGAAGAGCTCGACCGGTTCGAACACTTTCAGCTTGGAGATTGAGCGCGAGCTTTGATGTTTGTGGCCAGCAAACCCCACCCGACTCCGCGCTACGCGCGGAGCCACCCTCCCCTTTCAGGGGATCGTTGCGTAATTCGCTGCCTGTGATTCACTGCCTTTTTCGGATGGGAGGCAGAGATGGCGGAGCGGGATCAGTTGAGCC
>LNDS01000047.1 GCA_001464835.1 Rhizobiales bacterium Ga0077525 | reverse complement strand
AAGCTTGAACTCCCGTGTAAACTTCCGACGTTCCATGACGCACCTCCGGTTCCATTAAAACACCTAACTTGGTGTCTTCGAAACCGGGTGCAGGCCATACGACGAATTTTTCGCTAGGCCATCCAAGATTATTTGCCACACCTTGAGTCAATCATACCGGGAAATCCTAAAGCTAAACGAGGGAACTGCCTTCTCATTGCCTCGCGACGCCAAAATCTGGGATTTAGTAAGGGCCAAGTTTGAAGACAACGTTGCCCTTATTCGCGAAGTCAGGTGAGAAATTTTCGCGTTCTTCGTTTTTGGAATAACGACGTCGATCAAAATCTAGCTGGCGTGCTGGAGGCAATTCGCGCCGCGCTGGTTGAGCGCATCCCCCACCCGGCCGCCTTTCGCGGCCACCCTCCCCCTGCGGGGGAGGGATAAGCAGCGACGCGCCGCAGCGAACGAATCGTTCCGCCGCCACGCAACCAATCGGGTTCCACGCCGTTATCATCGCTGGAATTGCGCGGCGCGGCGGCATCCGGGATGGAGCCGCCGGCGCTGCATTCCGTTGAGGGGGTGTTTGTGGATATTCGGGCAGCGAAAAGCGCGAAGGACGGCGCCAAAGAGGACGCCAAGGAAAGCGCAAGGGAACGCCGGCAAAACGCCGATGCGTCCGCCGCTGTTTTATACGATCCTTCCGGCTGGTCGACCGCCGCTCAGGTCTCGATCTGCGGTATCTTCCTCATCGTCCTCATCGCCGCGCTCGAACTGGCGCGGCCGCTAATGCTGCCGGCGGTGAGCGCTTTCATCATCGGCCTGATGCTCGGGCCGTTGCAGGCGCGCGCCAAGAACGCCGGCCTGCCGCCTCTGGTGACGGCGATCGCACTGTGGCTGCTGGTGGTCGCCATCTTCTACGGCATGATCGCGCTGCTCGCGGCGCCAGCGCTCGACTGGATCGGCAAGGCGCCGGAGATGGGCGCCACCATCAAGGAGAAATTCTATTTCCTGAACCGGCCGCTGCAGGCAATGCAGGATTTGCGCAACGCCATCCTGCCGGACAGCGAGAAAAGCGGCCTCGGCATCGACATCGTCAATTTCGTCACGCCGGCGCTGACCTTCGTGACGCCGGCGATCGGCCAGATCATGATCTTCTTCGGCACGTTGCTTTTCTTTCTGCTCGGCCGCGCCCGCCTGCGCAGCGCCCTCGTCGCGCAATTCGACGACAAGGCGCGCCGCCTGCGCGCGCTCAAGATCATGAGCGCGATGGAGCACAGCCTGACCAGCTATCTCAGCGTCGTCGCCATGATCAACCTCGCCGTCGGCGCCGCGGCATTCCTCATCGCGCTTTCGGTCGGGCTGCCGAGTCCGATCGCCTGGGGCGTTCTCGCTTTC
Source organism: Rhizobiales bacterium Ga0077525 (assembly GCA_001464835.1). GTDB lineage: Bacteria > Pseudomonadota > Alphaproteobacteria > Rhizobiales > Xanthobacteraceae > Pseudolabrys. Next base: position 33,124 of record LNDS01000047.1, on the reverse strand, counting down.
CTGCTTAATTTCATTCCCTATATCGGTGCGCTGATCATGCAGGTCGTGTTGCTCGCCGTCGGGCTGGTGACGTTCCCGACCCTCGCGCATGCGCTGATCGCGCCGCTCGCTTACCTCGCCTTCACCACGTTGGAAGGCCACTTCATCACGCCCGGCATCATGGGACGGCAACTGACCCTGATGCCGCTCACCGTGTTCCTGTCGCTGATCTTCTGGACCTGGCTGTGGGGCCCGGTCGGCGCATTTCTGGCGGTGCCGCTGCTGATTGTGGCGATGGTCGCGGTTCAGCACATTTTCCCGTCCGACGAGCCGGTTATCCCGGGCTAGCCCCGGCCATGGAACTATTGCAGCGCAGCGGCGTTGAACCGGCACATCCGTACCGTTTTTTAAATATTCGAGGGGAATCATGAGCACGCGTAGCAAAGTAGCCGCTTCCACCGCCGACGAAATCGCCGCCATCCAGGAACTGATGGGCGACCTCGAATCGCGCCTGAAGCGCCTCGGTGGCCAGGCCAAGCGCGAAGTGTCCGGCGGCGCCGGCGAGATTTCCGATTTCGTCAACGATGCTCTGTCCGGCATCATGGAGCGCGTGCGCGACGGCGCGCATTCGGTATCCGACACCGTGACCGACAAGGCCGCCAATATCGGCGGCGACGCGATCAAGAAGGTCGTCAGCGAAGTCGAAAACCGCCCGTTGACCATGCTGGCGATCGCCGCCGGCATCGGCTTCCTGTACGGCATGAGCAGGCGTTCTTAAAGTCAAGTTCGTAAGCCCACGCTGAAAGGCCACGGACATGCAGCTCAACGACATCGCCAGCGTGACGTTCAACCAGCTGTTCGGCCGCCTGCTGCGCCGCGCCTTGTGCGTGGTGTTGCTGGCGGCCTTTGCCGTCATCGCGCTTTATTATGCCAACGGCGCCGGCACTCTGGCGCTCGCCCAGAGTTACGGCATCCTCAATGCCTATCTCATCATGGCGGCGATTTACGCCGTCGCCGCACTGATCGTGCTGACGGTGTTTCTGGCGACGCGGGCCCGGCCGGTCGTCACCGACAGACCGCAAGGCGCGCTGGCCTCGCCGAAGAATATGCAGATCGCGATGCTGATCGAAGCGGTGATGCTCGGCTATTCGCTGTCGCGAAAATCGCGGCTGCCCTAGACGGCCGCGCAGTCACTCACCTCGACGATTTTATTTGCGCCGCACCGGCGGGTCGCGCGTCATATTCTTGGCCGCCAGTTCGTCGAGATAATCCTGCCAGTAGCGGGCATGGTTGCGGCCGAGATCGAGCAGATAGCTCCAGTCGAAAATACCGGTCGAATGCATATCGTCGAACACCAGCCGCACCGCGTAATTGCCGACCGGCAGCACTTCCATGATGCCGACATGGCTCTTGCCCGGCACCGTCTTGCGCTGGTCGGGCGAATGGCCCTGCACTTCCGCGCTCGGGCTTTTGACCCGCAAATATTCGGCCGGCAGGTCGAAGGAGCCCGCGCCTTCGAAGGAAACGGTCAGCGTCTTGCGGTCCTTGTGCAGGCGCAATTCGGTCGGCCAGGCTGTGGTGTCATTGGCACTCATGCCGTTGTTCTATCGCGCAATCGCGCCAACGCCAAATGCCGCCTCATCGCACGAACCGAACCGTACCGGCGGGATCGAGATCGTAACCGCCCAATTCCGCGGCGCGCGTCTTGAATTCATCCGAACGCAGAAACGTCAGCAGCGCCTGCATCGGCGGGCGGAAGCAATCGCGCTGCCGCATCAGCAGGTCGAACGGCTCCCACATGACCGGGACAAAATCGAGACCGGCGGCGGTTGCGACAGCGCGCGTCGCCACGCCGATGTCGGCGCGGCCGGCGCGGATCGCCTGGGCGATGTCCGGCCCCGTCGGGCACACCGGACCGGCGGCGGCCAGACTGTCCAACGTGTGACGCGCCTGTTGCAGCAACGCCAGCAACAGCAATTGCGCACCGGCGCCTTTTGGCCGCATGGTCACGCGCGCGCGTTTGGCGACCACATCATCGATGCTGTTAAGCTTGAGCGGATTGCCGGCCGCCACCACGAAGCCCTGCTCGCGGCGGCAGAAGCCGATCAGCACCGCATCCTGCATGTCGCTGCGCGCCGACAAGGCCACGACATTGGCATCGGCGGCGATATCGTCGAGCGCATGCAGGTGCATTGAGGCGGCGACCGCGCCGCCGGCGAAGAAGCGTTCGAAACCTGCTTCGCTGCCGACGGCCAGCGTGGCGAGGCCGGAGCCGCTTTCGCGCAAGGCCCAGTCGAGCAGCGGGTCGTGGCTGCCGGCGACGATGAGCGGCGCCTCCGGCGGCGTCAGTCCGGCCGGGCGGGAGACACTGGCCGCCAGCCAGTGGTCCAGTTCGGCCTTGGGAAACAGCCAGCGACCGGTAACCTTGGTGCAGGGGACGCTGCCTTCGGCGACCATCTCATAGATCTTGCGCTCCTTGAGACGGAGATAGACGGCGGCCTCGGCCGTGGTCAAAAGCTGCATTTGGAGGATCGCCTGCGCTGATATGCATCGTTTACGCACGGCGAAAATATCAAGCGGCGCGGCGGCTGCATAGCCGCGGAGGCACGGCTGGCGCTCATTAGGGGAACTTCGCCGCTGGCGGGCGCTTGTCAGCCATCAGGCAGCCCGCACGGTTGTTCGATAACCTTCAGAAATTATTGCGAATACCAACCCCAGCCTTGCCAGGAAATATTTTGACGCCAAAACGCATCACGGTCCTGATCAACGCAGCTTCGGGGTCCGTGTCCGGCAAAGACGATGCCCGGCGCGAGGAAATGAGTGCGGCTTTCGCCAAGCATGGCATTTCGGCGGATTTGCAATTCCTGCCCGGCGACGGCCTGAGCGCCGGCGCCGAAGCGGCCCTTGGCAAAGCCAGGGAAGGCGAACTCGATGCCATCGCCGTCAGCGGCGGTGACGGAACGATCCGGACCGTGGCCGACACCCTGGCCGGCAGCGGCGTTCCGCTCGGCATTATCCCCGGCGGCACTTTCAATCACTTCGCGAAGGACTTGAATATCCCGCTATCGATCGACGCGGCCGTGGCTGTCATTGCCGGCGGCAATTCCCGCGCCGTCGATGTCGGCGAAGCGAACGGAAAGATATTCATCAACAATTCCTCGGTCGGATTGTACCCCTATATGGTGATCGATCGTGAGCGGCGCCGGAAACGCGGCCTGCCGAAACTGCTGGCAATGGCCGGGGCTTTCGTGCGGGCCATCCGAAATTTTCCTGTCCGCCGCCTGTCTATCAGCGCCGAAGGCTGGACCGAGAGGGTGCGCAGCCCTTGCGTCTTCGTCGGCAATAACGAATATCGCATCGCGGGCCGCGCGACCGGTACGCGTGACAGGCTGGACGGCGGCCAGTTGTATCTATTGGTGGCCAAGCGCCAGAATCGCGCAAGCCTTTCCGTTTTGGCGGCACGCGCCGTCCTGGGGATTCTCGATCAATCGCGAGACCTGCGTGCGGCTTCACTCGCCTCGATCGAAATCGGATCACGCCGTCGAAAGCTCCTGGTCGCGTTCGATGGCGAAGTCGAAGCGATGCAAACTCCGCTCCACTACAGGATAAGGCCGAAAGCGCTTCGCGTTTTCGTGCCCGCAACCCCGGCGTAGTTCAATGCGGCGAATTGCTCATATTTCAGATCTGCATTTCGGCCGGCACAGTACGCCGATCGCCGAAGCGCTGATCCAGAGCGTCAACGAGCATCAGCCTCACCTCATCGCTCTGAGCGGCGACTTCACGCAGCGTGCCCGCAATTCGGAATTTGCCGAGGCGCGGCTCTTTCTCGATCGATTGCCGCAACCGAAACTTCTGGTGCCCGGCAATCACGACATTCCACTCTATAATATTTTCAATCGGTTTCTGCGGCCCTTTACGAAATACGACCACCACTTCTCAACACTCGGGCAGCCCGCCAATTTTTTCCGCGACGACGAGATTGCCATTCTCGGCATCAACACGGCGCGACGGTTGAAACAGAAGAACGGCCGGGTTTCGATCGAACAGATGCGGGAGATTGAACGCGCTCTGGGCGACGTTCCAAACAGCATTTTCAAAGTCTTGGTGACGCACCACCCACTGGCCGCGCCTTTTGGAACGCCCGCGGTAAAACTCGCGGGACGCGCAATGCCGGCATTGGAAATCATTAGAAAGGCCGGCATTCATCTCCTGTTGTCCGGCCATCACCATCGCGCCGGGAGCGGCAGTTCGGTCGAAGTCGGCGCCGGCGGATCGGTTCTCGTCTTGCACGCTGGCACTGCTATTTCGACGCGGACCCGTGGGATGGAGGGCAATACTTACAATCTGATCGATATCGCGGACCGGGAGGTTTCGGTCGGGCTAATGGACTATGGCGGAGACCGCTTCAAAGAGAAGAGCCGCACCGGCTTTCTCTTTAACGACCACGGCTGGCGCCTGATCCGAACGTCTGGCGCTCCCTAGGGGAATCGAACCCCTGTTTCAGCCTTGAGAGGGCCGCGTCCTAACCGCTAGACGAAGGGAGCTTGCTCAGGGGCTTCGAGATAGCCGCGATCCGGCACTTGCGCAAGCGCGGCACCGCGAATGCGGCAAAACGGGCTTAAGGCTTCGATTCCAGCCGCAAACGGGCGATCGGGCGCAGCGTTTCGAGGTCGAAACTATGCAATTCGATGGCGCCCGCGGTCTCAACCGTCAGCACCACCCGGCGGTCGCCAATGGCGGTCGAGAGCACTTTGGCACCGACCGGGAGGCCCGCCGCGGCCAAAGGCAGCGTCGTCGCCACGGCCTGGATATTGTCGCCCGATTTATAAACCTTGTAGCCGATGATGGCGAAAACGATGCCAATGGCGACAAACGTGGTAACGGAAGCGATCATCATGAAGCGGCGAATGCGGGCCAGCTGCTGCATCTGCTCCGGATCGAGTGGCTTTGCGTCGTCGGACATCGGCGGCCTTGGGTTTGAAGAGACTAAGTAACGGCTATGACGGACGATACGACCGCCCCCATCGAGAACGTCACCATCCTGCCGGAAGAAGCCGGCGGGCGGCTCGACCGCGTGCTGGCGCAGCGTATTCCGGCGCTGTCCCGCTCGCGGCTGAAAGCGCTCATCCTCGACGGCCAGGTCGTCATCGACGGCAAGACGATCCGCGATCCGTCTGCCGACGTCAAAGCAGGCGACACCGTCAGCGTCAACCTGCCCGAGCCGGAGGAAGCCGTGCCGCGCGGCGAGGCCATCCCGCTCGACATCATCTATGAGGACGACCAGCTCATCGTCATCAACAAGCCCAAGGACCTGGTTGTGCACCCGTCCGCCGGCCACGCTTCCGGCACTTTGGTCAACGCGCTGATCGCGCATTGCGGCGACAGCCTGTCCGGCATCGGCGGCGTCAAGCGGCCGGGCATCGTGCACCGGCTCGACAAGGACACCACAGGCCTGATGGTGGTCGCCAAGAACGACCGCGCCCACCGTCATTTGTCCAAGCAATTCGCCGACAAACTGGAAAGCGGCCTGCAGCGCGGCTATCTCGCCGTGGTCTGGGGCGCGCCGGACCGCGCCAAGGGCACCATCGACGCGCCGCTCGACAGGAGCGCCATCAACCGTGAAAAGCAGGCGGTGCGCGAAGGCGGCCGCGACGCCATCACCCATTGGGAAATGCGGGAGCGCTATGTCGCCACCGAAGGCAAGGATGTAGGGTTGCCGATCGCCAGCCTCCTCGCCTGCATGCTGGAAACCGGCCGCACCCACCAGATCCGCGTGCATCTGGCCCATATCGGTCATCCGATCATGGGCGACGAGACTTACGCCACCGGCTTCAAGACCAAGGGCACGCGGCTGTCGCCGCCGGCCCGCGCCGCGCTCGAGGCGCTCGGCCGCCAGGCGCTGCACGCCGCGGTGCTCGGCTTCGAGCATCCGGTCACGCATGAGCATTTACGCTTCGAGGCGCCGTTGCCGCCGGACATGAGCCTGCTGGTCGAGAGCCTGCGGAAAGGCTGAGGGCAATCCCAGGCCTTGAAACCCTGCCGTGCGTTCTTATCTAATCGTCAGTGAGCAATCCAACGTCCTCGATTCCCTTTTTTGACCCGCGTTCCGCCCGGAACGATCGGGCGCTTTGTGTCGTTATCATGGTGACCTGCCCCGCTTCGAAGCGCCCGGCAGCACCGGTGCGAACGAAATAGCTACGCTAATCCAATGACTTAGAGCTGCATATCTGGGTCACGGCGACGTGACGGCGGAATGCTTCCACTCCCCTGACCCAACCGTTATGCTGCACTTGCGATCAAGCTTTCGCGGTCGCAGCAAGAATGCACCGTCGGCTCGGGGAGCGACGGTGATAACCGCCCGCCGATCCGTCGGGGGCAACATGAAGGAGGGCGCTACCATGGCCCGTTCAGCCGCAATGCCGGCACTCAAGGCCGAATCCGGTCTTTCGCACTATTTAGAAGAAATCCGCCGGTTCCCGATGCTGGAGCCGCAGCAGGAGTACATGCTGGCGCGCAGCTGGCGCGAACACGGCGACCGTGAAGCCGCGCACAAGCTCGTCACCAGCCATCTGCGTCTCGTGGCCAAGATCGCCATGGGCTATCGCGGCTATGGCCTGCCGATTTCGGAAGTCGTGTCCGAAGGCAATGTCGGCCTGATGCAGGCGGTCAAGCGGTTCGAGCCGGAAAAGGGCTTCCGCCTCGCCACCTATGCGATGTGGTGGATCAAGGCGGCGATCCAGGAGTACATCCTGCGGTCGTGGTCGCTCGTTAAGATGGGCACCACCGCCAACCAGAAGAAGCTGTTCTTCAACCTGCGCAAGGCCAAGAGCAAGATCTCGGCGCTGGAGGAAGGCGATCTGCGGCCCGATCAGGTCAAGGTCATCGCCACCCAGCTCGGCGTCACCGAGCAGGACGTTGTCGACATGAACCGCCGTCTCGGCGGCGATGCGTCGCTCAACGCTTCGATCCGCGACGACGGCGAGAGCGGCGAGTGGATGGATTGGCTGGTCGATAATTCGCCCAGCCAGGAACACATCCTGGCCGACACCGAAGAGAGCGGCAATCGCCACCAGGCGCTGATCTCAGCGCTCGACGTGCTGAACGACCGGGAGCGGCGCATCTTCGAGGCGCGCCGTCTGGCCGACGATCCGATCACACTCGAGGATCTCGCCGCCGAGTTCGGCGTGTCGCGCGAGCGCGTGCGTCAGATCGAAGTGCGCGCCTTCGAGAAGGTGCAGAAGGCGGTCAAGTCGTCGATCGCCGAACTGGAAACGCCGAAGGTGACGCCGCAAGTGACGGCGGCCGGCGCGACAATGCACTAACTTTCTCGCAGCGATGAATGAATGCAAGTGGCCGGGCACATCGCCCGGCCATTTTGTTTTGTCGTACCCGCGAAGGCGGAGCCAGTAATCCCGGCTGGCCCGCCTCGTAGGCGCCAAGGAGTACTGGATGCCCGCCTTCGCGGGCATGACCCAAGTTCCCCGACATGGAACCTTTTGCCCCGCCAAAGCTTTTCTCCCCGGAACTTTGGAGAACGCATTGCCATGAAGACGCCGAAGATTGTCGGGGAAATCGAACAGCGCGCCGGACGCCAGCTCAACCTGCTGCTCGGCGCGGCGCGCAAGCAGTATGACCGTTTCATGCACACCGCCGAGAAGGCCTCGGACAAGGCGGCGCAGCGCCGCTATATCCGCGCCGCCGAACAGACCATCGATTCGGCCGAGAAGATCATCGCCCAGTTGCGCAAGCGCATTGCCGCGGCGCAGAAGTCGCTGACCGGCGGCGCGCGCAAGAAAAAGCGGAAGGTAAAGACAAAGACCAAGGTCAAGCGCAAGGTGACCGTCAAACGGCTGGCCAAGCGCGCCTTGAAGAAGCGCAAGACGCGCCAATAAAGCCCGCTTTGAAGCGCCGCGCGAATACCTCCTGCATGGTGCGCTGCGATATAGCGCGCAAAATCGTGAAGCCGCCCCTCCCCTCCGCGTGCTAGATTCGCCCTCAGGCTCGTGGCGGAATCGACCGCGGCCGGAATTTTATAAGTCGGCTTAGGCTCGAAAACGCCACGGCAGCCTGAACAGCATTCAGGAGGCCCTCGCATGGCGCACTCTCATGCACTGCTCGGCGCGAACGACACCAGCACGGAACTTACGATCCGCCGCATCGGCGTCGCCGATCTCAAGGACGCGCTGCGTCTCGGCCTTGCCGATTTCAACGCGATGCCGACGCACGCGATTTTCCTGTGTTTGATTTATCCTGTTGTCGGTCTGCTGCTGGCGCGCCTCGCCTTCGGCTACGCGGTGCTGCCTTTGCTTTATCCGTTGGTCACCGGCTTTGCCTTGATCGGCCCGGTCGCCGCGCTCGGCCTTTATGAATTGAGCCGGCGGCGCGAAAACGGCGAGCCGACATCGATCTCGCATGCCTTCGATGTGCTGCATTCGTCATCCTTTGGCGGCATCGTCGCGCTGGGCCTGCTGCTGCTGGCGATCTTCGGCATCTGGATTGCGATCGCCAACGCGCTCTACATCGCCAATTTCGGGTACGGCTCGCCGGAATCGATCGGCGCCTTCGTGCGCGACGTGCTGACGACGAATGCCGGATGGAATCTGATTCTCGCCGGCAACTTCATCGGATTTCTATTCGCTGTCGTGGTGCTGGCGATCAGCGCCGTGTCATTTCCGCTGCTGCTCGACCGCGATGTCGGCGCCGCGGTGGCGCTGCTGACCTCGGTCCGCGCGGTGCGGCGCAATCCGGGGCCGATGGCTTTGTGGGGCTTAATCGTCGCGGCGCTGCTGCTGATCGGATCGCTGCCGCTGTTCATCGGCCTCACCGTCGTGATGCCGGTGCTCGGTCACGCCACCTGGCATCTGTATCGCAAGGTGATCGTCTCCGACGGCACGCCGCGGCCGGTGCAGCACGTCGCGGAAAAAGGCGCGAAGTGACGAGCTTATTGACGATCGGGTTCTGACGCAGGCTCCTCTTTTGCTTTTTCTTCGAGGAGAAGCCTTTGCAGGGTTCGACGCTCGGTCTCGTCGACCGAGGTTTCCAGCAAATTCTGGAACCGCTTTATGTTCGCTTCCATTGCGAAAGACTGAGTGCTCATCTGGAAACTCCGCCTTCTGGGAAACCGGCCCAAGCAAGGCCGCTGAAATCGCGTGCTCACAAATAAATACCTCGCGCAGCAAACGCCGCAAGCACAGATGATTCTAATGACGACACGTGGAGAAAGCTGACCCTAATTGCTCATGCGGGAATAATGCACGGTCATGCGCCGCGCATTGTCAGGGGCAATCGAAAAGTTCCGCAAGTCAGTAATTGAAGGCCTACTCGCCCCAGGCCCGGAAGGCTTCCTCGAAGGCGCGGCCGCCGGGCGTGCCTTTTTCAACCGCGAGAATGGCGCGCTTGTTGTTGGTGTAGACGATCGGAATGTCGAACCAGTCGCGTTCCTTGAGCAGCTGGATATTGCGCTGCTTGTCGATATCGACCGCGGACAGGCCGATAAGGAAATAGCCGTTGGTCACTTTCACCGCGAGGCCGGCGAGCGGCACGCCGCGCGCCTGCTCGTTCTGCTTCATCAGCACGCCCGGCACATTGCTGATGCCGCCATCGGCGAAGTCGGCCGGCAGCGTGAACATGATCTCGAGCGTGTGGCTGGCCGGCAGCGCCTTGTCGGTGTTGCGGCGCAACGACCAGACCATGCGCATGCGCCGTTCCGGAATATCGACATCGGCGCGGATTGCCAGTTCAGGCGCAAGACCCGGGCCCGGCGACACCGTCTCGGTGCGCCAGACCGCCGAGCCGACATAGCGCTTGCCCTTCGGGTCGTTCGGATCTTCGTCGTACAGCACGACCTTCTGCGCCACCGCAGCGGCCGGCGCGGTCGCCGACGAGGACGGCGTCGAATCGCCGATGCGGTCGGATATTTTTGGCCGGCCGGCGGGCTCTGCGGCCGTCGTTACCGGCGTCGGCGCCGGCGCCGTCGGCGTGCCGCGCAAGGCGGTCATCGTCGATGACGCCGCTTTCATGATGGCGCTGCGCTGCCAGTAGGCGCCGGCGGCGACGGCGCCGATCAGCATCAGCAGCACGACGACCTTGACGATGCGGCCATAGGATCGCACCGGGCGGGTATAGGCGTCGTCGTCGTCCTGCTCCGCCGCCGTCTGGCTGCGCCGGTAGGCCGGGCGCGGCGGCGCTGCGTCTTCCGGATGCTCACGGTGCGCGGCAGCAAGCGCTGCGTCCGATGCCGCGGCAAGATCCGGCAGGTCGGCATGGGCTGGGCTGACTTGGCCTTCAGAGGGCGCGCCCGGCGGCTCGGTCTCCGGCGGTTCGAAATAATGTGCGCTGCTGTCCGCCGGACGTTCGTCATGATCCTGCAAGTCACCCTGGCCATGCTCGCGGCCATAGTCGGTGCGGTCCTGAATATTGTCACGGACGTCATCCGGCGCGGCGGCCACCGGCATGCCTTCCAGGTCGTCATAAGCCGCGCGCGCCGAACGCGACGCTTCGGCGCTGGCCTCGCCAAGGCCTTGCGCCTCGGCCACCGTGTCGCGGAAGTCGCGCAGGCCCTGATCGCGCAGCGACGGATGCGCGTCGTCCGGATCGACCGGCTCGGAACGCACGCGCTTGGCGGCTTCGACCTCGAGCTTGCGGATCGCTTCTTCCAGCGCGAGGCGTTCGCGGGTGATGTCGGATTCATCGAGCGCCGGCTCGACGCCGCGCAACTGGTTGACCAGAGCCGCGCGCGCGCGCTCGTACAAAGCGCGCCGGTTCTCGCCCGTGTTCTTCTCCAGGCCGGCGACGGCGCGGGCGATAAGAGGGTAATAGTCAGCCATACGCGTCAGACTAGCCTGTTTCTTGCCAACAGCGGACAGTTTTTGCCGTTCACGTCTCGAACGGGTTCTTCATCAGAATAGTATCTTCGCGCTCCGGGCTGGTCGACAAGAGGGTGACCGGGCAGCCGATGAGTTCCTCGATCCGGCGCACGTATTTGATCGCCTGGGCCGGAAGCTGCGCCCAGGAACGGGCGCCGGCGGTCGGCTCTTTCCAGCCGTCAATGGTCTCGTAGATCGGCTCGACCGCGGCCTGTGCCCGCTCGCCGGCCGGCAGATAGTCGATCTCGCGGCCGTCCAGTTTGTAGCCGACGCACACCTTGATCTCGTCGAACCCGTCGAGGATATCGAGCTTGGTCAGTGCGATGCCGTCGATGCCGGACGTGCGGACGGTTTGACGCACCAGCACCGCGTCGAACCAGCCGCAACGGCGGGCGCGGCCGGTGACGGTGCCGAATTCGCGGCCGCGTTCGCCGAGCGTCTTGCCGATGTCGTTGTGCATCTGGTCGGTCGGGAACGGTCCCTCTCCCACGCGCGTCGTATAGGCCTTGGTGATGCCGAGGACGTAGTCGATGGCGTTTGGACCGAGACCCGACCCGGTCGCCGCCTGCGCCGCCACAGTATTAGAAGAGGTCACGTACGGATAAGTTCCGTGGTCGATGTCGAGCAGCGCGCCTTGAGCGCCCTCGAACAGGATGCGCTTGCCTTCGCGGCGCTTGGCGTCGAGCAACGACCACACCGAGTCCATATAAGGCAGCACCTTCGGCGCCAGCTCGGCGAGATAGTCGTACACCGTGGCCGGCGCGATTTCGGCGAGATCGTTGCCGCGGCGCAGCGCATTATGATGCGCCAGCAGGCGGTCAATCTTGGGCGTCAGCGCCGGCAGATCGGCAAGGTCCATGAAACGGATGGCGCGGCGGCCGACCTTGTCTTCATAGGCTGGGCCGATGCCGCGCTTGGTGGTGCCGATGCGCGCCGACGAGTTCTCGCGGATGGCTTCGAGTTCGCGGTGCAGCGGCAGGATCAGCACGGCGTTTTCGGCGATGCGCAAATTGTCCGGCGACACATTCACGCCCTGCTTCTGCAATGTGGCGATTTCGTTGAGCAGCGCCTGCGGGTCGATGACCACGCCATTGCCGATCACCGACAATTTGCCGCCGCGCACGACGCCCGAAGGCAGCAGCGAGAGCTTATAGACGGCGTTGCCGATGACGAGCGTATGCCCGGCATTGTGGCCGCCCTGGAAACGGACGACGACATCGGCCTGCTCCGACAGCCAATCGACGATCTTGCCTTTACCCTCGTCGCCCCACTGGGAGCCGACAACCACCACATTCGCCATGAAAACTTCATCTCCGCGTCAGCGTTTTGGACACTGACGCCGGGCGGTGCCGGTCAGGTCCACCCTCGGATAAAGGATAGGGGGCGCTGAGGCAAGGCAAAGGACGCCCGCCGGTGGATACCGGCAGGCGTCTTTAACACATTGAAAAGACAGGATTATTCTTTCAGAAATGCAGCGGCTTGGCGCTCTGCACTTGCGGCAGGGCGCGGACCTGCTCCAGGACCGCCGCCGGCAGTTCGCCGTCGATCTCGATCAGGGCCACTGCCGAGCCGCCGGGCGCTTCGCGGCCGACATGGAAGGTGGCGATGTTGATGCCAGCCTCGCCGAGCGTCGACGAGAAGCGGCCGATGAAGCCCGGCTTGTCGAGGTTGGTGATGTAGACCATCGACGGTGCGAACTCGGCGTCCATGCGGATGCCCTTGATGTTGACGATGCGCGGGCGGCCGTCGGCGAACACGGTGCCAGAGACGGCGCGGGTCTGCGTTTCGGTCACCACCGTGATGGTGATCAGGCTGTCGAAATCGCCGGCGACCTCGCGCGTGGTTTCCTCGACGACAATGCCGCGTTCCTTGGCGACGATCGAGGCCGACACCACGTTGGCGTCGCCCAGCATCGGCCGCAGCAAACCGGCGAGCGCCGCCGAGGTCAGCGCCTTGATCTTCATCGCCGTCACCGTGCCTTCGTACGAAATCTGCACCTTGCTGATGCCGGTTTCGGTCAGTTGCCCGGCGAAGGAGCCGAGCTTCTCGGCCAGCGCGATGAAGGGTTTCAGCTTCGGCGCTTCTTCCGCGGTGATCGAGGGGAAATTGACGGCGTTGGAAATGGCGCCGCGCAGCAGGTATTCGGACATCTGCTCGGCGACCTGGAGCGCGACGTTTTCCTGCGCCTCGGTCGTCGCCGCGCCGAGATGCGGCGTGCACACGACATTGGGATGTCCGAACAGTGGATTTTCCGTCGCCGGCTCGGTCGTGAACACGTCGAAGGCGGCGCCCGCCACCTTGCCCGAGTCGAGCGCGGCGCGCAGCGCCACCTCATCGACCAATCCGCCGCGCGCGCAATTGACGATGCGCACGCCCTTCTTCATTTTATCGATCGCCTTGGCGTCGATGATGTTGCGGGTCTTGTCGGTCAGCGGCGTATGCAGCGTGATGAAATCGGCGCGCTTCAAGAGTTCATCGAGTTCGACCTTCTCGACACCGAGATCGACCGCGCGCTCCGGCGATAAAAACGGATCGTAAGCGATCACTTTCATCTTGAGGCCGATGCCGCGCTCGGCGGCAATCGAACCGATATTGCCGCAACCGATAACGCCGAGCGTCTTGCCGGTGATTTCGACGCCCATGAAGCGGTTCTTCTCCCACTTGCCGGCTTGCGTCGAGGCATCGGCCTGCGGGATCTGGCGCGCCAATGCGAGCATCAAAGTGATGGCATGTTCGGCGGTGGTGATCGAATTTCCGAAGGGCGTGTTCATGACGATGATGCCCTTGGCCGTGGCGGCCGGGATATCGACATTGTCGACGCCGATGCCGGCGCGGCCGATGACCTTGAGATTCTTGGCGTTTTCCAGAATCTTCGGGGTCACCTTGGTGGCCGAGCGGATGGCGAGGCCGTCATAGTTGCCGATGATCGCGGCGAGCTTGTCTTTATCCTTGCCGAGAGCGGGCTGGAAATCCACGTCAATGCCGCGATCCTTGAAGATCTGGACGGCGGCTTCGGACAATGCGTCGGAGATGAGAACGCGGGGAGCGGGCATGATGGTGTTCCGATAAATTGAGATTGAGAATGAATCTTGCCGGGAGTCGTCCCGCGTGCGCGGGACGCGAATGTAACGGCTAGGCCGCCTTCGGCAGCGCGGCCTTGGCCTCGACGAAAGCCCAATCGAGCCAGGGCGTCAGCGCCTCGACATCGCTTGTCTCGACCGTACATCCACACCAGATGCGCAGTCCGGGCGGCGCGTCCCGATAGAAGGCGATGTCGTAGGCGACGCCTTCCTTCTCGAGCAGGCCGGCGAGCGACTTGGCGAAAGCCGCTTGCGCGTCGAGCGGCAGCGACGTCACGGCCGGATCGGTCACGACAAGACACACGGACGTGTTCGAACGCGTCGCTTCGACCTTGGCGAGGTGGCCGATCCACGGCGTCTTCGCCACCCACTGCGCGATCGCTCTGGCGTTGGCGTCCGAGCGCGCGACGGTGGCATCGAGACCGCCAACCGACTTGGCCCAGTTCAAGGTGTCGAGATAATCCTCGACGCACAGCATGGACGGCGTGTTGATGGTCTCGCCCTGGAAAATGCCTTCGTTGAGTTTGCCGCCCTTGGTCATGCGGAAGATCTTCGGCAGCGGCCAGGCCGGTTTATACGTCTCGAGACGTTCGACCGCGCGCGGCGAGAGGATCAACATGCCGTGCGCACCCTCGCCGCCCAAAGCCTTCTGCCAGGAGAAGGTAACGACATCGAGCTTGGCCCAGTCGAGCTTCTGCGCGAAAGCCGCCGAGGTGGCGTCGCAAATGGTCAGGCCTTCGCGGTCGGCCGCGATCCAATCGCCGTTCGGCACGCGGACGCCGGACGTGGTGCCGTTCCATGTGAACACCACGTCGGTCTTGAAATCGACCTTGGAAAGATCCGGCAGTTCGCCATAGGGCGCCTTGAGCACCGTGACATCTTTCAGCTTCAACTGCTTTTCGACATCGGTGACCCAGCCTTCGCCGAAGGATTCCCAGGTCAGCATGGTGACGGGCCGCGCGCCGAGCATCGACCACAGCGCCATTTCGACGGCGCCGGTATCGGAAGCCGGCACGATGCCGATTCGGTAGCCGGCGGGAACGCCGAGGATTTCACCGGTCAGATCGATGGCGCGCTTGAGCTTCGCCTTGCCGATCTTGGCGCGGTGCGAACGGCCGAGGGCCGCGTCGGTAAGGCCTTGGAGGGACCAGCCGGGGCGCTTGGCGCAGGGGCCGGACGAAAAATGCGGGTTTTCCGGCCGCACGCCGGGTTTGGTCGCTGTCATAATCTATCCTTCCAGATAGCAAGCCTCTCGTTGGGGAGAGGTGTCCCACTGGCGGGGATAGTCGAACCGGCGATTGGGGTCAACTATGGCTTTGTGCGTAACTGGGTGGTCAGCATTGCGGCTGAGGCGGTGCGCTAGAAACGCATACCGATGCCGACGCGGCCGGTATTGATGCTGGCTCGGATGCCGTTGACCTGGGCGAAGCCGACATATTCCCATTCGCCGCGCAAGAACACGTTCGGCAGCAAGGCAACGTCCACGCCGAGGCCGGCGGTAAAGCCGCCGACGATGGCGTTGTTCTTGGCGTCGGTCCGTCACCGGGCCGAAAACGGTGGTCACACCGCCGTCGAGTTGGGAATCGGTCACGGTCGAGGTTGTCGAGTAGTTGAATCGGCCGACCGCGCCGCCGACAAAGGCGTAACCAAGGAACTGTCCGAGCGCATAACCGGCGCGCATGCGCATCGTCGCATAGTCGAGCAGCGTAATCGACGACGATGCGGCGAGCGTCACCGTATGCTGCACCGAGTCCGAAGTCGTCACGACACGGGTCATGCCATCGCTGGCTTGGGTGCTTGCACCCGGCAGCTTGTTGTAGGCGGCGTCGAAGCCGAGGACGAGCGCGTCCCACTGATAATTATAACCGAGGAAGGCGCCGTAATTCTTGCTGTTCGTGATGTTGTGCGGCAGCGCCGCCCAAGTCGAGGGACTCGCCTCACTCTCAAGCGTGCTGTTGCGCAAGATATGAGCGACTTGCTGACCGGTGCTGTTGCCAAAATCGATGTCCATGCTGCTGACGCCGCCTTGGACGCCGAGATTGACGCCGTCCCAGCGCACCGCCGGGCCGGGATTGAATGTGCCGCGCAACGTGTCATCAAGCCAGTCGGCCGCGCGCGCGTGACCTATCGGCAGCGCCAGCACCACAGCGCCCGCCATGAAGCCAGCGCGCAAGCGCGCCGTGCCGCCATTCCACTTAACGCGAGGGGGGCAGGTCATCGAAACTCCAACGCAGGCCAACCCGCACTTCATGCGCGGCGATTTGCTTCAACGTCGCACTGCCGAAAGCATCGCTGCCTGTGGTGGCGTCGCCGAAATTGATATAGCGGTAGCCGACATCGATCATGGTGTTGGGCGATATCGCGTAAGCCACGCCGGCCATGCCGGCATAGGCGAAATTCCATTGTGAGCGCGCAGTGTCGCCGCTGAACGGCGGCATCGCCGTCGACGTGTAATCGGATATGCGCAGGCGCGCGGCGCCGGCGCCGGCGCCGATATAAGGCGTGGCGCGATACCAGGTACCGAGATCGAGATAGCCGTTGAACATGAACGTCGTCGCCGACACCTTGGCGGACGTTGCGCCCGGCTCGGCCTCATATTTCATCGGCGTCGCCACATCGATGGTGAAATCGGTGCGCAGCCATTCGCTCTTGATGCCAGCGCCGACGCCGGCGGCGACGCTGTTGCCCATCTTGTCACTTGTCGGCGCGGCAAAGCCGGGCGCGGCTTCCGCGCCGCCGGTACGGCCGAAGCGGTAGCCGAGATCGCCGCGCAGATACCAGCCGGAGTAGATTTCCGCGCGTTGCACCGGCCGCACGGCAAGCGGCGGCGGTGCGTTGCCCGGCATGTCGGCGGCTAAAACGCCGGTCGCGGTTGCGGCAAGCGCCGCGCCACCGATGAACGGCAACATAAGGCTGTTGACGACTGCCCTGCGGACTAGCCCCTCGCGCAACCAACTCATGACTCGTTTCCTTTACACAGCGCATATCGACGCAAGAGCGCAACCGAGACTTCAATCGCGACTTCAAGTTCAACAATGCCGCGAACACGTTAAGCGGCGTTTAACTACGTTTTTTCACCATACCGCCGCGCGGTTAACCAAACCGCGCGGTCTTGTTCCCCTGCTCTCAGCCTTTGCTGCGCAACGGCGGCTGCACGTAAACCGGCGGCGGCTGATACGGCGGCGGCGCATAAACTGGCGGCTGATAGACCGGCGGCGGCGGCGCGTAATAAGACGAGCCGGAACCGAAGGCGTCGAAATTCATGCGCAGGCCGAGCCTGACGTCGTGCGAACTCAGGCCCTTGAACGTCGTCGGGTTGTTGATGGTGTTCGTGCCGTCATAGGCGATCAGATCACCGGTGACGGCGTTTCCGAGATGAACGTAGCGATAGGCCAGTTCGACCGTGAAGTTCTTCGTCACCTTGTAAGCCAGACCGGCGTGCAGCGCCCATGCGAAATTCCATTTCGATTCATCGCTGGCGTAGGCAACGCCGCCGGTGGGAATATTGTTATCGACGAAATTGTGAATCGTGTTGCGCGAGAACCCGACACCGGCCCCGACAAACGGCGTTACATTGTGCCAGGTGCCGAGATCGACATAGGCATTGGCGAGGAAAAGCCATTCGGATTTGCTGCCATGGTATTCGTCGGTGTAGCCGTTGAAGATTTCAAGGCCGTGGAAATTCGCGCGGCTGCGATACTCACCGGTCAAGTCGAAGCGTAGCCAGTCGTTGAAATAATAGCCGACGCCGATGCCGAATATTCCGGCCGAATCGAATCCATAACCATTCGGCGTCGAGAATGTGCCTGGCACGCTCAGAACGTTGTCGAGGCTTTTCACCCGCTGATTGCTGATGCCGATGTCGCCGCGCAGATACCAGCTCGCGAATTCCTCGACGACGACCGGCGGCGGCGTGTAGCACGGAATGGCGCCATAGGGCGCGCGGCCGGACGCGATCAGCGCCGCGTCGTAGCACTGCGGCGGCGGCGCGTAGTCGGCGGCATGCGCAGCGCCAGCGGCGAGCGATGCGGCTACAATCAGAATCGAGAACTTCAGACGCTTACAAATCATACCGGCATCCCTCGCAAAAACTCCGTCGTTCGCCGCAGCGACGGGGTGAATTGCGATGACGATGGCAGCAAAACCTTAAGTGGCTCTTAACCCTGTTTTTTAACCACGACTTTTAACCAATGGAACTCGCGCGCTAGAGCCCTGCCCGTCTTTGATAGAATCAAAGACGGGGCTCTAGCTTCTTATTTTTGACGCGTTTCTTCACGCGAACCGGTACCCACTTCGCTCGAAAACGCTTTAGAGCGCGACGCCGGGTGGCGCCGCGCTCTCACGATTTGATCTTAAGAAAGTGTTTACCGGTGCGGCGCGCCGCCGGCTCTAGTGCTCTTCGCCCATCTTGCCCATGTGCTTCTGCGAATAGAGCTGCACGCCGAGCTTGTCGACGAGATCGAGCTGGGTTTCGAGGAAGTCGATATGGCCTTCCTCGTCCTTCATCAGTTCTTCGAACAGATCGCGCGACACGTAGTCCTTCACCGCGGCGCAGTGCGTCGCCGCTTCCTGATACAGCGCGCGGGCGCCGAGTTCGGCGGCGAGATCGCAGTCGAGGATTTCCTTGACGTTCTGTCCGATGTGCAGCGGGTCGAGCACCTGAAGGTTCGGGAAGCCGTCGAGGAAGATGATGCGATCGATGAACTTGTCGGCGTGTTGCATTTCCTCGATCGATTCCTTGCGCCACTGCTTGGCGAGGTCGAGATAGCCCCAGTTATGCAGCATGCGGAAATGCAGCCAATACTGGCTGACGGCGGTGAGTTCGCTACGCAGCCCCTTGTTGAGATACTCGATAACCTTGGCGTCGCCCTTCATAGCGGTCTTCCTTCAATGGCTGGTCGCGGACTTTTTGACTGCAAGCGAGAGGGCGCATCAAGGTGCGCCGCATCGCTACATTCGAACCATGCCAATGTAATGCGGGCGCGGTCAACCTGACAACGCGCCGCGCGCATTTCAGCGGATGAGCGGGTGCTAACCTAGGACTTGTGCGCGACCGGATGCGCGGCGCAGGCGCAGCCGACCGGGCAGCCGGCGCCGGCCAGCGCTTCGTCCATGATCTTGCGGATCGAGCGGGCACAGCGACCGCACTGCGCGCTGCAACCGAGGCAGCCATAGACCTGGCCAGTCGTGCGCGGCGCCGATCTGGCGCAAGCGCTGCGGACTTCGTGGTCGGTAATGACGTTGCAGGAGCAGACGATCATCGAAAACCCGGCGGCCTTGGACAATTGTAGATCGCACTATGCCAGTTTTCGGTACCGTCTCCATTGCGCCAAGTCAAAAGGAAAACGCAGTTTAAAATCGATCTAAAGTATTGGAATATATAGGTTTTCCGGCCATCTCCAGTTTAGAATCGATCTACGCAACTAACAATTCCACGGCAATTGAAGGGCTTAGGGGTATCCACAGCTTCATCGCCGGGCAGCCGGCTATTGCTTGATGTCGGGCTCGACGAGCCTGGCGAGATTGCGCAACGACTCCTGCCAGCCGAGATAGCAGGCCTCCGCCGGAATGGCGTCGGGGATGCCTTCCTGGGTGATGGTCACGTCGGTGCCGACGGACACCTTCTTGAGCGTCACCGTCACCTGCATTTCACCCGGCAGATTGGGATCGTCGAAGGTGTCGGTGTAACGCAGGCGCTCGCCGGGCACGAGTTCCAGAAATTTCCCGCCGAAGGAATGACTGCCGCCCGTGGTGAAGTTGCGGAACGACATCTTGAACGTGCCGCCGACCTTCGCCTCGAACTGATGCACGGAGCAGGTGAAGCCGTTCGGCGGCAGCCACTTCGCCATCGCATCGGGTTCGGTGAAAGCGCGATAGACCTTGTCGGGCGTGGTCGCCAGAACGCGGTGCAGTTTGACGGTGCCGGGCATGATTTGGGCTCCTTGGGTGCACGCTCGAAGAGCGCAAGGAACGGCACCATAACCCTTTCGGCTTGGCATTTTAACGGCAGGCGGGCGGAACCGGGTTCCGCAAGGGACCGGAGATAAATTTCTACGCCGCCGCCTTGGTCAGCGCGTCGATCACGTCATCGACCGCCTGCTCGACCACCGCCTTGTCGTCACCTTCGCCCATGACGCGGATGACCGGCTCGGTGCCGGACGGCCGCACCAGCAAACGCCCGCTTTGGCCGAGCTTCTTTTCGGCGCTGGCAATCGCCGTGATGACCGATGCGCTTTCCATCGGCTTGCCGGCCTTGTAGCGCACGTTCTTGAGGATCTGCGGCAGCGGCTCGAAGCGGTGGCACAGTTCCGACACCGGTTTGTTGTGGCGCTTGACCACGGCGAGCATCTGCAAGGCGGCGACCAGGCCGTCGCCGGTGGTCGAATAATCCGACAGGATAATGTGGCCGGACTGTTCGCCGCCGACATTATAACCGTCGGCGCGCATGCGCTCAAGCACATAACGATCGCCGACCGGCGTGCGCACCAGGTCGAGGCCGATCGAGCCGAGATAGCGCTCCAGCCCGAGATTGGACATCACGGTGGCGACGACGCCGGGCTTCGAGAGCCGGCCGTCGGCCTTCCAGCTTTCGGCGATGACGGCGAGCAACTGGTCGCCATCGACCACCTTGCCGTTCTCGTCGATGATCATGACGCGGTCGGCGTCGCCATCGAGCGCGATGCCGATGTCGGCGCGCATCTCCCGCACCTTCTTCGTAATGGCGCCGAGGTCGGTCGAACCGCAATCCTTGTTGATGTTCATGCCGTTCGGCTCGTCGCCGATGGCGATGACGTCGGCGCCCAGTTCCCACAGCGCGCCGGGCGCGACCTTGTAGGCGGCGCCGTTGGCGCAATCGACCACGACGCGCAGACCGGCGAGGTCGATGTCGCGCGGCAACGTGCGCTTGGCGAATTCGATGTAGCGGTCCTGCACGCCGTCAATGCGCTTGGCGCGGCCGAGATCGTCGCCCTTGGCCAGTTGCTTGCTCAGTTCGGAATCGAGCAGATCCTCGATCTGGCGTTCGACGTCGTCCGACAGCTTGAAGCCGTCGGGGCCGAACAGCTTGATGCCGTTGTCGGTATAAGGATTGTGCGAGGCGGAAATCATCACGCCCAGATCGGCGCGCATCGAGCGCACCAGCATGCCGACGCCGGGCGTCGGGATCGGGCCGGTCAGCAGTACATCCATACCCACAGACGTGAAGCCGGCGACCAAAGCCGTCTCGATCATGTAGCCGGACAGCCGGGTGTCCTTGCCGATCAGCACGCGATGGCGGTGATCGCCGTTCTTGAAAATGAGGCCGGCGGCCTGGCCCACTTTAAGCGCCAGCTCCGGCGTGATGACCTTGTTGGCGAGCCCGCGAATACCGTCGGTGCCGAAATAGCGACGAACCATGAAATCCCCTTAAAGCCCCATCCCACCCGGCGGTCTTATAGCCCTGAAGCGGCGCCTGCGGCAGGAAAATGCCCGCCACGGTTTATAGGCGGCGGGCGGTGTCATTTTAGGTCAAATATTATGAGTAAACGTTACGGACCGCGGTTAGCCACCGGTAAATGGCCGCGGACAAGGCACGGAAACCGGGCATTTCGCGCAGGTCCGCCCTGTGCTACCCGGATAGCGCCGAGGTTTTGACGAAGAATTATGCCCAAGGGCCGGAATCATGAAGAACGTCGCCTGCATCGATGACCTGCGCACCATTGCCAAGGCCAAGGTGCCGCGCGCCTTTTTCGACTACGCCGATTCCGGCTCGTATAGCGAGCAGACGCTCCGCGCCAACCGGTCCGATCTCGAGGCGATCAAGCTGCGCCAGCGCGTGCTGGTTGATGTCTCGGAACGCAATCTCTCAACCACCGTGCTCGGCAAGAAGCTGGCCGCGCCGATGATCCTGGCGCCGATCGGCCTTCTCGGCATGCAACACGGCGACGGCGAAATCCTCTCCGCCCGCGCCGCCAATGCCGCCGGCATTCCGTGGACGCTGTCGACCATGTCGGTCGGCTCGATCGAGCAGGTGGCGGAAGCGACCGGCAAACCGTTCTGGTTTCAGCTTTACGTCATCCGCGACCGCGGCTTCTCCAAGCAGTTGATGGACCGCGCCATTGCGGCGAAGGTCGATACATTGGTGCTCACGGTCGATCTCCAGGTGCTCGGCCAGCGCCACAAGGACGTCAAGAACGGCCTCACCGTGCCGCCGGAATTCCGCATCAAGAACGTCATCGACATCGCCACCAAGCCGGCCTGGGCGTGGAGCGTGCTCAACGCCAAGAGCTGGACCTTCGGCAATATCTCCGGCCACGTTCCCGGCATGGAGAACGTCAATTCGCTGTCCAAGTGGACGCAGGATCAGTTCGATCCGGCGTTGAACTGGAAGGACGTCGAGTGGATCAAGAAATACTGGCCGGGCAAGCTCATCATCAAGGGCATCCTCGACATCGATGACGCCAAGACCGCGGTGAAGATCGGCGCCGACGCCATTGTCGTGTCGAACCATGGCGGCCGCCAGCTCGACGGCACTTCGTCGTCGATCTCGATGCTGCCGCGCGTCGCCGATGCCATCGGCAATGACAGCGAGATCCTGTTCGACGGCGGCATCCGTACCGGCGCCGACATCGTCCGCGCGCTGGCGCTCGGCGCGCGCGCCTGTTTGATCGGCCGGTCTTACGTGTGGGGACTGGGCGCCGGCGGACAGGCCGGCGTGGCGAAAGCCATCGACATTCTCAAGAACGAACTCAGCGTCACCATGGCGCTGACCGGCGTCGGCAACATCGCCTCGATCGACGGCCGCGTGCTCGAAGGCGGGGCGCCGGCGAAAAAGGCGGCGAAGGTGGCCAAGCCGAAAACCACGAAACCGAAAGCGGGCGTTTGATACATGTCCGACCGGCCTACGCCGCTTAACATTTCCGACTTCGTGCATTTCACCACCATCACCACGCGATGGATGGACAACGACGCCTATGGCCACATCAACAACGTGGTCTATTACTCGTTCTTCGACACAGTCGCGAACGAGTACCTGATTACGCAAGGCGGGCTCGACATCGGTACGAGCAAAGTCATCGGCCTGATGGTGGAAACGCACTGCAATTATTTCGCGCCTGTCGCCTATCCGGACAAAATTCGCGCCGGATTGCGCGTATCGCGCCTTGGCACGTCGAGCGTCAAATACGAAATCGGCATCTTCCGCAATGACGAGACTAAAGCCTCGGCACAAGGCCATGCCGTGCATGTGTTTGTCGATCGCGCTAGCAACAAGCCGGTGCCGTTGCCGGAGACGTTGAAGACGGCGTTGGGGAGGCTGGTGAAGAGCTAACGCTGTCGTCCCCGCGCAGGCGGGGACCCAGTCATCGCAAGCGTTCGCGGATTACGCAGACCGGGATTACTGGATGCCCGCCTTCGCGGGCATGACAGATCACCTACCGCCAGCCCAGTCCCGGCGCGACGTGTTTCAGGATCGCCTCGATCACATGCGCGTTGTAGTCGACGCCGAGTTGGTTCGGCACCGTCAGCAACAACGTATCGGCTTCGGCAATGGCTTCGTCGCCCTTCAACTGCTCGATCAGCACGTCGGGCTCGGCCGCGTAGCTGCGGCCGAAGATGGCGCGCTCCGAGCCGCCGAGGAAGCCGATCTGGTCACGCTCCTCCTTGCCCATGCCGAAATACATTCGGTCCTGATCGCTGATGAGCGCGAAGATCGATCGCGACACCGAGACGCGCGGCGTCCGCTTGTGTCCCGCCTCTTTCCACGCTTCTTTATAAAGCCTGATCTGCTCGGCCTGCTGCACATGAAAAGGCTTACCGCTTTCGTCGATCTTCAAGGTCGATGACTGCAAGTTCATGCCGAGTTTCGCCGCCCATTGCGCCGTCGCATTGGTGCCGGCGCCCCACCAGATGCGCTCGCGCAGGCCTTCCGAATAAGGCTCGAGCCGCAACAGGCCGGGCGGATTGGGAAACATCGGCGACGGGTTCGGCTTGGCGAAGCCCTGCCCGCCCAGCACTTGCAGGAACACTTCGGTGTGGCCGCGCGCCATGTCGGCGTCGGTCTGGCCCTCGGCCGGCACATAGCCGAAATGCCGGAAGCCATCGATCACCTGCTCGGGCGACCCACGCGATAGGCCGAGTTGCAAGCGGCCGCGCGAAATCAGGTCGGCGGCGCCGGCGTCCTCCGCCATGTACAGCGGGTTTTCGTAACGCATGTCGATGACGGCGGTGCCGAGTTCGATCTTCGAGGTGCGCGCGGCTGAGGCGGCGAGCAGCGGAAACGGCGAGCCGAGTTGGCGGGCGAAATGGTGCACACGGAAATAGGCGCCGTCGAGGCCGAGCTGTTCGGCCGCGACCGCAAGCTCGATCGATTGCAGCAGCGCGTCGGAGGCCGTGCGCACTTGCGACTGCGGCGACGGGGTCCAATGGCCGAAGGAGAGGAAACCGAGTTTTTTCATGAGACTTATTTAGGAGCGTGCCGGGCTTTTGTCGAATAGGCACAGGGTTGACACCGTTCTTACCCTCCCCTGGGGGGTCGATCGTTTGAGCGTTAGCGAAAACGATCGGGGGATCCGGACGCGCTTCCCGATCCCATGGGGAGGTGAAGAGAGCCGCCGCGCGGCGCATCTCTGCCGTCAGCTAGCCGTGCCCGGCCTTGTGCCGGCGCGCGTCCTGCGCGACCATTGCCGCGCAATTGCTGGGAATCTCGGTTCTTCCACGAACGGGGTAACGCGATGAGCAGCCTGTATCACGACGGCAACCGCCACCTGCAAGACCGGTTCGACAGCCGGCGCATTTCCGACCGGCTGGAAAATCTAGCGCGCACGGCCTTCACCGACGACGACAAGGCCTTCATCGAAAGCGCCGCCTATTTCTTCATCGCCACCGCGGACGCGGAGGGCCGCCCGGATTGCTCCTTCAAGGGTGGCATGCCCGGCTTCGTGCGGGTCACTGGCCCGTCCGAACTCTCCTTCCCGGATTACGACGGCAACGGCATGTTCAAGAGCCTCGGCAACGTCATGGTCAATCCGAATGTTGGGCTCTTGTTCATTGCCATGCACGGCACGCCGCGAAGGCTGCGCGTCAATGGCAGCGCCCGCGTTCATGACGACGATCCGCTGCTCAAGGAAACCGTCGGCGCGCAACTGATCGTGCGGCTGCAAGCGCGCGCCATTTTCCCGAACTGCCCGCGCTATATTCCGGACATGCAAATGACCGGGCCGTCGATCTATACGCCGCAGCCGCATTGCGACCCGCCGGAGCCGGCCTGGAAAGGCTTCGATATTTTCAAGGACGCAGTGCCGCCGCGACAGCCGACCTGGAAGGGGTAGCGAAAGTCAGGCACGGTATCTGGGACGGTCCCGGTTCTGCGCCGCACCGCGAAGACGCGCTGCGCCGCGCCCGGGACACGAGTCCGTCGCCTTGTCAGAATCCGCGCGCCATGCGAACAAATTGCCATGAGCGCGGAAGTCTCCATCGGCACTGGCGCAAGGCTGACCCCGCATGCGCTGCGGGCGGTCATTCTCGGCGAGGTGCATGCCCGGCCGTTCACGGCGATCGAGACGCCGCGGCGCATCCTGCATTTCGGCTTCGACACCAGCGGTGATGCGGCGAAAGCCGATCGCGCCGCGCTCGCCGAATTCTGCACGCAGCGCGGCCTCGAACCGCTGAAAGCCAACGCCAAGCACCATCGCGTCACGCTCGGCGGCGCGATCCTGCGCTGGGAGCAGCATTCCGAATTCACCACCTATACCTGGGAGCTGTCATCGGACGCAGGCACGCCATTTCATCCGGCCGCCTCAACGCTGGCCTCGCCAATGGGCAACGTGCCGCAGCCGGGGCCGCTGCTGGTGGCACTCGATCTGCACCTCTTGCCCGACGGCAAGGACAAGATAAAAATCGAGAGCCTGTTCGACCGCGCCTCTCTCGCGGTGGCCGAGAACTCCGACGGCACCGCACTGTTCGCCACCGACTTCCAGGCCGATCCGGCCGGCTTCGTGCGCGTGCTGGTGCTCGACCGGGGCTTAGGACCCGAACGCGCCGGCGCTGTCGTGCAGCGCATCATCGAGACCGAGACCTATCGCACGCTTGCCTTGCTCGGCCTCCCGGAAGCGCAGCGGCTGGCGCCGTCGATCAACCGCATTGAAACACGGCTGTCTGAACTGACCCAGGAAATCTGCACCGCGCATCAGTTGCAGGATAACCAGCGCCTGCTCGGCGAACTGACCGAGCTTGCCGCCGAACTGGAGGCCGGCGCCGGCGCCAGCCATTTCCGTTTCGGCGCCAGCCGCGCCTACAACGAAATCATTCAACTGCGTCTGGCTGCCATCGGCGAACGCAAGGTCGATGTGTTTCCGACCTGGACATCGTTTCTCGCAAGGCGGCTGTCACCGGCGATGCGCACCTGCATCACCACCGAGGAACGGCAGGCGGCTTTGTCGGCGCGGCTGTCGCGCGCCGCCAACCTTTTGCGCACGCGCGTCGATGTCGAACTGGAACGGCAGAACCGCGACCTGTTGAAGTCGATGAACGACCGCACGCGGCTGCAACTGCGCTTGCAGACGACGGTGGAAGGTTTGTCGGTGGCGGCGGTGAGTTATTACGTCGTCGGGCTGTTTCATTACCTGATGGAAGGATTGCACCAAAAGGGCTTAGCCGTCGACGTGACGATTGCCACGGCTTTGTTCGTGCCGGTGGCGTTGTTGTCGATCTGGTTTTTGGTGCGCGTCATCCGCAAGCGGCATATCGGCGGGGAGAGCTGACGCGCAGCGTTACGCTTTACTCCGTTCGTCCCCGCGAAAGCGGGGACCCAGAGCCGGAATTGTCTACGCTCGAGAAAGAACTGGGTTCCCGCTTTCGCGGGAACGAACGGCATTTGTATTGCGCTGCTGACTAAGCCCGCTCCGCCAGCACCTTATGGATCTGCGCCACCACCGCGGCGCCCTCGCCGATCGCGGCGCCGACGCGCTTGGTCGAACTCGCCCGCACGTCGCCGATGGCGAAGACGCCGGGCCTGGTGGTTTCCAGCGGATGCGGCGCGCGTTTGGCTTGGCCGGCGGAAAAACTGCCGAGGCCGGTGCAGACGAAACCCTTGTCGTCGGTATCGACGCAGCCCTTGAGCCAGTCGGCGTTCGGATCGGCGCCGATGAACAGAAACAGATGACGCAGCGGATAGGTGATTTCCTTAGCCGTGGCGCGGTCGCGGAAAGTGGCGCAGGAAAGCCCCGCCGCGTCGCCGCCGAGCGCAACGATTTCGCTGCCGACATACAAAGTGACGTTCGGCAAGGCCTTGATGCGGTCGATGAGATATTTCGACATCGTTTCCTCGAGCGGCCGGCGCACGATCAAATGCAGATGCTTGACCTTCGGCGCCAGAAACACCACCGCCTGCCCGGCCGAATTGCCGCCGCCGATCAGCGCGACCTCCTCGCCTTCGCACAATTTGGCTTCGATGGGCGAAGCCCAATAGGAGACGCCGTTATTTTCGAATTCGGAGAGATTATCGATTGCCGGCCGCCGGTAGCGCGCGCCGGAGGCGATGATGACGGTGCGCGCGAGAACGGTGACCTCCGTGCCGGCGACGGCGATACGAAACGGCGCGCGCGCGTCGCGTTCGACGGCGCTGCAATCGAGCTTGTCGACCTGCAAGGGAATGGCGATCTCAGCGCCGAATTTCTGCGCCTGGTTGAAGGCGCGGCCGGCCAAGGCCATGCCGGAAATGCCGGTCGGGAAGCCGAGATAATTCTCGATGCGCGCCGACGCGCCGGCCTGTCCGCCGAAGGCGCGCTGGTCCAAGACGATCATAGACAGGCCTTCCGAGGCGCCATAGACGGCGGCGGCAAGGCCGGCGGGCCCGGCGCCGACCACGGCTACGTCGTAGATCTTGTTGGGATCGAGTTCGGGTGTGATGCCGAGACAGGCGCCGGCCTCTAAATCGGTCGGCCGCTTCAACAGCGTGCCGTTCGGGCAGATCATCAGCGGCAGTTCATGCTCGGCGACGCCGAAGCGTTCGACCGCGGCGCGCGCTTCGGCATCGGCTTCGACGTCGAGCACGGTGTAAGGATAGCCGTTGCGCGCGAGAAAGCCCTGGATGCGGACGGCATCCGGCGCGTTCGGATGGCCGATTAAAAGCGAGCCGGAGCCGCCGGACTCGATCAGCGCGACGCGGCGCAGAATGAAGGCGCGCATCATGATCTCGCCGAGATCGGCCGAGCCGACCATCAGCGCGCGGATATGCGCGGCATCGAACGGCAGCGCCGTGCAGCCTTTCGGCCCGGCGCGGCAGGCGGCGATGGTGCCGTGGCCGCTGAGCTGGCTGACTTCGCCGGAGAATTGCCCGGCGCTGAGCGCGACCACCGACGACTCGCGGTGCAGGCCGTCGCGCCGGATGATTTCGAGGGAGCCGTCGAGCACCAGCCAGGCCGGCACGTTGCGCGTGCCGACATCGTAAAGCTGGTCGCCGGGCGCGAAGGTCATGGCCTCGCCGCTGGCGAAACGTTTGGCGGTGGCGATGGACGCCGCGTCGAGCACCGGAAACATCTGCTCGAACCGCTCTTCGTAGAGACTCATTCTCGATACTCCGGGCGGACAGGCGTTGCCATCCAAACTGGGCAAGCGTTGTTGCTTTTGCAAGCGGTACCGCTTGTCGCCGGGCGAGCCCCCCATCCCTTGCGTCTTGACGGCCTTCTTAGTCTTGGGCACACTAGAACAAACAGGGAACATAAATCGGGCTTGCCGTTGATGTTGCCGAATAGTGTTGTGTCTTCAGTGCTTTAAGAATGCTCGACGAACTGCGCCAGCGCCTCCGCGCCATGGAAAAAACGACCGGGATCGAGGACGGTCGAGGCCTCGTGCCGCTCGGCATGGCCGACGTCGATGCCGCGCTCGGCGGCGGGCTGGCGCGCGGCGCGCTGCATGAAATCGCGGCGGCTGGCGAAGCGCATCTCGCCGCCGCCACTGGCTTCACGCTGGGGCTGGCGGCTTGCGCGCGCAACGTGCTGTGGATCGCCGAGGACATGGCGCTCAATGAAAGTGGCGCGCCTTACGGCCCCGGCCTCGACTTCTTCAAGCGTGCGCCGGAGCGGCTGGTCACCGTCGCGGTGGCGCACAAACGCGATCTGTTGTGGGCGATGGAGGAAGCTTTGCGTTGCCGCGCGCTCGGCGCCGTGATCGGCGAAGTGCGCCACGGCGCCATCGATTCCGTCGCGGTGCGGCGGTTGTCGCTGGCGGCGGCGGAAAGCGGCGCGCTGGCGCTGCTGCTGCGCGCGCAACCGGCCCATGACGCCTCGACCGCGATGACGCGCTGGATCGCCGGCGCCGCGCCTTCCGCCCCAGCGCACGACTTTGAATTCGGATCGCCGCGCTTTGCCGCGCAACTTGTTCGCAATCGCCGCGGCCCGCTCGGGTCCTGGATTCTGGAATGGAGAGACACCGATGAGCGCTTCGTCCTCGCCGCAACGCATGCTCAGCCTGTGGCTGCCCCGCTTCTCAACCGACCGCGTCAGAAGGTTGCGTGAGTTTCAGGCGCCGCTGGTTGTCTATGGCCGGCGCGGCAATGCGGATGTGCTGACCGCGGTCGACGACGCGGCGGACAAACTCGGCCTGCATGCCGGCACGGCTTTGGCGCAGGCACGCGCCATGCATCCGGCCATTGAGGCCGTGATGGAGGAAGCCGAGGCCGACGCGGCGCTGCTCGACAAAATCGCCGACTGGTGCCTGCGCTATACGCCGCTGGTGGCGTGC
Source organism: Rhizobiales bacterium Ga0077525 (assembly GCA_001464835.1). Taxonomy (GTDB): domain Bacteria; phylum Pseudomonadota; class Alphaproteobacteria; order Rhizobiales; family Xanthobacteraceae; genus Pseudolabrys. Next base: position 3,483 of record LNDS01000047.1, on the reverse strand, counting down.
GACGCGCCGGACGGCTTGCTGCTCGACATTGGCGGCTGCGCGCATCTGTATGGCGGCGAGCAGAAACTGGTCGCCGATCTCGGCCAGCGCATGGCGCGCGCCGGCTTTGCCTATCGCGTGGCGATTGCCGGCACCATCGGCGCGGCGCACGCGGCGGCGCGCTTCGGCAATCCGGCCGCTTATGCCACCGGCGAAGAGCGCGACATTGTCAGCCCGCTGCCGCTGGCCGCCTTGCGGCTGGAGCCGGCGACGGTCGCCTCATTGGCGCGCGTCGGCCTCAAGCGTATCGGCGACATGATCGACCTGCCGCGTTCGCCGCTGACCGCGCGCTTTGGCGCGACGTTGTTGCGCCAACTCGACCGCGCGCTCGGCGCAGAGCACGAGCCGCTCAATCCGCGCCTGCCGGTCGCGCCCTATGTCGCCGAGCGGCGCTTTCACGAACCGATCGCGCGCGAGGAAGACGTGCTCGGCACCGTCGAGAAGCTGGCGGCGCGGCTCGGCGTCGCGCTGGAGCGGCGCGGCGATGGCGCGCGACGCATCGAACTCACCTTGTTCCGCACCGACGGCGCGGTGCGCCGCATTGCCGTCGGCTGTTCGCGGCCGTTGCGCGATGCGCCGGACATTCGCGCGCTGTTTTCCGAACGCTTGGCCGCCTTGGCCGATGCTGTCGATCCCGGTTTCGGCTTCGACATGGCGCGGCTCTCGGTGGTGATCGCCGAGTCGTCGCCGCCGGAGCAGATCGGCATTGGTAACGCCGAGGATGCCGGCGAACTGGCGCGGCTGATCGATCGCCTGAGCGCGCGGCTCGGTTCGCAGCGCGTGCGCCGTCCGGTCGCGCTCGACAGCCACATTCCCGAACTCGCCGCCGCGACCTTGCCAGCGCAGATGATTGGCCAAGATCATGACTGGGATGCGTTTCGCCGCCATCGCGCCGAGTCCGACCTGGCGCCGCGGCCGCTGCGGCTTTTGACGCGGCCCGAACCGATCGAGGCCTTGGCCGAAGTGCCGGACGGGCCGCCTTTGCGGTTCAGGTGGCGGCGCGCGCTGCATGACGTGATTTCGGCGGAAGGCCCCGAGCGCATAGAGGGCGCGTGGTGGAGCGAGCAAAACGGCCATCCTTCGGGAAATCTGGCGCGCGATTATTTTCGCGTCGAGGACAGAACCGGGCTGCGTTTCTGGCTGTACCGCGCCGGGCTCTACCGCGACCTGGTGCGCGGCGAACTGCCGAACGTCGCGCCGCCGAGTTGGTACCTGCACGGCACGTTTGCGTAGAAAGTCTCAAGCCGCGTGTGTTGCGTAAATGCCTTACCTCGAATTCGCCACCGCCTCGAATTTCTCGTTCCTGCGCGGCGCGTCGCATCCGGAAGAGCTGATGGTGCAGGCGGCCGCGATCGGGCTTGCCGGCCTCGGACTATGCGATCGCAATTCGGTGGCCGGCGTGGTGCGCGCGCATCTGGCCAGGCGCGAGCAGAACCTGCCGCTGATTTATCATCCCGGCGTGCGGCTCTGCTTCGCCGACGGCACGCCGGACGTTCTCGCTTTTCCGCGCGACCGCGCCGGCTGGGGAAGGCTGACGCGCCTGCTCACGCTCGGCAATCTGCGCGGCAAGAAGGGCGAGTGCATCCTGACACTCGATGATCTCATCGCCCATGCCTTCGGGCTGGAGATGATTGTAATGGAGGCGTCTTCTTCACTTCCCCCTGCAAGGGGGAGGTCGACGCGTGAAACGCGTCGGGTGGGGGTCAGCAGTTCTGAAGAAGACCCCCACCCCAACCCTCCCCCTTTCAGGGGAAAGAAGGAAGAAAGTATCGGGCACATTATAAAGCGCCTGCGTAGCGCCGCCCCCGGCCGCGTGCGGCTGGCCGCATCGATGCTGCATCGCGGCCACGACCGCGCCCGGCTGGCGTGTCTGCAAGAGTTGGCGCGCGACTGCGGCGTGCCGCTGATTGCCATCAACGACGTGCATTACCATCACCCCGACCGCCGGCCGCTCGCCGACGTGCTGACCTGCATCCGCGAGAAGGTGACCATCGACCGCGCCGGCCGCAAGCTCGCCGTCAATGCCGAGCGGCATTTGAAGCCACCGCAAGAGATGGCGCGGCTGTTTCGCGACGCGCCGGAGGCGATCGAGGAGACGATGCGCTTGAGCGAGGCGCTGACCTTCTCGCTCGACGAACTGAAATACGAATATCCCGACGAGACCCTCGCCGGTTTCGACAATGCGCAGGAGGCGCTGGCGCATCTCACTTATGAAGGCGCGGCGCGGCGTTATCCGCACGGCCTGCCCGCCAAGGTGCGCGCCAGCATCGAGCACGAACTGGCGCTGATCGCGCAGCTCGCATACGCGCCCTACTTCCTCACCGTGCACGACATCGTCCGCTTCGCGCGTTCGCAAAATATTTTATGTCAGGGCCGCGGCTCGGCGGCCAATTCCACCGTGTGCTTTTGCCTCGGCGTCACCGAGGTCGATCCCGACCGCGCCGATCTTTTGTTCGAGCGCTTCATCTCGCCGGAACGGCGCGAACCGCCGGATATCGATGTCGATTTCGAGCACGAGCGGCGCGAGGAGGTCATTCAATATATCTACAGGAAATACGGCCGCGAGCGCGCCGGCATCGCCGCCACCGTCATCTCCTACCGCGGCCGTTCCGCCATTCGTGAAGTCGGCAAGGCTTTCGGCCTGTCCGAAGATGTTATCGGCGCGCTGGCTTCCTCGATCTGGGGCGCCGGCGGCGACGGCCGCGCCGATCTTGCCCGCGCCGGGCTCGATCCCGACAGCCGCCGCGTCAAACAGATATCGGCGCTGGCGCGCGAGATCGTCGGCTTCCCGCGCCATCTGTCGCAGCATGTCGGCGGCTTCGTCATCACGCGCAGCCGGCTCGACGAGGTGATGCCGATCGGCAATGGCGCCATGCCCGACCGCACCTTCGTCGAATGGGACAAGGACGATCTCGACGCGCTCGGCATTCTCAAGATCGACGTGCTCGGCCTCGGCATGCTGTCGTGCATCAGGAAGGCGTTCGATCTGATGGAGAAGCATTATGCCTTTTCTTCACCTCCCCCTAGAGCCACGCACGCTTGCGCAAGTTTCTACCCCCCTCCCCAACCCTCCACCTTTCAGGGGGAGGGAGAAAGAGAGGCTCACCCTCGCCACCATCCCGGCCGAAGACCCCGCCGTCTATCGCATGCTGCAACGCGCGGATTCGCTCGGCGTGTTCCAGGTCGAGAGCCGCGCGCAAATGACCATGCTGCCGCGGCTGAAGCCCAAGAACTTCTACGATCTCGTCATCGAAGTCGCCATCGTGCGGCCCGGCCCGATCCAGGGCGACATGGTGCATCCCTATCTGCGCCGGCGGCAGGGACTGGAAACGGTCACCTATCCCTCGAAGGAACTCGAAGCGGTGCTATCGAAGACGCTCGGCGTGCCGCTGTTCCAGGAGCAGGCGATGAAGATCGCTATCGTCGCCGCCGGCTTCACGCCAG
>LNDS01000046.1 GCA_001464835.1 Rhizobiales bacterium Ga0077525 | reverse complement strand
TATTCTCCTTTCCGCGCTATCCTAAGACCTCCTTTCCTCGCGCAATTAACTAGTCGTTTACTCTTGGAAATCTGCAATGCCAAAATAAAAAGATCCAAAAGCCAACGCTTGACTCTGGAACAGAACATGAACTATGTTCTCTTTACGTTCTGGGGGAGAAAGTCATGATCAAAGCCGTGATCCAAGAGGCCGCGACCCTTGCCGCCCTGTCCATGTTCGTCGGCATGATCGCCATCTGGTCGCAAGTCATCAGTAATCTGTAGTCGCGTGCGTGTTTCGTCGTCTGTACGGTGGCGTTTTCATTGCGTGAGGTTGCGTTTGGCGTCGCGTATCCGCGTGGTCATGGCCGGGTAGGCTCGAAAAGAGCCACCCAAGAGTTCCGGCGCCGCAGCGGCCGGGTGGCCTGTGTAAAAGCGGCATGACTGGCACACTTGCGTCCGCGAGGGTGGACTTGGGGAGGGGCTCTCCTCACTCTGGGTGACACAGCAGAATCACTCCGGCCCGCCGAGCTTCCATGTCCGATCTCGATTTCGTGCATCTGCACGTTCATTCTTCCTACTCGCTGCTGGAAGGCGCGCTGCCGATCGCCCGGCTGGCGGAACTCGCCAAGGCCGACAAGCAGCCGGCTTTGGCGCTGACCGACACCGACAACATGTTCGGCGCGCTCGAATTCTCCGAGAAGGTCGCCGGCTACGGCATCCAGCCGATCATCGGTTGCGCGCTGGCCATCGATTTCGGCGACACCGATAACGGCGTCCGCACCGGCATCGCCCATCAGGAACGCCAGCGCATCGTGCTCCTGGCGGCGAGCGAAGAGGGCTATCGCAGCCTGATGCGGCTCAATTCGCGCGCCTTCATGGAATCGCCGCCAAACGAGCCGCCGCGCCTCAAGGTCGAATGGCTCGACGGCGAAACCAACGGCATCATCGCGCTGACCGGCGGTCCCGGCGGCCCGCTCGATCTGGCGATAGCCGCCGGCCAGAGTCAGGTCGCGGCGGTGCGCATCGATACGCTGCATCGCCTGTTCGGCGACCGGCTCTATGTCGAATTGCAGCGCCACGGCGCCGCGCATGAGCGCATGACCGAGCCGGTGCTGATCGACTTTGCCTATACTCGCAACATTCCGCTGGTCGCCACCAACGAACCGTTCTTCGCCACGGTGGCCGATTACGAGTCGCACGACGCTTTGATCTGCATCGCCGAAGGGCGCTACGTCCACGAAACCGACCGCCGTCACCTGACGCCGGAGCATCGCTACAAGACCCGCGCCGAGATGCGCGAATTGTTCGCCGATCTGCCGGAGGCGATTGCCTCGACCGTCGAGATCGCGCAGCGCTGCGCCTTCCGCCCGAAGACGCGACAGCCGATCCTGCCGCGCTTCTCGGTCGGCGCCGACGGCGCCGCCGTCGATGAAGCGAGCGAGTTGCGCAGCCAGGCCGAAGCCGGGCTGACGCGGCGCATCGAAAGCGCAGGTCTCGCGCCAGGATTTACCGAGGAGCAGTACCGCGAGCGGCTCGACTTCGAATTGAAGGTCATCGCCGGGATGAAATACCCCGGTTACTTCCTCATCGTCGCCGACTTCATCACCTGGGCCAAGAACCAGGGCATTCCGGTCGGTCCTGGCCGCGGTTCGGGCGCTGGATCGCTGGTGTCCTATGCGCTGACGATTACCGACTTGGACCCGATGCGCTTCGGACTGCTGTTCGAACGCTTCCTCAATCCGGAACGCGTGTCGATGCCCGACTTCGACATCGATTTCTGCCAGGACCGCCGCGAGGAAGTGATCCATTACGTGCAGGATCGCTATGGGCGCGACAAGGTCGCGCAGATCATCACGTTCGGCACCTTGCAGGCGCGCGGCGTGCTGCGTGACGTCGGCCGCGTGCTGCAGATGCCGTATGGCCAGGTCGACAAGTTGTGCAAGATGGTGCCGCAGAATCCGGCAGCACCCATCACGCTGGCGCGCGCCATCGAGGACGAGCCGAAGCTGCAGGCCGAAGCCGACAACGATCCGACCGTCAAGCGTGCCTTTGCGATTGCCCGCAAGCTGGAAGGCCTGACCCGTCACGCCTCGACGCATGCCGCCGGCATCGTCATCGGCGACCGCGCGTTGTCGGAACTGGTGCCGCTCTATCGCGATCCGAAGTCGGATATGCCGGTCAGCCAGTTCAACATGAAGTGGGTGGAGCAGGCGGGACTGGTCAAGTTTGACTTCCTCGGCCTGAAAACACTGACGGTGCTCAAGACCGCGGTGGAATTGCTGGCGCGCCGTGGTGTGACGGTCGATCTTGGCGCCATTCCGCTCGACGACAAGAAGACCTACGATCTGCTGGCGCGCGCCGAAGCGGTCGGCGTGTTCCAGCTGGAAAGCCAGGGCATGCGCCGCGCGCTCCTGGACATGCGGCCCGACCGTTTCGAGGACATTATCGCGCTGGTCGCGCTTTATCGCCCGGGTCCGATGGCCAACATCCCGACCTATTGCGCGCGCAAGCACGAACTCGAAGTGCCGGACTACATCCATCCCAAGCTCGAGCCGGTGCTGAAGGAAACCTTCGGCGTCATCGTCTATCAGGAACAGGTGATGCAGGCCGCGCAGATTCTCGCCGGCTATTCGCTCGGCGACGCTGACCTGTTGCGCCGCGCCATGGGCAAGAAGATCCGCTCCGAGATGCAGAAGCAGAGCAGCATCTTCGTCGAGGGTTGCGTCGCGCGCGGCATCGGCAAGGCGCAGGCGGAATCGATCTTCGAACTGCTGGAGCGCTTCGCCGATTACGGCTTCAACAAGAGCCACGCCGCCGCTTACGCTTTGGTCGCCTACCAGACTGCCTATATGAAGGCGAATTACCCGGTCGAATTTCTCGCCGCCTCGATGACGCTCGATATGGGCAACACCGACAAGCTGTCGGAATTCCGCGCCGAGGCCGAACGCATCGGCATCAAGGTCGATCCGCCGTCGATCAACCGTTCCGGCGTCGCCTTCGAGGTCGATGGCAACACGATCATCTACGCGCTGGCGGCGCTTAAAGGAGTCGGCCGCGAGGCGGTCAAGTCGATCATCGCCGCGCGCGAGAGCGGCCCGTTCGCCGATCTCGGCGATTTCGCCGCCCGCATCAATCCGCGCGCCGTCAACAAGCGCGTGCTGGAAAGCCTGGCGCAGGCAGGCAGCTTCGATGAATTCGACAAGAACCGCGCCCGCGTTCTCGCGGCGGTCGAAAAGGTCATGGGCATTGCCCAGCGCACCCACGAAACCGAAGCCGTCGGGCAGAACGATTTCTTCGGCGGCAGCGGCAAGGCCGAGCCTATCGCCCTGCCGCAGGTCGAGCCGTGGCTGCCGGCGGAAAAGCTGCGCCGCGAATACGAGGCGGTCGGTTTCTTTCTCTCCGGCCATCCGCTCGACGACTACACCGCCGTCCTGAAAAAACTGCGCGTGCAGTCCTGGGCCGAATTCTCGCGGGCGGTGAAGAACGGCGCGACGGCGGGCAAGGTCGCCGGCACCGTGGTGTCGCGGCAGGAACGCCGCACCAAGACCGGCAACAAGATGGGCATTTTCGGCCTGTCCGATCCGACCGGCGCCTACGAGGCGGTGATCTTTTCGGAAGGACTGGCCGAATACCGCGATCTGCTGGAGCCGGGCGCCGCGGTGCTTCTGGTGCTGTCGGCCGAGGTTCAGGGTGACGATGTGCGCGCCCGCATCCAGTCGGCCGAGCCGCTCGATGCCGCGGCCGCCAACATGCAGAAAGGTCTGCGCGTCTTCCTGCGCGATGCCGCGCCGCTGGACAGCGTCGCCAAACGGCTGGAAGCCTCGCCAAGGCGCGGCTCGGGCGACGGCGAGGTCAGCGTTATCATGAGGCTCAAGCAGGGCACGGAAGTAGAGATCAAACTGCCCGGCCATTTCAAGGTTTCGCCGCAGATCGCCGGCGCGATCAAGGCGGTGCCGGGCGTAGAGATGGTCGAGGCGCTTTGACGGCCCGCCGGGCAGGGAGAGTGTTCAAGGGGCTGACCTCGCGCATCGGATTTTTGCCGAGGCCGGGCGACGATATTTCCGTCTTCGTGCTGGCCCCGTTTGGCGTTTCGCTGGCGCTGATTTTGGCCGCTTTCGTCGCGTTGTTTTTCGCCTTCGGCTTTTGGTGGCCGTACTGGCGCGTCGGCGATATGGACATCTGGATGGTCTATCAGGCCTTCCTGATGAACGACGGCCACGCCCAGCAGTATTTCGACCATCCGGGCTATCTGACCATCGTCTCGCTGCAGCATTGGCTGGCCTTGCTGAAATCGGCCGGGTTGATCGCCGCCGACCGGCTGTCGCAATTGCCGCCATTGGCGGACGTTGCCGGCTCGGAGAAGGCGTGGATGACGGCGACGCAGGCGGCGCGGCTTCTGTCGCTCGGCTATGCCTGCGCCTTCATCGCCCTGTTCGGCGTTCTCGTGCGCCGGCTGCTGGGCGATTGGCAGGTCGCGCTGATCGCCGCCTTCGTTCTCGCCTTCTCCAGCGGCGTCATGATGGAAGGGCGCATCGTGCGCACCGAATTGATCTCCGCCACTTTGGCCTATGCGGCGCTGCTCTTGTGCCTGATCGCCGGCGATCTCAGCCGGCCGTTGCGGCTGGCGGCGATCCTGCTGGCGAGCGTGTGCGCGACCCTGGCGCTGATCAACAAGGTGCAGTTTCTGTTTCTGCTGATGACCTTTGCGCCGATCGTTTTTTCTGCGCGCCGCGCCGCGCCGCCGATGGCGGCGAGGACGCCTCGCCACTTGTTTGCGTGGGGCTGTCCGCCATTGCCGTGCTGCTGGCTTTTCTTGCCGCACCTCCCGTACTTGCCGGACTTTTCGACGCCGGGGCGACTGCCAAGCGGGCCGCTATCTTCGGGACGTCGTTTCCAATCTATCAGACCTTCGCGGTCGCCTGGGTACTGGGCTGGGCGGTGGCGCTTGGCATCAAATGGCGGAGCCGGCCCTGCGGCATCGTCGGGGCGCTCGCCTGCATGACCGGCGGCATCAGTCTCGGCCTGTTGTCGCTATCGGGCGCGGCGCCCGGCAACATCACAGTCGTATTCAATCCGCTCGAGCAGATGATCGGATTCATTCCGTCTTCGCAGGACGGCGCGGCGCCGCCGTCGTTGCTGCGCCAGTTGATCGAGGGTGTCGTGCTGCTGCTGTCGCGGCTGACCTTCATTCTCAGCACGTCGGCCCGCAACACGGTGTTCCTGGCCTGGCTGGTGCTGGCCGGCATCGTTTATGCTTGGCGGCGAGGCGCGCGGGGTGCGGCGTCGCAGGCGGCGCTGATGGTCGTTGCGGTCTGTGCGGTCGATCTTGCCGGCACATTCCGCGGCTTGAAGCTGGAATATTTCATCATCACCGATCCGCTTCTGATTCTGGCCGCGGCCTGGCTGCTGGCGCGCGTCCCCGCATTGCAGCGCCATCAGTTGGTGCGGCCGGCTGGAGTTTTACTCCTGATCGCGATGGTCGTCGTCGGCAGCGCCGAACCGGTCAAGCACTCGTTCAAGCAGGACGTCCCGCTCGATTTCTGCCGGCCCAATTATTACTATACGTCGCGGATCGAAAGCTTTTCCTTCTGCCCGCGGTAGCGCGCGGCGCCCATTTGGCCGCCAGAACTGATTGCTTTCCGCCAATCGCACCTATATAAGCCCGGCACATCACTCACGCGGATGTTGGCTTCAGGCCCCGACAATGGGTCACACAAGCCTTCCGGTGGCCCGATTTCCTCAATTAAATCAATTGAGTAATAAACGGCTCACACACATCCGCGGCGGATCAACCGGAGAATTCGAATGGCACTTCCTGACTTCACGATGCGTCAGCTGTTGGAAGCTGGCGTCCACTTCGGCCATCAGGCCCACCGCTGGAACCCGAAGATGGGTCAATACATCTTCGGCACCCGCAACAACATCCACATCGTCGATCTCGCCCAGACCGTGCCGATGCTGCATCGCGCGCTCCAGGCCGTGAGCGATACCGTCGCCAAGGGCGGCCGCATCCTGTTCGTCGGCACCAAACGCCAGGCGGCCGACGGCATCGCCGCGGCGGCCAAGCAGTCGGCGCAATATTACGTCAATTCGCGCTGGCTCGGCGGCACGCTGACCAACTGGAAGACCATCTCCGGTTCGATCTCGCGCCTGCGCAAGCTCGAGGAGATGCTCGGCACCGGCGCGGCTGCGAGCTACACCAAGAAAGAACGCCTGACGATGCAGCGCGAGCGCGACAAGCTTGACCGCTCGCTCGGCGGCATCAAGGACATGGGCGGCGTTCCCGACCTCATCTTCGTGATCGACACCAACAAGGAAGACATCGCGATCAAGGAAGCGCGCCGTCTCAACATCCCGGTCGCGGCCATCGTCGACACCAACTGCGATCCGAACGGCATCACCTATCCGGTCCCCGGCAACGATGACGCGGCGCGTGCCGTGACGTTGTATTGCGACCTGATCGCGCGCGCCGCGCTCGACGGCATTTCGCGCTCGCAGGGCGAACGCGGCGTCGATCTCGGCGCCCAGGAAAAGCCGATCATGGCGGAAACCATTCCGTCAGCGCCCGCTTCGGCCGATCTCGGCTTCGAACAGCTTGCCGGGCCGCGCGGTGTCGCCGACGACCTCAAGAAGCTCACCGGCGTTTCGCCGGCAATCGAGAAGCAGCTCAACGATCTCGGCATCTTCCACTACACTCAGATCGCCGAGCTCTCGCCCACCGCCGCGCACAACATCGGCGAAGAAGTGGGTCTGCCGGGCCGCGTCGATGGCTGGGTCGCCAAGCAACGACACGCGGGCGCCGGTCACTTTCAATCTGATAAAACGACGCGCCGGCCCGGCCGGTCGCGAGCCGTTGAAGGAATTTTCGAGATGGCACAGATCACCGCACAAATGGTCAAGGAACTGCGCGAGTCGACCGGCGCAGGCATGATGGATTGCAAGGCCGCACTCAGCGAAACCGGCGGCGAAATGGAAGCCGCGCAGGATTGGCTGCGCAAGAAGGGCCTGTCGAAAGCCGCCAAGAAGGCCGGCCGCGTCGCCGCCGAAGGCTTGATCGGCCTCGTCGTGCGCGGCCCCAAGGCCGTCGTCGTCGAACTGAATTCGGAAACCGATTTCGTCGCCCGCAACGACATGTTCCAGGGCCTGGTCAAGATGGCGGCCAATGTCGCTTTCGATGCCGGCACCGACATCGAAGCGATGAAGGCCGCCAAGGTTGGCGACATCACGCTTGAAGCCGCCATCAACGACACCATTGCCAAGATCGGCGAGAACATGTCGCTGCGCCGCGCCGACATGCTTGAAGTGTCCAAGGGCGCCATCGGCAGCTACATCCACAATGCGGTGAGCGACGGTCTCGGCAAGATCGGCGTTCTGGTCGCTCTCGAATCGACCGGCAATGTCGATGAGCTGACGGCGCTCGGCCGCCAGCTCGCCATGCATGTCGCCTCGTCGAAGCCGATCGCGCTCGATGCGTCGGGCGTCTCGGCCGACATCATCAAGCGCGAGAAGGACGTGCTCGCCGACAAGTTCCGGCAGCAGGGCAAGCCCGAGGCGATGATCGAGAAGATCGTCGAGTCCGGTCTCAAGACTTTCTACAAGGAGCAGACCTTCCTCGAGCAGCCATTCATCTTCGACGATAGCGGCAAGAAGTCCGTGGCGCAGGCGGTCAAGGAAGCCGAAGGCAAGGTCGGCGGTCCGATCAAGATCACTGGCTATGTCCGCTTCGGTCTCGGCGAAGGCATCGAGAAGCAGGAATCCGATTTCGCCGCCGAAGTCGCCGCGGCGGCCGGCCAGAGCTGATCGCTTGAAATAGCCGGCGCCCAAGAGGGCGCCGGTTTCGATTTGCGACGCGACGATGTGCCGATAAATTTTAAGGTCGCCACTTCATGACTGATCCAATTTACAAGCGCGTCATCGTCAAGCTGTCGGGCGAGGCGCTCAATGGCGACAAGCCCTTCGGCATCGACCAGGAAACCGTCGAACGCATCGCCGCCGATCTCGCCGCGACTGCCAAGCTCGGCGTCGAACTCGGCGTCGTGGTCGGCGGCGGCAACATCTTCCGCGGCGTCGAAGTTTCTTCGCGCGGCGTGCCGCGCCCCGTCGGTGACACGATGGGCATGCTCGCCACCGTGATGAACTGCCTGGTGCTGGAAGCAGCCATCGAGCGGCAGGGCCGCGAGGCCCGCACGCTCTCGGCGCTCGCCATGACCTCGGTCTGCGAAACCTATAACCGCAAGCGCGCTTTGAAGAATCTGGCGAAAGGGCGTGTCGTCCTCCTGGCCGCCGGAACCGGCAATCCGTTCTTTACGACCGACACCACCGCCGTGCTGCGCGCCGCCGAACTGGAATGCCAGGCGGTGCTCAAGGCGACCAATGTGGACGGGGTCTACACCGCCGACCCGAAGAAAGACCCGAAGGCTGTGCGCTACGAGCGCCTCGGCCATCAGGAGGCGATCGAAAAGGACCTGCGGGTGATGGACGGCGCCGCCTTCGCCCTTGCGAGGGAGAATCGGACGCCTATCATCGTGTTCTCGATCGCGGGCAAGAACGCCATCGAGACGGTTCTGCGCGGCCAGGGCCGCACCACGATCGTCGGGTAATCCGGCCGCGCGGCTTTAAAGTCGGCGGTTAATTTGTTGGGGGATCGTCATGGCAAACGCAACACACGACATCAATGACATCAAGCGCCGCATGGCCGGCGCCTCGACCGCGCTCAAGGGCGAATTGTCGGGCCTGCGCACCGGGCGCGCTTCGGCGCATCTGCTCGATCCGGTCATGGTCGATGCCTATGGCGCGATGATGCCGCTCGTGCAATGCGCCAGCGTCACCATCCCTGAGCCGCGCATGATCGCGGTCAATGTCTGGGACAAGTCGCTGGTAAAAGCCGTCGAAAAGGGCATCGTCGATTCCAATCTTGGCCTGTCGCCGGCGACCGACGGGCAGACCATTCGTCTGCGCATTCCCGAACTCAATCAGGAACGCCGCAAGGAACTGGTCAAGCTGGCGCATAAATACGCCGAGAACGCCCGCGTCGCCGTGCGCCATGTGCGCCGCGACGCCATGGACGCGCTCAAGAAACTGGAAAAGGATCACGGCAAGGACGAGATCGAGCGCTTCACCGCCGAGATTCAAAAAGCGACCGACGCCGGCATTGCCGAAATCGATGCGCTGCTCGGGACAAAGGAAAAGGAGATCCTCACCGTTTGAGGTCGAGCCCAATGTCCGAGGCCGAACTGCCGCAGAACGCCAAATCTTCCGGCGCAAAGCCCTCCGACACCTTGTCGATGCCCGCTGTGCCGCGTCACGTCGCCATCATCATGGATGGCAACGGACGCTGGGCGGCAGCGCGCGGACTGCCGCGCGCCGAAGGACACCGGCGCGGCGTCGAAGCCTTGCGCCGCACGATCCGCGCCGCCGGCGAGATGGGCGTCAAGGTCATCACGGTCTTCTCGTTCAGCTCGGAGAACTGGTCGCGCCCCGCCGCCGAAGTCGGCGAGTTGATGGGATTGCTGCGCCGCTTCATCCGCAACGATCTTGCCGAACTGCACAAGAGCGGCGTGCGCGTGCGCATCATTGGCGAACGGGCAGGGTTGGAGGCCGATATCGGCCGCCTGCTGATCGAAGCGGAAGAACTCACCAAGGACAATACCGGGCTGACGCTCGTCGTCGCCTTCAATTATGGCGCGCGCCAGGAGATCGCGCGCGCCGCGCGGCAGGCCGCCGAGGCGGTGGCGCAAGGGCGGCTGAAGCCGGAAGATATCACGGTCGAGATACTCGGTGGATTTCTCGACACCGCCGATCTGCCGGACCCCGATCTCATCATCCGCACCAGCGGCGAGCAGCGGCTGTCCAATTTCCTGTTGTGGCAGTCCGCCTATAGCGAACTGGTTTTCGTCCCCACCAATTGGCCGGACTTCGATCGTGCCGCTCTTGAAAGCGCGATCCGCGAGTATCAGCAGCGCGAGCGCCGCTTTGGCGGGCTAACCGCCAAAACCGGGTCTTGAAGCGCGTGGCAGAACCGGAGCCCACTGCACCGCCGTCAAAAGTCAGCAATCTGACGCTGCGGATCGCGTCGGCAGCTGTGATGATTCCGGCAGCGCTGGGCACCGCTTATTTTGGCGGCTGGCCATTCGCATTGTTCTGGGCGGCGGCGGCGATTGCCGTGCTGTGGGAGTGGATGCGTCTGGTGAAGGGCGCGGTGTGGATCGCCTTCGGCGTTCCTTATGCGGCGGCGTTGTTTGCCGCGCCGGTCGCGCTGCGCGCCGACGCTTCATTCGGGCTGCTGGCGGTCGTCTTGCTGTTCGCTATCGTCTGGTCGACCGACATTTTCGGCTATTTCGGCGGCCGCGCCATTGGCGGGCCGAAACTGATGCCCGCGGTCAGCCCGAAGAAAACCTGGTCGGGTGCGATGGCCGGCACTTTGGGCGCGATGATCGTCGCCGTGCTGGTCGCGCGCGCGTTCGGCACGTTCAGCATCGTGACCATTGCATGTGTTGCGTTGCTGCTGTCGGTCTGCGCGCAGGCCGGCGATCTTTTTGAATCGTTCATCAAGCGCAAATTCAACGTCAAGGATTCCAGCCAGCTCATTCCCGGCCATGGCGGCGTCATGGACCGGCTCGACGGCTTCTGGGCGGCGGCCTTGGCGGCCAGCGTCATCGGCGTTTGGCGCGGGGACTTTGACGATGCCGCGCGCGGCCTCCTGATATGGTGAGCGCGCCGCGCAGCGTGACGATCCTTGGCGCCACCGGCTCGATCGGCGCCTCAACGGTCGATCTGATCAAGCGCAATCCTTCGCGGTTTCGCGTCGAGGCGGTGGCCTCCGGCCGCAATGTCACGGCGCTGGCGCAGGTCGCGCGCGACGTCGGCGCGCGTATCGCCGTCGTCGCCGACCCGGATTGTTACGGTGCGCTGAAAGACGCGCTGGCCGGCAGCGGTATCGAGGCGGCAGCCGGTGAAGCGGCCTTGATCGAGGCCGCGCAAGCGCCGGCCGACTGGGTCATGGCGGCGATTGCCGGCGCGGTCGGGTTGAAGCCGACCATGGCGGCGATCGAACGCGGCGCGACCGTCGCGCTCGCCAACAAGGAGTGCCTGGTTTGCGCCGGGGCCTTGTTCATGACCGCCGCTCATAACTCCGGCGCGACGGTCTTGCCCGTTGATAGTGAACACAACGCGCTGTTTCAGGCGATGGGCGCGGGACGTCGTGAAGACGTTCGCCGTGTCATCCTCACCGCATCAGGCGGGCCGTTTCGCACCTGGACGCTCGAAGCTATCAAGCAAGCAACGCCGGAGCAGGCGCTGCGCCATCCGAATTGGTCGATGGGCCCGAAAGTCACCATCGATTCCGCCAGCCTGATGAACAAGGGTTTGGAATTGATCGAAGCGCATCATCTGTTCGCGCTTGCGCCGGACGAAATCGACGTACTGGTGCATCCGCAATCGGTTGTGCACGGCCTGGTCGAATTCCGCGACGGCTCGGTGGTCGCCCAACTCGGGCCGCCGGACATGCGGGTGCCGATTGCGCATTGCCTGGCCTGGCCGGAGCGCATCGACGGCCCGGCGCCGCGCCTCGATCTGGCGGGTTTGCGCGAACTGACCTTCGAGGACGCCGATCTCGCCCGCTTTCCCGCCTTGCGGCTGGCCCGCGAGGCGATGGTAACGGGCGGCGCTGCGCCGACGGTGCTGAACGCCGCCGACGAGGTCGCGGTCGGCGAATTCATCGCCGGCCGCATCTCATTCCCGGCCATTGCCGCTCTGGTCGAAAAGACGCTGGAGGCGGCCGAGGCCCGCGGTCTTTTGGCCGACCCGGCCAGTATCGACGCGGCCTTGGCCGTTGACCATATTGCGAGAAGCCTGGCCAATGACCTCAAGGGGCCTCTTGCTCAATAATGCCGTAAAGGCATCCTAGTAACCTTTCGCTATTATTGATGGCGGCCGATTGGGGCCTGAGGACTTTAAGGACGAGGATATTATGGTTTCGGATATCATGGGGAGCTTGAGCGCCTTCGGCGGCGGCGCGGTCGGCTATATCGTGCCGTTTCTGTTTGTGCTGACCGTCGTGGTGTTCTTCCATGAACTCGGCCACTTCCTGATTGCGCGCTGGTGCGGCATCAAGGTGCTGGTGTTCTCGCTCGGTTTCGGCCCGGAAATCGTCGGCTTCAATGACAAGCACGGCACCCGCTGGAAGCTGTCGGCCATTCCGCTCGGCGGCTATGTGAAGTTCTTCGGCGACGACAATGCCGCCAGCGTGCCCGATCACGCCGGAGCGGCCGCCATGAGCGAGACCGAACGCAACGACAGTTTCATCCACAAGCCGGTCGGCAAGCGCGCCGCCGTGGTCGCGGCCGGGCCGATCGCCAATTTCATCCTCGCGATTGTCATTTTCGCCGCCATTTTTATGGTTTCCGGCAAGCAATCGACCACCGCGCGGGTCGATGCCATTCAGGACGGCAGCGCCGCCCAGGCCGCCGGCTTCAAGCCCGGCGACCTGGTGCTCACCATCAACGGCACCCGGATCGACAGCTTCTCCGAGATGCAGCGCATCGTCAGCATCAGCGCCGGCGAGACGCTGAACGTCGAAGTCGAACGCGGCGGCGTCACCGTGCCGCTCAAGGCCGTGCCGCAGATGCGCGAGTTGAAGGACAATTTCGGCAACGTCCACAAACTGGGCGTACTCGGCATCAGCCGCTCGATGGCGGCCGGCGACATCAAAACCGAAAAAATGGGCCCGGTGACGGCCGTCGTCGCCGGCGCCAAGGAAACCTGGTTCGTGGTCGACCGCACCATTTCCTATATCGGCGGCATCTTCGCCGGCCGCGAAGCCGCCGACCAGCTCGGCGGCCCGATTCGGATCGCCCAGGTGTCGGGGCAGGTGGCCACCGCCGGATTCACCGCTCTGTTGCATCTGACAGCCGTACTTTCGGTCTCCATCGGTCTTTTGAACCTGTTTCCGATCCCCCTGCTCGACGGCGGTCACCTTATGTTCTATGCGATCGAGGCGGCGCGGGGCCGTCCGCTGTCGGAGCGGGCTCAGGAGTATGGCTTCCGCATCGGGTTGGCCATCGTCGTAATGTTGATGATTTTTGCAACCTTTAATGACATCCTGCATCTGGCTTCCTCGTGAGGTTCCCGGGATCGTTGCCTATGGGCAACTTTATGAGGGGAAAGGGAAACTTGGTCCGGCGGTTTAGTTTGCAGTGCGACGAAAACGCTGTACAAAGCAGGCCAATGTTGCCCGAGAGTCGGGTGCGCAGCGGCCTTTGGGCCGTCAGGAAGCGGTCGGGGCCGTACAAACGGTCTTGCCCGTAAGGAAGCGGCTCTCGCCGCAAGGATAAAGGGCGCGTAGCGCATGAGACTTTGTGTGCGGGTGGTTCGGGGACTTGCCCTTAGCTTTGCTGTCCTCGGTGGTATCGCGGTCGGCTCCGGCGTTGCGACTGTCGCCTCGACGGGCGCGGCGATGGCGCAGTCGGCTGGCTCGATCGTGGTCGAAGGCAACCGCCGCGTCGAAGCGGAGACGGTGCGCTCCTATTTCCGGCCCGGCCCCGGCGGCCGTCTCGGTCCCAACGAAATCGACGAAGGCTTGAAGGCGCTTTACGCGACCGGCCTGTTTTCCGACGTCCGCATCAACAATGCCGGCGGCCGCCTCGTCGTCACCGTGGTGGAAAATCCGGTGCTGAACCGCGTCGCCTTCGAAGGCAACAAGAAGGCCAAGGACGATCAGCTCAAGGTCGAAGTGCAGTCGAAGCCGCGCGGCACTTTGTCCAAGCCGACCGTGCAGGCCGACGTGCAGCGCATCCTGGAAATCTATCAGCGCAGCGGCCGCTTCGACGTCTCCGTCGAGCCTAAGATCATCGAATTGCCGAACAACCGCGTCGATCTGATCTTCGAGATCAAGGAAGGCGAGAAGACCGGCGTCAAGGATCTCAAATTCGTCGGCAACCGCGCTTTCTCGCATGGCCGCCTCAAGGAAGTCGTCAAGACGTCCGAAAGCAACCTGCTCAGCTTCCTGCAGACGACCGACATATACGATCCGGATCGCGTCGAGGCCGATCGCGACCTGTTGCGCCGTTTCTATCTCAAGCACGGCTATGCCGATGTCCGCATCGTGTCGGCGGTCGGCGAATACGACCCGGCCAAGAAGGGTTTCATCATTACCTTCACCATCGATGAAGGCAATCAGTACCGCGTCGGCACCGTCGATGTGGTGTCGAACGTCAAGGCGATCGATCCGGGCACCTTGCGCGGCAGCCTCAAGCTGAGCCAGGGCAATGTCTATAACGCCGACCTGCTCGAAAAGAGCGTCGAGGCGATGACGGTCGAGGCCGCCAAGCGCGGCTATGCCTTCGCCAGCGTGCGGCCGCGCGGCGACCGCAATGCCGAAACTCGCACCATCAATATCGCCTTCGTCGTCGATGAAGGGCAGCGCGCCTATATCGAGCGCATCAATATTCGCGGCAACATGCGCACCCGCGATTATGTCATCCGCCGCGAGTTCGATCTCAGCGAAGGCGACGCCTACAATCGCGCACTGATCGACCGCGCCGAGCGTCGGTTGAAGAACCTCGATTATTTCAAGACGGTCAAGATCACCAACGAGCCCGGCTCTGCGCCGGACCGCGTTGTCGTCAACGTCGATCTCGAAGAGAAGGCGACCGGCGAGTTCTCCATCGCCGGCGGCTATTCGACCGCCGACGGCTTCATCGCCGAAGCCAGCATCTCCGACCGCAACCTGATGGGCCGCGGCCAGTATGCCAAGGCGGCGGTGACCTTCGGTCAGCGCACGCGCGGTTTCGAACTGTCTTTCGTCGAGCCCTATTTTCTAGGTTATCGCATGGCCGGCGGCATCGACCTGTTTGCCAAGCAGAACATGGCCTCATCGACCGTGTCCTATGACACCAAGTCGTATGGCGGCAATCTGCGTCTCGGCCTCGGGCTGACCGAAGAACTGTCGCTGGCGCCGCGTTACTCGCTGTACCGCCAGGAAATCGGCCTGTCGAACTATAACAACTGTTATCCGACAGGGCCAAACTGTCAGCCGGCCGCAATGCCGATCCGCAAGGAACTGGCCGCCGGTCCGGTCGTGGTGTCGATGCTCGGCTATACGCTGAACTACAACACGCTCGACAACATGAAGACGCCGACCAGCGGCCTTATCGCGACCCTGAGCCAGGACTTCGCCGGCGTCGGTGGCGACGTGAACTTCATCCGCACGACCGCGGAAGTCCGCAACTACTACGAAGTGCTGCCCGATGTGATCGGCGTCATCAAGCTGCAAGGCGGCAATGTCGCGGGCTGGGGTGGCAGGGACCTGCGTATGCTGGATCATTTCCAGATGGGCCCGAACCTGGTGCGTGGCTTCGCCGCCGCCGGCCTCGGTCCGCGCGATCTGACCTCGGGCACGACCAATGACGCGCTCGGCGGCACCATGTACTGGGGCACCAGCGTCGAGTTCCAGACGCCCCTGTACTTCCTGCCCAAGGAAATCGGCATCAAGTTTGCGACCTTCGCCGATGCCGGATCGGTCTGGGCTTATAAAGGGCCTAGCCAGTTCCAGCAGCCTGGATACGTCGGCCCCCCGGAAACCCTCAATGTCGGTCTTGGCGATGCGAGCATGATCCGTGCGTCGGTCGGCATGGGCCTGATCTGGGATTCGCCGCTTGGACCGCTGCGTTTCGATGTCGCTTATCCGCTCAAGAAGTACTGCGCGAGTGCGCCGGGCGGCGGTCAGGTGTGCGACCGGACGCAGATCTTCCGGTTCGGCGGCGGCACGAAGTTTTGATCGCCGCTGCTTTGGGCGGAGCGGCACTTGCGGAATGAGCGAGCCGGTATTTCTACGCGACACGCGCGGTCTCTCGCTTGACGAGATCGTCGCACTGACAGGCGCCACCGCCCCGCAAGGGACGGTGCGCGCGCGTCATATCGTCAATGTCGCGCCGCTCGATCGCGCGTCTCCCTCCGACATCGCTTTCTTCGACAACAAACGCTTCAGCATTGCGGCCGGCAAGACGCATGCCGGCGTCTGTCTGACCAGCGCGGCTTTGGCCAAGGACCTGCCGCCACGGGTGGCGGCCCTGGTCGTACGCGAGCCGTTCCGCGCTTTCGTGAACGTGGCGCGCGCGCTGTTTCCGCAGTCGCTGCGCCCGTCGTCGCTGGCGCCGGCAGGCAGCGTGGCCGGCGCCCATATCGATGCCACCGCGCGGCTCGAGAACGGCGTCACCGTCGAGCCTGGCGCGGTCATCGGCCCGCGCGCGGAAATCGGCAGCGGCACGGTCATTGGCGCCGCGGCGGTCATCGGCAC
The DNA here is from genome assembly GCA_001464835.1 of Rhizobiales bacterium Ga0077525. Taxonomy (GTDB): domain Bacteria; phylum Pseudomonadota; class Alphaproteobacteria; order Rhizobiales; family Xanthobacteraceae; genus Pseudolabrys. The sequence goes on along the minus strand of LNDS01000046.1, from coordinate 87,744 downwards.
CGATGTGCGCATCGGCCGCGATTGTTCGATCGGCTCCGGCGCGGTGCTGACCAATGCGCTGGTCGGCGACCGCGTCATCATTCATCCGGGCTGCAAGATCGGTCAGGACGGCTTCGGCTTCGTCATGAGCGGCGGCGGCCATCTCAAGGTGCCGCAGGTCGGCCGGGTCATTATCCAGGACGATGTCGAAATCGGCGCCGGCACCGCGATCGACCGCGGCGGCATCCGCGACACCGTGATCGGCGAGGGCACCAAGATCGACAATCTGGTGCAGGTCGGCCACAATGTCAGCATCGGCCGCCACTGCATCGTCGTGGCGCACACCGGTATATCCGGCAGTTCGACGCTGGAGGATTTCGTCGTTCTCGGCGCGCGCGTCGGCATCAACAACGACGTCACGGTCGGCGAAGGCGCGCAGATCGCGGCGATCAGCAACGTCAACGGCAATGTGCCGGCGGGCGCGCGCTGGGGCGGCACGCCGGCCAAGCCGGTCAAGCAGTGGTTCCGCGAGATCATGGCCATCGAGCGGCTGGCCCGCGCAAAGGACGGCGCCGCATCCGCGGCCGACGAGTGAGATACAAGCCCATGGATGAAGCCGTTAAAACACTGGAAGCCGCCGATATCGGCGTGGTGATGCAGATGCTGCCGCATCGCTACCCGTTCCTGCTGGTCGATCGTGTCATCGACATTCGCGGCGACGAATTCGGCATCGGCATCAAGAACGTCACGATCAACGAGCCGCAGTTTCAGGGCCATTTCCCCGGCAACCCGATTTTTCCCGGCGTGCTGTTGATCGAAGGCATGGCGCAGACCGCCGGCGTCCTGTGCATCGCCGCGACCTCGTCGAGCCAGCCCAAATCGGTGTTCTTTCTCACCATCGACAAATGCAAGTTTCGTAAGCCCGTTGTGCCCGGCGACACCGTCGAGTTTCACATGACGCGCACCGCGCGGCGCAAGAACATGTGGTGGTATCATGGGCAAGCCAAGGTGAACGGCGTCGTTGTCGCCGAAGCCGATCTCGGCGCCATGATTTCCGACCGATGAGCGGCACGATGGCCGAGGCCAAAGCCGAGACGAAATCCGAGACCCGCATCGATCCAACGGCGCGGATCGAGCAGGGCGCGGTCATCGGGCAGGGCGCGCAGATCGGCCCCTATTGCACCATCGGGGCGAACGTCGTCCTCGGCGACAATTGCCGGCTACTCGCCCATGTCAATGTCACCGGCCACACGACGATCGGACCGCGCACCGTCATTCATCCATTCGCGTCGCTCGGTTCGCCGCCGCAGTCGTTCAGCTATCGCGGCGGCCCGACGCGGCTGACCGTCGGCGCCGACTGCGACATCCGCGAAAACGTGACGATGAATACCGGCACCGAAGACGATCACGGCCTCACGTCGGTCGGCAACAACTGCTTCCTGATGGTCGGCACGCATATCGGCCACGATTGCACGGTCGGCAACAATGTCGTCTTCGCTAACAACACGATGCTCGGCGGCCATGTCAGCGTCGGCGACAAGGTCGTGTTTGGCGGCAATGTCGCGGTGCGCCAGTTTGTGCGTATCGGCGAGGGCGCGATGATCGTCGGCATGAGCGGCGTGCGCGCCGACGTCATTCCGTTCGGCATGGCGCAGGGCCCGCTGGCCTTTCTCGTCGGGCTCAATGTCGTCGGCATGCGCCGGCGCGGCCTGTCCAAGGCGGAAATTCACGGCGTGCGCGACGCCTATCGTGAGTTGTTCTTTGGCGAGGGCGCCTTTCGCGCCCGCATCGATAAAGTCGCGGCGGCGCATGCGTCGAACGCGCTGGTCGGCAGCATCTTTGAATTCATCCGTGCCGGGAAGCGGCCTTTCACCATGGCGATCAATCGCGCCGAGGCGGATACCGACGCATGACCGGCCTTGCGACTGCCGCGCCGGATGCCGGCGGCGATAGCCCGCTCGCGCTGGTGTGCGGCGGCGGCAGCCTGCCGCTTGCGGTCGCCGATCATGTCGCCCGGCGCGGCCGCCGCGTCATTCTGTTTCCTTTGATCGGCGCGGCAGCGCCGGATGGCTTTGCCGGGCGCGAACATCACTGGCTGCGCATCGGTCAGGTCGGCAGGTTCCTCAAAGTCGCCCGCGCCGAAGGCTGCCGGGACCTGGTGTTTATCGGCTCCTTGGTGCGGCCTTCGGTCTGGAGCGTGCGGCCGGACTGGCGCACTGTGCTGGCGCTGCCGCGCGCTTTCGCCGCCTATCGTGGCGGCGACGATCACTTGCTCAGCCGGGTCGGCGCCTGGATCGAGGAATACGGTTTTCGTTTGCTGGGCGCACATGAAGTGGCGCCGGAAATCCTGATGCCCGAAGGTCAACTCGGCCGCGTATCGCCATCCGATGCCGCGCGCGAGGATATAATGCTTGGGCTCGATTATCTGCGGGCCACCGGCCGCTTCGATATCGGCCAGGCGGTCGTCGTTGCCGACAAACATATCGTCGCGGTCGAGGCCGCCGAAGGCACTGATGAAATGCTTAAACGCGTCGCCGGGATGCGCGCCAGCGGCCGCTTGCGCACCGCGCCCGGCAAGGGTGTGCTGGTCAAGGCGGTGAAGCCGGATCAGGACCGGCGTTTCGATCTACCGTCGATCGGGCCGCGCACGGTTGAGGGCGTCGCTTCTGCCGGCCTCGGCGGCATAGCCGTAACCGCCGGAGCGGCCGTTGTTGCCGAGCCGGAGCCGCTTGTTGTGGCCGCCGACCGCGCCGGAATTTTCGTCATTGGCGTTGCGTCATGACGACGGCTGCGCCGCAGGGGCCGCATATATTTCTCGTCGCCGGCGAGGAATCCGGCGACCGCCTGGGCGCCGCCTTGATCGCGGCGCTGCGCCGCGCCCGTCCGGACGTGCGTCTCTCCGGTGTCGGTGGGTCGCATATGGCGGCGGAGGGCGTGCCGAGCCTGTTTCCGCTCGGCGACCTCGCCATCATCGGCTTCGGCGCCATCCTGTCGAGCCTGCCGCGCATTCTCAGGCGCATCGGCGAAGTAGCCGAAGCCGTCATTGCTGCCGATCCAGATGTCCTCGTGATTATCGATAGCCCTGAATTCACCCATCGCGTCGCGCGCAAGGTGCGGGCGCGCGCGCCACACATCCGCATCGTCGATTACGTCTGCCCGTCGGTCTGGGCGTGGCGGCCGTGGCGTGCCCGCGCCATGCGGTCTTACGTCGATCGCGTGCTGGCGCTGCTGCCGTTCGAGCCGGCGGCGATGCAACGGCTCGGCGGGCCGCCGACCGATTTCGTCGGCCATCCTTTGGCCGAGCGTGTTCACGACCTGCGTCCGGATGCCGGGGAGGCGCGACGCCGTCTCAGCGATCCGCCGCTGCTGCTGGTGATGCCGGGCAGCCGCGGCGGCGAGATCCGCCGCATGGCGGAGGTGTTCGGCGCGACTTTGGGGCATGTCGCCGCCTGTGTTGGCGCGCTCGAGGTCGTGGTGCCCGCGGTGCCGCGGCTGGAGGGCGCGGTGCGCGCGGCGGTCGCCTCATGGCCGGTGCCGGTGCGGATCGTCACCGATACCGCCGAGAAACACCGGTCGTTCCGTCAAGCGCGCGCGGCGCTGACCAAATCCGGCACCTCGACGCTGGAACTGGCCTTGGCCGGGGTGCCGATGGTCGCGGCCTACAAGGTGTCCTGGCCGGAGGAAATGGTGGGCCGCCTGCTGATCAACGTGCAGAGCTACATTCTGGCCAATCTGGTGGTCGGCCAGAACGTCGTGCCGCAATTCCTTCAATACCAATGCACGCCGGGGGCGCTCTGCGGTGCCTTGATACCTTTGTTTTCCGATACGCCGGAGCGCCGCCTGCAAGTTGAGGCCTTCGACCGTCTGGACCGGATTATGGACATAGGTGGTACCGCGCCCAGTGACCATGCGGCGGCCCTTGTTCTGCAAAGTTCCGGGGGCATTTAACCAAGCGCGGCGTGAAGGTGTGGCGCCACCGCCGCCGAAAGCGTATTTTGCCCTTCCGGCGGCCGGCCTGCCGTCATCAATGACTGAACCCTGGAATTATCCCCTTTGCCCGTTCCCGCCCGCGCATCGATTACTGCCGTCCACGGCTATGTGCCGCCGGACCTTTTGACCAATGCGGATCTGGCGCGGCTGGTCGATACCACCGATGCCTGGATCACCGAACGCACCGGTATCAAGGAACGGCACATCCTCAAAGGCGAGGGGCTCGGCACCTCACATATGGCGGCCGAGGCCGTGCGCGGCCTGCTGCAAAAAACGGGCACGAACCCAAGCGAGATCGACCTTCTGATCTGCGCCACGACCACGCCGGACATGCAGTTTCCGTCCACCGCCAACCTGATCTGCGACATGGTCGGCATCAAGGACATCGGTTCGTTCGACGTGCAGGCGGCCTGTTCCGGTTTTCTCTATTCGCTCAACATCGCCTCGCAGTTCATCGCCAATGGCAGCGCGCGCAAGGTCATCGTCGTCGGCGCCGACAAGATGTCGTCGATCATCGACTACACCGACCGCGCCACTTGCGTGCTGTTCGGCGACGGCGCGGGCGCCGTGCTGCTTGAGCCCAGCACGACCGGCTTCGGCATCATCGATTCGCTGGTGCGCTCGGATGGGGCGGGCTGGGTGCATCTGCACCAGAAGGCCGGCGGCAGCCGCATTCCGGCATCGGCCGAAAGCGTCGCGCTGCGTCAGCATTACGTGCATCAGGAGGGCGCGGCGGTTTACAAATTCGCCATCGCCAAGATGGCGGAAGTGTCCGGTGAAATCCTGTCACGCAACAATCTGCGCGGCGACATGATCGACTGGCTGGTGCCGCACCAGGCCAACAAGCGCATCATCGAATCGACCGCCGAGAAGATGAAGCTGCCGATGGACAAGGTCATGGTGACCATCCACAAATACGGCAACACCACCAACGCGACGATCCCCTTGTGCCTGTGGGACTACGAGCCGCAACTGAAAGCCGGTAACAGGCTGCTGCTGGCGGCTTTCGGCGGCGGCTTCACCTGGGCCGGCGCTTACGTGCAATGGGCCTATGACGGCGCCAATGCTCCCAAACTGAAATCCAAATCGAACGGCCACGCCTGACGGCGCAACCGAGCCGCCCGGATAGCGCGCAAAGCGCAACGGGATTGTTACGTCATGAGGAAGCGGCCATGAGCAAGCATCGCATCGGCATCGTCGGCCTCGGCATGGCGCTCAAGCCGCATCTCAAGAGCCTCGAGGAATTGCCGGAGCGCGTCGAAATCGCGGCCTGCTTCACGCCGAGCGCCGAACGGCGGAAGGCTTTCGCCGCCGCCAACAAGCACCCGGTTGTCGATACGCTCGACGCGATGCTGTCCGACCGCAGTATCGACGCGGTGCTGCTGCTGACGCCGCCGACCACGCATCTCGAACTGGTCGAGCAATGCGCCAAGGCTGGCAAGCATGTGCTCTTGGAAAAGCCGACCGACGTGTCGGTCGAGCGCGCCGCCAAGGCGGTCGAGGCGATGGAAAAGGCCGGCAAGACCTTCGCCATCATGTTGCAGCACCGCTTCCGCGATGCCTCGCGTAAACTGCGCGGCGTTATTCAAAGCGGCGAGTTGGGCGCGCTGGTCTCCGCTTCGGCCTCGATCCGCTGGTGGCGCACGCCGGAATACTTCGCGCAACCGGGCCGCGGCATGAAGGCACGCGACGGCGGCGGCGTCTTGATCACGCAGGCGATCCATACGCTCGATCTGTTCCAGAGCCTAACCCGGCCGATCGCCAAGGTGACGGCCTTTGCTGGGACCTCGCCCCAGCGCACGATCGACACCGAGGACATGGTCGCCGGCGGCATCGAATTCGAGAACGGCGCGGTCGGCGCGATCGATGCCACGACGACGGCCTATCCCGGTTTCCCCGAGCGCATCGAAATAGCTTTCGAGAAAGGCACCGCGGCCTTGGTCGCCGAAACGCTCGATATTTATTACCGCGACGGCCGCCATGTGCACCACGAAGGCGAAGTGTCCAAGAGCGGCGGCGCCGATCCGATGGCGTTCTCGAACGACGCGCACAAGGCGCTGATTGTCGATTTCCTCGACGCCATCGACAACAAGCGCGAGCCATTGGTCAGCGGACGGGAGTCGCTCAAGGTGATGAGACTGATCGAGGCGCTGTTGCGGTCGGCGGAGCAGGGCACGGCGGTGGGGATTGGGTAGCCGTCATTCCGGGGCGCACCGCAGGTGCGAACCCGGAATCCAGACGGTTAGCACCGGTCTTTTCTGGATTCCGGATCTGGCCCTACGGGCCATCCCGGAATGACAGCTCAACAAAAAGGGCGGCCCGATGAGCCGCCCTTTTGCCTATCGATAGGTCGCAACCCTACTTCCTTCGCGAAATCGGCGTGTAATCCCGTGGGGTCGCGCCGGTGTAAAGCTGGCGCGGACGGCCGATTTTCTGCTTCGGGTCCTCGATCATTTCCTTCCACTGCGCGATCCAGCCGACGGTGCGCGCGACCGCGAACAGCACGGTGAACATCGTGGTCGGGAAGCCCATCGCCTTGAGCGTGATGCCCGAATAGAAATCGATGTTCGGGTACAGCTTCTTCTCGATGAAATACTCGTCGGACAGCGCGATGCGCTCCAGTTCCATTGCCACGTCGAGCAGCGGATCGTCCTTGATGCCGAGTTCGGCCAGCACTTCATGGCAGGTCTTCTGCATGATCTTGGCGCGCGGATCGTAATTCTTGTAAACGCGGTGGCCGAAGCCCATCAGCCGGTAGCTGTCGTTCTTGTCCTTGGCGCGCTTGACGAATTCCGGAATGCGGTCGACCGAGCCGATTTCGGCGAGCATGTTGAGCGCCGCTTCATTGGCGCCGCCATGCGCGGGGCCCCACAGACAGGCGCAGCCGGCGGCGATGCAGGCGAACGGGTTGGCGCCGGACGAACCGGCCAGCCGCACCGTCGAGGTCGAGGCGTTCTGCTCGTGGTCGGCATGCAGAATGAAGATGCGGTCCATGGCGCGCGCCAGCACCGGGTTCACCTTGTAGTCTTCGGTCGGCACCGCGTAGCACATGTGCAGGAAGTTGGCGGCGTAATCGAGATCGTTCTTCGGATAGACGAAGGGCTGGCCGATCGAATATTTGTAAGCCATGGCGGCAAGTGTCGGCACCTTGGCGATCATGCGCAGCGACGCGATCATGCGCTGCGTCGGATCGGCGATGTCGGTGGAGTCGTGATAGAACGCCGACAGCGCGCCGATCGAACCGGTCATGACCGCCATCGGATGCGCGTCGCGGCGGAAGCCCTGAAAGAAGCGGCTCATCTGCTCGTGCACCATCGTGTGGCGCGTGACGCGGTAATCGAAGTCGGCTTTCTGCGACGGCGTCGGCAGTTCGCCGTACAGCAAGAGGTAACAGGTCTCGAGGAAGTCGCCGTGTTCGGCGAGTTGCTCGATCGGATAACCGCGATAGAGCAGCACGCCCTCATCGCCGTCGATATAGGTGATCTTGGACTCGCAGCTTGCCGTCGAGGTGAAGCCCGGATCGTAAGTGAACAGGCCGCTCTCACCGTAGAGCTTGGCGATGTCCAGCACGTCCGGCCCGATCGAGCCCTTGTAGACCGGGAACTCCCAGTTCTTGTTGCCGACGGTAATCGTGCCGGTCGCTTTGGCGGCGGTCTTGGCGTCCATGTTTGGGCCCTCGGGATTGGCAGCGGGCGGCGCTAGCGAAATGCGGGCGGAAAGCGCGATGCCGGGGTGGTGGCGATCGGGGCTTCCAGCCTTATTTTGGGTAGCCCATCCTTGTGTGCGCTGCAAGATAGAGCGGAATCTAGGTCTGCTCGCTATATAGGCATGGCTGTAGCCTGCCAAGGTTTGGGTTACGTAAACTTTCCGGGAAAATCGTCAGGCCCAAAGCGGCCGGCTAGGCGGCGGCCTGGTCGCGCAGCCGGCCCAGGCTATCGTCGCGGCCAAGCACTGCCAGCACGTCGAAGATCGGCGGCGAGGTGGTCTTGCCGGTCAGCGCTGCGCGCAACGGCTGGGCGACCGCGCCGAGCTTCACGTTGGTGCGCTCGGCGAAGTTGCGCACCACGGCCTCGACCGCGGCCGCGTTCCAGTCAGTAATGGCTTCGAGGTCGGGCAGCAGCGCGGCGATCACTGCCTTGGCCTCGGGCGTCAGCAACACCATGGCCGCGGCGCTGATCTCCAGCGGCCGGCTCGCCCACAGAAAACGCGAGGCCTCGAACAGCTCGATCAAAGTCTTGGCGCGCTCCTTCAAGCCCGGCATAGCGGCCAGCAATTTGGCGCGCAGGGCGGGCGTCAGTTTGCCGGCCAGCTCGTCGCCGCCGGCGATGTGCGGCAGCAGGTCTTCGAGGATGGCGATGAGTTCGGCGTCGTCCGTGCCGCGAATGTAATGGCCGTTGAGATTATCGAGCTTGGCGAGATCGAGACGGGCCGGCGCGCGGCCGATCGCCGGCAGGTCGAAGGCAGCGATCATTTCCTCGGTCGAAAATGTCTCCTGGTCGCCATGCGCCCAGCCGAGCCGCACCAGATAATTGCGCATCGCCGCCGGCAGATAGCCCATGGCGCGATAGGCCTCGATGCCGAGCGCGCCGTGGCGCTTGGACAGTTTGGCGCCGTCCGGGCCGTGGATCAAAGGGATGTGCGCCATGACCGGCACGTCCCAACCCATCGCCTCGTAGATCTGTTTCTGGCGCGCGCCGTTGGTCAGGTGGTCGTCGCCGCGGATGATGTGGGTCACGTCCATGTCGTGGTCATCGACGACGACGGCCAGCATATAGGTCGGGTTGCCGTCGGAGCGCAGCAGCACCAGATCGTCGAGATCGGTATTCTGCCAGACGACGCGGCCCTGCACCTGATCCTCGATCACGGTCTCGCCGGTCAGCGGCGCCTTGAGGCGAATCACCGGCTTGACGCCGGCCGGGGCTTCTGACGGGTCGCGGTCGCGCCAGCGGCCGTCATAGAGCCTGGCGCGGCCCTCCTTGCGCGCCGCCTCGCGCATGGCGGTGAGTTCCTCAGGGCTGGCGTAGCAGCGGTAGGCCTTGCCGTCGGCCAGCAATTGCTCGGCGACCTCGCGGTGCCGCGCGGCGCGGGTGAATTGATAGACGATCTCACCGTCCCAATTGAGACCGAGCCATTTCAGACCGTCGATAATGGCGGCAATGGCGGCTTCGGTGGAGCGCTCGCGGTCGGTGTCTTCGATCCGCAGCAGCATCTTGCCGCCGAAATGCCGGGCGTAAAGCCAGTTGAACAGAGCCGTCCGCCCGCCGCCAATATGGAGGAAGCCGGTCGGGGAAGGGGCAAATCGGGTGACGACGGGTCTGCTCATTGCCGGGCCTGTACCACAGTTGCGGCGGAAGATAACAGCGCATTTGACAGGGGGGCGAGGGGCACGTCATTGGGTGGGGAGACTTTGGGCTCGCCCAACCACCAGGTTCGAGAAGCATGAGCGACGATACGACAAAGGCCGGTGCGGCCGCTGTGGAACCCCCGCGGGATTTCATCCGCGAGATCGTGGCAAGCGACCTTGCCGCCGGACGCATCAAACAGGTAGTCACCCGCTTTCCGCCGGAACCGAACGGCTATTTGCACATCGGACACGCGAAGTCGATCTGCCTGAATTTCGGCATCGCCGAGGAATTCGCCGGCCGCTGCAATTTGCGCTTCGACGACACCAACCCGGCCAAGGAAGAGCAGGAATTCATCGACGCCATCGAGCGCGACGTCACCTGGCTCGGCTTCAGATGGGCCGGCGAGGTCAAGTTTGCCTCCGACTATTTCGACCGGCTTTACGGCTGGGCGGTCGAGCTGATCGAAAAGGGTCTGGCTTACGTGGACGACCAGAGCCCGGACGAGATGCGGGCCGCTCGCGGCACCTTGACCGAGCCCGGCAAGAACTCGCCGTTCCGCGACCGCTCGGTTGAGGAAAATCTCACGCTGTTCGCGGCGATGAAGGATGGAAAGTTCGCCGCTGGTACGTGCGTGCTGCGCGCCAAGATCGACATGGCGTCGGGCAACATCAATCTGCGCGATCCGGTGCTGTATCGCATCGTCGATGCCTCGCATCCGCGCACCGGCACGGCGTGGAAAATCTATCCGAGCTACGACTTCGCGCACGGCCAGTCCGACGCCATCGAAGGCATCACGCATTCGATCTGCACGCTCGAATTCGAGGATCACCGGCCGCTCTACGACTGGTTCATCGCCAATTTGAGCGTGCCGTCGAAGCCGCGTCAGTATGAAATGGCGCGGCTCAACCTGACGCACACGTTGCTGTCGAAGCGCGTGCTCACCGGGCTGGTCAAAGGCAATTATGTCAGCGGCTGGGACGACCCGCGCATGCCGACGATCGCGGGCTTGCGCCGCCGCGGCGTGCCGCCGGAAGCGATCCGCGATTTCGTCAAGCGCATCGGCGTCGCCAAGGCCAACAGCCAGGTCGATCTCGGCGCGCTCGATTTTTCGGTGCGCGAAGCGCTCAACAAGTCGGCATGGCGGCGCATGGCGGTGTTAAAGCCGATCAAGGTCGTCATCGAGAATTATCCGGAAGGCGAGGGCGAGGAACTGGAAGCCGTCAATCATCCGGAAGATGAAGCGGCAGGTTCGCGCAAGATCAAATTCACGCGCGAACTTTTCATCGAGCGCGACGACTTCATGGAAGTGCCGGAGAAAAAGTTCTTCCGCATGGCGCCGGGCCGCGAGGTGCGCTTGCGCTACGCCTATTTCGTCACCTGCAAGGATGTCGTGAAGAACGCCGCTGGTGAGGTCGTCGAATTGCGCTGCACCTATGACCCGGCCAGCAAAGGCGGCAATTCGCCGGACGGCCGCAAGGTCAAGGCGACCATTCACTGGGTGTCGGCCGCGCATGCGATCCCAGCCGAAGTGCGGATTTACAATCTGCTGTTCAACGATCCGAACCCGAGCGCCGATCCAGACACGTTCGCGTCGCAGATCAATCCGCAGTCGCTCGAGGTTTTGACCGATGCGCGGCTGGAGCCGTCGCTGGCCGAGGCCAAGGTCGAGGTGCCGGTGCAGTTCGAGCGCCAGGGCTATTTCTGTCTCGACCGCGATTCCGCACCGGGCAAACTGGTGTTCAACCGCACCATCGGGCTGCGCGACACCTACGCCAAGGATGTGGCGAAGGGGTAGGGCGGCGGGGTAACTCCGTCACCCTGAGGTGCGCGCCGTGTGGCGCGCCTCGAAGGGCGACGGCCCGGGCTTTGCCGCGCATTGGCCGTTCATCCTTCGAGGCTCGCTGCGCTCGCACCTCAGGATGACGGATTGGCGTTCACATCCGTTCCCCTAGCTACAACCATACAACTCAATAAGCTTACTTGTGGTTGTATCCGCGTTGGGGCGTGGCGTGGCGGACCCATCAAGAATGCGCGCGAAGGCCTGGGCCGCCGGCATCGACGGTGCGCGCCGCGCCGCGGTGTGGCTGCCGGACGGCTTTGCCGAACAGGCCAGCCGCTGGCGCGGCGCGCTGTCGAAATGGCTGGCCGCCGATACCGCGCCCGGCCGGCTGCTGCCCTGGCTGCCGGTGGCGTTCGGCTGCGGCATCGCGCTGTATTTCACCGCCGAGCGCGAGCCGGCCTGGTGGGCGGCCTGTGCCTTCGCTTTGGGAGCCATCGCTCTCGCCGTTGCCGCGCGGCGGCGGCCCTTTGGCTTTCCGCTGGCGCTCGGCTTTGCCGCTTTGGCGACAGGGTTCTGCCTCGTCACGCTGCACACGTTGCGCATCGCGCATCCGGTGCTGCAAACCGCGACATGGACGGCGCAGGTCTCAGGCTTTGTCGAAACCCGCGAGGAGCGCGAGAAGAGCGACCGCATCGTCGTGCGCGTTCACAGTTTCGATGCCGCGCGCATCAACGAGAAACCGGAGCGCGTCCGTGTCTCGGTGCGCAAGGGCACCGCGCCGGCGGTCGGGGATTACGTCGCCTTCAAGGCGCATTTGTCGCCGCCGCTTACGCCATTGCGGCCCGGCGGCTATGATTTTGCCCGCGACATGGCAAAATCAGAACTGAGACGCCGCAGGCCAAGCCGAGCCTTTGGCTGCACTATGCCGCGTTCATCGACGCCATGCGCGACGGCATGGACAACCGCATCCGCGCGGCGCTGCCGGGCGATCGCGGCGCCATCGCGTCGGCGCTGATTACCGGTAAGCGCGACGCCATCTCCGCCCCGGTCAACGACGCCATGTACATCTCCAGTCTGGCGCATGTGCTGTCGATCTCCGGCTATCACATGGCGGTGGTCGCCGGCATCGTGTTCTTTGTGGTGCGCGCTGTCATGGCGCTCAGCCCGGCGTTGGCGACGCGCCGCCCGATCAAGAAATGGGCGGCAGCGGCGGCGCTGCTGGCGGCGGCGTTTTATCTCTTGCTGTCCGGCGCCGAAGTGGCGACGCAGCGCTCCTTCATCATGGTCGCCATCGTGCTGATCGGCGTCATGATCGACCGCGCCGCGATCACCTTTCGCACGCTCAGCGTCGCCGCCTTCTGTGTTCTGCTCATCGCGCCGCAAGCGGTGGTGCATCCGAGTTTCCAGATGTCGTTCGCGGCGACGTTGGCGCTGGTCGCGGTCTATCAGTACGGGCTGCCCGGCGGGCCGTTCTGGCGCGCCGATCATGAGACGGCTTTGAAAACGCGTGTGGCGCTGTGGGGCGGCCGCGAAGTGATTGCGCTTTTGCTGGCCTCGCTGGTCGCCGGGCTGGCGACCACGCCTTACGCGGCGTTTCACTTTCACCGCATCGCGCCCTATGGCGTCATCGCCAATCTTTTGGCGATGCCGGTGGTGTCGGCGATGGTGATGCCGATGGGCATTCTCGGCGTGCTGGCGCTGCCGTTCGGCTTCGACGCTTTCTTCTGGCGGCTGATGGGCGCAGGCCTCGACTGGATGATCGGCGTCGCTTTGTGGGTGACGTCGCTGCCGGGCTCGGTCGGCTATTTGCCGGCTTTCGGGGTGGGGCCGTTGCTGGTCGGGACATTGGGACTGTTGTTGATGTGCCTGTTGCGCACGCCGCTGCGCTGGAGCGGTTTAGCGGTCGCGGTCGCCGCCAGCCTGTGGGCACTTACGACCCCACGCCCGGACGTGCTGGTCGCCGGCGACGGCCAGGCTGCGGCCATTCGCGGGCCCGGCGGGCGGCTGACGCTGCTCCACAGCGGCCGCGACAGTTTCGCGGTCAAGGAATGGCTTTCCGCCGACGGCGATGCCCGCAAGCCGGGCGACGCCAGCCTGAAGGAGGGCGTGCGCTGCGATGCCATTGGCTGCACCGCGCCTTTGGCCGATGGCCGGCTGGTCGCCTTCGCGCTGACCGCGGAGGCCTTCGAGGAGGATTGCGCGCGGGCGGTGGCGGTGGCCAGCCCGCGTGAGGCGCCGGGCGCGTGCCGGGCTGTGCTGATCGACCGTCCGGCCTGGCGGGCGCAGGGCGCGACGGCGCTGTTCTGGAACGGCGGGGAGTGGGAGCAGCGCGTGGCGCGGCCGCAAGGCATCGATAGGCCGTGGGCGAGGGCGCAGGCGGTGAGGCCGCAATCAGACGGCGCGCCGACGATCCGCCGTCCGGCGGTGCCGGATGCAACGCCACCGGCGGAGGCACTAGAACCCGGCGACTAAAAACCGTTCGTCCCCGCGCGAGCGGGGACCAGCTCTTACCTACACCCAGCGCTTAGCCTGGGTTCCCGCATTCGCGGGAACAAACGGAGTGGGAGGCACGTGCGCGCCCCGATATCTCAATACCGTCTGAACATCGCCACCAGCTTGCCCTGAATGCGCACGCGGTTGGGCGGCAGGATGCGCACCTCGTAGGCCGGGTTGGCCGGCTCCAGCGCGATCGACGCGCCACGGCGGCGGAAGCGCTTCAGGGTGGCTTCCTCGTCGTCGATCAGGGCCACCACGATGTCGCCGGTGTCGGCCGATTCCATGCGCCGGATGAGGGCAATGTCGCCGTCGAGAATGCCAGCCTCGATCATCGAGTCGCCGCGCACTTCGAGCGCGAAATGTTCGCCGGCCGAGAGCAGTTCGGCCGGCATGTTGATGACGTGGCTGCGCTGCTGGATCGCCTCGATCGGCGTACCGGCGGCGATGCGGCCCATGACCGGCACCGAGATCGGCCGGCCGCTGTCCTCGTCGCCATCGTTATGATTGTGCACGACGCGGCCACGGCCGAGGTCGCCCTCGATGACGCTCGGATTAAAGCCACGCGAGCGGCTGGCGCCGCCGCTGATGCCGTGAGCGACCGAATCCGGTAGCTTGATGACCTCGATGGCGCGGGCGCGATTCGCCAGCCTGCGGATGAAGCCGCGTTCCTCGAGCGCCGTGATCAGGCGGTGGATGCCGGACTTGGAGCGCAGGTCGAGCGCGTCCTTCATTTCATCGAAGGAGGGCGGTACTCCGGCCTCGGTCAGGCGCTCATGAATGAAGCGCAAAAGCTCGAACTGTTTGCGGGTCAGCATCGGTTTCTCTCCCCGTCTCGGATGGCCGAATGTCCCAATCGGGCACCAGGTCCGAAACAAATCATGAACGAACACTATCTGTTCGATATGTGTTCTGCAACCACTTAATTTGCCGTGAACAAGTCGAAAGACCGCTAAAGGGCGAGCTTAAGGATGACGCATGGTGAACCGGCTGCTGCCGCGGGCGCGCCGGGAGGCCGAATCAACAGGCAGTCGGCTTTGGCCAAAGGCGCCATCAAGGACGAGTCCTGCTCCGGCAGCGGCGTCGCCACCGGCCCGTTGGGACCGGGCTGAAGCGTCGCTCGAAGATAGTCGGCGCGCTCGTCATTGGCCGGCATGTCGCGGCCGAGGCGGGCATTCTCCGGCACCTGCGCGACATCGGTGCGTCCGGACAAAGTGCGGATCAAAGGTGCCAGGAACAGGAAGGCGCAGACATAGGACGACACCGGGTTGCCCGGCACGCCGAGCACATGCATGTCCCCCAAATGGCCATACATCATCGGCCGGCCCGGCCGCAGCGCGACGCGCCAGAACGACAAATCGAGCCCTTCGGCGTTCAGCGCCTTCTGCACCAGATCGTGGTCGCCGACCGACGCGCCGCCTGAGGTCAGCAGAATATCGGCGCCGCTGTCACGGGCGCGGCGGATCGCGGCGGCGATGTCATCGAGCCGGTCGCGGGCAATGCCGAGATCGGTGACTTCGGCGCCTTCGCTCTCGGCCAGCGCGGTCAGCGCAAAGCCGTTCGAATAGACGATCTCGCCAGGGTTCAGCCGATTGCCAGGCATCACCAGTTCATCGCCGGTGCCGAGCACGGCGATTTTCGGCCGACGGTGGACGCTCAGGTTGGGGTGGTTCATCGCGGCGGCGAGCATCAGGTCGCGGTCGGTCAGGCGGCGGCCGGCGCGCAGCAGGATGTCGCCTTGCGTGAAGTCGATGCCGGCGGCGCGGACGTTGCGCCCTCTGGCGGCCGGCTTCTGTGTCGTCACAGTGTCACCGTCGCGCGTGGTCAGTTCCTGCACCACCACGGTGTCGGCGCCGTCGGGCATGACGCCGCCGGTGAAAATCCGCGCCGCCTGTCCCGGACCGACGCTGCCGTCGAACGGATGGCCGGCGGCGACTTCGCCGATCACGGTCAAGGTCGCCGGGCCTTGCGCCACGTCGTCGGCGCGCACGGCATAGCCGTCCATCGCCGACAGAGCGGCCGGCGGCTGGGTGCGGAGCGCGATGAGGTCCTTGGCCAGAACGCGGCCGCGCGCGCGATGCAACGGCACATCCTCGGCCGGCAGCGCCCGCGCGCCGGCCAGCACGCGCTGCAACGCCTCGGCGACCGGCATCAGGGCCATCGCTACACCGTTCGTCCCCGCGAAAGCGGGGATCCAGTTCTTTGAGATTCTGATTCAGAAAGGAAGATTCTGGATTCCCGCTTGCGCGGGAATGAGCGGAGTTTGCGGGGCGCCAAGATCAGGCCTCCGCTTTATAAGTGCCGGACTTGCCGCCGCTCTTTTCCAGAACGCGGATGCCTTCGATGCGCATGCCGCGCTCGACCGCCTTGACCATGTCGTAAATCGTCAGGCACGCGATCGAGGCCGCGACCAGCGCTTCCATCTCGACGCCGGTCTGGCCTGTGACCTTAACAGTGGTCTGCACCAGAAAGCCGGGCAGGGAATGTTCGGGGAAAATATCGATCTCGACCTTGGTGATCGGCAGCGGATGGCACAGCGGGATTAATCCGTGCGTGTGCTTGGCCGCCATGATGCCGGCGAGCCGCGCTGCGCCCAGGACGTCGCCTTTGAGCGCATTGCCCTCGATCACCAGATCGAGGGTTTCCTTGCGCATGATCACCTTGCCCTCGGCTTTGGCGACGCGCTCGGTCTGGCTCTTGGCCGAGACATCGACCATGTGCGCCTGCCCGCGGCTGTCGAGGTGGCTCAGCGCGGGCTTGGGTTTGCCTTTCGGCGCGGCCTTGGTCTTGGGGGCGGCCTTTTTGGCCATGCTGGTTACTCCGCGGCGGCGGTGTTGGCGGGCCGCGTCAGGAGGGCGCGGGTGGCCGCGGTCACGTCGCTCTGCCGCATCAGGCTCTCGCCGATCAGGAAAGTCGAGATGCCGATGCGGCCAAGGCGGGCGAGGTCGGCGGCGGTGTTCAGACCGCTTTCGGCGACGACGATGCGGTCTTTCGGGACGAGGGGGGCGAGCCGCTCGCTGACATTGAGCGAGGTCTCGAACGAGCGCAGGTCGCGGTTGTTGATGCCGATCAGGCGGGACTTCAGTTTCAGGGCGCGCTCAAGCTCATCTTCCTGATGAACCTCAAGAAGAGCGTCCATGCGCATTGAAAGCGCTGAATTTTCAAGGTCGCGCGCGGCGACGTCATCGACTGCCGCCATGATAATCAGGATGCAGTCGGCGCCTAAGGCGCGCGCTTCCGCCACCTGATAGGGCTCGTACATGAAGTCCTTGCGCAGCGCCGGCAGCGCCGTAGCGTCGCGCGCCTGCCTAAGGAACTCGGGCCTGCCCTGGAACGACGGCGCGTCAGTCAATACCGAAAGGCACGTCGCGCCGCCGGCTTCATAGGCTTTGGCCAGTTTGGGCGGATCGAAATCGGCGCGGATCAGTCCTTTGGACGGGCTCGCCTTCTTGATCTCAGCAATCAGCGCCTGTCCGCCGGCGGCAATCTTCGCCTCGATGGCGCGCAGGAAGCCGCGCGGCGCGGCTTGCGCTTTGGCCGCGGCTTCAAGCTCGCTCAGCGGATGCGCGCGCTTCGCCGCCGCGATCTCCTCGCGCTTGTAGGCTTCGATTTTCTTGAGAATGTCGGCCATCAGTTTTTCTCTTGGCGCATGATCTTGTCCGAAAACCGGTTCCCACTTTTCGGGATCATGCGCTATTCCTCCGTGGCGCAGGAGACCGCAATCAAACGATCCAGCCGGCCTTCGGCTTCGCCGCTGTCGATCGCCTTGGCGGCAATAGCCACGCCTTCCTTCAGATCCTTGGCCTTGTCGGCCACGATCAAGGCCGCGGCGGCATTGAGCAGCGCGATATCGCGGAACGCGCTGGGCTTGCCCTTGAGCACGTCGAGCAGCGCCTTGGCGTTGTGCTCGCCGTCGCCGCCCTTCAATGCTTCCGGCTTGGCGCGCGGCAGCCCGGCATCCTCCGGCGAAATCTCGAAGGTGCGGATCTTGCCGCCCTTTAACTCGGCGACGCTGGTGGTCCCGACCGTGGTGATTTCGTCGAGGCCGTCGGAGCCGTGCACGACCCAGATGCTCTCGGAACCAAGATTGTTCAGAACCTGCGCCATCGGCTCGATCCAGTGTTTGGAAAAGGTGCCGATCATCTGGCGCTTGACCGAGGCCGGGTTCGACAGCGGCCCGAGCAGGTTGAAAATCGTCCGGGTGCCGAGTTCGACCCGCGTCGGGCCGACGTTCTTCATCGCCGGGTGGTGCGCCGGCGCGAACATGAAGCCGATGCCGGCGTCGCGGATGCAGCGGCCGACCTGCTCGGCGTTCAAGTCGATCTTGACGCCCAGCGCCTGCAACACGTCGGCGGCGCCGGATTTCGACGACAGCGCGCGGTTGCCGTGCTTGGCCACCGGCACGTCGCAACCGGCGACGATAAAAGCGGCGCAGGTCGAGATGTTATAGGAGCCGGAGGCATCGCCGCCGGTGCCGACCACGTCGATGGCGTCCGACGGGGCCTTCACGCCGAGCATCTTGGCGCGCATGGTGGTGACCGCGCCGGTGATTTCGTCGACGGTCTCGCCGCGCACGCGCAAGGCCATCAGCAGACCGCCCATTTGTGACGGCGTCGCTTCGCCCGACATCATGCGGTCGAAGGCGTTGGCGGCCTCGTCGCGGGTCAGGCTGGCGCCGGTCGCAACCTTGGCGATGAGGGATTTGAAATCGTCGGCCACAGGCATTGCTCCTCAACCGGCAAGATGCGCGGGCGCATTATGCGCGGATGCGCGCACGGGCGCGGACGACGACCGGCCGTGCGCCGTATTCCAGGCGGCGGCCAGATCGAGAAAATTGCGCAGCATCAGATGGCCGTGCTCGGAGGCGATGCTTTCGGGATGAAACTGCACGCCGTGCATCGGCAGGCTCTTGTGCGCCATGCCCATGACCAGCCCGTCGGCGGTTTCGGCGTTGACCTTAAACTCGCCCGGCATCGACGAGCGCTCGACAATCAGCGAGTGGTAGCGCGTCGCACTGAACGGCCCGTTGATGCCGCGGAACACGCCGGTGGCGTTATGAGTGATCTGCGACAGCTTGCCGTGCACCATTTGCGGCGCGCGGATGACCTTGCCGCCGAGCGCCTGGCCCATGGCTTGATGGCCGAGGCAGACGCCGAACATTGGGATGGTGTCGCCGGCCTTCGCGATCAGATCGAGGCAGATGCCAGCCTCATTGGGCGTGCACGGGCCGGGCGACAGAACGATGCCTTCCGGCTCGAGCGCCATGACCTCGGCGACCGAAATCTTGTCGTTGCGGTGCACGACAACGTCAGCACCCAGCGAACCCAGGTAATGCACCAGGTTGAAGGTGAAGCTGTCGTAATTGTCGATCAGGATGATCATGTTTTTAACCGCCCGCTCAAGGTCTTAAGGCGGGCTCGGTGAGGGGTCAAGGCAGGCCTGACCCGTCACCCTGAGGTGCCGTCGCGCAGCGACGGCCTCGAAGGGCGACGGCCGAGGTGTCACGGGCCGTCGTCCTTCGTGGCTCGGCAACTTCGTTGCCTCGCACCTCAGGATGACGGATCAGGGGTTTGCGCTCTGAAATTATGCCTTATGGATCGGGTCGATCCAGGCGACGTTTTCCGGCTTTTCGACCGGCTCGATGTCGAGATTGACCACCACTGCCTCGTTGTCGGAACGCACCAGCACGCATTCCAGTACCTCGTCGCGGCTGGCGTTGATCTCCTGATGCGGCACGTAAGGCGGAATGAAGATGAAATCGCCGGGCCCGGCCTCAGCCGTGAATTCGAGATGCTCGCCCCAACGCATGCGGGCGCGGCCGCGCACGACATAGATCACGCTCTCGAGCGCGCCGTGATGATGCGCGCCGGTCTTGGCGTTGGGATGGATGGCGACGGTGCCGGCCCAGAGCTTCTGCGCGCCGGCGCGGGCGAAATTGATCGCCGCCTTGCGGTCCATGCCGGGCGTCTGCGCGGTGTTCGGATCGAGCGAATTGCCCGGGATCACCTTGACGCCGTCGTGCTTCCACTTGTCGTGGGAGTGGTCGTGTGGGTGGTCGTGATCGTGGCTCATGGCGTTCTCCTCCAACCGTTATTCCGTCATCCTGAGGTGCGAGCGCAAAGCGCGAGCCTCGAAGGATGAGCGGCCGAAGTGCTGAAGCACCTGGGCCGTCGCCCTTCGAGGCCGTCGCTGCGCGACGGCACCTCAGGGTGACGGATCTAACTCACTGCCCGCGCTTCACCGCGCTGGCAAAGCGCCGCGCTTCTTCCGCGGCGCGGAACAAGGCCTTGGCCTTGTTGACGCATTCCTGCTGCTCGGCCGCCGGGTTTGAATCGGCGACGATGCCGGCGCCGGCCTGCACATACATCTTGCCGTCCTTCACCAGAGCGGTGCGCAGCACGATGCAGGTGTCCATCTCGCCGGCGGCGGAGAAGTAGCCGACGCAGCCGGCGTAGAGCCCGCGTTTTTCCTTTTCCAGCTCGTCGATGATTTGCATCGCGCGGACTTTCGGCGCGCCCGAAGTCGTGCCGGCGGGAAAGCCCGCGGCCAAGGCATCGAGCGCATCGTATTTCGGATCGAGCCGGCCTTCGACATTGGAGACGATGTGCATCACCTGGCTGTAGCGCTCGATAAAGAATTGATCGGTGACCTTGACGCTGCCGATACTGGCGACGCGGCCGACATCGTTGCGGCCGAGATCGAGCAGCATCAAATGCTCGGCACGCTCTTTCGGATCGGCGAGCAGTTCGACTTCCAGCGCCTTGTCCTCGTGCGGGGTCGCGCCGCGCGGCCTGGTGCCGGCGAGCGGCCGCAACTCGACAACGTCGCCGCGCACACGCACGAGGATTTCCGGGCTGGAGCCGGCGACCGCGAAGCTGCCGAAGTCGAGGAAGTAGAGATAGGGCGAGGGATTGGTCCGGCGCAGCGCGCGATAGAGCGAGAACGGCGGCAGCGTGAACGGCGCCTCGAAGCGTTGCGCCAGCACGACTTGAAAGACGTCGCCGGCGGCGATGTATTCCTTCGCCTTGGCGACCATCGAGGCGTATTCGGCCGGCGTCGTGTTCGACGCCGGCGGCACGTCTAGCGGGCCTTCGTCGTATTCGGCGAGCGACTTATCGAGCGGCCGGTCGAGCGCATCGACCACGGCCGACAGCCTTTCGGTGGCGCCCGCCAAGGCCGCCTTGGCATCGACGCCTGGCTCGGGCCGCACCGGCGTGACGATGGTAATCGAATCCTTCACCGCGTCGAACACCACGATCAATGTGGGCCGCAGCATGATGGCGTCGGGAATGCCGATCGGGTCGGGATTGGGCTCGCCCAAATCCTCCATCAGCCGCACCATGTCGTAACCGAGATAGCCGAACACGCCGGCCGCCATCGGTGGCAGCGTCTCGGGCAGATCGATGCGGCTTTCGGCGATCAGCGAACGCAGCGCGGCGAGCGGCGGCTCAGAGCAGGGCGTGAAGGCGTCGGGCTTCGCGCGCGCGGTGCGATTGATCTCGGCGCTGCGCCCATTGGTGCGCCACACCAGATCGGGCTCGATGCCGATGATCGAATGGCGTCCGCGCACCGCGCCGCCTTCGACCGATTCAAGCAGGAAACTGAGCGGCTTTCCGCCGCCAAGCTTGAGAAAGGCCGAGACCGGCGTCTCCAGATCGGCGACCAGGGTCGTCCACACCACCTGTGCTTGCCCGCGGCTGTAGCGTTCCGCGAAGGCGCTCTCGGATGGCTCGATCTGCATTGGCTTATCTATTGCTGGTGCCGCCGCCGACGACCTGGTTTAGGGCCGCCTGATTGAGCGTGACGCCGATATCGGCCTCGGCCTTGGCGATGTATTGGCCGACGATGTCGTCGGCGAACGAGTTCTGCAACGACGCCGTCAGTTGCTTGACCTCCGGCGCATTGGCATCGAACGTCGGATCGGTCACGTCGGTGACGACGATGACGTAACGCTCGGCCGCCTTGTCACCGTCGATGCTGGCCGGCGAGCCCTTCGGCAGCTTGAACGCGGCGTCGGTCACCTTGACCGGCAGGAAGCCGGCGGCGCGGCCGCGCGTCATGTCGGCGGCGGTATCGACCCGCAAATTGTTCTCGGCGGCGATCTGCGCCAAAGTCGCGCCGGCCTTGAGCTTGGTCAGCATGTCGTCGGCCTTGGCCTGCAAGCGCTTGGCGATTTCGTCGTCGCGCTGGCGCGCCGCGACCTGGTCCTTGACCTCGTCGAGCGTGCGGTCGCGCGCCGGCGTGATGCCGGTCATGTCGTAATAGAGATAGCCGTTCGGCGGCACCTGCAGCGCTTCGTTGTCGACGCCGACATCGGTCGCAAACAGCGCGCCGACGACATCCGGCGTTTTCGGCAAGGCCGCGACCGGCTGGCCATCGGGGCCGCGGCCGGAACGGTCGACCGCCTCGATATTGATCGCAGTCAGGTTCAGTTTCTTGGCGGTTTCGGCCAACGTGGCGCCGCCGGCGCGGTCGTCCTCGATCTTGTCGCGCAGCGCGTTGATCTCGCTGCGGGCGCGCAGTTCGGCGATTTCCTTTTTCAGATCGGCCGCGACGTCTTCGTAGGTTTTCTGCGTGCCGGGTTCGATTCTGCCGACCTGCAACAGCACTGTGCCGAACGTGCCCTTGACCGGCACCGAGATTTCGTCGGCCTTGAGCGCGAAAGCGGCATCGGCCACCGCCGGATCGATGATGTCGGTCTTGGCGACGGTGCCGACATTGAGGTCGGCCTCGCTGATGCCGCGCTCCTTGGCCAAGTCGGCAAAGCTCAGGCCCTTGGTAATGCGCTCATGCGCGGCGGTGGCGTCTTCCGGTTTCGGAAACACGATCTGGCGCAGTTCGCGCCTTTCCGGCGTGCCGAAACTGTCCTTGCGCTGCTCGTAAGCCGCCTTCGCTTCTTCGTCCTTGACCGCTTCCGGCTTGGCGAGATCGCTCGGCGACAATGGCAGCAACGTCGCCTTGCGATATTCCGGCGCGCGGAACAGCACCTTGCGGGTTTCGAAATACTGGGCGAGTTCTTCGGGAGTGGCGGCGGGCACGTCGCCGGCCTGCGCCGCAGTCAGCGCGATATACTGGATGGCGCGCTTTTCGCCCTGATACTGCGCGATCGACTTCAGCGTCGTCTCCGGCACTTTCAGATCGCCGCTGACGGTCTGCGCGATCTGCCGGCGCAGCATCACATTGCGCTGTTCGGCGACGAAACGGGATTCGGTAAAGCCGGCGTTGCGGATGATGGATTCAAAACGCGAGCGGTCGAACTGGCCGTTGATGCCGCGAAACGCCGGATCGCTGGTGATGCGATCGGCGATGTCCTTGTCGGAGAGGCCGAGGCGCATCTGCTTGGCCTGCTCGTCGAGCGTGGTCTCGGCGACCAACTGGCCGAGCAACTGGCGGTCGAGCCCGAGGGCGCGCGCCTGATCGTTGGAGATCGAGCGGCGCATGCGCTGGCCGAGCTGCTGGAGCTTTTCGGTGTAATAGTTGCGGTACTGCTCGATCGAGATTTCGGTGCCCCCGATCTTGGCGACCGAATTCTGGCCGAAGCCGCGGAAAATATCGCCGATGCCCCAGATGGCGAAGGAAATGATCAGGCCGCCCATGATGACGCCCATGACGGCCTTGCCGACCCAGGTGGACGTTGCTTTGTGGATACCGCGGAGCATGGGCTATCGTTCTCTCAAATCGGCTGGACTTTGCGTGACTGGTCGCCCTTATAGGGAGCGGTCTAAAGCCTTGCAACGACTAGGACATTAAAATGCCGACAGGACGCATTCGGCCTCTGGTCGCAGGCAACTGGAAAATGAACGGCTTGACCGCCTCGCTGGGCGAAATTGACGCCATGAAGGCCGGTGCCGGCGAACTGGCCGGCAAGGCCGATCTGATGCTGTGCCCGCCGGCGACCTTGACCAGACAATTCGCCGCAGCCGCTCACGGCTCGCACCTGTTCGTTGGCGGCCAGGATTGTCACGCCAAGGCGTCAGGCGCCCATACGGGCGATATTTCGGCCGAAATGCTGACTGACGCCGGCGCCACGGCAGTCATTGTTGGCCATTCCGAACGCCGCACCGACCACAAGGAAACCGACGCCGACGTCAATGCCAAGACGTTGGCGGCGTGGCGGGCGGGTCTGGTGGCCATCGTCTGCGTCGGCGAGCAGCGCGCCGAGCGCGAGGCCGGTTCCACCTTGAAGGTGATTGGCGGCCAATTGGCCGGTTCGCTGCCGAACGGCGGCACTGCCGCGAACCTGGTCGTCGCCTACGAGCCGGTCTGGGCCATTGGAACCGGGCTGACGCCGACGCCGGCCGATGTCGCCGAGGTGCACGCTTTCATCCGAGCCCAAGTCAAGGCCCGTTACGGAGCAGAAGGCACGGCCGTCCGCATCCTTTATGGCGGCTCGGTCAAGCCGACGAATGCCGACGAGCTTTTGACCATTCCGGACGTCAATGGCGCGCTGGTCGGCGGCGCCAGCCTGAAAGCCGCCGATTTCCTTGGAATTGCCGCGGTTTACCGCTAATCCGCGCTCCTCGGCTGTTCTTGCCACATTGGGTGGAAATCGCATCGACGATGGTGTAGAGACCGCGGCGAATTCCTATATGTATGGCCGGCAAAGTTTGAACGGAATGATCTTATGGCGCACGTGATTATCGTCATCCACCTGATGCTGGTGCTCGCCTTGATCGGCGTTGTGCTGTTGCAGCGCTCGGAAGGCGGCGGCCTCGGCATTGGCGGCGGCGGTGGCGGTGGTGGCTTCATGTCGAACCGCGGCACGGCCAACGTCCTGACGCGCGCGACCGCGGTCCTCGCCGGCCTGTTCTTTGTCACCAGCCTCGTTCTGTCGATTCTTGCCAGTTCCAACCGTGCACCGAGCACGATCATCGGCGGCAGCGGGCCGAGCGCTCCGATCAGCGCTCCCGGTTCGGCCCCGCCGCTGAGTGGTGAAGGCGGCCT
This sequence comes from Rhizobiales bacterium Ga0077525, assembly GCA_001464835.1. Lineage (GTDB taxonomy): Bacteria > Pseudomonadota > Alphaproteobacteria > Rhizobiales > Xanthobacteraceae > Pseudolabrys. Next base: position 63,213 of record LNDS01000046.1, on the reverse strand, counting down.
GTTGCGCCAGTTGCAGGGCGCGCCGGAACCGGCCGCGCCTTCCGGGCCGCAAGTCCCGCAATCGAAGTAACAGACCTCCAGAGGGGCCGGGAAATCCGGCCCTTCTCATTTTTGCTCAAGGCGATGCCCGGCGGCCATCGCCGGATGTTGCATTAGGGCTTTAAAGACGCGATGCAAGTGACAGTAGATTCACCACAAATCGAAACTACACACAGGCGCAATCCTGCCCGGTGCTTTTCGCACTCGTCGAATCGATTCGCGGCGCTTAGAGGTTAGGCCCCATGGCTCGGTACATCTTCATCACCGGCGGCGTGGTGTCCTCCCTCGGCAAAGGTCTCGCTTCAGCGGCGCTCGGCGCGCTGTTGCAAGCGCGCGGCTACAAGGTCCGCCTGCGCAAGCTCGACCCCTATCTCAACGTCGATCCCGGCACGATGTCGCCCTATCAGCACGGCGAGGTTTTCGTCACCGACGACGGCGCCGAGACCGATCTCGACCTCGGCCATTACGAGCGCTTCACCGGCAATCCGGCGACCAAGAAAGACAACATCACCACGGGCCGCATCTATCAGGACATCCTGACCAAGGAGCGCCGTGGCGATTATCTCGGGGCCACCATCCAGGTGATCCCGCACGTCACCAACGGCATCAAGGACTTCGTCCGCGACGGCAATGACGGCTACGACTTCGTGCTGTGCGAGGTCGGCGGCACCGTCGGCGACATCGAGGGCCTGCCGTTCTTCGAGGCGATCCGCCAGTTCGGCAACGACATGCCGCGCGGCCAGGTCATCTACATCCACCTGACGCTGCTGCCGTTCATCCCGAGCGCCGGCGAACTCAAGACCAAGCCGACGCAGCATTCGGTCAAGGAACTGCGATCGATCGGCATCCAGCCGGATATCCTGCTGTGTCGCACCGACCGGCCGATCCCGGAAAGCGAACGGCGCAAGCTGGCGCTGTTCTGCAACGTGCGTGAAACCGCCGTGATCGAGGCGCGCGACGTCGACAACATCTACGCCGTGCCGGAGGCCTATCATCAGGCCGGTCTCGACCGCGAAGTGCTCGACGCCTTCGGCCTCGATAATAAAGCGGCGCCGAACCTGTCGCGCTGGCACACCATTAACGAACGCATCCGCAATCCGGAAGGCGAGGTCACCATCGCCATTGTCGGCAAATATACCGGCATGAAGGACGCCTATAAGTCGCTCAACGAGGCGCTGTCGCATGGCGGCATCGCCAACAAGGTGAAGGTCAATCTCGAGTGGATCGAGTCCGACGTCTTCGAGAACGAAGACCCGGCGCCGTTCCTCGAACAGGTCAACGGCATTCTGGTGCCCGGCGGCTTCGGCCAGCGCGGCGCCGAGGGCAAGATCAAGGCGGCGCAATTCGCGCGCGAGCGGCGCGTGCCGTATTTCGGCATCTGCTTCGGCATGCAGATGGCCTGCATCGAGGCGGCGCGCAATCTGTGCGGCATAGACGCCGCCAACTCGACCGAGTTCGGCGCGACCCAGGAGCCGGTGGTCGGCCTGATGACCGAATGGGTCAAAGGCAACGACCTTGAGCGGCGCGCCGCCAATGGCGATCTCGGCGGCACCATGCGGCTTGGCGCTTACGAGGCCATGCTCCAGCGCGGCAGCCGGGTCGCCGAGATTTACGGCTCGACCGATATCTTCGAGCGGCACCGCCATCGTTATGAAGTCAACACCGCCTACAAGGACCGCCTCGAACAGCACGGCCTGAAATTCTCCGGCATGTCGCCGGACGGCATTTTGCCGGAGATCGTCGAATATGACGATCATCCGTGGTTCATCGGCGTGCAGTTTCATCCCGAACTGAAATCGCGGCCGTTCGAACCGCATCCGTTGTTCTCGTCGTTCATCGGCGCGGCGGTCGATCAGAGCCGGCTGGTTTAAGTTTAAAAACAATAATCGGGGAGTGAGACGATGATCTACGAAATGCGGGTCTATCGCGTCGTGCCCGGTCGCATGCCGGCTTTGCTCAACCGCTTTGCCAACACCACGCTGGACATGTGGAAGACGCGCGGTATCCGGCAGGTCGGATTCTGGACCACGCTGGTCGGCGAATCCAACATGGAGCTGACTTACATCCTGGCGTGGGAGTCGCTTGCCGAGCGCGAGCAGAAATGGAATGCATTCATGGCCGACCCCGAATGGCACGCCAAGCGCGCCGAGAGCGAAAAGGACGGCCCGATCGTCGCCAACATCGCCAGTTCGTTCTTGCAGCCGACCTCGTTTTCGGCGCTCAAGTAGAGGGCCGCTGGCGTGGCGCGCGGTCTCGATCACATCGTCCATGCAGTGGCCGATCTCGACGGCGCCGCACAAGCGTACCGGCAACTCGGCTTTACTGTCGGTGCCCGCAACCGCCATCCCTGGGGCACACATAATCATATCGTGCAGTTGCCCGGCTTCTTCATCGAGCTGCTGACATTGGCCGAGCCGGACAAGATGACCGGCGATGTCTTTTCGGAAAAGTTTGGCGCGTATAACCGCGCTTTCGTCGATCGCGGCGATGGCCTGTCGATGCTGGTGCTGGAATCGCAAAGCGCCATGGATGACGAAGCGGCGTTCCGCGCCGCCGGCATTGCCGCTTCCGCCGCGACGCGCTTCGATCGCGACGGCAAAAGGCCGGACGGCACGCCGGTCAAGGTCGCGTTTACTCTGGCTTTTGCCAACGACAAGCAGGCGCCCGACGCCGGCTTCTTCACTTGCCAGCAGCATTACCCGGAGAATTTCTGGAACACGGCGTTTCAACAGCATGACAACGGCGTCACCGGCATTGCCGGTGTGGTGCTGGTCGCCGACGAACCGGCGCGGCACCGCGAATTCCTTCTTGCCTTTACCGGCGCGGCGGCCGCGCGCGACGAACGCGATGGCTTCAGCATCGATCTGCCGCGCGGCGCGATTAGCGTGATGACGCCTTCGGCGTTCCGGGAGCGTTTCGGCCAATATCCGCCGGTGACCGAACGCGGCGCGCGGCTGGCGGCCTTGCGTTTCAAGGCGGCCGATCCAGCCGCTGCTGGCGCGAAACTTGAGCAGGCGGGCATTTTCTATACCGCGCTGAAATCCGGGGCGATTTCCGTGTCAGCCGTCGGCGCAACCCTGATACTCGAACCCGCCGCCTAGATTGACCGCAGCGCGCTGCCGTTTCATGGTCCCGGCAACACGGCGCGAGGCACACCTTGGATCAATCCCTGCTTCCCAATGCGACGGTCGATATTGGCGGCGTCCGTTTCGGCAACGACCTGCCGCTGGCGTTGATCGCCGGCCCTTGCCAGCTCGAAAGCCGCGCGCACGCGCTGGAGATGGCCTCGGCGCTGAAAGAGATCGCCGCCAAGGTCGGCATCGGCCTCATTTACAAAACCTCGTTCGACAAGGCCAACCGCACCTCGGCCAAGGCGGCGCGCGGCATCGGCCTGGAGGCGGCGCTGCCCATTTTCGCCGAGATCAAGGAAAGCCTGAAGCTGCCGGTGCTGACCGACGTGCACGATGCCGAGCAATGTGCACGCGCCGCGGAAGCCGTCGATGTGTTGCAGATCCCGGCCTTCCTGTGCCGCCAGACCGATCTGCTGATCGCTGCGGCGAAAACCGGCAAGGTGGTCAACGTCAAGAAGGGGCAATTCCTGGCGCCCTGGGACATGCAAAACGTCGTCGCCAAGCTGACCGGCGCGGGCAACCGCAATGTGCTGCTGACCGAACGCGGTGCTTCCTTCGGCTACAACACGCTCGTCTCCGACATGCGCGCGCTGCCGATCATGGCGCGCACCGGCGCGCCGGTTATCTTCGATGCCACGCATTCGGTGCAGCAGCCGGGCGGACAGGGCACGTCATCGGGCGGCGAGCGCGAATTCGTGCCGGTGCTGGCGCGCGCCGCGGTCGCCGTCGGCGTCGCCGGCGTTTTCATCGAGACGCATCAGGACCCCGACCACGCGCCGTCGGACGGGCCCAACATGTTGCCGCTCAAGGACATGGAGCAGTTGCTGCGCACGCTGGTTGCGTTCGACCGGTTGGTCAAAAACAACAACAAATAAAATGCGCGCCATCGGCGCGGAAGTATCAGGCTCATGACGCGCACGCTCAATCTCATCGCCTTTGTCGTGTTCGCCAGCGCACTGTTCACGCGCTCGACCGATCCGATCATCCCGCCGATCGCCGCAGGCCTCTCCGTTGAAGCCTCGACCGCGGCCTTGCTCGCCACCGCTTTCACGCTGCCTTATGCGCTGATCCAGCCGGTGCTCGGCGCGCTCGCCGACACCATGAACAAGACGCGGCTGATGCTGCTGTGCATGTTCGTACTCACCGCCGCCAGCGTCGCGTCGTCCTTTGCGGTGAATTTCGAAATGCTGTTTGCGGCGCGCGTCATCGCCGGGCTTGCCTCTGGTGGCGTGGTGCCGATCTCGTTCGCCATCGTCGGCGATCTGGTGCCGGTGGCAAAGCGGCAGGTGGCGATGGGTCGGCTTCTGTTCGCCATCATGACCGGCAACCTGCTAGGCGCGACGCTCGGCGGCGTCATCGGCGATTTGTTTGGTTGGCGCGCCGTGTTCCTCGGCGTCGGCGCGGTCGGCGCCATTGTGCTGGTGGTCGCGGTGCCGGCGTTTCGCAGCGTCGTCGAGCAGCCGAAGAAGTTCGATCTGTCGACGCTCGGCCCGAACTACCGCACTATCTTCTCAAATCCCCTGGCAAAGTTCTGCTTCGGCGCGGTCTTCCTCGAAGCCTTGTTCATGTATGGCGTGTTTCCTTACATCGCCACGCTGCTGCATCAGGCCGGCGAAACCCGCGCCTCGATCGCCGGCATCATCATCGCCGGTTTCGGCCTCGGCGGCGCGATCTACGGCCTGACGATTTCGCGCATACTGCCGCTGACCGGCGAAACCTGGTTGATGCGCGCCGGCGGCATCATCATGGGACTGTGCCTCATTGTTACCGCGCTTCGATTGCCGTGGCCCATCGAGTTCGTGAACTTTATCGTGCTCGGCCTCGGCTTTTATTTCCTGCATGCCGTCATCCAGATTTACGCCAGCGAACTGGCCCCGGCGGCGCGCGGCACCGCTTTGGCGCTGCATTCGTTTTTCTTTTTTCTCGGACATGCGGCCGGGCCGATCGTGTACGGCGCCGGCCTCGCGACCATCGGTATTGAGCCAGTGCTCTATGTCGGCGCCGGCGTGCTCGCCGCTGTCGGGCTGATCTGCGCGCGGTACTTGCGGCGTCCTGCGAGTCAGACGGTCTAGCCGCGTCCGCGATAGGTCGCGACGCCCTGGTCCGGCACCCAGACGTCTTTCGGCAATTTGCCGGCCTGCCAGAACACGTCGATCGGGATGCCGCCGCGCGGATACCAGTAGCCGCCGATGCGCAGCCATTTCGGCTTGAGCAACGTGAACAGCCTTTTGCCGATGCCGACCGTGCAGTCCTCGTGGAACGCGTCCTCGTTGCGGAAGCTGGTCAAATAGAGCTTCAGCGACTTGGATTCGAGCAGCACCTTGGCCGGCACATAATCGATAACCAGATGAGCGAAGTCCGGCTGGCCGGTGATCTTGCACAGAGTCGTGAACTCCGGCGCGGTAAAGCGCGCCAAATAATTCGTGTCCGGGTGCGGGTTCGGCACGGTGTCGAGCTGCGCCTTCGACGGCGAATCCGGGGTCGGCACGGTGCGTCCAAGCTGCAATGTCTTTTTGGCCATGGCGCTGTCATTGCCGGGACACCGCGCCGGGGTCAAGTGGGCTTACCAATCGGCCCTTTGCCGCCGGGCTGTCCTCCTGTAGAAGCGCGGCAAATCGATCATCCTCAAGCCGCCCGGTGCCCCCATGACCGCCATTATTGACATTACCGCCCGCGAAATTCTCGATAGCCGCGGCAACCCGACCGTCGAGGTCGACGTGCTGCTCGAAGACGGCGCTATGGGTCGAGCCGCGGTGCCGTCCGGCGCCTCGACCGGCGCTTACGAAGCGGTCGAACTGCGCGACGGCGACAAGGCGCGTTACGGCGGCAAAGGCGTGCGCAAGGCGGTCGATGCGGTCAACGGCGAAATCTTCGACGCCGTCGGCGGCATGGATGCCGAGGCGCAGGCGCAGATCGATGAGGCGATGATCGAACTCGACGGCACGCCGAACAAGGCGCGGCTCGGGGCCAACGCTATTCTCGGCGTCTCGCTCGCGGTTGCCAAAGCGGCGGCGGTTGCCACCGATCTGCCGCTGTACCGTTATGTCGGCGGCACCTCGGCGCGGCTGCTGCCGGTGCCGATGATGAACATCATCAATGGCGGCGCGCATGCCGACAACCCGATCGACTTCCAGGAATTCATGATCATGCCGGTCGGCGCGCCGACCTTCGCCGAAGGCCTGCGCATGGGCGTCGAAGTGTTCCAGACGCTGAAGAAGGCGCTGCACGACGAAGGCCACAACACCAATGTCGGCGACGAGGGCGGCTTCGCGCCGAACCTGAAGTCGGCCGAGCAGGCGCTCGATTATGTCATGAAGGCGATCGAGAAGGCCGGCTTCAAGCCCGGCGTGGATATCGCGCTGGCGCTCGATCCGGCCTCGACCGAATTCTTCAAGAACGGCGCCTATGTCTACGAAGGTGAGAGCAAGACCCGCTCGATTGCGGAACAGGCCAAGTACCTCGCCAAGCTGGTCGGCGATTATCCGATCGTCTCGATCGAGGACGGCATGGCCGAAGACGATTTCGACGGCTGGAATCAGGTCACCGATTTGATCGGCAGCAAGTGCCAACTGGTCGGCGACGATCTGTTCGTCACCAACGTCAAGCGCCTGTCGGACGGCATCAAGCGCGGTCTGGGCAATTCGATCCTGATCAAGGTCAACCAGATCGGCACGCTCACCGAGACGCTCGCCGCCGTCGAGATGGCGCACAAGGCCGGCTACACCGCGGTGATGTCGCACCGCTCCGGCGAGACCGAGGATTCGACCATCGCCGATCTCGCGGTCGCCACCAATTGCGGCCAGATCAAAACCGGCTCGCTGGCGCGCGCCGACCGCACCGCCAAGTACAATCAGTTGCTGCGCATCGAAGAACAGCTCGGTCCGCAAGCGCAGTATGCCGGGCGGGGGGCGCTGAAAGCACTGCGGTAGACAGCTTGGAATTGTTCCAAGCGGTTTGTGCAATTGCAATGCGCGTCAAACCGCCGCAGATTGCTGTCCGATTCTGAAATTTTGGGAGCCGGACGCCCGCCATGGATCAGACCACCGGCTTGACCATCAATGATCGCAAGCGCGCGGTCGGACGCCTGTCGGCGTTCATTGCCAAGTCCGTCGATGAAGCGCGCGCCGTCGAGAAGCCGTTTTTTCATCTCGGATTCGACCGCGTGTTCCCGGACGACATCTATGCGCAGATCTCGGCGCTCAAGCCGGAGTCGCGCGACTACCGGCCGATGCATGGCCGCAGCAAGGGCCACGATCTCGACGACGGCACGCATACCCGCGTCAAGATCGACCTGTTCCCGGAGTACATCCGCAACCTGCCGGTGGAAAAACGCGCGCTGTGGGACGTGGTCGGCCGCGCTTTGTGCTCGGAGCCGGTCAAGCAGGCGTTCATCCGCCGTCTGGCGCCCGGCCTGTCCAAGCGCTTCGGCACCGACTTCGCTAAGGTCGGCATGTTTCCGATCGCGATCCTGACTCGCGACATTCCCGGCTATCTGATCACGCCGCACACCGATACGCGCTGGAAGGGCATCACGGTGCAGCTTTACCTGCCGGAAGACGCCAACAACACCGACATCGGCACCATCTTCCACGATGTCTTGCCGGACGGCTCCAAGCCCAGGAACACGCAGATGCGTTTTGCGCCGAACACCGGCTATGCTTTCGCCTCGGCACCGACACCTGGCATTCGGCCGATGCCGTTCATAACCGCGTCAAGACCCGCGATTCGATCCTGCTGACCTATTTCGTCGATCGGGGCCTGCTCAAGTTCCTGCGCAACCGCGGCAAGCGCCTCGGCAACTTCCTGCTCAACGAGTGACGGCACCGGTTTTAGGGACCTTAAACACCCCTTAACGCTGTTGCGGCATCCTGCCGCGCACCATGGTCTCGCATCGCCGCCGCCACGCCATCCTGACCGTTCTCGGTCTTTACGTCTTTGCCGCGCTGTTCATCGGCTATTTCGCCGTGAACGCGTTCACCGGCAATCATGGTTTGCGCGCACAGGCCGACCTCGATCAACAGTTGGCGGCGATGCAGGCAGAGCTTGCGACCATCCGGGCCGAACGCGCGGTATGGGAGCGGCGGGTGGCGCTGTTGCGCTCCGACGGCATCGACCCCGACATGCTGGACGAGCGCGCCCGCACGCTGATCGGCTATGCCGACCCGCGCGACCTGACCTTGCTGTTGAACCCCCGCTAGCTTCAAGCCTCTTCGCGCTGCACTGCGGCGCGGCCAAACGGCTGTTTATCAACATTTCCCGCAGGGCAGTCCCGCTCCCAGCCGCTTCCGCGCCCCTGCGATTTACGCTAAGGGACTAAAGACGGCTTTTGACGTTGTCATAGACGCGCACGAATCCGGCTCAATCGCCCCGGTATTTGAAAAGATCGTGCGCGGACAAAATGTTAGATACCGTCAGGCTTGGCCTTAAGACAGAAGCAAAGCCAAGCAAAAGCGTTTTAGGGAGCGCCCATGTCGGCCGTCAAAGCCAAATCGAATACCCAGACCTCTGACGACCCGGCGCCATCGACGCCGCTGATTGAATTCAGCAAAGAACAGGACCTTTCCGCCTACCAGACCATGCTGACCATCCGCCGCTTCGAGGAGAAGGCCGGGCAGATGTACGGCATGGGGCTGATCGGCGGCTTCTGCCATTTGTATATCGGGCAGGAAGCCGTCGTCGTCGGCATGCAAATGGCGCTCAAAGAGGGCGACCAAGTCATTACCGGATACCGCGATCACGGCCACATGATCGCCTGCGGCCTCGACCCGAAAGGCGTGATGGCCGAACTGACCGGGCGCGCGCACGGCCTGTCCAAAGGCAAGGGCGGCTCGATGCATATGTTCTCGAAAGAGAAAGGCTTCTACGGCGGCCACGGCATCGTCGGCGCGCAGGTGCCGCTCGGCACCGGCCTGGCCTTCGCCAACCGCTATCGCGGCAACGACAATGTGACCCTGGCTTATTTTGGTGACGGCGCCGCCAATCAGGGCCAGGTCTATGAGAGCTTCAATATGGCCGAGCTGTGGAAGCTGCCGGTCGTCTATGTGATCGAGAACAATCGCTACGCCATGGGCACGTCGTCGACGCGCTCTTCGGCAGAGACCAATTTGTCGCGGCGCGGCCTGTCGTTCAAGATTCCCGGCGAGCAGGTCGATGGCATGGATGTGCGCGCGGTGAAAGCCGCCGCCGACAAGGCGGTCGCCTGGTGCCGCGCCGGCAAGGGCCCGTATATTCTCGAAATGCTGACCTACCGCTATCGCGGCCATTCGATGTCGGACCCGGCGAAGTACCGCACCCGTGAGGAAGTCGATAAAGTGCGCACCTCGCACGATCCGATCGACATGGTGCGCCAGCGCGTGCTCGACAAGAAATTCGCCAAGGAAGAAGACCTCAAGAAGATCGATGCTTCGGTGCGCGATCTGGTCAACGAAGCGGCGGAATTCGCCACGCATGATCCGGAGCCGGACGTGTCGGAATTGTTCACCGACATTTACCGCTAGAATTCGCAGATAAGAAAAAGATAGTCGAGCAGGAAACCGTAGCGCCCATGCCCACCAATATTCTCATGCCCGCGCTGTCGCCGACGATGGAGAAGGGCAACCTCGCCAAATGGCTCAAGAAAGAGGGCGACGCGATCAAGTCCGGCGACATTATCGCCGAGATCGAGACCGACAAGGCGACCATGGAAGTGGAAGCCTCCGACGAGGGAACGCTCGGCAAGATTCTGGTCGCCGAAGGCACGCAGGATGTCGCGGTCAACACGCCGATCGCGGTCATTCTCAACGACGGCGAGAATGCCTCATCTATAAAGGCCGAGCAGCCGGCTGCCTCGCAGAAGGCTGCCGAATCCGCGCCGCCGGCGGCGGCGAAAGCCGAAGTACCTGCGCCGAAAGCCGATAAAACGCCCGCGCCGCAAGCGCCGGTCGTCGAAGCCGCCAATGACCCCGACATTCCGGAAGGCACCGAGATGGTCACCATGACCATGCGCGAAGCCTTGCGAGACGCAATGGCCGAGGAAATGCGCCGCGACGGCGATGTGTTTGTCATGGGCGAGGAAGTCGCGGAATATCAGGGCGCCTACAAAGTCACGCAAGGGCTGTTGCAGGAGTTCGGCGACAAGCGCGTCATCGACACGCCGATCACCGAGCACGGCTTTGCCGGCCTCGGCACCGGCGCCGCTTTGGCCGGCCTGAAGCCGATCGTCGAATTCATGACCTTCAATTTCGCCATGCAGGCCATCGACCAGATCATCAACTCCGCCGCCAAGACGCTTTACATGTCGGGTGGACAGATGGGCTGTTCGATCGTGTTCCGCGGTCCGAACGGCGCGGCCTCGCGCGTCGCCGCGCAGCACAGCCAGGACTACGCCTCCTGGTACTCAAACATTCCGGGTTTGCGCGTGATTTCGCCATCGACCGCCGCCGACGCCAAGGGCTTGTTGAAAGCAGCGATCCGCGATCCCAATCCGGTGATCTTCCTCGAAAACGAAATGCTCTACGGCCACTCCGGTCAGGTGCCTAAGCTCGACGATTTTGTCTTGCCGATCGGCAAGGCGAAGATCGCGCGCGCCGGCAAGGATGTCACCATCATCTCGTGGTCGAACGGCATGAACTATGCGCTCAAGGCCGCCGACGAACTGGCCAAGGACGGCATCGAGGCCGAGGTCATCGATCTGCGCACGCTGAAGCCGATGGACACCGACACCATCATCGCTTCGGTCAAGAAGACCGGCCGCGCGGTGACGGTGGAAGAGGGCTGGGCGCAGTCCGGCGTCGGCGCCGAAATCGCCATGCGCATCATGGAGCACGCCTTCGACTATCTCGACGCGCCGGTCGCGCGCATCACCGGCAAGGAAGTGCCGATGCCTTACGCCGCCAATCTCGAAAAGCTGGCGCTGCCGTCGGTCGCCGAAGTCGTCGAGGCGGCGAAGTCCGTCTGTTACCGGTAGGCTTAAAGCACCATGCCAACCAACATTCTCATGCCTGCGTTGTCGCCGACGATGGAAAAGGGCAACCTTGCCAAGTGGCTCAAGAAAGAGGGCGACAAGGTCAAGTCCGGCGATGTCATCGCCGAAATCGAGACCGACAAGGCGACGATGGAATACGAGGCCGTCGATGAAGGCACGATCGCCAAGATCGTCGTGCCGGAAGGCACGCAGGACGTCGCCGTCAATGCGGTCATCGCGGTGATGGTGGCGGAAGGCGAGGACGCCAAGGCCGCGAGTGCCGCCGCGCCGACTGCGAAAGCGCCGGAGAAGAAAGCAGAGACCAAGCCGGAAGCGAAAGCAGAAGCCAAATCGGAGCCGAAGCCCGCGCCGCAAGCTTCCGCACCAGCGAGCACACCTGCCGCCAAATCCGCCGCAGCCGATCACGGCGCCCGTGTTTTCGCGTCGCCGCTCGCCAAACGCCTCGCCAAGGAAGGGGGCGTTGATCTGTCGCGCGTGTCCGGCTCCGGCCCGCATGGCCGCATCATTGCCCGCGACATCGACGACGCCAAGAGTGGCAAGGGCGCCATGAAGCCCGCCGTCGCGCAAGCGCCCGCTGCTGCGGGCGCGCCCGTCGCCGCCAGCATGTCTGACAAGCAGATCCTCGGCCTCTACGAAGAAGGCTCCTACGAGTTGGTGCCGCATGACGGCATGCGCCGCACGATCGCGCAACGCCTGACCGCCTCGACGCAGACCGTGCCGCATTTCTACCTGACGATGGACTGCAACATCGGCAAGCTGCTGACCGCGCGCGAAGAGATCAACGCCTCAGCGCCGAAGGACAAAGACGGCAAGCCGGCCTACAAGCTGTCGGTCAACGACTTCGTCATCAAGGCGCTGGCCGTCGCGCTGCAGCGCGTGCCCGAAGCCAATGTGTCGTGGACCGAAGGCGGCATGCTCAAGCACAAGCATTCCGACATCGGCGTCGCCGTGGCGCTGCCGGGCGGCCTGATCACGCCGATCATCCGCCAGGCCGAGCTGAAATCGCTGTCGGTCATCGCCAATGAAGGCAAGGACCTGATCGCTCGCGCGCGCGGCAAAAAATTGAAACCGCATGAATATCAGGGCGGCACCTCGTCGGTGTCCAACCTCGGTATGTACGGCATCAAGGATTTCACCGCCGTGATCAACCCGCCGCAATCGACCATTCTCGCGGTCGGCGCGGGGGAAGAGCGCGCCATCGTCAAGAACGGCCAGATCGTGCCGGCGCACATCATGAGCGTGACCCTGTCATGCGATCACCGCTCGGTCGACGGCGCGTTAGGTGCCGAACTCATCGGCGCCTTTAAGAAGCTGATCGAAAATCCGGTGATGATGATCGTCTAGTTTTCGTCGGCCGCCGTTAGCGGCGCTGACGTGCGAGCAAAGGCAAGGCCATGGCCGATACCAATTTTGACGTCCTCATCATCGGCTCCGGCCCGGGCGGCTATGTCACCGCCATTCGCGCCGCGCAGCTTGGCTTCAAGGTCGCCGTGGTCGAGCGCGATTTTCTCGGCGGCATCTGCTCGAACTGGGGCTGCATTCCGACCAAGGCGCTGCTGCGCTCGGCCGAGATTTTCCACTACATGCAGCACGCCAAGGATTACGGCCTGTCGGCCGACAACATCGCGTTCGATCCGGCCGCCGTCATCAAGCGTTCGCGCAATGTCGCCGGCCGCATGAACACCGGCGTCGGCTTTCTGTTGAAGAAGAACAAGGTCACTTTGATCTGGGGCGAGGCCACCATTGATGCGCCCGGCAAGGTCACCGTCAAGGCGTCGAAGAGCGAAGCGCCGAAAGGCGCGTCCGGCCCGGGCGCCTACACCGCCAAGCACATTATCGTCGCCACTGGAGCCAGGCCGCGCGTATTGCCGGGCCTCGAGCCGGACAAGAAACTGGTCTGGACCTATTTCGAGGCGATGAACCCCGACAAGATGCCGAAATCGTTGCTGGTCGTCGGCTCCGGCGCCATCGGCATCGAGTTCGCCTCGTTCTACCGCACCATGGGCGCCGAGGTGACCGTGGTCGAGGTGCTGCCGCAAATTTTGCCCGTCGAGGATGCCGAGATCGCCGCCTTTGCCCGCAAAGCTTTCGAGAAGCAGGGCTTCAAGATCATCGCCAACGCCAAGGTGACCAAGCTCGACAAGAAGGCCGACAGCGTCACCGCCACCATCGAAGAGGGCGGCAAAACGCAACAGGTCACGGTCGACCGCGTCATTGCCGCGGTCGGCGTCGTCGGCAATATCGAAAACATCGGGCTGGAAAAGCTCGGCGTCAAAATCGAGCGCGGCGTCGTCAAGGTCGATGACTTCAACAAGACCAACATCCCCGGCATCTACGCCATTGGCGATGTCTGCGGCCCGCCGATGCTGGCGCACAAGGCCGAGCACGAAGGCGTCATTTGCATCGAGGCGATCAAGGGGATGCATCCGCATCCGATGGACAAATTGAAAATCCCCGGCTGCACCTATTGCACGCCGCAGATTGCCTCCGTCGGCCTGACCGAGGCCGCCGCCAAGGCCAAGGGCCTCGATATCCGCGTCGGCCGCTTTCCGTTCATCGGCAACGGCAAGGCGATCGCGCTCGGCGAGGATCAGGGCCTGGTCAAGGTCATCTTCGACAAGAAGACCGGCCAGTTGCTGGGCGCGCATCTGGTCGGCGCCGAAGTCACCGAACTCATTCAGGGCTTCGTCGTCGCGATGAACCTGGAGACGACCGAGGAAGAATTGATGCACACCATCTTCCCGCATCCGACTTTGTCGGAGACGATGAAGGAAGCGGTGCTGGATGCGTACGGCCGCGTCCTCAATATGTAAGCTGCGATAGGAGCAACACCGGGAGAGAACCGATGGCCAAATTCGATTCCATCCTCGGCACCGTCGGCAACACGCCGGTAGTGCGCATCAACAAGCTCGCTCCGAAAGGCATCAATCTCTACGTGAAGATCGAAGCCTTCAATCCGCTCGGCTCGGTCAAGGACCGGCTGGCGCTCGGCATCATCGAGGCCGCCGAGAAGTCCGGCGAGTTGAAGCCGGGGCAGACCGTGGTCGAAGGTACATCCGGCAATACCGGCATCGGATTGGCCATGGTCTGCGCCGCCAAAGGCTATCCGCTGGTGCTGACCATGGCGGAAAGCTTCTCGGTCGAACGCCGCAAACTGATGCGCTTCCTCGGCGCCAAGGTGGTGCTGACGCCGGCCTCCGAAGGTGGCCTCGGCATGGTCAACAAGGCGGCAGAACTCGCCAAGGTCAATGGCTGGTTCCTGACGCGGCAGTTCGAGAACGAAGCCAATCCCGACATGCATGCGCGCACCACCGCGCGCGAGATCGTCAACGACTTCAAGGGCGAAAAGCTCGATTACTGGGTCACCGGCTTCGGCACCGGCGGCACGCTGACCGGCGTTTCGCGGGTGCTGATAAAGGAAATGCCGAACACCAGGATCGTCGTTTGCGAGCCGGCCGATGCGCCGATGCTCACCAACAAGACACCGCAGGAGCGCAATCCGGACGGATCCCCGGCCAAGCCGAACACATCGTTCAAGCCGCATCCGATGCAGGGCTGGAGTCCGAACTTCATTCCGAAGATCACATCGGAAGCCATCGATGCCGGCGTCATCGCGCAGGTGATCACGATCGCCGGTCCCGACGCGATGAAATGCAGCCGCGATCTGGCGCAGCAGGAAGGCATCTTCGTCGGCATCACCGCCGGGGCGACCTTTGCCGGCGCGCTTGAAGTGGCGAAAACCGCCGCGCCCGGCTCGACCATTCTGTGCATGTTGCCGGACACCGGCGAGCGCTATCTGTCGACGCCTTTGTTCGCCCACATCGGCGCCGACATGAACGATGACGAGTTGGCGATCTCGACATCGACGCCGAACCATCGTCTGCCGCCGAAACCGGCCGCGTGAGGCAGGGCAGACCCGTGCCGCACGGCCTTGCGGCCCGCCGTCCGCGGCCGTAAGTATGCTCCATGGCTGTCGTCCTCGACCTGATCAACAATCCGCGCCCGCGCCACCCGGAAAAGGCGAACCGCCCGGATTCGGCCGTGCTGAAAAAGCCGGACTGGATCCGCGTCAAGGCGCCGGTGTCGGCGGGCTATGCGACGACCAGCGCCATCATGCGCGAGAACGGCCTCGTCACCGTCTGCGAGGAGGCCGGCTGCCCGAATATCGGCGAGTGCTGGGAGAAGAAGCACGCCACCTTCATGATCATGGGCGACACCTGCACGCGCGCCTGTTCGTTCTGTAACGTCAAGACCGGCCTGCCGGGCGCACTCGATGTGCTCGAGCCCGAGCATGTCGCCCAGGCGACCGCGAAACTGGGTCTCGCGCATATCGTCGTCACCTCGGTCGATCGCGACGATCTCGCCGATGGCGGCGCGCAGCATTTTGCCCAGACCATTCGCGCCATTCGCACGCACGCACCGGGCACGACCATTGAAATTCTCACACCGGATTTCCTGCGCAAAGACGGCGCGCTGAAAGTCGTGGTCGATGCCAAGCCGGACGTGTTCAACCACAATCTGGAAACCGTGCCGTCGCTCTATCTGACCATCCGTCCCGGCGCGCGTTATTTCCATTCGCTGCGGCTGTTGCAGCAGGTCAAGGAAATCGACCCCACCATTTTTACCAAGTCCGGCATCATGGTGGGCTTGGGAGAAGAGCGAAACGAAATCCTCCAGGTCATGGACGATCTGCGCTCGGCCAATGTCGATTTCCTCACCATCGGGCAATATCTGCAACCGACGCGCAAGCACGCCGAAGTGAAGCGCTTCGTGCCGCCCGACGAATTCAAGTCGCTCGAAACCATCGCCTATTCGAAGGGCTTCCTGATGGTGTCGGCGTCGCCGCTGACGCGCTCGTCGCATCACGCCGGCGACGACTTCGCGCGGCTGAAGGCGGCGCGGCTGGCCAAGCAATAGTCCATGCCGCAATTCGCCACCAAACGCCGCGTCCGTCATGCGGCCGCCGACATGTTCGATCTGGTCGCCGACGTCGATCAATATCCGGAGTTTGTGCCGCTGTGCACGGCCTTGAAAGTGCGCAGCCGCACGGAAAAGGGCGACACCATTGTCGTGGTCGCCGCCATGACGGTCGCCTACAAGGTTATCAGCCAAACGTTTACCAGCCGCGTCACGCTCGATAAACCGAACCTGCAAATCCTGGTCGAATATCTCGACGGTCCTTTCAGCCGTTTGCAGAACCGCTGGACCTTCAAGCCAACCGGCGACACGAGCTGCGAGGTCGAGTTCTTCATCGACTACGAATTCAAGAGCCGCACGCTCGCCATGCTGATGGGCGCGATGTTCGACACGGCGTTCCGCAAATTCGCCGTCGCCTTCGAGCAGCGCGCCGACAAGGTTTACGGCAAGAAGAGCGCATAGAGCGTTTTCGAGCGAAGTGGGAACCGGTTCGCGTAAAGAAAACGCGACAAAACAAGAGACCCTAGAGAAACCCGAGCGTTGCCACGGTCAGCACGGCATAGCGCCCAACTTTGGCGATGGTGACGAGCAATAGAAACACCGGCAACGGCTCGCGCATGACCCCGGCGATCACCGTCAGCGGATCGCCGATGATGGGCGCCCAGCTCAGCAGCAGCGACCACTTGCCGTAACGCCGGTACCAGCCTTGCGCGCGGTCGAGCGCCGCCTCATTGGCGGGAAACCAGCGCCGGTCACGGAAGCGTTCAATGCCGCGGCCGAGCAGCCAGTTGATGACCGAGCCCAGCACATTGCCGATGCTGGCGACGATCAGGAGCGCCCATGGCGAATAGCCGGACACCAGCAGGGCGACCAAAGCCGCTTCCGACTGCATCGGCAGGATCGTGGCCGCGATCAGCGCCGCCGCGAACAGACCGGCATAGGCGGCAAGATCGGTCATCCGCCGTTGAGCCGCCAGATCGCCGCGTTGAGAACGGTTGCGAAGCCAATCCAAGCCACCAGCGGCAACAAACAGATGCCGGCGACGCGGTCGAGACGAATAAACACGGTCGCTGTCGCCACCACCAAAATAACTTGCGGCACGATGTTGATCAGTCCGAGCAGCGGCGAATGCGCGGCAAAGAACATCCACGGCCACGCCGCGTTGAGCAGCAGTTGCAGATAGAACAGCACGAGCGCCGCGCGCCGCGCCGGCGAAGGCGGCAGCCGCGCGATGCGGAACGCTGCAAAGGCCATCAGGACATAGAGGGTCGTCCACACCGGACCGAAGATCCAGTTGGGCGGATTGAACGGCGGCTTGGTCAGGCCGGCATACCAGGGCAAGTTAGGAAAGGTGGCGAATTGACCGAGCAGCAAAGCGGCGAAGACGGCGATGACGGGGAAAGCGGCGATGCGCGCATGGCGCTGCCAGCCGGTGAGGTCGCTCATATTTTTGCGCTCAGCGCCGCTCCCGGTCCGGCCACGGCTTGATGACCACTTCCTCGATCACCGGACGGACCGGCTTTTGCGGCGGTTTCCACCGCGGCCGTTCGGCCTCTTCGCCAACCACAAGGTCGCGCAACATGCGCAATGCCTGCACCACAGACTGGTGCCGCACCTCTTCGCGGTTGCCTTCAAAGCGCTTGGCCGCAATCATCGAGGCGCCGTCGCGCGCCGCGACGGCGAAATGCACCAGCCCGACCGGCTTTTCCGCTGTGCCGCCGTCGGGCCCGGCAACGCCGGTGACCGCCACGGCGAAATCGACCTTGCTTCTGGTCAGCGCACCGCTTGCCATCGCCTCGGCCGTCTGCCGGCTGACCGCGCCGTAGCGTTTCAGCGTCGCCGGCGGCACGCCGAGCATCTGCTGCTTGGCGGCGTTCGAATAGGTGATGTAACCGCGATCGAACACGGCCGAAGAACCCGGCACGTCGGTCAAGGCGCCGGCAACCAGGCCGCCGGTGCAGGATTCGGCGGTAGCGAGGGTCAGTTTCTTTTCGATGCACAATTTGACCAGCATGTCGGCCGCTTCGGTTATTTGATATCTCATGGTTCGCTCCAGGGAAGTCTGACGGTCGCCGTCGCATAGGCGGCGATGCCTTCGCCGCGTCCGGTAAAGCCTAGTTGCTCGCTGGTGGTCGCCTTCACGGCGACGCGGCCGATATCGATGCCGGCGATGCGGGCGATCGAGGCGCGCATGGCGTCGCGGTGCGGGCCGATTTTGGGCCGTTCGCAAACAATCGTGAGATCGAGATGCGCGATGCGGCCGCCCCGCGCGCTCACGCGCTCGATAGCGAATTGCAAAAACCGGTCGGACGATGCGCCGCGCCATTGCGGATCGCTCGGCGGAAAATGCGCGCCGATGTCGCCGTCGGCCAGCGCGCCAAGGATGGCGTCGGTCAGCGCGTGCAAGCCGACGTCGGCATCGGAATGGCCGGTGAGGGCCTGGACGTGCGGAATGTTGATGCCACCGACGATGACATGGTCACCGGCTCCGAAGGCATGCACATCGATGCCGCTGCCGGTGCGTACATCACCGAGAAGTCCCATGGTCATCGCTTCGGCGCGCATGAAATCTTCCGGATGAGTGATCTTGATATTGCCGCTCTCGCCGTCGAATACGGATACCTGCATCCCGGCCCATTCGGCAATCGCCGCATCGTCGGTGAAGTCGTCGCGTCCTTCGCGCACCGCGCGGCGATGCGCCTCGAGCAAAGGTTCAAACGCAAAGGCCTGCGGCGTCTGCACCGCGCGCAGAGAATCGCGTGCCAGAGTCTCGCCGACAAAGCCGCGCCGGTCGATGCTTTTGATCGTGTCGGTCACCGGCAGTCCCGGGATCGCCGCGCCGGTTTTCCGCGCCGCGTCAATGGCGCGCGCGACCAGCGCGCGGCTGGCGAAGGGCCGCGCGGCGTCGTGCACCAGCACAACGTCCGGCGCATGCGGCACCAGCGCCTCCAGCCCGGCATGGACGGAGGCCTGCCGGGTGGCGCCGCCGTGCACCGGCGGCAACAGCGCAAAGCCTTCGGCGGCCTGCGCATAGAGCGCGGTATTGTCGGGATGGATGACGGTCTGAGCCAGGCCGCACAGGGTTTTGTCGGCGAACAGGCCAAGGGTCCGCCGCAACAGGGTCTCGCCGCCGATTGCGCGGAACTGCTTCGGCACATCGCTTTGGCCGGCGCGGGTGCCGCGCCCGGCGGCGACGATCACGGCTGCGACTTTTTCCCCGGTCTCTGACGCCATGCTAGGAGGCACTCCTGAACCACCGCTTTACCGCGTTCCGGGCTCCGGCGGAAACGCGCCTGATGCCTAAATGGCAAACCTGCATTCGGGCAAGGACCATGGCCAAAAGCGCGACTTATGCACCCCGCAAACTTAAGCATGAGCAAAATATTGCAGTGCAGCACTTGCACGGTCCGGTAAAATGGCTAAACTCTAAGCAATGAAAGGTATCGCCTAAATGATGGGCAGAGGTCTCAACGCGGGGGCAATGTTTCCGGCAGCGACATTGAATGTCGGTTCCGTGGCTGTGCCGAATCGCGTGATTTTGGCGCCGATGTCCGGCATTACCGACGCGCCGTTCCGCCGCGCCGCCGAGCGCCTCGGCGCCGGCTTGGTCGTGTCCGAGATGACGGCTTGCGCCGGCTTGGCGCAGGGCCAGCGTGAGGCCAATGTGCGCAGCCGCGGCGACGGTGTCGCCATCAACGTCGTGCAGCTCGCCGGCTGCGAAACGCACTGGATGGCGGAGGGCGCCCGCATCGTCGAGGGGCAGGGCGCACAGATCATCGACATCAATATGGGTTGCCCGTCCAAGCAGGTGACCAATGGTTCGGCCGGTTCGGCACTGATGCGCGATCTCGACCACGCTCTCACGCTCATCGACGCCACCGTCAACGCTGTGAAGGTGCCGGTGACCTTGAAGATGCGGCTCGGCTGGGACACGACATCGCTCAATGCGCCGGAGCTGGCGCGACGCGCTGAAAATGCCGGCGTCAAAATGATCACGGTGCATGGCCGCACCCGTTGCCAGTTCTATGACGGCAGCGCCGACTGGGCCGCTGTGCGCGAAGTCAAGCAATCGGTCGGCGTTCCGGTCATCGTCAATGGCGACATTCGCTCGTTCGACGATGCCGACCGCGCACTCAAAGCGTCCGGCGCCGACGCGGTGATGGTCGGCCGCGCCGCGCAAGGCCGGCCGTGGTTTCCCGGCCAGGTCGCGCGGTATCTCGACAGTGGCAAACGCGAAGGCGCACCGCCCTTGAGCGAACAACTGGCGTTGATCGATGCGATGTATGACGAGATGCTGACGCATCACGGCGTCAAAATCGGCCGCAAGCATGCCCGCAAGCATCTTGCCTGGGCGCTCGATGCCGCGGCCGAGAGCGCCGGCGCATCCGACGATCTGTTGAAGACGCACCGCGCCCGCGTATTGACCGCCGAACAGCCGGTCGATGCACGCAAGTTTTTAGCCGAGGCCTATGACGCCTTCGGCTGGAGGACTGCCGCATGAGCCGCGCTCACGCCGTTTCCACGCGCGAGACCATCTCCGCCGACGCCATGCTCAATGCACTGCCGCATCCGGTGATCATGGTGTCGCCGGACGGCAAGATCGCCGACGCCAATGTCGCCGCCGAACAGTTTTTTGAAGCCTCGATCCCGATGCTGCGCCGGAACATGCTGCGCGATCTGGTGCCGTTCGGCTCGCCGCTGTTGACCTTGATCGAGCAGGTGCGCCGCACGGGCTCGGCGGTCAACGAATACAAGGTCGATCTGGCGACGCCGCGCAATCCGGGCGAACGGCTGGTCGATCTGCACGTCGCGCCCTTGGCGGAATACGACAACCACGTCATCGTCATGCTGCAGGAACGCACCATCGCCGACAAGATGGACCGCCAGTTGACGCATCGCGGCGCCGCGCGCTCGGTGATCGCGCTCGCCGCCATGCTGGCGCATGAAATCAAGAACCCGTTGTCCGGCATTCGCGGCGCCGCCCAGTTGCTCGAGCAATCCGCCGGCGACGAAGACCGCCAGCTCACCACGCTCATTTGCGACGAGACCGACCGCATCGTGAAGCTGGTCGACCGCATGGAAGTGTTCGCCGACGAACGTCCGGTCGAACGCGAGCCGGTCAACATCCATGTTATCTTGGATCACGTCATGCGGCTGGCGCAGACCGGCTTTGCCCGCCACATCAAGTTCGTCAAGGAATACGACCCGTCGCTGCCGCCGGTGCTGGCCAACCGCGACCAGCTCATCCAGGTGTTCCTCAACCTCGTGAAGAACGCCGCCGAGGCGATCGGCGAGACCGCCGCCGACGGCGAAATCCAGTTGACCACCGCGTTCCGTCCCGGCGTGCGGCTTGCCGTGCCCGGCACCAATGCGCGCGTATCGCTGCCGCTCGAATTCTGCGTCCGCGACAACGGGCCTGGCGTGCCGGACGATCTCATGCCGCATCTGTTCGATCCCTTCGTCACCACGAAGCGGACCGGCAGCGGTCTCGGCCTTGCTCTGGTTGCCAAAATCGTCGGCGACCACGGCGGAATTATCGAATGTGAATCGCAGCCGCGGCGGACCACCTTCCGCGTGCTGATGCCCATCTACAGCGGCGACGGCGTCATCGACGATGCGCCGTCCGTCCAGAGCCCGTGAGGTAACAGAATGCCGACGGGAAGTATCCTTGTCGCAGACGACGACGCCGCCATCCGCACCGTGCTCAATCAGGCGCTGTCGCGCGCCGGCTATGAAGTGCGCTCGACCGGCAATGCGGCGACCTTGTGGCGCTGGGTCAGCCAGGGCGACGGCGACCTGATCATCACCGACGTCGTCATGCCCGACGAGAACGCCTTCGACCTGATCCCGCGCATCCGCAAGGCGCGGCCCGATCTGCCGATCATCGTCATGAGCGCGCAAAATACGTTCATGACCGCGATCCGCGCCTCCGAGCGCGGCGCTTACGAATACCTGCCGAAGCCGTTCGACTTGAAGGAACTGATCGGCATTGTCGGCCGCGCGCTGGCCGAACCGAAAGAGCCGCGCGCGGCAGCCGCCAAGCCGGAAGAATTCGACTCCATCCCGCTGGTCGGCCGCTCGCCGGCAATGCAGGAAATCTACCGCGTGCTGGCGCGCCTGATGCAGACCGATCTCACGGTCATGATCTCCGGCGAAAGCGGCACCGGCAAAGAACTGGTGGCCAAGGCACTGCACGATTACGGCAAGCGCCGCGCCGGCACCTTCGTCGCCATCAACATGGCGGCGATCCCGCGCGACCTCATTGAATCTGAATTGTTCGGCCACGAGAAGGGCGCCTTCACCGGCGCCAACACGCGCTCGGCCGGTCGCTTCGAGCAGGCCGAAGGCGGCACGTTATTCCTCGACGAAATCGGCGACATGCCGATGGAGGCGCAGACGCGCCTGCTGCGCGTGTTGCAGCAGGGCGAATACACCACGGTCGGCGGCCGTACGCCGATCAAGAGCGACGTGCGCATCATCGCCGCCACCAACAAGGATTTGCGCCAGCTCATTCAACAGGGCCTGTTCCGCGAGGATCTGTTCTTCCGCCTTAACGTCGTGCCGCTGCGTCTGCCGCCGTTGCGCGAACGCACCGAGGACATTCCCGATCTCATTCGCCACTTCTTCTCGCAGGCGCAGCGCGAAGGCCTGCCGCCGAAGCAGCTCGACCAGGGCGCGCAGGAACGGCTCAAGCGCCATCGCTGGCCGGGCAATGTGCGCGAGTTGGAAAACCTGGCGCGCCGTCTGGCCGCGCTCTATCCGCAGGAAACCATCACCGCCGCCGTGATGGACGCCGAACTGTCGCAGCCGGCTTTGCCGATCGGCGGCGATGAGCCGCGCGCCGATGAAAACCTGTCGGCCGCCGTCGAGCGTCATTTGTCGACTTACTTCGGCGGCTTCGAGGACGGTCTGCCGCCGGCGGGCCTCTATCACCGCATCCTGCGCGAGATCGAATATCCGCTGCTCACGGCCGCGCTCGCCGCCACGCGCGGCAACCAGATCCGCGCCGCCGATTTGCTCGGCGTCA
Source organism: Rhizobiales bacterium Ga0077525 (assembly GCA_001464835.1). Classification (GTDB taxonomy): domain Bacteria; phylum Pseudomonadota; class Alphaproteobacteria; order Rhizobiales; family Xanthobacteraceae; genus Pseudolabrys. Next base: position 40,136 of record LNDS01000046.1, on the reverse strand, counting down.
ACCGCAACACCTTGCGCAAGAAAATCCGCGACCTCGACATCCAGGTGTTTCGCGGCGGGAATTGATCCGACTCCGTCACCCTGAGGTGCTCACGCGCAGCGTGAGCCATCGCAAGTCGGCTATAGCCGACTTGCGCACATTTCATTCGGATGTCGGGTAAACCCGACATCCGTGGGCGACGGCCCGAGCGTCACAGGCCGTCCATCCTTCGAGGCTCGCCATAGCGCGTTAACGCGCTTATGGCTCGCACCTCAGGATGACGGGTTTGGGTCGTTGCATTTCAACCGATAAGGCGTATTTACCGCTCGCCCTGAACTGACAGGGACGCGCGAGGTATAATCCATGTGCCCACCCATCGAACTCGGCCTCGATACCTTCGGCGACATCACCGATGGCCCCGACGGCAAGCCGCTTCACGCCGCGCAGGTGATGCGCGATCTGGTCGAGGAGGGCGTTGCCGCCGATGAAGCGGGCGTCGACTTCCTTGGCGTCGGCGAACATCATCGCGCCGACTTTGCGGTGACCTCGCCGGAAATGGTGCTGGCCGCGATCGCCGCCCGCACCAAGCGCATCCGCCTTGGCTCCGCCGTCACGGTGCTGTCGTCGGACGATCCGATCCGCGTCTATCAGCGCTTTGCGACCTTGGACGCCGTGTCGAACGGCCGCGCTGAAGTCATCCTCGGCCGCGGCTCGTTCATCGAGTCGTTTCCGCTGTTCGGCTTTGACCTCAATCAGTACGAAGAGCTGTTCAACGAAAAGCTCGATCTCTACGCCAAAGTCATCCAGCAGCAGCCGGTGACCTGGCAGGGCCGCACGCGACCGCCGCTGAAGAATCAGCCGATCTTTCCGAAAACCGAATCCGACACGCTCACCACCTGGATCGGCGTCGGTGGCACGCCGGAGTCGGTGATGCGCGCCGCGCATTATGGTTTCCCGATGATGCTGGCGATCATCGGCGGCGAGCCGAAGCGCTTTGCGCCCTTCGCCGATCTCTATCGCCGCGCCTTGAGCGAGCAGGGCAAGCCCGCGCTGCCGATCGGCGTGCACTCGCACGGCTATGTCGCCGAGAGCGACGCATTGGCGCGCGAGGAGCTGTTCGCTGACTACAAGCGCATGCGGGACAAGATCGGGTCCGAGCGCGGCTGGCCGCCTTTCGGCAAGACGGAATTCGAGCGCGAGATCGAAACCGGCTCGCTTTATGTCGGCAGCCCGGAAACCGTCGCCCGCAAGATCGCTGCGACCATCAAGGCGATCGGCGCGACGCGCTTCGACATGAAGTATTCGGCCGGCCCGCTGTCGCACGCCAAAATGACGCGCTGCATCGAGCTGTACGGCCGCAAGGTCGCGCCTTTGGTGCGGGAGATGGTCGACGCCTAGTCGGCCCGCCCATTAACTGAAACTGTGGTTGAGCGCCGCACTGTTGTCGCAATTCGGCAACATTGTTGTATAAAAGCATCACAGTCACCGAAGGCAGCCTTTTGCGCAGGTTTGCCCTCCTTGGCGTCTCCGCGGCTCTCGCCGCCTCGCTGCCAAAAGCTCGCTGCCCTCGCTGCCAAGGATAGCCAAACTCAATGAGCGTCGATCAGGCCGTCACTGCCGACCCTGCGCTGGCCGCCCCGACGCGCCGCGAAGAGCGCCGTATCCTGGGGCCGCTGGCAGTCGCTTTGGCGCTGCTGTCGGCCTTCGCCACCTTCGTCGTGCTCGCCGACCTGACGCCGATCGCGCCGACCCACTACGTCGTCGTCACTTTGCTGCTGATCAACGCCGCCACCGTCGTCCTTTTGATCGCCATCATCGTGCGGGAAGTCTGGCAGGTGGTGCAGGCGCGCCGCTCGGGACGGGCCGCCGCCAAGCTGCATGTCCGCATCGTCGGCCTGTTCTCGCTGATCGCCGCGGCGCCGGCGATCCTGGTCGCCATCGTCGCCAGCGTCACGCTCGACCGCGGCCTCGACCGGCTGTTCTCGACGCGCACCCGCGCCGCAATCGAGAACTCGCTGGTGGTGGCGCAGGCCTATCTCAACGACCATGCCCAGATCGTGCGCTCGGACATTCTGGTCGTCGCCATCGAATTGTCGCGCTCGAAAGCCGTCTTCGACGCCGAACCCGAGAAGCTTGAGCAGTTCCTGACCTTCCAGGCCGCCGTGCGCGGTCTCGGCGCGGTCATCGTGCTGGATCAAAATCTCGATGTGGTGGGGCGCGCGGCCGTGCGGACCACCCAGACTTTCGCTCTGCCGCCGCGCGAGGCCTTGCCGACCATCAGCGATAAAGAGCCGCAACTGGTCCTTTTGCCGGACACCAATTACGTCGCGGCCATCGTCAAGTTGCAGAATTTTGACGACCGCTTTTTATATGTGACGAGACTTCTTGATCCGCGCGTCGTGCCGCAATTGCGCGCGACGCAAGAGAGCGTCCAGGAATACACCGCCATCGAGGCGCGCCGCACCGGCGTGCAGGTCGCTTTCGCGCTGATGTACACGGTCATCGCGCTGATCGTGCTGTTGTCGGCGGTGTGGATCGGTTTCAATTTCGCCAACAGGCTGGTGGCGCCAATCCGCCGCCTTATCGGCGCCGCCAACGCGGTGTCGGAGGGCAACCTGTATGTGCGGGTGCCGGTGCGGCAGGCGGAAGGCGATCTCGCCCATCTCGGCGAGACCTTCAACCGCATGACGCAGGAATTGCGCACGCAGCGCGACGATCTGGTGCGCGCCCGCGACGTCATCGATACGCGGCGGCAGTTCACCGAGGCGGTGCTGGCCGGCGCCTCCGCTGGCGTCATCGGCATCGACAGTTCCGGTCATGTCCGCATTCTCAACCGCTCGGCGGAAAAGCTGATCGGCCGCAACGAAGACGAGGCGCTCGGCAAGCCGCTCGAAGAAGTGTTTCCCGAGTTGAAACCCATCATGCTCGCCGCCAAGGCCGGCGCGCGCACGCAGGACCAGGTGACGATCTCGCGCAACGGCCGCGAACGCAATTTGTCGGTGCGCGTTACCGGCGAACAATCGGGCCAGGCCGACCATGGCTACGTCATCACGCTCGATGACATTACCGAACTGGTCGCAGCGCAGCGCACCTCGGCGTGGGCCGATATCGCGCGCCGCATCGCGCATGAAATCAAGAATCCGCTCACCCCGATCCAGCTTTCGGCCGAACGGCTGCGCCGCAAATACGGCAAGGTGATCGGCGAAGGCGCCGACGGCGTCTTCGCGCAATGCACCGACACCATCGTGCGCCAGGTCGATGATATCCGCCGCATGGTCGATGAGTTCTCCAAATTCGCCCGCATGCCCAAGCCCGTCATCGTTGCCGAGGACGTCGCCGACACGGTGCGCCAGGCGGTGTTCCTGATGCGCGTCGGCAATGCCGAGATCGATATCGAAGCCGAGATTGCCGAGAGCCCGATGCCGGCTTTGTTCGACCGCCGCCTGATCTCGCAAGGCCTGACCAACCTGATCAAGAACGCCACCGAGGCGATTGCCGCGGTGCCGCCGGATGAACTCGGCAAAGGCTCGATCAAGGTGTTCGCCGCGCGCGATGGCGGCGATATCGTCATCGATGTTGTCGACAACGGTATCGGCCTGCCGAAGGAAAACCGCAGCCGGCTGGTCGAACCCTATGTGACGACGCGCGAGAAGGGCACCGGCCTCGGCCTCGCCATCGTCGGCCGCATCGCCGAGGAGCACGGTGGTCATCTCGATCTGCGCGACGCCGCCGACAAGATCCCCGGGCAGCGCGGCGCCTGGGTGCGCATGCGGTTTTCCGCCGCCGGCAAGCCGGAAGTTCCGCCCAAGCAAGATACCGAACAAGATTCCGGTGCCGCAACGGCGCCGCAAATGTCGCTCAACGAGTAGTCCCCATGGCCGCAGAAATTCTCATCGTCGACGACGAAGCCGATATACGCGATCTGGTCGCCGGCATCCTGGAAGACGAGGGCTATATCGCGCGCACCGCGCGCAACAGCGACGACGCCATTGCCTCGATCGCCGCCAAGCGGCCGCACCTGATTTTCCTCGACATCTGGCTGCAAGGCTCCAAGCTCGACGGCCTGCAACTGCTCGATATTCTCAAAGCCGAGCATCCGGAAATTCCCATCGTCATGATCTCCGGCCACGGCAATATCGAAACCGCCGTTGCCGCCATCAAGCACGGTGCCTACGACTTCATCGAAAAGCCGTTCAAGGCCGACCGCTTGGTGCTGGTCGCCGACCGCGCGCTGGAGACATCGAGACTCAAGCGGGAGGTCAAGCAGCTCAAGCAACTGGCGCCGCTGCCCTCGACGTTGATCGGCAAGTCCGGCGTCATGTCGGTGTTGCGCCAGGCCATCGACCGCGTCGCGCCGACCAACAGTCGCGTCCTCATCGTCGGCCCCTCCGGCGCCGGCAAGGAACTGGCGGCGCGCACGCTGCATCAATTGTCGGCGCGCGCCAACGGCCCGTTCATCGTCATCAACGCCGCCGCCATCACGCCGGAGCGCATGGAGACCGAATTGTTCGGCGTCGAGGCCAATGGCTCTGACGGGCGCAAGATCGGCGCGCTCGAAGACGCGCATGGCGGCACCTTGTTCATCGATGACGTCGCCGATCTGCCGCGCGAAACCCAGAACAAGATCTTGCGCGTCCTGGTCGACCAGACCTTCATGCGCGTCGGCGGCTCATCAAAAGTCGCGGTCGATGTCCGCATCGTCGCCTCGACCTCGCGCAATCTCGAAGTCGCCATCGCCGAAGGAACCTTCCGCGAGGACCTCTATCACCGCCTGTCGGTGGTGCCGATCCGCGTGCCCCCTTTGGCCGAGCGGCGCGACGATATCCCTGAGCTGATCGAGTATTTCATGGAGCAGATTTCGCAAGGCTCGGGCCTGCCCAAGCGCCGCATCGGCGAGGACGCCATGGCGGTGCTGCAATCGCATAGCTGGCCCGGCAATGTCCGCCAGTTGCGCAACAATATCGAGCGCTTGATGATCCTCGCCGGCGGCGATGCCGACGCGGTGCTCGATGCCTCAATGCTGCCCCCCGATGTCGGCTCGATGGTACCGGCGATGCCGAATGGCGGCGGCGGCGAACAATTGATGGGCCTGCCATTGCGCGACGCGCGGGAAGTGTTCGAGCGCGAATATCTGGTGGCGCAGATTTCCCGCTTCGGCGGCAACATCTCGCGCACCGCCGAATTCGTCGGCATGGAACGCTCGGCGCTGCATCGCAAGCTCAAAGCCCTTGGAATTGGTTGAGACCCTTTATGTCCCGCATTGCTTACGTCAACGGCCAATATGTCCCGCACGCGCAGGCCATGGTCGGCATCGAGGACCGCGGCTTCCAGTTCGCCGACGGTGTCTATGAAGTCTGCGAGGTGCGCGGCGGCCGGCTGGTCGACGAGCGCCGCCATATGGCGCGGCTCGATCGCTCGCTTAAAGAACTGCGCATGGGCCATCCGATGTCGCCGAAGGCGCTGGGGCTGGTCATGCGCGAAACCGTCCGCCGCAACCGCGTCCGCGACGGCATTGTCTATTTGCAAGTGACGCGCGGCGAGATGCGCCGGGATTTTCCGTTTCCGCCGGCCGGGACGAGGCCGTCCGTCATCGTGACGTCCCGCAGCCACGACACCGCCAAGCTCGAAAAACAGGCCGCCGCCGGCATTGCCGTCGTCACCGTCCCGGACGTCCGCTGGCAGCGTGTCGACATCAAGTCGGTGGCGCTGTTGCCGAATGTGCTGGCCAAGCAACAGGCGCGCGAGCAGGGCGCCAAGGAGGCCTGGCTGGTCGACGGCGAGGGCCGCATCACCGAGGGCGCCTCGTCCAATGCCTGGATCGTCACCCGCGACGGCGTCCTGGTCACACGGCCGCTGCAAACCGGCATCCTGCCCGGCATCACCCGCTCGGTTGTGGTCGATCTCATTGCCCGCGAAGGGCTCGGTTTCGAGGAACGGCCGTTCACAGTCGAAGAGGCCTATGCCGCGCGCGAGGCCTTCGTCACCTCGGCCAGCCAGCTGGTCATGCCGGTGATTCAGATCAACGGCCGTCCGGTCGGCAACGGCGCCCCCGGCCTGATCGCTTCGCAGCTTCGCCGCGACTATCACAGCCAGGCCGAATTTTCCTGACAGGCTTAACGGCGAGGGCGCCGCCGAAGCCGCTGCAATTGCACGGAAAATCACATTTATTTCAGCAACTTGCCGCGCTGCACGGTAACTTCGCGCTTGCGTGCAACGGCCCGCTGCCCTCTAATGCCGGTTCCCAGACTTCAAGCCGCTATATGTTGAAGGACAAAGGGCAACGATTGTCTCGCGCGTTAAGATGCGAGCTAAAAAATGGATCACGGCCATGGCAGCCGAACGTGCACAAAACCTGCAAGACACTTTTCTCAATCACGTCCGCAAAGCAAAAATCCCGCTCACCATTTTTCTCGTGAATGGCGTAAAATTGCAGGGCGTCGTCACCTGGTTCGATAATTTCTGCGTACTGTTGCGCCGTGATGGTCATTCCCAGCTTGTCTACAAGCACGCCATCTCGACCATCATGCCGGGACACCCGATCCAGTTGTTCGAAGGCAGCGAAGAACCCTTCGCCGTGGAAAAAGTCTAGTTGGAGCCGCGCGACCGCGACGATAGCAAGGACAACCTGACGCCTTCGGGCTCGGGCAGCGGACGCGCGCTCGTCATTGAGCCATGGATCAAAAATCCGTCGACGCGGCACGGCGGCGGCCGCGCCGCCGGCGATACCCGCACCCCGGAAGCGCGGCTCGAAGAGGCGATGGGGCTGGCCCGCGCCATCGATCTCGACGTCGTGCACGGCGGCATCGTCATGCTGCATGCGGTGCGGCCGCCGACGTATATCGGCAAGGGCAAGGTCGATGAAATCGCCGGCCTGGCCAAGAGCCTCGACGTTTCCGTCGTCATCATGGATTGCCCGATTACGCCGGTGCAGCAGCGCAATCTGGAAAAGGCCTGGGGCGCAAAAGTCATCGACCGCACCGGCCTCATTCTCGAAATCTTCGGCCGCCGCGCCCGCACCCGCGAAGGCGCGTTGCAGGTCGAGCACGCGCATCTGACTTATCAGAAGGGCCGCCTGGTGCGGTCGTGGACCCATCTCGAGCGCCAGCGCGGCGGCGGCGCCTTTCTCGGCGGCCCCGGCGAAACGCAGATCGAGTCCGACCGCCGCATGCTGTCGGACAAAATCATGCGCATCGAGGAAGAACTCGAGCGCGTCAAGCGCACCCGCAAGCTGCACCGCGACGCGCGCAAGCGCACGCCCTATCCGATCGTCGCGCTGGTCGGCTATACCAACGCCGGCAAGTCCACACTGTTCAACCGCATGACGACGGCGAGCGTTCTCTCGGCCGACATGCTGTTCGCCACGCTCGACCCGACCATGCGCGCGCTCGATCTGCCGCACGGCAACCGCATTATTTTGTCCGACACGGTCGGCTTCATCTCCGATCTGCCGACCAGCCTGGTGGCGGCGTTCCGCGCCACGCTGGAAGAAGTCATCGAGGCCGATATCATCCTGCATGTCCGCGACCTGTCGCATGACGACACCGGCGCGCAGTCGCATGACGTCGAAAAGGTTTTGGGCGAACTCGGCATCGAGCCCGCCGATCCGCGCCTGATCGAAGTCTGGAACAAGATCGACCGTCTCGATGCCGCAGGCCGCGAACGCCTGATGAATTTGATCGAGCGCGTGCCTGCCGACCGGCGTCCGGTCGCGGTGTCGGCCTTGAGCGGCGAGGGGCTCGACGCTCTCATCGCGGCGGTCGAAGGCCGCCTGGCGCAAGGCCGCCAGACCATCGATCTTTTGCTCGATCCGTCCGACGGCGCTGGCTTGAGCTGGCTTTATCGCCACGCCGAAGTCCTCAGCAAAGAGATGGACGAGGACGGCAAGCTCGCCGTCACCGTGCGCGCCGATCCGGATCATGCGGCGCGGGTGCGAGCCAAGTTTCCGACCTGACTATCGCTCGCTTTATAAAAACATTCTGTGGGGAGACGTAACGTGGCCGACGCTCAATATCCGAGCCTCAAGGACAAGGTCGTTTTCATTTCCGGCGGCGCCAGCGGCATTGGCGAATCCATCGTGCGGCATTTCGCCGAGCAGGGCGCCAAGGTCGGCTTCATCGATATCGCCGACGATGCCGCCAAGGCGCTGGTCGCCGACATCGGCACGAAAGCCAAGGTTCACTACGAGCACTGCGACGTCACCGACATCGCCGCGCTGAAAGCCGCCATCGGCAAGGTGCGCCAGGCGCTTGGACCCATCACCATCCTCGTCAACAACGCCGCGCACGATCAGCGGCACAAGATCGACGACGTCACGCCGGAATTCTGGGACAACCGCATCGCCATTAATGTGCGCCATCAGTTCTTCGCAGCACAAGCGATCTATCCGGACATGAAGGCGGCCGGCGGCGGGTCGATCATCAATTATTCGTCGAGCGCCTGGCTCACCGGCGCGATGGATCTTGCCGCCTATTCGACGTCGAAAGCCGGCGTCCTCGGCCTCACCAAATCGCTGGCGCGCGATCTCGGCGTTCACAACATCCGCGTCAATGCCATCATCCCAGGCTGGATCATGACCAAGCGACAGCTCGACCTCTGGCTGACGCCGGAGGCAGAGGCGAACCTGATGCAGCGACAGTGTCTCAAGCACAAGCTGCATCCGGCCGATTGCGCGCGCATGACCTTGTTTCTGGCGTCGGACGATTCTTCCGGCATCACCAGCCAGAGCTTCGTCGTCGATGGCGGGCGCTTGTAGGGTGGGCTAGGTCGCGCTGGCGACGAGCCCACCGCGCGCCTTCGCGCCCTTGGCAATCGTCGGCGGCGCACTGTTGAGCTTCTCGATGGCGAAGCCGGCGGCGGCCTTGTAGCCGGCCATGAAGTCGGCGCGCTCCTTGGGCGGAATGACATCGTCGATATTGTCGAAGGTGCCACCGCAGCGCTCATCCACCATGTTCAGTATACCGAAAGGCCCGGCGCCGCGGTTGCGCAGGATTAGTTGCGAGATCGGTCCGCACAGTTGTTCGTCATAGGCCGCCAGCGCGTCCATCGTAACGCCATGGGCGACCATGGCTGCGCCGAGCACGCGGGCATCGACGATCGCCTGGCTGCCGCCATTGGAGCCGGTCGGATACATCGCATGCGCGGCGTCGCCGATCAGCGCTACCGGGCCGTCGCGCCAGGTCGGCACCGGATCGCGGTCGATCATCGGATTTTCGAAAACCGTGTCGGCCTGCCGAAGCAGGGCCGGCACGTCGAGCCAGTCCCAGATCCAATCGTCGAACAGATGCGCGAAATCCTCGACCGGCACCTGGCGGAACCAGCCGCTTTGCTTCCAGCCCTCGCTGTTGTCCATCGTCGCTTCGGCGATCCAGTTGACCTGTGCAAGGCCGGTTGTCGGATCGGGCTGCGAGATCGGATAGAACACTACGCGCTGCTTATGCGTGCCGAGGCCGACGAAGGAGGCGCCGCCGCGGATCGGCTTGGCGCGGGTCGTGCCGCGCCACATGATGGCGCCGCCCCAATGGATCGGCGGCTGGGCAGGGTGCATCTGGGCGCGGATCGCCGAATGGATGCCGTCGGCGCCGATCAAGAGCGCGCCGCTCTGCTCGGACGTCGTGCCGTCAATGTGCTCGACAAAAGCCGTGACGCCGCCATCGGCATTCTTGCGGTAGCCGGTGACGCGGCTGCCGAGCCGGACCGCATCCGCGCCGATGCGCTCGACCACTTTGCGATACATCAGGAGATGTAACTGGCCGCGGTGCACGGCATATTGCGGCCAGTTGTAGCCGGCCTTGAGCCCGCGCGGCTCGCTGTAGATGTCGTTGCCGTTGAGACCGACCAGCGCCCATTCTTTGGCCGGCACGCCGACGCCGTCGAGATCGGCCGAGGTGATGCCGAGGTCCTCAAGCTCACGCACGGCATTGGGTTGCAGATTGATGCCGACGCCAAGCGGGCGCATGTCGCGCACCGCCTCGAATATGGTGCAGTGCACGCCGATCTGGTGCAAGGTGAGGGCCGTCGCCAGCCCGCCAATGCCGCCGCCGGCGATGATGACGCGACGATCGCTCATGGGCCCCGTCCATCCCCAAATCTTTGAAATTTAGTAGCTTTGGCGGCGCTTGCGGGCAAGCACGGCGGCGACGGCCGGGGCTTCGCCCGACCGGCAGCGCTTATCCTTCGCCGGTCTTGGCCGCTTCCCACAACGCATCCATCTCGGCCAAGGTCGCATCTTTCGGGCCTTTGCCTTGGGCTGCCAGCGCCCGTTCGATCGACTGGAAGCGGCGTTCGAATTTCGCATTGGTCGCGCGCAGGATGGCTTCCGGATCGGCGCCGAGATGGCGGGCGAGGTTGACCACCGCGAACAGAAGATCGCCGACTTCCATGCCGGCCTTCGCCGTCTCGCTGCGATCCAGCTCCGCCTCGATCTCGTCGGCTTCCTCGCGGATTTTCGCCAGCACGGCGCGCGGGTCGTTCCAGTCGAAGCCGACGCGGCCGGCTTTCTCCTGAAGCTTCAACGCGCGGGTCAATGCGGGCAGGGCCACCGGCACCCCGGCAAGCGCGCCCGTCGGCTCCGCCTTGCCCCGGCTGGCCCGTTCGGCGCGTTCCTCGGCCTTGATGCGTTCCCAGAAGCCATGCCCGGCGTCTGCCGTGTTACCGTTAGCGTCGGCAAAGACATGCGGATGGCGGCGGATCATTTTGGCGGTCACGGCCTCGACGACATCGCCGAAAGAGAACGCGCCTTGTTCCTCGGCGAGCCGCGCGTGATAGACCGACTGCAAGAGCAAGTCGCCCAGTTCGTCGCGCAGGTCTTGAAGATCGCCGCGCTGGATCGCGTCGGCGACCTCGTAGGCTTCCTCGATCGTGTAAGGCGCGATGGTCTCGAAGCTCTGCTCGAGGTCCCACGGACAGCCGCTGCCGGGCGTGCGCAGCGCTGCCATGATCTCGATGAGCCTTGCAATGTCGCGGGACGGTTTCACTGGCTGGATGTCTCGGGGTCAGGCTTCTGGCGGGCGGCGAGACGTTAACGTGGCCGCGCGCGCAAAGCCCGCGCCAAGGCAGGCCGCGACCGGCTTATCCAAAGCCCCCGTAGTGCCGGGCGCCTATCCGTAATTCGCATAAGACATATTATGGAATATATTTGTACAGGGTACCCAGTGGGTCTGGGCTTAGGCCCTGGTTTTCCCCGCTGTTATGCAATGGCTTTGCACAGGCCTTGCGGCGTTTAAAATTGCGATATTTCAGTCAGATATGGGCGCTTTCAAATCATCCGATTTAACAGGCGTAACGGCCCGCAGTTTCTTCTTTGCCGACTCTCGTGACTAGATTGCATCGGGGAATAGTTCGCGTGATGCGTCAATCGCGCTTTTGTGGGGTGAGTTTCATGCGTCGGTTTGAGCGTATCCGGTGGCCCCTGGCGGCTGCCGTCCTGAGTGTCGCGGCGCTAGCCGCCGGTTGCGCCGACAGCACCATTCACAAGCAATCCAGCGTATCTGGCGTCGATACGCTGAGCGTCGATGCCAAGCAGAGGCTGGTTTACGTCGCCCCCCGCTCTGCCGGCGATGGCGAGCGGGTCACCTGTAGCGAGCCGATGCCGGATGGGCTTGTGGCTCGGGCCGCGGCCGGCGCCGCCAGCGGCAATTTCACTTTGGTTGGCGGCAATAGTGGCGGCGGCGGCGTTTCGGGTGGATCGTCCGAAAGTGCTGCGTCGATCGGATTTCGCAACGAGACGGTGCAGCTTCTGCGTGACGGCTATTTCCGCATGTGCGAGGCCTACATGAACGGCGCGCTGACGACCGAGCAATACCAGCACATGATCCTCAACGCCGACACCTTCATGGTGGTCGTGTCCGCGCTGCAGACTTTGGGCGGCAACCCGGTCGCGCCGGGCGTCGCCATCAACGCCGGCGGCGTCATCGCGTCGGTGCCAAAGGACGGCTCGGTGACCACGACAACGACCGGACCGACAGGCGACTCGATGAAGGTTGTAGCCGCCGGGGGAACAGCCCCGGCAACGCGCGACGCCAAATATGCGGAAATGGCGTCGCAGATTGTCCGCGATTATCTCAATTACCGCTATCGCTTGTCTCGCGACAACACGCAATTCCGGCTCGCACTGGACAAGAAGCGGTCGTCGACAAAATCCTATTGAAGCGCGGCCGGCGTCAGGCTTTCGGCGTTATGCTTGTATCGAACTGCATACCGTCAAAACCCGGCACGATGTGCTTCGGCAATTCGGCGCATAATGTTCGGTAGTCCATGTCGGTGTGCATGTCGGTCAGGATGGCGCGCTTGGGCGCTATGCGCGCGATCCATTCCAGCGTCTCCGGCAGATTGAAGTGGCTCAGATGCGGCGTGCGGCGCAGCGCATCGACGATCCAGACATCGAGCCCCGCCAACGCCGCGATGCTGGCGTCGGGCAGGCGCTTCAGGTCCGTGGAATAGGCCACATTGCCGAAGCGAAAGCCGAGCGAGGGGATGTCGCCGTGGTCCTGCAAAAACGGCAGAACCTCGATTCCGCCGCCCTTCCCGTGAATGGTCACCGGCGTGCCCGGCACCAAACGGTGTTCGGTCACGATCGGCGGATAATTGCTGTCCGGCGGCGTCATGAAGCAATAGCCGAAGCGGGCATGCATGGCGCGCGAGGTCGCGTCGTCCAGCCACATATCGACCCGGCGGCGTTTCTTGACGAAGAGCGGCCGCAGATCGTCGATACCGTGGATATGGTCGGCGTGCTCGTGGGTCACCAGGACGCCGTCAAGCCAGTCGATACCGGCATCGAGCAATTGCTCGCGCAAATCGGGCCCGCAATCGACCAATACGCGCGTCACGCCTTGTTCGCTTTGCCGCTCGACCAGCAGCGCACAGCGGCGGCGGCGATTCTTCGGTTCGTTTGGGTCGCAATCGCCCCAGCCGAGCGCCGCGCGCGGCACACCCATCGACGAGCCGCAGCCAAGAATCGTAAAACGCGTGGTGAAGTTCGGCGTCATGCCGCATCCGCCAGAGAACGCGGCACTTTGGCGAACAGCCGGAAGAAGTTTTCCGTGGTCTGCCGCGCGATTTCTTCCTCCGTGACGCCGCGCACCTGCGCCAACATTCTGGCGGTCTCGACGACATAAGACGGCTCGTTGCGTTTGCCGCGATACGGCAGCGGCGCCAGATACGGCGCGTCGGTCTCGACCAGAATGCGATGCGCCGGCAGCGCCGCGGCGATGTCGCGCAATTCCTGCCCGTTCTTGAACGTCAGAATGCCGGTGAAGCCGATGTAAAGGCCAAGCTCGATGGCCGCGAAGGCCAGGTCGCGGCCGCCGGTGAAACAATGCAGCACGGCCGGGAAGGCGCCCTGCTCCGTTTCCTCGGCCAGAATGCGTGTCATGTCGTCGTCGGCCTGCCGCGCATGAATGACCAGCGGCAGTCCGCTCTCGCGCGCCGCGGCGATGTGCTGGCGGAAGCTCAGCGCCTGATTGTCGCGCGACCCGGTGTCGTAGTGATAGTCGAGACCCGCCTCGCCGATGGCGACGACTTTCGGGTGCCTGGCGGCGGCGATCAGGTCGGCGGCGGTGACGTCCATTTCCTCATCGGCATAATGCGGATGGGTCCCGATCGAGCAGAAAATATCAGGGTATTTCTCAGCAATCGCAATGACCTGGGGGAATTTCCTCACCCTTGTCGAGATCGTCACCAGGCGGCCGATGCCGGCCGCGCGGGCGCGGCCCACCACGGCGTCGATCTCAGGCGCGAAATCCGGAAAATCGAGGTGGCAATGGCTGTCGACCAGCATGCTACCCCTTCGCCGCCTTTGGCGGCTTGGGTGGTTTTGCCGGCTTCTCCGGCGCATCGCCCTCCGGCTCGACATAGCGCGGGAACACGCCCTGCGGCGCCGGCAGTTGCACACCCGTCGCCAGACGATTGCCGCCTTCCAGCGCGGTGAAATCGCGTTCCGCCGCCGGCACCGCCAAAAGATCGAGCAGCTTGCCCGATGCCGTCGGCATGAAGGGCTGCGCCAGCACCGCCACTTGCCGGATCACTTCCGCGGTCACATAGAGGATCGTCCCCTGCCGCCCCGGATCGGTTTTGGCCTTGGCCCAGGGCTGCTCGGAGGCGAAATAGCGGTTGGCGTCGGCAACCACCGACCACACCGCATTGAGCACCTGATGCAGCTGCTGCGTCTTCATGTGCTCGCGGGCGACGCCGATCATGGCATCCGCTGCCGCCAGAATGGTCTGGTCCTCGGCCGTGAATGCGCCAGGCTGCGGCAGCACGCCGCCAAAGGCTTTCGCCACCATCGACAGCGAACGCTGCGCCAGATTGCCGAGATCGTTGGCCAGATCGGCATTGATGCGGTTGACGATGGCCTCGTGGCTGTAATTGCCGTCCTGCCCGAAAGGCACTTCGCGCATGAAGAAATAGCGCAGCGGATCGACGCCATAGGCCTGCACCAGATCGAACGGATCGATCACATTGCCGACCGACTTCGACATCTTCTCGCCGCGGTTAAACAGGAAACCGTGCGAGAAAATGCGCTTCGGCACGGCAACCCCGGCCGACATCAGAAACGCCGGCCAATACACCGCGTGAAAGCGCACGATATCCTTGCCGATAACGTGCAGGGCCGCCGGCCAGTAGCGCTTGAATTTCTCGCTGTTGTCGTCGGGAAAGCCGACGCCGGTGATGTAATTGGTCAGCGCATCGACCCACACATACATGATGTGTTTCGGATTGCCCGGCACCGGAATGCCCCAGTCGAAGGTGGTGCGCGACAGCGACAGGTCCTTCAATCCGCCTTTGACGAAGCTCGCCACTTCGTTGAGGCGTTCCTTGGGCAACACGAAGTCCGGCACTTTGGCGTATAGGTCTAGGAGCTTGTCCTGATAGGCTGACAGCTTGAAGAAGTAGCTCTCCTCCTCGACCCATTCGACCGGCGTGCCGGTCTTGGTGGCGAGCCGCACCTTGTGCTCGTTCACATGGGTTTCGTCCTCGGCGTAATAGGCCTCGTCGCGCACCGAGTACCAGCCGGCATATTTGTCGAGATAGATGTCGCCGTTCTTCTCCATGCGGCGCCAGATTTCCTCCGACGAGCGGAAATGCCGCTCTTCCGTCGTGTGGATGAAGTCGTCGTTCGAGCAGCCCATCGCCTGGACCATCGCCTCGAAGCGCGGCACGTTACGGTCGCGCAATTGGCGTGCGGTCAGGCCCTCCTTGGCCGCGGTCTGCTGCATCTTCTGGCCGTGCTCGTCGGTGCCGGTCAGGAAATAGACGTCATAGCCGTCGAGCCGCATGAAGCGCGCAATGGCGTCGGTGGCGATCGCCTCATAGGCGTGGCCGATATGCGGCACCCCGTTCGGGTAGGAAATGGCGGTGGTGATGTAGAACGGTGTTTTTGCGGGCATTTTCGGCTTTTTGCGAGAAGGGTAAGGCCGAAACGGCCTGGCCACGGCGATTCAAAGGTTTAGGTAACAACCGCGGGCGGCGGGGGCAAGCAAGGGACGAGAGGTTGGCCAAGCCTGCGCGGTGCTTTCCGTTTTTTATGGGCAGCGGCCAAACGCGGCGGGCGCGAAATTATGATTGTGATCTAATTGTGCACAAGTTAAGGTTGTAATCCAATGTCCACGAAGGAGACGTGCGATGGCTTATCCAATCTCCTACCTCGTCTCAAACAACCGGAAACCCTTGCGGACACTGCTGTTGACGGTGCTGAGTCTGGCGACGTTCGCCGCTGCCCCGGCGCCGCTGCTCGCCGCTAACGACGAGCCGATCGCCGGCATCGGCCATGGCACCATGGTCGATCGCGACGGCAAGACCATTTTCCCGACCGCCGACTTCGTCGCCAAGGCGCAAGCGTTTTACCGCGATAAATTGTTGTCCGGCCTGAGCGCGGCCAAGAAGCGCGAGTTCGCCGAATTCGAAAAGCAGTTGAACACCGGGATCCGCGCCGAAGGCCAGGCGCGCCTGATGGTCCAGCAGCACGCGCTGGAGTGGCTCATGGCCAATGCAAAGCTCAATGACGGCGGCCGCACGGAAGGCAAGATCAGATATCTGCGGCGTCAGTTGAACACGGTGCTGCCGGCGCGTGCCGACACAGTGCCGGATCGGCCGCGCGAGGAATTCAAGCTCGATCCGGCGCTCGAGCAGAAGCTCAAGTTACCGCAATTCAATCAAGGCGGCTTCAAGGTGCTGTCGTTCACGACGAACAGCGGACAGGCCTATATCAACGAATGCGCGGCAGCTGGCGTGCCTATTCCGCCGTCGATCGGACAACTCGATGCCGCCGGCCTTGCCGGCTGGAAAACGCAAGGCTTCATTCCGATCGCCAAGCAGTTCATCGGCCAGGACGAAGGTCCCTCGCCGGCCGAAATTCGCACCTTCCACGTGCCGGCGCCGTCGCCGCAGGAAGGCATGTGCATTGCCCTCCCGCGCTACAAGGCCTTTACCAACAAGGCGACCGTCAGGCTCGACGGTGTCATCTGCCTGAGCAAATTGACGTCCAAAGTCTGCTTTTGGGATAATCAGATACAGGGCGTCGGCTTTCCGTTTCCGGCTGGCACTGTGATTCCGATCGGCGTGCCGAGCGTTCCGGGCGGCTTGTATCAGGCCGGCGGTTTCGAACTGGAAGGCGGCGATGGCGGCGTGTGCACCGACTGCCACGCCGGACAAAACCCTTACATCGTTCATCCGCGCGCCGAGCTGGAAGACGCCAACGGCGTGGCGATCGGCCTCAAGATGGGCGAGTTGGCCGATCCGCCGCTCAACCTGCCGATGTTCTCGAACAACCGCTACGATCCGCTGGTGGCGGAAAGCTGGCCGCAGAACCAGCTTTCCCACTCGCCCGCGCTGGTACCGGATGTGTGCGTCGGCTGCCACCAGAACGGCGGTATCGGCGGCGCCTTCCCCCATTTGTCGACGGATCTGAACGGTTCGTATTGCGGCACCGTCCTCGGCCAGGCCATTACCCGAACAATGCCGCCCGGCGCCGAAGGCACTGAAGCGGGAAACTCCGACGTCACCAACTTCCGGAACATGTGGTGCGGCATGGCGCCGGATGCCGGCCCTGCCAATCGCGGCGATCCGCACCTGACCACCACCAACGGCATCAACTACGACTTCCAGTCGGCCGGCGAGTTCACCGCGCTCCGCAACTCAGCCACGGGCTTTGAACTGCAGACCCGCCAGACGCCGGTGTCGACGACCTTCATGCCGGGGCCCAACGCCCATACCGGATTGGCAAGCTGCGTCAGCTTGAACACGGCGGTCGCGCTGCGCGTCGGCAAGCGCCGTGTCACCTATCAGCCTATCCCCGGCCGGCCGCTCAGCGCCGACAAGCTGCAACTGCGCATCGACGGCGCTTTGGTCAATCTGCCGGCCAAGGGTCTCAATCTCGGCAACGGCAACCGGATCGCCAGGGCCTCCGTAGACGGCGGCATCGACGTCAGCACGGTCGACGGCACCCGCGTGATCGTGTCGCCGAATTTCTGGACGTCGCAAGGCTACTGGTATCTCAACGTCGAAGTGCTCAATACGCCGGCGCGCGAAGGCACGATGGGACCGATCTTCGATGGCCACTGGCTGCCGCTGGCGCCGAACGGATCGTCGTTCGGTCCGGCGCCGGCGTCGATCCCCGACCGCCACGCATTGCTCAATCAGAAATTCGCCGACGCCTGGCGCGTCAAGACAACCAATAGCCTGTTCGATTACGCGGCCGGCACATCGACCGCCGACTTCACCGACCGGAATTGGCCGCCCGAGCCCGGCAAGGCCTGCAAAGCGACGCTCAATCCGAAAGCGCCGGTCAAGCCGCTCAATCGTGAAACCGCGCAGCGCCTGTGCCGCGCCATCAAGGACAAAGTGGCGTTTGAAAATTGCGTCTTCGATGTCGTCGTCATGGGCGACACAGACGTGCTGAAAGCTTATGTGCAGAGCCTCAAGCTGCGGGCCGCCGCGGGCAATTGAACGTGAGCGGCCCCTGCACTATCAGTTCCCTTCGCTTGGCGCGTATCCCAAGGCCGGGTAGCTATTGGCCGGGCTGTAGGCCGGCTCGTCGCCGAAGAATGTGGCGTAGCGGCTGCGGCGGCTTGACGGCGAGGCAAAGCGGCGGGCCGGGACGTTGACGCCCTCGGCCTGCAAGGCCGCCGTTTTCCAGTGCGCCTTGCCGAGATCGGCAACGACGACCAGCTTGTCGACCTTGCCGTCGAGGAAGGCTTGCAGGAACTTGTCATAGTTCTTGAACGACACGCAGCCGTTCGACTGGCCGTTCGGCCCGAGCATATAGGAATGCGCCAGCATGCCGTCGCGGCCATACATCTTGTCGCGATCGACCGGATTGAGGCGGATGGCACGCACGCCGTGGAACAGGCTCTCCCGCTCGGTCAGCACATACACATTCGGCGGCGTCGGCCCGCGCATACGCAGCTTGATGTGGCGCGGATCGTCCATCTTGTCGTGCAGGCCGGAATGCGCTTCGAGCTTCTGCCCGTTCGGCATGTACACCGTGCTGGTGGTGATGTCGTAGACGGCGGTGCGGCTGGTCGAGTCCGACAGCGCCGGTTCGCGGTTGTGCGCTTCTTGCGGCGGCGCAAGAGCGGCCAGCTGGCTGGGCTTCTGGCTGGCGGCGGTTGACGCGGGCTGCGGCGCGGTCCGGCGCGCCAGCTCCAGATGCGCCGGAACCGAGCGCGCCAGCGGCACCGGCGCAAGCGGCACGGCGGTCGGCGCCGTCATGGGCGGCAGCACTGGCGCCATAACCGGCGCCGCTTTTGGCGCCTCAAGCGAGGCGACCTCGACGGCGGTTGTTTTCGCCGTCAGCACGGGCGCGCTTTCCGGCACCGCAACGATCAACCGCCCGCCGCCGGCAAAGTGTGATCCTTGCGAACGCACCCACTTTGTCTCGAAACTTGGAATGCTGCCGGTCGCCGCAGGATCGAGGCCGGCAAGCGTCAGCCTGCCCGGCCCTTTGGAGGCATGGCCGGGAAGATAAGGGTTGGACACGGTGGCGGAACTGATGAACCAGAGCGCCGCCAAAATCACCGCCGCGCCAATGACGGCGACAGTCGCGGCGGCGGCAACGCCCAAAGCGAGATGACGCAGGGTCGCGCGCAAAGCGCGGCGGCCAATCCCGCTCGCGACGCCACGGCCCTGAATGCAAGCTCCGCCGTCGAACGTCGCGGTTCTGTACGCCATTACGCTTACCCGAACTCAACTCGAAAAAGACGCCACAGGCGTCCGCGCGCGTGGTTGCGGCGCGGACCTCGTTCGGGAAACTATGCAGGGGTTAGGGTTACGCGAAGGTTAAGCGAAAGCGGCCGACTCAGTTTAAGATTTCACGATGATCGCATCGCCCCAATTGTTCCGTTTCGCGCTTGGCGCCTGCGCCCTCTTGGCGCTCCTAACCACTGACGCGGCCAATCAAACGGCTACGGCCGAGCCGATGAAATGCAGCGGCGAGGAAAAGGCCTGCGTTACCGCCTGCCGCAAGACCGCGCGCATGTCGGTCTCGGTCTGCCTTACCGGCTGCGGCGCGCGCCTGTCGGCCTGCGTGAAAACCGGCTGCTGGGATGACGGCACGCAGCGCTATTGCGGCCTGTCCCGGAGCTGACGCCCCCGCGCCTTACGCCGCGGCCGGCGGCGCGACGAGGCGGCGGTACAAGTGCCAGGAGGTATGGCCAAGAATCGGCAACGTCACCAGCAGGCCGATAAAATACGGCAGGCACGACACGATCATCAAAACCACGATCGCCGCCGCCCAGCCGATCATCGGTATAGGGTTCATGACCACCGAGCGCACGCTGGTGATCATGGCGGTGATGAAATCGACATCGCGGTCGAGCAGCAGCGGAAACGACACCACCGTCAGCGAAAACAGTACCAGCGATAAAGCCGCGCCGACGACATTACCGACCATCAAAAACACGAGGCCTTCATTGGTCGTCAGCACCACGGTGATGAATTGCTGGATGCTGGCGAACGACATCTTCAATCCGAGAAACAGCGCCATCAACAGGCGCACCTGATAGATCCAGATCACGAAAATGAAGATGGTGACGAAGGCCATCCAGGCGATCTCGCCGCGGCCGATGATGGTCGTCCACACCTCGCGCAACACGATTTGCCGCCCGGCCTCGCGGCGGCGGCTGAGTTCATAGAGAAAGATCGCCGCGAAAGGCCCGATCAGGACAAAGCCCGCGGCCAGCGGATAAGACAGATAGCTCATGCCGAAGACGGTCGTGGCGTGAATGACGGCGTTGCCGCCAGCGGCAAACAGCACGCCAAGCGCAAGTCCGCAGAGCGGCATGGCCTGAAAATCGCGCAAGCCCTTGCCGAGCGCATCGATGATGTCGGCGGGGCCGATGCGCTGGACCACCGGATCGGTCTTGCCGGAAATCGATGCCACAACGCCCTCCCCCATTTATCGTGGCGGGCATTGCGGCAGGTCGCGGACTAGGGCGCCTTGATCGGCGTCAAATTCCCGGCCGTGTCTCGGTCCGGATCGTCGTCCGGCACCGTCGGCGGGCTCGTCCCGTCCAGCGGCAAAACCATTTGCGGCGGTGAACCCGGTTGCGGCGGCTCGGCCAGTTCGATGCGGTTGCGGCCGTTGCTCTTGGCCCGGTACAGCGCTTCATCGGCACGCGCCAGCAGAGTTTCCGCGGTGTCGCCCGGTTGATAATGCGCGACGCCGAAGCTGCACGTAACCGAGCCGACCTCGGCGAATTGCAGCTTGCCGATGCCGGCCAGCAAGTTGCCTGCTAACAGGCAAGCCATCGGGCCGCTATTGCCGGGGCTCAGGATCACGAATTCCTCGCCGCCCCAGCGCGCCAGCACATCGGAATTGCGGATATGGCCGGCGACAAAGCGCGACAGCTCGATCAGCACGTTATCGCCCATCTGATGGCCGAAATTGTCGTTGATTTTCTTGAAGTGGTCGACGTCGAACAGCATCAGCGACAATTGAGTCTTGTAGCGCTCCGCCCGCGTGATTTCCGTCGCCAGGCTGCCGTCGAATTTTCGCCGGTTGAACAGGCCGGTCAATGGATCGGTCGCAGCGCGCTTGTCGAGACGGCGCGCCAATTCCTCCAGCTCAAAACGTTTTTCCAGTTGCACATTGTCGTGCATCCAGCGCTGGCGTCCGATCAGATAGAACAGCGCCAGCACCGCCATTTGCAGCGTAATGACGATGCCGACGACGCGGCTGGCAAAAATTCCCCGCGTCACCCGGCGGGTCACCCGCCACGTCACCAGCGACCAGTCGCCGTGCGCCAGGGCGCGGCGCTGCACGTAATCGCGCTCGCCGTCGAAAGCCGTCCACACATTGCCGACTATTTCATGCTGCAACGCCGGCGTCGCGTTCAGCGCGCCGTAAGTCCCGGTCAGCGCGCGGTGCTGCTCCTGCGGCAGCGGCCATAAGGTGCGCAAGCGCATGGCGGGGCGATTGCTCAACAGCACGACGCCGTAGGCGTCGATCATTGCGAAGGAGCGGTTGAAGCCTTGCAAATCCGCTTCGAAGCGATCGAGCGCTTTCTTGAGAACGGCGACGCCGGTGACCTCGCCATTATTGGAACGAATGGGATGGCTGACGAAATAATTCGGCGTCGCGCTGGCTAAATTCATCGCGAATTGATGGCCGGTTGTGCCTGTCATCGCGCTCTTGAAAAATGACGTCGCGCTGAAATCCTGCCCGATCCTCACAATGTCGCTGTTGGACGCCAGCGCCCTGGCGGTTGCGGCAATGGCCTGGCCTTCGGCGTCGAGAATAAAGCCGATATCGGCGCCCGAGGCTTTGGTTTGCAGCGCAAGAACGTCGTCGACGCGCGTGCGGTCGGCTTTCGCATCGCCGGCCGCCAGCAGGCGAATGGAAGCCGCGCCGGCCAGCGCCTTGACCATGCCGCCGGTTGGCGCGATTTCGCTGTCCAGCCGGCTGGCGATCAGATTGAGGTCGCCAAGCGAAGTTTCCTCGATGTTGCGTTTGTAGATTTCGCCGAGCGCCTGGGTCAGCGCCCAGCCGGCGACCAGGATCGCGCCCATCGCGGCAATCGTCCAGACGAACTGGCGATGCTGGAGTTTGGCATAGCGTAGAGAACCGGCCTCGACGATCAGGCGCTCGCCCCAGTAAGCCCATAGGCACAGCGCCGCAAAACAGGCAATAACGCCGCGCACGAATTGCACCGGCATGCCGAAGGTCGCGATGAACAGCGGATAGTTGAGGAAGTCGGCGTGCCAGTCCGGCGTGTTAGGCACGACAATGCCGGCGGCCAGGCCGTACAACGCGAAGACTATGGCGGCGGCGGCCAGCCAACGCCGCTCCGGCGGCCGCTCTGCCCGGCGCGCATGTAACGCCAGCATGCTGCAAACCAGGGTCGCGCCGGGAAACCCCAATACGTAACGAGCGAAAGTATTGGCGCCGCTAACGCCGGCGAGATGCCAGCCGAGCACGACCAGCGCAACCGGGGCTAAATAAATCCAGCGGCCCGGCATCCTGATGCCGTGACGCAGCGCATCCAGCCGGCCGAACTCCATCAGCGCCACGAATGAGACGGTCATCAAGGCGGTGCGCGCCAGCGCGAAAGCGGGGCTATCGCCGAGGATCAGCGCCAAAAGGTCGAGCCATTCGCAGACGCCGTGGATATAGCCGAAAGCGGCGAGCATCGGCCACGGCATGGCATTCTGCGTGGCGCGCGACGCGGCGGCGGCCACCGCCCCCAGCAATAAAAAAGCGAGCCCGTAAAAGAACAGGATGAAGTCGAGTTGGGTGTTCAAAAATTCCGCCATTGGCCCCGGGCAAGGTGCGTCGCGTGCGCAACGCGCAGCGTTAGTGGAATTTGTTACAAAGGCCGTAAAATAAACCCATCAAATTCCATCCCTATGTGGATTGCCGGATTTATTAACCGGCCATCAGCCTGCCGGCAGGCCACACGGCGCAGCGAAGTTCCCCTCGCATCGCAATAATTTTCAGGAATCCGTCACGCGAATCGCCTAGCTTTTGTCCATGGCGGTTCGTCGATTTCGGATCGATAAGGTCAACCGGGTCAAGCGGGACCAAAGCGCTCCCGGATGCATTCCAATTGGCACGTTCGATGCATCTCTCATGGCGCCGTCAGCGGTGCCGCCACTGGCGTGCTGGCCTTGAGCGTTTGCCTGTTCCCCTTGCAGTCCATCAGAAGGAGTCGGCCTTGGGTAAGAACCTGAACAAGAAGAGACGCCGCAATGATCGTTTGTCCGGTTCCGCCGAAATCATAAATTTTCAGCACACCAAGTTCGAAACCGAAAGGGTGCTGCCGCCGATAAAAGCGCTCAATCCCACCCAGGCCGACTATCTCGACGCGCTGCGCAAGAGCCCTCAGGTGATCGTGCTCGGCCCCGCCGGCACCGGCAAGACCTGGATCGCCGCCACCCACGCCGCCGACCTGTTCCGCAACCGCCGCATCGACAAGATCATCCTCACCCGCCCGAACGTGCCGTGCGGCCGTTCGCTCGGATTTTTCCCCGGCTCGCTTGAGGACAAATTCGCGCCCTGGGCAGCCCCGGTCGCCGAGGCGATCAAGGAGCGCATCGGCAAGGCGGCCTACGACATTGCCCTAAAGAACGGCTCAATCGAACTGGTGCCGTTCGAGGTGATGCGCGGACGCTCGTGGAAAAACGCCTTCGTCCTGCTCGACGAGGCGCAGAACGCGACGCCGGCCGAGATCAAGACCTTCCTCACCCGCATCGGCGAGGACTGCACCGTGGTCATCAACGGCGACATCAGCCAATGCGACCTTCCCAGCGATAGCGGCCTACGCACCGTTATCGAGATGATCGACCGCCAGAACCTGCCGGTGCCGGTGGTCGAGTTCACCCGCGGCGACATCGTCCGCTCCGGCATCTGCGCCATGTGGGTGAATGCCTTCGAGGAGGCGCACATCTAGGCTTCCGCATTTTCGGCCGCCGCCCCGGGCACGCCGGGGCGGCGCGCCGCAAATCCAACGCTCCTCGGAAACCGAGCATTCACCGCGCCGCGGCGGTACCCGGTTAAATCGGGTAATTCGACGGCAATTCGACGCCAATGGTGTTGAAGAATGGGCTCCGGCGCGCCATATAAGGCCCGCACTGTCCCCCCTCAGGAGAATCACTTGTCCCACTTTAGAAGCCCCGACGTTTTGGAGCGTCGGAACAATGCTGCCGCCGTGAAAAAGGCGATGCTGGAGAAGTTTAAAGCCGCCGCCCAGGATCCGACCCTCGAAGAGCAGCGCCTCAAGCGTCTCGCCATAGCTGAGGCTCGCGACATCCGCATGGCCGAGCGCGAAGCCGCCCGCAAGGTGCGCGAAGCCGAACTCGCCGTTCTGGCCGCAGCCGAAGCCGAGCGCCAGCTCAAAGCGAAGAAAGAGGCCGAGGAACTCGAAGCCCTAATCGCCGCCGAAAAGGAAGCCGCCGAACAGGCGCTACTGGCCGAGCAGAAGGCTGCCCGCGACGCGCGCTATGCCGCGCGCAAGGCGGCCAAGAAGGAACGGCGGCGGGGCTACTAGCCCCCCGCTTTCTTCAAAGGCCCCGACAACAAGCGATACCCCGGTCGCATTGCGCTATAGTCACTTCCGACTCCCTTGCCGGGAGTGATCGGGGCCTTCGATGTATGCTGCGACCGTCGGCGCGCGCCGCTATGTCTTCGCCGACCTCAAGACCTTGCTGGCCAGGGCGACGCCGCCGCGCAGCGGCGACGCGCTGGCCGGCCTGATCGCCGACAGCGGCGAAGAGCGGATCGCGGCACAATTCGCGCTGGCCGATCTGCCGCTCACCACGTTCCTCAACGAGACCGTGGTGCCTTACGAGCAAGACGAAGTCACCCGCCTCATCATCGACAGCCATGACGCCAGGGCCTTCGCGCCGGTCGCGCATTTGACCGTCGGCGGTTTGCGCGACTATCTCCTCGCCGACACGGCTGACGCGCCGGTTCTAACTGCGCTCGCCCCCGGCCTAACGCCGGAAATGGCCGCCGCCGTCGCCAAGATCAGCCGCTTGCAGGACCTCATGGTCATGGCGGCGAAATGCTCCGTGGTCACAAGCTTCCGTAACACGATCGGCCTGCCCGGCCGCCTCTCCGTCCGCCTGCAACCGAACCATCCGACCGACGATGCGCGCGGCATCGCCGCCAGCATTCTCGATGGCCTGCTGTTAGGTGCGGGTGATGCCGTCATCGGCATCAACCCGGCGACCGACAGTCCCGAGCGCACGCATGCGCTATTGTCGATGCTCGACGGCATCCGCGCGCGCCTCGATATCCCGACCCAAACCTGCGTGCTGGCGCATGTCACCACGACGCTCGATCTGATCGGCCAGGGCTCACCCGTTGACCTGACCTTTCAGTCCATCGCCGGCACGCAGGCCGCCAACAAAAGTTTCGGCATCGATCTGGCGCTGCTCACTGAGGCGCATGAGGCGACTCTGTCGCTCAGGCGCGGCACGATCGGCGACAACGTCATATATTTCGAAACCGGACAGGGCTCGGCACTGTCGGCCAACGCGCATCACGGCGTCGATCAGCAGACCTTGGAAGCGCGCGCTTACGCCGTTGCACGCAAGTTCAGGCCATTGCTGGTCAACAGCGTGGTCGGCTTCATCGGCCCGGAATATCTCTACGACGGCAAGCAGATCACCCGCGCCGGACTGGAGGATCATTTCTGCGGCAAGCTCCTGGGCCTGCCGATGGGCGTCGACGTCTGCTACACCAATCACGCCGAGGCCGATCAGGACGACGCCGACGCGCTGCTGACTTTGCTCACCGCTGCCGGCGTCAATTTTGTCATGGGCGTGCCGGGCGCCGACGACGTCATGCTCGGCTACCAGAGCACCTCGTTTCACGACGCGCTGGCCATGCGCGATCTTTTGCATCGCAAACCGGCGCCGGAATTCGAAAGCTGGCTGTCGCGCCAGGGCCTCATGGACAAGGCCGACCGTATCAGGCCGGGCGTCCTGCCGCCGCATTTCAAGGCGCTGCTGCCGGCAGGTCGCGCATGAGCAAAGACGATGGCGTTCCGGCCGCGCCCGATGTCGACCTGTGGACAGAACTTCGGCGGCTGACCGCGGCCCGCATTGGACTGGAACGCAGCGGCGCATCGCTGGCGACCGCGCCCCTGCTCGCCTTTCAACTGGCGCATGCACAGGCGCGCGATGCCGTGCACGCCGAACTCGATGCGCCGCGTCTCGCTGCCGAATTCGCCGTTCATGGCGTGCCGGTGCTGACGGTCGAGAGCGCCGCCGGCGACAAAAAAACTTATCTGATGCGCCCCGACCTTGGCCGCGCGTTGACCGGCGCCGGCGCAGCGGTGCTGGCGCCACACGCAGGCGCGTATGATGTCGTCTTCGTCGTCAGCGACGGATTATCGGCGCGCGCCGTCGAGGTCCACGCCGCGCCGGTCTTGACCGAGGCGCTCGCGCTTTTGCGCGCGGAGGCCCTGCGCATTGCACCGGTCGTCATCGTTAAGCATGGCCGCGTCGCCATCGGCGATGCTGTCGCCACGATGCTAGGCGCGCAATGCGCCGTCATGCTCATCGGCGAACGGCCGGGCCTGAGCGCGCCCGATAGCATGGGCGTCTATCTGACTTTTGGGCCGAACGCGCAGACATCCGACGCCGAACGCAACTGCATCTCCAACATTCGCCCGGCCGGCATCGGTTACGCCGATGCCGCTTTCAAGCTGGCCCATTTGCTGAAGGCCATGCGCAAGCGCGGCGTTTCGGGAATTCGTCTTAAGGACGATTCCGAAAGGCTGCGGATCGGCGGCGGGTAGCTGCCAGCTTCGCCCGCCTCGCCGCCTCAGGCGGAAAGCGCCGCCGCCGAAGCGGGCAGGTTCGTGCCCGAACGCGCCGGTTGCTGCTGCATCGCCTTGTTGCGGGCATTGTCGAGCACGAACAGCCGGATCGCCGACGACAGGTTGCCCTGATGGCGGCGCGTATCGATATCGCCAACTACGGCCGACAGCGTCTGATCCTTTTGCTCCGCGATACCCTTCAACTCGGACCAGAAGGCGTCTTCAAGACTGACGCTGGTCTTGTGTCCGGCGATGACGATTGAGCGTTTGACGACAAGCGATTTCATGTGCGTCTCCTTGAAAGTGGACTTGCACGAAACGGCGCCAAGGTCTGAATGCGAGTAACCCGCTCTGGTGCAAGTCGGTTGATACGCGACAACGTCAGACTCTATCCGGTAGCTTAGCTACTATACGCATCTCTTCGCTGTGCAATACAGACCATCCCCAATTTTAAGCTTTTGTGGAATGATAAACTGAATTAACAACTAGAAATAGCGCTGCACTCATATATCAATCGCGCGCACTTCTATCTCTGATTGCGCGCCGGCGGTTTTTGCGGCGAAAAGGTTGCGCTCAGCGCCGCGCCGCTTCGGCGAGCAATCCGAAAACGGAAAACACCAGAGGCTTGCGCTCGAGATTGTAAGCCTCGACATCGCGCGCCGCGCGGTTGACCTTTTCCCAGGCCTGCGCCGCTTTCGCCATGTGCACAGCATCGTGCTTGCCGGCATCGAGCCGGCCGGACAGCCAGGCATTGACCATGTCGATGAAGGCCGCGAGCGTTTGCGGTTCGCTGCCGGACAGCGCGTCGCCGAGCGCATGCAGCGCGCGTGGATCGGGGTTCGGCAATTGCGCGAATAGGTCGAAAACACGCTGCCGCAGCGCTAAAGCCGGTCCATCGAGAAAGCGCAGTGCGCGGCCGACGCTGCCGTCCGACGCGGCGGCGGCCTGCGCGATGTCGGGCTCCGCAGCATCGCGGCCGGTCGCGGTGACGACGGCGCGCGTGACGTCGGCTTCATCGAGCGGCCGCAACAGCAGGCGGCGGCAGCGCGAGCGAATGGTCGGCAGTTCGCGGCCCGGCGCGTGACTGATGAGAAGCAGCAGCGTGCGCGCCGGCGGCTCTTCCAGAACTTTCAGCAGAGCATTGGCGCCTTCGCGTTGCAGGTCATCGACGGCATCGACAATCGCAATGCGCCAGCCGCCCTCGCCGGCGGTCGAACCGAAGAACGACACCGAGCGGCGCACGTCATCGACGCGGATCACGGTATAGAGCTTGCCGGTCTGCTCGTTGATGACGCGCTCGAGCACCAGCAGGTCGCCTTGCGCCTGTGCGGCAATGCGCCGCGCCACCGGGTTATCCACAGCGACGGCCAGCGATGCCGCCGCCTGTACATCGAGAGCCTTTGGATCGGGATGCGCCAGCACGAAGCGCGACAGCCGGTAGGCTAAAGTCGCCTTGCCGATGCCGGGCGGACCGCCGATCAGCCAGGCATGCGGCATGCGCGTGCTTTGATAGGCCTCGAGCAGCACGCGCTCGGCCTCGGCATGGCCATAGAGCACGCTCGTCTCGCGTGGCAGCAACACGTCGCGCTCTGGCGTCTTGTCACTCACGGCGCAACGGTCTCCGCGGCTGCGACCGCGCCGCCGAGCAGCCGTTCCTCGACCGTAGCCCAGATCCGTTCCGCCACCACGTCGCGCGGCGCGCGGCCGTCGATAACGACGATGCGCTTCGGCTCGCGTTCGGCCAACACCAGGAAGGCACGGCGCAGGTCTTCGTGAAATTCGACCGCCTCGGACTCGAAGCGGTCGGCTGCGGCCGCGCCGCGCCGCGTCTTGGCGCGCGCCAGCCCGACATTGGCCGGCACGTCGAGCACGAAAGTCAGATCGGGCACATTGGGCCCGACCGTGACGCGCTCGAGGCTGCGGATCAGCTTCATATCGACCTTGCCGAGCGCGCCCTGATAGACGCGCGTCGAATCGATGAAGCGGTCGCAAATGACCCATTGGCCGGCATTGAGCGCCGGCTCGATAGTGACGCGGACATGGTCGTCGCGCGCCGCCGCGAACAGAATAGTTTCGGTTTCCACGCCGAGCGGCTTGGCGATGCCGGAGAGAATAATGTGGCGGATGATTTCGGCGCCGGCCGAGCCGCCGGGTTCGCGCGTCAACACGCAATCGATGCCGCGCGCGCGCAGGCGCTCGGCGAGCGCCGCGGTGTGAGTCGATTTGCCGGAGCCCTCACCGCCTTCGAAGGTGATGAATTTGCCGCGCATCCCCGTCACAGCTTCTGCGCGCCGGCGCGGAACAGGCCGATCATCAGTTCGGACACGGCGTCGAAGGCGCGGCTGGTGAGGCCGCCGCGCTCAACCTTCTCGGCCGCGGTCAGCGGCATTTGCAGAATGACGTTTTCGTTGCGCCAGACTTTCAGCGTGCCGATCGGCGCGCCTTGCGCGACTGGCGCCGGCACCGGCCCGGTATAGACGACGCGCGCGATCAGGCGATCGCCGCCGGCCTTGGGCATCATCACACGCACTTCGCGCCCGGCGACCAGCGGCACGCTGCTCTCGGCGCCGCCATAGACCTTGGCGCTGCCGATGATCTGGCCTTCGGCAAACACAACGCGGCGTTCGAAACTCTTGAAGCCCCATTCGAGCAGTTTCTTGGCCTCATCGGCGCGCTCCTTGGCGCTGTTCAAGCCATTGACGACGACGATCAGGCGCAAGCCGTTCTGCACGGCGGAGCCGACCAGTCCGTAGCCGGCTTCCTTGGTGAAACCGGTCTTCATGCCGTCGGCGCCGATCTCCATGCCGAGCAGCGGATTGCGGTTCGGCTGCTTGATCTTGTTCCAGAGAAATTCGCGCTTGCCGTAGATCGGATAATACTCGGGATAGGTGACGATGATGTGCCGCGCCAGGAGGCCGAGCTCGCGCGTCGTCACTTGCATCCGCGGGTTGGGCAAGCCGTTCGAATTCGCGAAAGTCGATTTGGTCAGGCCGAGCGTGCGCGCGCGCTGCGTCATCTTGGCGGCGAATTCGTCTTCGCTGCCGGCAAGGCCTTCGGCCAGCACGATGCAGGCATCGTTGCCCGATTGAATGATGACGCCATGCAGGAGGTCATCGACGCTGATGCGGCTGTGCAGCGCCGCGAACATGGTCGAGCCGCCGGACGGCGCGCCGCCCTTGCGCCAGGCATTCTCGCTGACCGGGAATTCGTCCTTGGGATTGAGCCGGCCGGATTTCAATTCGTTGAAGACATATTCGGCCGTCATCAGCTTGGCGAGGCTGGCCGGATAGATCAATTTGTCGGCATCGCGCTCGAACAGCACGCCGCCGTTTTCGGCGTCGATGAGGATGGCGTGCGGCGCCGAGATCGGCAGTTCGTCCTTCTTCGGCCCGTCTTTTTTCGCCGCGAGGCCCGAGGCCGGCTTATTCGCCTGCGCCATCGCCTGCCCTGCCGCGAACAAGCCTGCGAGCAGAACCGCCGCGCCGAAGAAACGTCCGATCTGAGATGTTCGAAGGACCATGCTCAACAGCTTTAAGTCTCCGGCCGACCGGCGCAACCTTTTATCCACGGCCCCATAAGACGCGCCAAGAAGCGCCCAAAAAAGCTGGCTTTGACGGGAGAATGCGGCTCAGTAAAGGCCGCGGCCGCTCATGAAGCCCGCCGGGGCATCATAGCGCGTCGGCGCATAGGCCGAAACCGGTGAAACCGATGGCGCGGCGGCCACGCCGTGGCTGGCAACCTGGGCTCGCAGGACATTCGCGGCCAACCTTGGCTGTTCAGAGAGGCGCGGCTGCTCAACCGCACGCGGCACCGCCTCTTCCGCCTCGGGCTCAAGACTGGCGACCTGGTGCGAGCCATCGACGCGGAACGGACGCTGCGGCGGTGGCGGCACCTCTGTCATCGGCCGTGAATCGAAAAACGCCGGCGCGAAATTCTTGTTCGACGCGACCAGCACCTTGTCGGACACCGGCGAATTGCCGTCGCGCAAAGTGGCGATCAGCTTGCGGTCGTCGGAACCGGCCAGAGGTGCGCGGCCAATATATTCGACCCGGACCCGGGCTACGCCCTGGCCGTGGAACTCGAGCAGCCGGGCGGTCTTCACCGAAAGATCGATAATACGGTTGCCGACATAAGGCCCGCGGTCGTTGACCCGCACCACGATCGACTTGCGGTTCTTCAGGTTGGTGACGCGCGCATAGGACGGTAGCGGCATGGTGGGATGCGCCGCCGTGATCGTCTCCATGTCGAAGATTTCGCCATTGGCGGTGTAACGGCCGTGGAAAGCGTCGCCGTACCACGAGGCCAAGCCCTCGGCTTTGTAGTCGGGGTCTTCTTCCGGAACGTAAGTGCGGCCGGCGACTTGATACGGCTTGCCGACGCGATACTTGCCGCCGCCCTTCGGCACCGGCTGGCCGGGCTCAACCACGCGGGCGCTGGCGGCGACGCCCCATTTCGGATCGACCCTCGAGGTGGTGCCGGAGCAATTGGCAAGCGCCAGCGCGCCCGCCGTCACGGCCAAAAGCCGTGCCAGCCGCGCGGTGCGCCCGTTATCCCCCACGTTGGTCATTTCCTAAAACCGGTCCCCGATCATTGTCTGTAGTTTACCCTCTACCCGGCACGGCGTGAACAGGAGTTGAGCATACGTGGTAAACAATTGGTTGCGCTTGGGGTTTTGGCCCGCCTTCGGGCACCGGATAACCCGGCGCGGCCACCTCTTGCAAGTGCGGCCTCCTTCCCGAAGTGTTTCGGATCACGCTATGACGATTGCCGGCGAGCCATATTCTTCCAAGCGATGGCGCCCAGCAGCAAGGCAAATCCCGCCAAGCGGAACATATAGATCCATGCCCTGTCTTCCCTCGGCGCATCGGACAATAGAGATGCCCCCTGACTCACGGCGAAAAGAACGAATGACAGTCCGAATGCTGCAAACAGGATATCGCCGGTTCGCTTCCAGAATCGAATAAAAAACAACGCAGCGACAAGCTGACCGGCAAATATCATCCCTGAAAGAAACTGAAGCATATCAATCGACCTCCCAAATGAAGCCATACAGAAGGGTTGCGATTGCAGTCAGCCCAGTTGCGTATCGCACCAACCGCAGATCAACATCGTCGGGGAGAAACACCAGGTCGACAACCACCAGAAAGTTGGTAACAGCCAAAAGCACAAAGCACGCCGCGGTCCATAACAGGAGCGGCGTTCGGTTTCGAAGATAGCTTCGCACCAGGAGCGCGCCGCAGGCTGCGCTCGTTGCGAAACAAAGCAGGTAGACCGTTGCTGCTAGAGGATCTGTCATTCTTTGAGCCTGAATGCATCGGAGAGAAGTTTCAGCTTCCTGTTGGATGTCGACACGACGGCGCGGACGACCAGGGCCGGCTTCGTGTCATAGATTTTTTCCAGCTCATTTATGAGCTCTTCCATACGGTCCGCGCGGGTTTGATACTGATACTGTCCGTGCTCATGTTTCACGACAAGGCCAGCGGCCATAAGATTGGCGAGGGCACCCGCGACGACAACCTGGCTGCTGCGCAACTCCCGAATCAATTCATTGGCTTCCCAATGTCGGTCGGGACTCCGCTTCAGCACGAGCAGCAGTTCTAAAGACCACACGGAGTCAAAGGACGACGCGAAGTCCAAAACCGTTTCTTCAGAAATCATGTCATCGGTCGATTCGTTTCATGATCGAAAATCGCCCAAGGGAGCCAGTTTTCATAAGTTCGACGCGCTCGCTTGTGAGACTGCACTCTCGTTTCTCGATGCCCCGCTGCCCGTCGTCTCTCCGCTGCCAAGAACATTCCGTAGATAGCGCTCCAGTTCCTCGCGCACGATGGGCTTTTGCAGGATGGGCACGTCCTGAAAGGCGGCATCGATACTTTCACGACCGTAGCCCGTGACAAATGCAAATGGCACGCATCGCTCCGCCAACGATCTTGCAATCCTATAGCTGGTCTCGCCACCGACATTAAGATCAAGAATTGCGCAACTCAAATCAGCCGTCGCAAGCGCTGCCGCTGCGTCCGCCACTGAGCCACATGGGCCAACGACAGAAAGGCCATTTTCGATGAGAATATCATGCACCATCATGCCGACAAGGACTTCGTCCTCCACGAGCAGGACACGTTTTACCATTCCCGAGGGTAGCTGCACGACTTTCTCGTCGTCGTGCTGAACCGCGGCGAGAGATTCATTGTTCGAGATCGATAGATGCAACCTGCAACGCAGACCGGATGGAAGCCATTCAAATGAAACATGGCCGCCGCCTTGATGCCCGATACTGGCGTTCATGATCTTCGTGCCGAAACCCTGCCGGGCGGGCCGCGTGACCGCCGGCCCGCCTGTTTCCTGCCAGCACAGCGTCAAAATCCCGTCCTTGGTCGCCCAATTCAAGGTGAGCCGGCCGGCCGCGACCGAGAGGCAGCCGTACTTTGCCGAATTGGTCGCCAACTCATGCAGCGCAAGCGCAAGGTTCTGCGCTTTCTCCGGCGGTAGCACGACCGATGGCCCTTCGACTTTGACACGACTGCCGTCGGCGGAAAAATACGGCGCAAGCTCTTCGGCAACCAGATGCGCGACGTCGGCGCCATGCCAGCGAGTCTCCGACAACAAGGTGTGGGCTTT
This sequence comes from Rhizobiales bacterium Ga0077525, assembly GCA_001464835.1. Lineage (GTDB taxonomy): Bacteria > Pseudomonadota > Alphaproteobacteria > Rhizobiales > Xanthobacteraceae > Pseudolabrys. The sequence continues at coordinate 6,780 of LNDS01000046.1, read as the reverse complement.
CGCCAGAGCCTGAATACGCCCTTCGACGGCGCGAATATAAGCTTGCTGCGACGGCTCTCGCGTCAGCCGAACGATCGCCTGCACCACTGCCAGGGCGTTGCGCGCACGATGATCGACTTCGCGCGCCAATAGAAGCTGGCGCTCTTCCGCAAGTTTTCGATCGGTAATGTCGATCGTCACCAGGCTGGCGCGCGAGACTTTTCCGCCGTCGTCGAACGTCAATGCGGCGGTACAGATGCACCACCGCAACTCACCATAACTCCGGGTGACGCGGAGTTCCTCCTGGAAAGTTTGATTGCCGCCATGCGCGAAAACACGGGCTTCGAAACGTGCAAGGTCATCCTTGTGAATATGTTTGCGGACCTCTTCAAAGGTCAGCTTTTGTCCCGGATCGATACCGAAAATCCGATGCTGGCCATCGTCCCAGATGCACTCACCCGACGAGACATCCCAATCCCATGAGCCCATTTGACCGGCGGCGAGCGCGATACTGCGTGCGCGTTCGCTTTCGGTCAGTCGCTCGGCCGCCGACTGGAGTTCGGTCGTGCGGGTGAGTACGCGGTCTTCGAGTTCCTGATTCAGTTTCTCCAGATCGCGCGTCTTGCGGTACAATTCCGAGAATACCCTCACCTTGGCGCGCAGAAGCTCCGGCACGACCGGAACCGGCACATAGTCGACCGCGCCCATTTCATAACCACGCAGATAGTCGGTATCGGACAGCAGCACTGCCGATATGAAAATAATGGCGGTGCGTTGAAATCGCGGATGATTCCGAATCATGGCAGCGAGTTCAAAGCCGTCGAGATCCGGCATGCACACATCGACGAGAATTACAGCAATTTCGTTCTTGAGCAGAAGCTCCAACGCTTCCGTTGCCGAGGCCGCCTTGATGAGATTCTCATCAAGTTCACGCAGTACAGTCTCGTAGCTCAACAATTTTCCCGGCTGATCGTCGACCAGGAGGATGTTGATTCTGTCTTTCTTTTCCATGGGAGGGCTCAACGGTGCAGCCACATGCGCAGCACGGTCAGCAATTGTTCCGTATTCACAGGTTTGGCAAGATAATCCGAGGCGCCAGCTTCCAGACATTTTTCACGGTCGCCTTTCATCGCCTTCGCCGTTAGCGCGACGATCGGCAGGCGCCTAAAGCGGGCTTCCTCGCGGATTTCCTGGATGGTCTGGTATCCGTCCATTTCCGGCATCATGATGTCCATCAATACAATGTCGATGCCCGGATTCGAATTGATCAAGTCAATCGCATCCCTCCCGGCGGTGGCCGATAGCACCTTCATGCCGCGCCGTTCGAGCACGCTGCTAAGCGCAAAGATATTGCGCGCGTCGTCATCGACCAACAATGCGACGCGGCCGACCAGGTTTTCGTCGGAACTGTTAAGCCGCTCCAGCATACGCTGTTTGTCGTCCGGCAGGTTCGTGACGACGCGGTGCAGGAACAGCGCCGTCTCATCGAGCAGACGCTCCGGCGACTCGACACCCTTGATCACGATGCTGCGCGCCATGGTGTGCAATCGTGCATCTTCCTCTGGCGTCAATTCGCGCCCGGTGAAGACGATGACTGGAATGTCGTTCACCTTTCCATCTTCGCGTAGCGCTTCGAGAACCTCGAACCCGGTCATATCCGGCAGCCGCATATCAAGCACCACGCAATCGAAGATGTCGGTGCGCAGGGCGTGGAGCGCCTCGCCGCCGCTGCCGGCGGTTTCAATCTCGATGTCGTCTGAGCCCAGCAGCGCGGCGATGCTCAACTGCTCGGCTGCATTGTCTTCGACGATCAGAAGACGTTTGCGCGCCCGCGCCGCATAATCCCTGATTCGTTCAAGCGCGGCATCGACGCCCTCCACCGTCGTAGGCTTGCTGACGAAGGAGAATGCACCACGCGCCAGACCGTGCTGGCGGTCTTCGTCCAGCGTAATGATCTGCACCGGGATATGGCGGGTGAGCGGATTCTGCTTGAGCTGGCTGAGCACACTCCAGCCGAGCATGTCGGGCAGAAAAATATCGAGTGAAATAGCCGTCGGCTGGTATTGCTTGGCGAGCTCAAGCGCATCGGCGCCGGTGGTTGCAATCAGAACCTTGAATCCCTTGTCGTGCGCCAGATCGAACAAGACACGGCCGTAGTGCAGGTCATCTTCCACCACAAGAAGGATGGTGTCGCCCGCGCCGATCTCATGACGGTCGTCAATGATCGTCTCGCGCTCCGGTAGCAACATCGCCGATGATAGCTGCGGCGACGCCGACTGCGTGTTTATCCGCGCAGGAATCGACGGGCCGGCGTAGCGGATCGGGAGATACAGCGTGAATGAGCTGCCCACTCCGGGTTTGCTCCTGATCTGGATTTCGCCGCCGAGCAGGCTTGCCAGTTCGCGACTGATGGCGAGGCCCAGACCGGTGCCTCCATACTTGCGGCTAGTGGACGCGTCCGCCTGCTGGAACGCTTCGAAGATGATCTTTTGCTTTTCAAGTGGAATGCCAATGCCGGTATCCGACACTTCGAAGGCGACCACGCCATGCGCCTGACTTAAGACTGGATGGGTTGGCGTCCAACCGTTATGTGCAACGGCCACCTTCAACTCAACACCGCCTTCCGGCGTAAATTTGAAGGCGTTCGACAGCAGGTTCTTCAACACCTGTTGAAGACGCTTGGAATCCGTAACAATGCTGCGGTCGAGGTTGGCGTCGAGATGGGTTGCAAACGCAATACGCCGAGACTCCGCCTCGTGGCGGAATGGCCGTGCCACGGCTTCCAGAACATTCGAAAAATAAATCTCTTCCGCCTCGACAGTGACCGTGCCGGATTCGATTTTTGACAGGTCGAGAATGTCGCTTATCAGGTTGAGCAGATCAGTGCCGGCGCCGTGAATGGTGCGCGAGAATTCGACCTGCTTGCCGGTGAGATTGCCCTCCGGGTTCTCGGCCAATTGCTGACCGAGAATAAGAATGGAGTTCAACGGGGTGCGCAACTCGTGCGACATATTGGCGAGGAATTCGGACTTGTACTTTGAAGTGAGCGCCAGTTCGGCCGCTTTTTCTTCCAGTTCCCGGCGCGCCTGTTCGATTTCCTGGTTTTTCCGTTCGACCTCGACGTTGCGCTCTGCGAGTTGTTGCGCCTTCTGTTCGAGTTGCTCGTTTGTCTGTTGCAATTCGCGCTGTTGTGTCTGCAATTCGCCGGCGAGCTGCTGCGATTGTTTGAGGAAGCCTTCGGTCTGCATTGAGGCCTCGATGGAATTCAGAACGATGCCGATGCTGGCCGTGAGTTGTTCGAGGAAGGCGATCTGCAGGCTGGTAAAAGCTTCGATCGAAGCGAGTTCGATGACTGCCTTCACATCATTTTCGAAAAGAACCGGCAGCACCACGATGTTGCGCGGCGACGCCTTGAACAGCGCCGACGATATCGAGACGACATTGGCTGGAACGTCCGCGATCAGCAGCCGGCGCTTGTCGATCGCGCACTGGCCGACGAGGCCTTCGCCTAGCGCGAGTACGTCGGGATGGCCGCTGCCTGCCGCATCGGCGTAAGAAGAGAGGATTTGCAGCTTCGAGCCTTCCGCTGCCATCTGGTAAATGACGCTTTGCTGCGCATTCACCAGCGGCGTCAGTTCGCTCAGCAGCAGACGGCCGACCGTTTCGAGATCGCGCTGGCCCTGTAGCATGTTGGTGAACTTGGCGAGATTGGTCTTGAGCCAGTCCTGCTCGGTATTGCGATCGGTGGTCAAACGCAGATTGCCGATCATCGTGTTGATATTGTCTTTGAGCTCGGCCACTTCGCCGCGCGCGTCGACCTGAATTGACCGCGTCAAGTCTCCCTTGGTCACCGCGGTCGCCACCTCGGCGATGGCGCGCACCTGCGTGGTGAGGTTGGCGGCGAGCAGGTTCACGTTGCCGGTCAGATCCTTCCAGGTGCCGGCGGCGCCCGGCACATTGGCCTGCCCGCCGAGGCGGCCTTCGACGCCCACTTCGCGCGCCACCGTCGTCACCTGATCGGCGAAGGTCGCGAGCGTACCGGTCATGTTGTTGATGGTTTCGGCGAGCGCGGCGACCTCACCTTTCGACTTCACGGTGAGGTTCTGCTTGAGGTCGCCGTCGGCGACCGCGGTCACCACTTTGACGATGCCGCGCACCTGTTCGGTCAGGTTCGCCGCCATCACGTTCACAGTGTCGGTCAGATCCTTCCAGGTGCCGGCGACGCCAGGGACTTCGGCCTGGCCGCCAAGGCGGCCCTCGGTGCCGACTTCGCGCGCCACGCGCGTCACTTCCGAGGCGAAGGCGTTGAGCTGATCCACCATGGTATTGATGGTGTTCTTCAGCTCGAGAATTTCGCCCTTCACGTCGACCGTGATCTTGCGCGACAAGTCGCCGCGCGCCACGGCCGTGGTCACTTCGGCGATGTTGCGCACCTGGGTCGTCAGGTTCGCCGCCAGCAGGTTGACGTTATCGGTCAGATCCTTCCACGTGCCGCCGACGCCGGGCACGACGGCCTGGCCGCCGAGACGGCCTTCGGTGCCGACTTCACGCGCCACGCGCGTCACTTCAGCCGCGAAGGAGCGCAACTGCTCGACCATGGTGTTGAGCGTTTCCTTCAGCAGCAAGATTTCACCGCGCACGTCAACGGTAATCTTCTTCGACAAGTCGCCGCTCGCGATAGCGGTTGCAACTTCGGCGATGTTGCGAACCTGTGCGGTCAGGTTCGACGCCATGAAGTTGACGTTGTCCGTCAGGTCCTTCCAGGTGCCGGCCACTTCCGGCACCTCGGCCTGACCGCCGAGCTTGCCTTCGGTGCCGACTTCGCGGGCCACACGAGTCACTTCTGACGCGAAGGAGTTGAGCTGGTCCACCATCGTATTGATGGTGTTCTTCAGCTCAAGGATTTCGCCCTTCACGTCGACCGTGATCTTGCGCGACAAGTCGCCACGCGCCACAGCGGTGGTCACTTCCGCGATGTTACGGACCTGGGCGGTCAGATTGCCCGCCATCGAATTCACGCTGTCGGTCAAATCCTTCCAGGTGCCGGCAACGCCCGGCACGTTGGCCTGCCCGCCGAGGCGCCCTTCGGTGCCAACTTCGCGCGCCACGCGCGTCACTTCGCCGGCGAAGCGGTTGAGCTGGTCGACCATCGTATTCAGCGTCTCCTTCAACTGAAGGATTTCGCCGCGCACGTCGACTGTGATCTTGCGCGACAAGTCACCGCCGGCGATGGCGGTCGCCACTTCTGCGATGTTGCGCACCTGGCCGGTCAGGTTTCCGGCCATCGAGTTGACGCTGTCGGTCAAATCCTTCCAGGTGCCGGCGACGCCGGGCACTTCGGCCTGACCGCCGAGTTTGCCTTCGGTGCCGACCTCGCGCGCCACGCGCGTCACTTCCGAGGCAAATGAATTGAGCTGATCGACCATGGTGTTGAGCGTGTCCTTCAGCCGAAGGATTTCGCCCGACACGTTCACCGTAATCTTCTTCGACAGATCGCCTTGCGCCACCGCCGTCGCCACCTCGGCAATATTACGGACCTGGCCCGTCAAGTTCGAGGCCATCGAGTTGACGCTGTCGGTCAGATCCTTCCAGGTGCCGGCCACGCCGCGCACCAGCGCCTGACCGCCGAGCTTTCCTTCGGTGCCGACTTCGCGGGCCACGCGCGTCACTTCGCCGGCAAAGGCGTTGAGCTGGTCCACCATCGTGTTGATGGTGTCCTTCAGCTCGAGGATTTCACCCTTAACGTCCACCGTGATCTTCTTCGACAGGTCACCGCCGGCGACCGCGGTGGTGACTTCGGCGATGTTGCGGACCTGAGCGGTGAGGTTCGACGCCATCGAGTTGACCGAGTCGGTCAAGTCCTTCCAGGTGCCGGCGACGCCGAGCACGTTGGCCTGACCGCCTAGGCGGCCTTCGGTACCGACTTCACGCGCGACACGCGTCACTTCGCCGGCAAACGCATTGAGCTGATCGACCATCGTGTTGATGGTTTCTTTCAGCTGCAGGATTTCGCCCGACACATTCACCGTGATCTTCTTCGACAAGTCGCCGCCGGCGATGGCGGTCGCCACCTCGGCGATATTGCGGACCTGAGCGGTGAGGTTGCCGGCCATGAAGTTGACGTTGTCGGTGAGGTCTTTCCAGGTGCCGGCGACGCCGGGAACCTGCGCCTGGCCGCCGAGCTTGCCTTCGGTGCCGACTTCGCGTGCGACGCGCGTCACTTCCGAGGCGAAGCCATTGAGCTGATCCACCATCGTGTTGATGGTGTCCTTGAGTTCGAGAATTTCGCCGCGCACGTCGACGGTGATCTTGCGCGACAAGTCGCCGCGCGCCACGGCGGTGGTCACCTGCGCGATGTTACGCACCTGATCGGTCAGGTTACCGCACATGGCGTTGACCGAGTCGGTGAGATCCTTCCAGGTGCCGGCGACGCCCGGCACGATGGCCTGGCCGCCGAGTTTGCCATCGGTACCGACTTCGCGCGCCACGCGCGTCACTTCCGAGGCGAACGAGCGCAGCTGGTCCACCATCGTGTTGATGGCTTCCTTGAGCTGCAGAATTTCGCCGCGCACGTCGACCGTGATCTTCTTCGACAAGTCGCCGTTGGCCACGGCGATGGTCACTTCCGCGATGTTGCGGACCTGCGCGGTCAGGTTCGACGCCATCGAGTTGACGTTTTCGGTGAGGTCCTTCCACACGCCGGTGACCTCGACCACCTGCGCCTGGCCGCCAAGCTTGCCTTCGGTGCCCACTTCGCGCGCGACGCGCGTCACTTCCGAGGTGAACACGTTGAGCTGCTTG